>NZ_CP146373.1:1984533-2646044 GCF_037055325.1 Arachnia propionica | reverse complement strand
GCGAAATAGGACGGGAACGACCACCTACCGCACTCTGCTCTGCGCAGACCCCCCCAGTCTCGGAAAGCAGAGAAGAGGACGGTGCCTGGCCGGTCGTCTCCCGGATGGAGCGTGAGGTGTGGGCCCGAGGGCTGTGGGAAGACGCGCTCCTCTGCCGGTTGTGCCTTCCGAGGCGCTGCGAAGCGATTGCCCCTGCTCTCCGGCTCATATGGCTTGAGCCCGTTCTCCCGTGCACACCTCATCACGGCCCACTGTCCTTCGTAACAACTGAATCCAGAAAACTCAAAAGTTCGCTCCCCCGGAATCATGTAATCCTGATGAGCACGGAAGTGACATGTGGCAGACACTCAAGTTCATTGCCTACTGGTGTAGGAAGCTCCCGAACGTTCCATCCCCGACCCTGGGAGCCAACTCCAGCACCGCGCGCGCAATCTCGTCCGGTGCCTCCTCGGGAAGTGCATGTCCACGCCCCGTCAGCAACCTGAAGCGTCCATGTGGAAAGGTGAGTGCTGTGGTACGGGCCGAATGAATCGGGAACATCATGTCCTCCGACCCGGTCATCACCAAAGTAGGTACACTGACCCGGCGTCCGAAATCTGTAAGGTCCACATTACGACTTGCTTCGAAGTATGACCGACGCACAGCAGGCGCAACGGCTCGTAGACGAGCGGCTGTGAGAGCACGAGTGGCAGTCGGCAGGGATGGGCCCAAGATCCGCGAAAGCACTATTTCGGAGAGCACTGGGCTGCTCAGGACGATGTCGAGTAGCCGACCTCCTTGGACCCTGAGCATTGCGGCGGTGGCTCCCGGGTCCTGGAGTGCAGCGGAAAGGAACACGAAGCCATCGATTGTGGAGGCCTGCGCCGCAGCGAGTGTCCCGACGAGAGCCGCGCCCGAGTGTCCTACTAGAATGACGGGCCTCACCTCAATGAGGTCAAGCACCCCGCAGAGGCCGGCTGCCAAGCGTTCCAGACTCAGTTGCCCTGTCGGATGAAGGACACTGGCGCCATGGCCCGGCCAGTCGAGAGTAACCACGTCCATCCCTTGCAGCAGGAGCTTCTCCACCGTGCTGTCGAACGCTCGTGAAGATGATCCCCAACCATGTGTCAGGACCGCCGTGGCTCTGGCGGGAGGTTCATCGACCGGCTGCCAGTGCCACATGCGCAAGACATCGCCGTACGCGGTGCGCAGGTCCATCGCCGTACGCGCAGCAGAGGTGGTGCCGCACAGTCGGAATTCTGGGGAGGTTGTTCCTTGATCAGGAACTTGCAAAAACAGCTCGCGAAGTCGTCTGAAAGCGTCCCGAGTGCTCCGGGAACGACTAGCGGACATGTCAACCAGCCGAGAGAACACACCGGCCCATCCGCGGCATTCTGCACTAAATTCCAAGGACAGGCGAGTGTCTTCCTCTACGTCTTCCAGTCGGAATACACTCTTGCCCTCAAAATCACCCCGAAAGGATAGTTCCAGCCGAGATGGACGAACTGCTTCAACGGTGACTGATGTGAATCGGAACCGTGGTCCGGGCTTGTTGATCCCGTTCGGCGCAATCGTCCAGCGGATTCTGCTGCCCAGTGTCCCCGGATCTCTGTCTGCGGCAAAGGTGTTGGTCCGGTTCCACCAAGCGCCAGCCCCGGCCAGTTCTGCCGTCAGCAAATCCCATACCACCTCACGGTCGGCTGGGAGTCGGACCGAGTCTGTGATCTCGATTAGCTGACTCATGAGAAGATCCTCTGCCCAGGCGTAAGCACGCCGCGTGGATCGTAGATCCGTTTGAACACGGAGAGCCAACTGTACCGTGATGACCCATAGTGATTGACCCAGTCTGACTTCGTCATCCCAGGTATGGCACCGATGATATAGCGCTTACCTCCCAAGCTGGTTACTTTGTCGTAGAAGCGTCGGTTCCGCTCGAACATCCCATCCACGTCGGGCGTGTCAGGGTCTGGGAAAGCCAACAGGTCAAAGAAAAACGCCAGACCGTCTGAGGAGCTCGGCACCATGAACATCTCCGTGGCGATTGATTCAGGAGTCAGCGGGGAGAGAAGACACAAACCGGCACCGAGATCCTGCTGAGACATCTGCGGCGAGACCCAGTCCACGAACTCTTGCACCCGGTCGCCGGGGATCAGGAAACTGGCCCATGGTTTCTTCATCTCTAGATGTCCGGACTCGGAGAGAGACTGCATGGTAGGCGTGACACGGAATGCCCAGTCGTGATATGGCATGGTAACTGTGGTTCGTCGGTCACGGTCGTCGCTCAGCTCGGAAAGTATGTCCTCTAGGTCGCGAGGCTGCCCCGATGGATGATAGACGCCCAAGTCGATTTTGAAGTTCCATTCCGTGTCATCTTCCACACGGATGAACTCTCCTGTGTGATGCTGCAGGTCTTTTACTTTAAGAAGCGTGCGCTGATCACGTAGGTAGTCCGCTGACGACGAATAATACAGGCTGATGATTGTGGCCATCTCCTGCGCCGGAACAAGGTTCAGCGTTACCTCTGTGATGACACCATATTGGCCAGCCCCGCCGAGAGCCGCCTTAAACAGTGATGCGTTCTGCTGACGACTGGCCCTGTATACAATTCCTGTCGGTGCGACGATCTCGATTTCCTGCACCAGGTCAGAACAGAGCCCGAACCGCTGGACGTTGCCTCCCACGCCGCCCACGGAAACAGTTCCTCCGATGGAGAGGTTGAGATAGTCAGGAAGGGTGGCAACCGTCTGTCCGGTATCCAGTGCTGCTTCGACGAGCTCAGCCCATGTGGTACCGGCTCCCACGACGGCCGTGCCCTCGGTCAGCTTGCGGACTTCGGCGAGTTTGCGGGCGTTGATTTGAAGGCCTCCCTTGGTGAGCGCCTGCCCGTAGTTGGAGTGCGACTCATGCTTGTCGGTCTCACCAGACTGACCGTTCATCGCCATAGGGATGCCGTGAAGCGTGCAGAAACGGGACATAGCGACGATATCCTCAGTACCCTCGGGGTGCAGCACAGCTATTGGCTGGGCGCTGATCTCACGACCGAAATCGGTGATAAAACCGGCAGCCTCTCGGGTAACAGTTCCCTGCAGGCGAGGAAGTCGCCGAAATAGACGCTCTGCCTCGGCCTCCGACGTCTCGGAATCATCGGCCTCGGCCTCCGATATCCAGCCATTTGTCAATGAATAGCCGACCACCGTAGTGGCGGCTGTGCGGAAAAGAAGACGTCGAGAGATTTGGGGCAAGTTGGAGGGGGCGTCAGTAATTCGGCTCACGGGGAATCCTTACTATGGGCAGTGCTGGTGGGGAAATAGTGGGTTTTTCGGTATCCGGGTGTGGCTTAGCGATCCTCTGCAGCGACGGTGAGCAGTCTTGGAACATCAATGCCGCGTGCCCCGATCTCAGGGGTGGTTGCCCGGTAGTGCTCGGGACGGAAGCGTCGGAGGTGGCGTCGGAAGGTCCAGGTATAGGTGGGGTATGTGATGGGATTGTGGCCACTGGCGTCCTGGTACCAACTGGTACAGCCGCCGGTCTGCCAGACCGTTCCGTCCAACTTCATGTCAAGCCACTTGTTGTACTCCCGTTGACTGTCCTCACGTACCTCAACGCTGTCCAAGTCGTTCTTCTCCATGTATTCGAGCATGGCGACCAGATAGTCGGCCTGCGCCTCCAACATGACGGTCTGTGAGTGGTGTCCCAATGCGGTGTTCGGGCCAAGCATGGTGATCAGATTCGGAAATCCTGCCACTGTGCTTCCTACATAGGCGCTCATGGAGTGGGCCCATACGGAAGAGAGGGTCTTACCACGCGATCGGATCAGGTGGGCTGCTGCTCGGTCCACTGCACTGAAGCCCGTAGCGAAGATAACCACGTCATGCTTTCGCTCAACTCCCCCCGCAACAGCGATACCGGGTCGGAAGGTGTCTACCGCGTGTGGTACCACCTCCACGTTGTCCCGGCGCAGGGCTGGATAGTACTCATTCGAGAAGAGGATCCGCTTGCATCCAACTACGTAGTCAGGTGTCAGATCGCGTCGGAGGTCCTCGTCTGGGATCTGATCAGCCAGATAGGATTCGATCTGCGGCTGGAGCGTCTTCTGAATGAGTTTGGGCTTGGACATCAGCAGTGCGATTATCTCACGTCCATATTTGTTGATGTTGCGCTGGAATCGCTGATAGCCGGGGATGCCAGCACGGCGACGTTGCTCACGTCCGGTGACTGGAGTGTCCGGTTTTGCATTCACCCAAGCCGGGGTGCGTTGGTAGAGGGTGAGATGGCCGACTTCTCCAGCAATAGCAGGAACCAGCTGGATGGCCGAAGCCCCAGTGCCCACCACAGCCACATCGCGTCCTTCGAGCTGCACCTCGTGGTCCCACTGCGCCGTGTGGAACATCGGCCCGCCGAAGTCCTCGATTCCCGCGACATCAGGCAGCTGGGGATCGCTGAGGTATCCCGTTGCCAGCACTAGAATATCTGCGATCAGCTTCCCCCTGTCCGTGGCGATAGTCCAAGTGCGAGTCTCGTCGTCCCAAGATGCATCCTTCAGCTCCTCTTTAAAGCGGATATGTTCCCGCAGTCCGAAGCGATCCACAGTGCTCTTTAAGTAGTCCAAGATCTCGTCCTGGGATCCAAAAGTGTTCGACCACCCAGGATTCTGCGCGAAAGAGAAAGAGTACAGAAGTGAGGGAATGTCGCAGCCGGCTCCAGGGTAGGAGTTGTCCCGCCAAGTGCCGCCCACTTCGTCAGCGCGCTCAAGGATGACAAAGTCCGTCCGGCCGGACCGAAGGAGCCGGATTCCAACCGCGATGCCGGAGAATCCGGCCCCCACGATGACGATCCTGGTTGCAGAGGGCTGGGGGGTCGAGTGTCCCCTCGACTGTGCTGCAGAATCCTGCATCTTGGCGCTGCCGTTTGACATGAATTTCTCCTGCGTG
This sequence comes from Arachnia propionica, assembly GCF_037055325.1. Taxonomy (NCBI): domain Bacteria; kingdom Bacillati; phylum Actinomycetota; class Actinomycetes; order Propionibacteriales; family Propionibacteriaceae; genus Arachnia; species Arachnia propionica. The sequence goes on along the minus strand of NZ_CP146373.1, from coordinate 2,641,134 downwards.
ACCTGGGGTAAGGAGGCGTGACTTGAGTGATTTCGGCTGCAACTCTTCTGGACCATCGCAACGCAGGCGCAACGCGCACTAGAATTCCCCGAATCAAGTTGATCGATTGACTTTGCAGCGCTGTTGCGCCCTGCTTGTTTACTATTGCCCGTGCTGCCGGTTACGCACTCTGCATGAAACGGCAGGCAGCCATCGAATCCGACGCCCATATTGGAGAAAAGAAGAATGAATTTGACCCTTGAAGACTTCGCCCGTCAACTGGAAGAGGTCTCCGGTGCTTCGGCGATCGATCCGGACACCCCATTGGCCGAAGTGTCAGACGTGGACTCGATGGATCTCATGGAGTGGCTGTACAAGTTCCAAACTGAAAACCCGGGCAGCGGCGTGGATGCTGCAGTTTTCGAGAACGAGGACGGTCGGGCCACTCTGCGTACTTTCCATACCCGCCTCGTAAGTGTGGTGGCCTGACGTGCCGAGCATGTCCATCACTGGCTGGGGTATGAGTGTCCCTGAGCGCACCATACACAGTGCAGAGCTGGCCGCCGGATTCGGGCTGGACGAGGAGTGGATCACGAGCCGCTGCGGTATCCGTGAACGCCGTTGGGTTAGCCCGGGGCAGACCACCGCTTCGCTTGCGGTGGAAGCTGGACGCCGAGCGCTGGAGCGTGCGGGCTGCGCGCCCGAGGAGGTCGCACACCTCTTCGTAGCAACGGCCACTCCCGAGCAGCCCTCCCCGGCTACGTCAGCTTTTGTCCAACACGAGTTGGGGATCAGGGGTAGCGCTCACGACGTAAACGCTGAGTGCGCTGGTTTCATGTACGCTCTCGTGACCGCGGCAGCCCTCATTCGAATTGACCCGCGTCCGATACTGGTGATCGGCTCCGACACGCATTCGTTGACAGCAGATCCGAATGATCGGGACCTCGGAATTCTTGTGGGGGACGGTGCGGGTGCGCTGCTGCTCGAACCAAACGATTCCGAATGGATACTGGGCTGGGATCTCGGCGCTGAAGGGCGCTGGACCGGGAGCCTCAAGGTGGAAGCCGGAGGAAGTCGCCTACCGGCCAGCGTCGAAACAGTAGAAAAGGGACTGCACTATGCCAAGATCAACGGCAACGAGATCTATCTCAATGCTGTACGTCTGACCGTGGCGACCCTTCGCAAGACGCTCGCTCAGGCCGGAGTGGACGTCTCCGATGTTGACCTGATGATCCCCCACCAGGCCAATATCCGGATCGTGAATTCTATCGCCACACATTCAGGATTGGATCGCTCGAAAGTCTTCACAAACCTGGAGCGCTACGGAAACACGGCTGCAGCTTCCATCCCCATTGCTCTCACTGAAGCGCTGACAGAAGGACGCATTCATGAAGGAGACCTCGTACTGCTTGCTGGTTTCGGTGCCGGAATGACTTGGGGGTCCATGTTGCTTCGATGGGGTGGATCCGTTGATGCCGGCGCGAAGGAAGCTGGCCAGCAAGAAACGGCCATGGCATGAGCACTAGCAGAGACAGTAACGCGCCTCGGCGCCGCGGACATCGCCCAGATGTCCCAATCGCACTTGTGACGGGTGCCTCAGGTGGTTTCGGACGCGCCTTGGCCGTAGAACTGGATCGGCGTGGCTGCTCAGTTGCAGTTCATTACAACTCTTCTCTCGACGCCGCCAACGAGACTGCCGCCATGCTGAATCATCCTTCCAGCGTCGTGGGCGGTGACATCGCAGAGTGGGATCAGGCAACGGCCCTGGTTGCGCAGGTGGAGCAGACGCTTGGTCCGGTGGACGTTCTGGTCAACAACAGCGGAATCCGGCTAGATGCTCTGATGGCCATGCAGGATCCCGCCGACTGGGCCCGAGTGATCCAGACAAATCTGATTGGCACGTTCCACATGTCGCGGGCAGTCGTTCCGGGGATGCTTGCACGTCGCTGGGGACGGATCGTGAATATCGTGTCACCATCCGGGTTTATTGCCACCAGCGGTCAGACCGCCTATTCCGCATCGAAGGCCGGGGTTATGGGGCTCACCCGAACGTTGGCCGCGGAGTGCGCCAAACGGGGTGTCACAGTGAACGCGCTCTCACCCGGATTCATGATTACAGGGATGACGGAGAACCTCCAGGACAGTGCTAAAGAGGCCATTCGAAGTAAGTGCCCCATGCAGCGCTTCGGCACTGCTGAAGAAATTGCACGCGCCATCGGGGTCTTCTTAGAAGTGGACTACATGACCGGTCAGGTCATCAGCGTCGATGGTGGAGTGACGGTGGTGTAAGACCGACATGACAACCAAACTCCTCGCTTCCGTGGTTCCACCTTGGGTCCAAGTAGCAGAGCACTACGGCCCCTTTCCTGATATCGCTGGCCTGCCCGCCGAGCAGCATTTAGTGGGGCAAAGCCAGGGTCCCCAGAGGTTGCAGTCGTTGGTGGCCCGTGATCAGGCGCGCCGAGCTCTTGCTCGCTGGGGAGTGAAGGAGACCGTGATCGGTCGGGGTGCCGGCGGTATCCCGCTGTTTCCTATGGGATACCAAGGGAGTCTGACCCACACCCGCAATTATGCAGGCGCAGCTGTTGCCCGATCGACCACGGCCGACTTTGGGATCGATGTGGAGACGGCTCGTCACCTTGATGGGGAGCGCCTCCCCTTCACTACCGACCGTGAGCAGCAGGGGCTGCAACGGCTTCGGTGCAGAGAGCCGAACATCCCATGGCCAGTCGTCTATTTCTGCGTCAAGGAGGCGGCCTACAAAGCTTCGTATCGAATCAATCAGCAGTGGCTACCCATGACAGACGGGGAAGCGCATCTGCTGAGAGGGGGGAGGTTCAGTGTCCGGCTCCCCGGCTGGACCTCCGGAGCACGGCTCTTCCGTGGCAAGTGGGTCATGGGGCGCGGTTTCATCGCTGCCTTCGCCGTCCACGTACCCCTGAGTGACCACCCCACATCATCATCCAGCTTTTAGACTAGAGGGACCGATTCCATGAAAAGTACCTCCCCGATCTCGTCCGCCGAGTTACTGCAAGACCGCATTGACGCCACGATTCGCCGCGTCGGTCGCTTGGAGCCTACCGAGCACGACTACAACAGCTTCGTGCCCTACGCCCCCAGTACTTCCCGACCCTTCGTCAGACTGGGCGATCGCGAACTACTCATGATGTCCGGCTATAGCTACCTCGGTCTCAACGGTGATCCTCGGGTGATCGCGGCTGCCAAGGAGGCGGCGGAGACCTATGGCACAGGCGCTCACGGCGTTCGTGCCCTCGCCGGTACGATGCCCATTCACAGGGAACTCGAGCAACGGATTGCCGCTTGGGGAAACCGCGAGAATGCTCTTGTTTTCACCTCCGGGTACGCGGTCAACATGGGCGTAATCGGCGCGCTGACTGGAGAAGGTGACACGATTCTGCTCGATAAGTACGCCCATGCCAGCTTGGTGGACGGTGCCAAACTCAGCGGCGCCAACACGGTCAGGTTCCGCCACAACGATCCTGTCCATTTGGACGCGCGGCTGAGTAGCACACCCGCCGGCGGAATTCGCCTGGTGATCGTGGACAGCGTCTACTCCATGGATGGGGATATCGCTCCTTTACCTGAACTGCGGGAAGTATGTGATCAGCACGGTGCTCTCCTGATGGTGGACGAAGCTCATGCGCTGGGAGTGATAGGTGAGACCGGAAAAGGCATCGAAGAACACTTCGGCAACTCTGTTCGGGCCGACATCAAAGTGGGTACGCTCTCCAAGGGTATTCCGTCAGTAGGCGGCTGGGTGATGGGAAGCGAGGAACTCGTATATCACCTGCGCTACGCTGCACGTCCTTTCCTCTTCTCAGCAGCCCTTCCGGCGGCGCAGGTCGGCGCGGCGCTGGAGTCCTTGCGCATCCTTGAATCCGAGCCATGGCGCGTGAAGCACATCCAGACCGAGTCGACCCGCTTTAGGACGATCATGACCGAGTCTGGGCTGCGTACAGGCGATAGTGAGACGGCCGTAGTACCACTGATCATCGGTAGCGACGCTGAGGCGTATGCCTTCGCCACTCTCTGCCGAGACCTCGGAGTCGTGGGACTACCTGTGGTGACTCCGGCGGTACCAACCAACCTGGCACGACTGCGTATCGCGATCACGGCCATGCACACGCAGGATGACATCAACGCCGCCGCGGAAGTCTTCACGACCGCTGCACGACGTCAGGGAATCGTTGAGGACCTCTGAGATGGCAGATTCCCATCGCATCTCCATTACTGGCATGGGTGCTGTGACGCCCGTCGGTGCGACGGCGTCCGACCTATGGGCGGGTGCGCTCCGCGCCCAGCCAACGACTCAGATCATCCCTCATCTACAGGCGTCCGGACACTCCGTTCCCTTCGGTAGCCCCGCAGTCAGTCCCCAGGTACCCGAAGGTATGTCAGCCAAAAATTTTCGCCGGATGGACAGGTTCGCCCAGCTGGGGGTTTCAGCCGGTGTGGAGGCCTACCATGATTCTGGTGTGAGCGGAGCTGATCCGACTCGGGTCGCCGTCGTCGTCGGGAATGCCGTGGGTGGGCGAGCTGCAAGTGATCGGGAGTCGGCTCAATACGCAGTTGCTGGCCCATCCGCCGTTAGTCCGCTTATGCCGACCATGACAATGCCGAATGCGGCAGCTGCAATGATTGCCATTCATTTGGGGATATCTGGGCCGGCTCATACTGTAGCAACTACCTGCGCGAGTGGTCTTGATGCCATTGGTTATGGCATGACCTTACTGCGTTCCGGCCGCGTTGATGTGGTGCTGGCGGGCGGCTGCGAGAGCACCCTGACCCCGGTCACCATGGCTGCCTTCGCCGCTTTGAACGCCTTGTCCACACGACGTGAGGATCCGTCCGGAGCGTCACGCCCCTTTGATCGGGACCGGGACGGATTCGTTATGGGCGAAGGCGGGGCCTTCGTGGTCCTGGAACGCGAGAAGGACGCAGTAGCAAGGGGTGCCCGGATCTGGGGGACGGTCTTGGGTTACGGGTCCACCACCGATGCGTTCCATCTCACCCAGCCACATCCTGGCGGTGTTGGCGCTGAGGCGGCCATCCGACAGGCACTGGCAGAAGCAGGGGTGGGGTCGGATGAGATTTCCCATGTGAATTCCCATGGCACCTCCACACCTTTAAACGACAAAGTGGAGGCACAGGTGATCCATCGGGTGTTCACAAACCATAGTCCTCCCGTGACAGCCTTGAAAGGCGTCACCGGGCACATGCTCGGTGCTTCTGGAACCGCAGAGGTTATCGTCACGGTGCGCTCGGTGTCTGAAGGCATTGTCCCTCCAGTGGCGAACCACTCGCTCACAGACCCCGAATGTCCCGTAGACGTGGTGACAGGTGATTCCCGTCAGCTCCGACCCGGACCAGCGCTTACTAATTCGTTCGGATTCGGGGGACACAATGCCGCCCTTGTCGTCGTCTGAGTGGTAGCGCGTCCCTGCCGCACAACAACCAATGCTTGCCTCGATGATGATTGCCCGAAAACGATCTGCCAAGGAGAATTCCGTGAACATCGCAGAATCTGAGTCCTTACAATTGCCCTTTCGAAACACGGCCGTTCTAGACGCGCAACGTACCGCAACGCTGCGTCGGCTCGTACGTCGATGTGCCGGCCTCCCGGAGCGGGGGGCTGGGCTAAACCGCCCCGGTCCTGTGGACGCCTTCATCATTACCCATCCATGCGTGCAGGCTCTAGTGACGGACCATTTTCCTGGACACACAAGCTTGGTCCATGTTTCGCAGGACATCGAGTTGCGGCAAGAGCTCAGCGTGGACACGGCCTACACCAGTTCGAGCTATATCACGATGGCCCGCGCGGCAGTTGGTGGTGCTGACGTCATGGTCACTTGCACACTGGATACCGCGGAACATGCAGAGGTGGCTGCGGTTCTACGGGCACAGATCCGCCTGGGTGGCGTCAGCCCGGAAGAAATCAGCGCTGTCGAGATCAACCAGGACACTCCGGCCGTTGCTCGCATACACCCAGTACGGGAGGGGATGCAGCAGACCAGCAGTCTGCGTTTCACCCACGCTGACGTGGTCGAATACGCTCGGTGCTCCGGGGATGACAATCCCATCCATCTCGATGACAAGGCCGGGCGGGCAGCAGGTTTCGAGGGGGCGATCGTTCATGGGATGGCAGTTGTCGCTGCGTCGTTCGAGACCGTGTTGAACGCCTTCGCCGACAACGACATCAGGCGCGTATCGCGACTTGCCGCCCGCTTTTCCGCTGCGACGCCCGTGGACGCGGTTTCACGGTGCGAGATAACGGGGTCGCCGGGGCAAGGGGCGGTTTCATTCAAAGTGACAGGTCCTTTGGGAACCAGCGTGAAGAACGGGCATGTGATGTTGGCGGTTGGGTCGTGACGCACAGAGAAACGTTTCGTACAGAAGTGACACTCTGCGGACTGTCCGCCACTGTCCGTCGAATCTTGGAGCAAGCCGAGAAGTCTCCGGATACGATAGCCGTCCACCACCGGGCGGGTACGGTCACCTATCGGCAGCTTACCGAACAGGCCCTCGACCTCTTGGAGGCTATGCGCTTGCATACGCTGGTCCAGCCGGGGCAACCTGTGGCAGTGCTCGCTGACCGCGACATCACTACCCTGACCGGTATCCTCGCTTGTCTATTCGGCGGGCATCCGCCCTTGGTGCTCTCTCGCACTTTGCCTTCCGGGATACGTGATGCCGTTGCCCAGGATGCAGGGGTGGCAGCGTGGCTGGATGGTACGGAGGTCATACAGGAGAAGGCCGGCGCTTCTGTTCGCGTCCTGACGGACACCTTTATGATTCTCACGACGTCCGGTTCGACTGGGACACCAAAGGGTGTGCGTCTCACACCCTCGGGCGTCGATCGGTTTGTGGACTGGGCCGCTGAGGAGTTCGGCCTGGGTGCCAACCGCACGACACTCTCCCTGGCCCCGTTCAGTTTCGACATCTCCTTGCTGGACATCTGGGCCACGTTGTCATTTGGTGGCACCGTGGTGGTCCCAACCCAGCTGGAATCTCTGCGGGGGTCCTCGGTGCTGAATCAGGTACGCAAACACGGTGCGCACGTCATCCAGGCCGTGCCTCTGTTCTACACGGGAATGTCTGAGGTCTCTGAACCCTGCGTGAGCGTAGAGCACGTCATCATAACGGGGGACACGGTGGACGCAGCCACCCTGCACACCGTCCGTCGGCTCTTTCCTCGGGCACGGATCGTAAACATCTACGGCTCCACGGAATCCAACGACACCTTTATGCATGTTGTGGATCCGAGCGATGTCGTCCCGCTGCCGATCGGACAGCCTTTGCCGGGAGTAGAGGTGCTCGTACTAGACGAGGCTGGTGGAATCGTAGACGGTGAGAGCGCCGGCGAACTATGGGTGCGCTCCCCTTTCGGCGCCGCTGGATACACCGATCCTTCTCGGGACGTCGACAGATTTCTTCCGGACCCCCGCACTGGTACCGGCCCCCGGGAATGGTTCCGCACCGGGGATCTCGTTGTCCGCACCCAGGAAGGAACTTTCCGGCTCTCCGGTCGCACTGACCGGCAGGCCAAAGTCCGTGGTATCGCGGTGAACTTGGACGAGATCGAAAAGACCGTAACCGAACACCCTGAGATCGTGGAGGCTGCCGCACAAGTCCAGCAGGGAGACCGCGGTGGGCAACATGTCGTGGTGGTAGCGCGAGCCGCGCCGAGCCCACCGCTCATCAGCACTCTCAGGGAACACTGCGCCCTGCGATTGCCTGCGGCCGCGGTTCCAGATCAGTTCACCTTCACTACCCATGCGCTGGCCAGGACCGGCACGGGAAAGTTGGACCGTAGAGCCATCTTCGCTGACCGCCATGAACCTCACATCACCCATGAAGTCCTCCCACAGGAGAACCTTCCTTGAAAGGGCATGAAATGATCATTAATGAGCAAACAATCGCTGATGAAATTCGCACCTACTTGATCACTGAGTTCCATCCCGAAGGCCGTGCTGAAGAAATTACCATGGGCATGGACCTGATGAACTCTGGGATCGTAGACAGCTTGGGCCTGCTTAAGCTGATCGCTTGGATTGAAAACCAGTTCTCCATCACGGTGGGTGATGCTGACCTCGATCCTGAGAATTTCTCCAGCATCCAGGCAATCACTGAGTTCGTGACCTCTCGCCAAGGTGATTAGGTCTGATAACTGTGACTGCCTCAGAGAGAGTGGCATCGATTCTTGCCATGCCCCCCACAGACGTGATGACCTGGAAAGCCTTCTGGGATGACGTTCGAGAACATCGTGTGGAGGGAGTGGAGATTGCTGCTGTGCTTGCAGCAACGGCAAACCGCATGCCCACCCCCGAGACCTTCGTAGCGCTGGTCGGTAGCTTGGTTCCTCCAGGTCTGACTGAAAAGCAGCAGACGACAGCTCTGAACATCGTTGGCACTGGAGGCGGACCTTCCACATTTAACATCTCTACGGCGGCCGCGCTGGTGGTCGCCGCCCTGAAAGTCCCGACCGTCAAGACCGGATCCAGGTCCTATTCCTCGAGCAGGGGAGCCCTGGACCTCCTAGGAACCTTGGGGGTGGATCTCCAGCACAGTGCCCGGGAAATCCTTGACGACCTAGGCAAGGGGCCGCTCTCCTTCGCGAGCATCGGAGTCTATCCCTCTGTTTTCGTTCGGGTGGCACGGGCGATTCTGCCTTTGGGGCTCAGCCACTTCGGTCGGCTCTTCAACTCGTTGGGGCCATTCGTAGCGGATGTCCCGGTTAGCAGCCAGCTGACTGGCGTCTCGTCACGTCTTCCCTTCGACTGTGCGGCGGCATGGGCCGACCTCGAAGAAAGCCGTTCCCTGTGGATTTGTGAGAGTCGTTTCGGAGCAGATGAGTTGATCAGCTTCACCACCTCTCGGCTCCGTGCCCCGCGGTCAGCCCCGAAAGTCATCGAACCGGGAGATGTGGTTCCTGCGGGCGGTTCTCCGGAAGACCTGCTGCCCGCCGCTCAACCTGAGGCAGCGCTCCACCACCTATGTGAGGTTCTTACAGGGCAGCTCAACCACACGGCCACCCACACCGTAGCGCTGAACGCAGGGGCGGGTCTGATGGCTGCTGGCGAGTGCGCCACGTTGAAGGAAGGGGTCGCCTTGGCAATCGATGTGATCCATAGCGGCTCCGCCGTTGTCCTTCTGGAGTCCGTCTCTTCCGCGTGGCCCAAGCTGATGGAGGTGAAAAAATGACACCTCGGGCACTACCTCGCCGGGCTTCCGGTGATGAGGTAGGTATCATCCTCTTCCTTCATGTAGGCGATCCGCCAGGTGAGGAACTGATCGATCTGCTGCTGGCATGTGACGAATTCGGCATTGCCGCTGTGGAATTGGCTGTTCCTTTCCCAGACTCCCCGACCGACGGGCCCACTATCCGCCGTTCTGCGAACCGTGCTCTGCAAGCCGGTGCAGACCTGGAATCCGCACTCGGTATCGTGCGGACGGTCAGCCCTCAGCTTCGGCAGACCCGACTGGTGCTTCTGCTCGACTGGGCATGGACCGTCAGGCCGCGGGGGCTGGAACCTACGCTGGCTGCTGCTGCCGCCGCCGGGGCGGACGGCATTCTTCTGCACGGCATGCCGCCGAAGGAGCGAGCAAACACCATCTCAGTCGCGCACTCGGTCGGGATGCCCATCGTCACCACCTGCTATCACAGGCATTCTTCCCCTTCAGTGCTGGCCCAAGCCGCCCGAGAAGCCACGTCCTATGTCTATCTGGTCTCTCGATTCGGGCGTTCTGGAAGTACAGCCGAACTGGATGTGACGGGGTTGACGGACACCGTCACAGAGATTCGGCGGCACGGCGACGCGCCGATAGCCATCGGATTTGGTGTCTCCAGCCGCCGTGAGGTGGAACAGGTCGGTCAGACCGGTGCGGATGTCGCGATCATTGGCTCTGCCGCTGTCCTGGCCGTGGAGGAGGGCTTGGCTGAGGGCCGGCTTCTGCCTCGCTTCCGTGAATTTCTGGCCGAGCTGACAGGCACTGGATCATCATCACCCATCTAATTCTTTCTTCACCTAAACCTACTGAAATAACACATCGGTCATACCCGAAAGGAGTACAGTCATGTTCACTCGTCACAGGTCCGAGGTCAACACAGTCGAATGGGGAGCCGGTACCAGTGATCGGCTGATCAATGCCGCCGACGCCATGGGGTTCGCGCTGGCCCACACTGTTGTACGTGCCGGCACCGAGTCAAAATTGCAATACCTGAATCACCTAGAGGCTTGCTACTGCATCGGGGGATCTGGCTCTGTCCGTGAACCCGACGGCACCGTGCATGACATCACCCCGGGAACGGTCTACGTGCTGGACCAGCATGATGCTCACGTGCTGTGTGGTGGTGAGAATGAGGACTTGATTCTCGTTTCTGTATTTTGTCCTGCCATCCAGGGCACGGAAGCTCACGTGCTCAGCAATGACGGCTACTCGGGATACTGAGAAAGAGAGGTGATGATTCCCGTGGTAGAAAGTGCGGTTACGGACGCCTCGACCATTCTTCCAGACGTCTCCGGTCCGGGCACGCTGCGAGAGATCGCGGAAGCCGGCTACACCGGTGCTCATGTGGCTCGCCGTCATGGAGGAGGCGGGTTGAACGTAGAGTCCACGAGCCTGAAACTGGAAGAGCTTGGGTTGTTGGGGACGGACGCCGGATTGGCTTTTTCCGCAGTCACTTCCATGGCCTCCACAGGAGTTGCGCTGAGCGACTTTGGTACCGAGAGGCAGCAGATGCAATGGCTGCCGGGCTTGGTATCTGGGGATGTGATTGGGGCCCACGCAATAACCGAAGAGCTGGTCGGCTCGGATGCGCTCAACATGTCCACTCAAGCCGTTCGAGATGGAGAAAGCTGGGTACTCACCGGCTCCAAGACATTCGTCACCAATGGCGGGCTGGCGGACGTGTATGTCGTCTACGCCCGAACCTCGAATCGTGCCTCACCCCTTGGGCTGAGCGCATTCCTGGTCCCTGCGGACACGGCGGGGCTCACGCCAGGACCGCCCTTGGAGACCATGGGACTGGAGGCGTCACCGGTCACCACGCTCGTACTGGACGGCTGCCGATTGGGAGCAGACGCCCTGATCGGTCGCGTGGGTGGTGGGTTCTTGGTGCTCGACCACGTGATGCAACGAGAGATCATCTTTTCTTTCATGTTCAACGTGGGCGAGATGGAGCGAAGGGTCCAACGGTGTGTCAGTTGGGCACGAGACCGGCAACAGTTCGGGCAGCCAATTTCTGCCCAACAAGCGGTGTCCCATAGGTTGGCGGAGATGCGCATCCAGGTGGATACTGCGCGCATGTGGCTCATCCGGGCCGCTCAAACGGTGGACAGCGGCCGCTCAGCCACACTCGACGTCTCGATCGCCAAAGTCATTGCGTCCCGTGCCCATCAACGGACTGCGCAGGATGCCGTCCAGGTTTTCGGTGGCCGCGGGTATCTGAAATCCTTTGGCCTTGAACGTGACGTTCGCAACTCGCTGGCAGGTTCGATTTACTCGGGAACGAATGAGATCCAGCTCAATCGAATTGCCTCGGTAATGGGGCTTCGATGAGCGAAGGGAAGAACGTGGTGAAGGTCTGTGGTGCCACCACGTCCTCGGAAGTTGTCGCGATCGCTCAAGGTGGTGGCACTCATGTGGGACTCTGGTGGCACCTGGCCGGTGCCGAACATGAACTCACTTCCAAGGAAATGGGGGGTCTTGCGAGGCAGGCCAGGTCGGAAGGCCTGATTCCGGTGCTCGTGACATTTTCGGCCGATCCATCAGAGATCGCCAAAGTCGCTTCAACGGCGGACATCGACTGGATCCAGTTGCACGCATTTCAAGGCCCCCTGGTGGTCAGCGCTTTGCGCGACATGCTTGGAGACAGCGCGGTGATAATCAAGGCTCTGCACGTTAACCCAGACGGCACGTCACCGGACTTGCGGTTCGCTGCAGCCCATCGAAGAGCGGGGGCGAACATGTTCCTCCTAGACGCGATGCAACATGACCGCGTGGGAAGCACCGGGGAAGCATTGAAACCCGCCACCATCAATGCGGCTGTCTTCCAGGCGGACCATCCCTTCTTGCTGGCTGGGGGACTAGATGGGAAGCCCAGCCCGGAGCAACTGCAAGTGCGGGCGCTCTCGTTGTTCCGTGGAATTGACGTGGATTCTGGTGCCCGTGGCTCTGACGGTACGATTTGCTCGGATCGAGTCAGTGACCTCGTGGCGGCCTGGACCATGACAGACCCGGCGGCGGTTTCGTGAGCACGCGTTTCCATGATGCACTGCATGAGGCGGCCCTTCCTCTGATAATGGAGGTCAAGCCGCGGAGCGCCGATGGTGTCGACCTTCTCGGTGGGAGGTCTTTGAGTGAGATCGTGAATGCCTACGAGCAAGCTCAGGCGCCCTGCATCTCCGTAGTCACCGGCAAGTGGTTCGGGGGGACCCCACAGTTAGTGGCCGATGTTCGCTCCCGCACTGATCTGCCCATCCTGCGCAAGGATTTCATCACCAGAAGGTCCCAGCTGGAGCAAACAGTTGAACTCGGCGGGGACGCTGTTCTCCTTACTGCCCAACTACTGCCCTCGGAAGCCTTGCTGCGACTTGCTAGGGAGGCCTTAGAGTGTGGGTTGACGCCGTTCATCGAGGTGGTCTCAGCTAAGGAGATCGCTGCTGTCCGTCACGTGGCTCAGCAATCAATCGTGGCCGTCAACAACAAGGACATTCGTACCCAGGAGCGGGAGGCTGCTGATCTTGATCGCAGCCGACGTCTCTTGTCCGCAGTGTTGGAAACTGGCTGTGCGCTCCCGGTTAGTGCCAGCGGCATTGACACCCCGGAAGATGCTCGGAAGGTGCTTTCCTGGGGGTACCGCGGTCTCTTAGTTGGCACTGCTCTTCTGGACGCCGTTCAACTGGACGTATGGTCTGATATTGGCAGCATCAGGGCAGGGAATGGAATTCATGACTGAGCTGAGCGTAGATACCTTGGTTGCTCTGCCTCCGGCAGGTGGCTCTGCCAGCGTGGTCCGCCCTTGGAGGCCTCATCTTGATCGGGCTACGCGCATCATGGTGCCGAATGTGCGTCGCATCCTGTGTGATCTCGAAAGCTCCGGTCCCGTTCCTCCGCCTGAAGAGGGAGGTCGTCTACGCCAGGTCGCACAGGTTGTGTCTGAGCAGCTGCCTCAGACACCGTACGTTCTGGCAGGACACAGCCTGGGGGGTTTGCTAGCCGTGGAGGCAGCGGCTGCTCGACAGGTCGCGGGAGATCGAATGCCTTGTGCCGTGGTCGTCATGGGCAGCCGTCCGCCCATGCAAGGAACCGCACAGCTGTTCCAGCCGTTGCTGTCCCTGGACGATGCGGCGTTCCTGAATGTGATGGTGGCTATGGGAGCTGCTGCGCAAGATCTTGTGGACAGCCACGCCGGGGCCCTGTTCATCCCCACCCTGAGGAGGGACATCCGTTTGGTCTGCGGGTACTCGCCACGACCAACTGATGTGACGCGCTTGACCGTTCCTCTGCACGCTTGGCATGCTGACCAAGACTTGGTGGCTCCCTTGGAGTGTGCCCCCCACTGGGCGATGCATGCAGGTGCCGGTTTCCACACCCGGGTCTTCCAAGGGTTTCACAACTTTCCTCAGGAACAGGGCGAACTGGTTGGAGCAGGTCTACAAAAGCTGCTCAGCCTGCATCGTTTATCGGGTAAGTGATCAGGTAAAGACGGAGCCGCCGCAAAGGAAAACAACTTCTCGTCTGCTCTGATCGCGCCGATAGCTCTGACCGTACCGGTTAGCCGGTCACCGCGAGTTGGAGAAGACATTCATGGCAGTTCCAACGCCCAGCCCCACAGCACCCAAAAGCGAAAGAACAGCTCGCACGCTGTTTGCAGAGGTCCATTCATTCAGGTACATGTGCCAGACTTGGGATGCCTCAGCAGTCCCCGCCACCACGGCGTCCAAGCGGTTGTTGCGCGGAACGTTGTAGACGATGGTCAGTACCCAGCCCGCTAAATATAGAACGCCTCCTACAGCGGATACCTGGTCTCCAACAGTCCGATCCCCCTTGCACAAGCTGTGCACCAGGCTCCACACGCTGGCGACCGCTGTTCCGAAGAAGAAGGTCGTGAACGGCAGTTGCAGGGCATCGCGGTTGAATTGCTGCATGGTCTCAATCGCCTCAACGTCTGGCAGCGAACCCAACCGAGGCATCACCCTAGCCGAGAAGTTGGTGTAGATACCCCCCACAATGGCGGAACCGACCGCACCGCATGCGGACACAATGTTGATTAGTGACATTACTTCTCTCTTTCGAAAACCGGTGTGACCACCGAGACCATGGGTGCCGCTTCTGCGATCGCTATTTTGGTCACTTCCATTCCATCGGTGGGGCGTCCACAGCTCCATGGGCTGGCGACTCACTTCCATGCGATGTCGACTCGGACAGCCGCTGGATGCGTTGAGCGCGGAAGTGAAATTGCTGGCGTTGCGGTCGGCTGATGCAGGGTGCCCACGGCACTCTCCTGTTTGGGCCTAACGTCGCTTGTGAAGACCATGCGACACCGGTCCGGGCGATCTTGCGAAGTTGCCTGTAGTTGTTCCGTGTCAAGTAGGTGGCAGGGATTTCTTCTTCAAAGGCCAAGGTGAGTGCGTCAGGGATCTCGCTGGGGAACAACCGCTCGTAGGCCAGCGCCTCGAACCCACGTTCGCGTGACTCGTTCTGCCCGGGGCTGTGACCCTGGTGCGGACATGCTTCAACCCCACAGAAGCGCGACATGCTCGCCCGCCACCCTAGTGGTGTGGCGTTTGAATAGCTTTATGGTTTGGTGGGGTAATGGGTCATGGCGAGCAAGCCAGTGCTGGTCCTGCTGTTTCGTGATGGTGACCAAGTGATACTTGAGAAGGTGGTGCGTTCGAGTGTCGCAACGGTGGGGGTAGTGCAGTGGGCGAGGATCGTGTTATTGGTCTCCCGAGGAGTTGTGAATGTGTTGGTCTCTGAGTTGGTGGGGGTGTCTCGGCCGACGGTGAATCTGTGGTGGGGTCGCTATCTGGAATACGGTCTGGAGGGGCTGGTTGATATCCCGTGTCCGGGCTGATCGACGGTGGTTGATGATGCGGCGATCGTCATCGCAGCGCCTAGGCCTCCTCCTGAAGTGTGGGGGTGACTTACCGGTCGAGTTGGTTGTTGGCTGTCCGCTTGGGGGTATACAAGTCCGAGGTCACCAAGGCCTGGAAGAAGTACAGGGGTTCGGCCGTGGGAGGCTGACACGTTTAAGTTCTCCATCGTCTCGGAACTGGAGGTTAAGGTTGCCGATGTTGTAGGTCTGTATTTGTATTCGCCGGTTGACGTGGTCGTGTTGTGTGTCGATGAGAATTCCGAGGCCCAGGAGTTGGATCGCATCCAGAAGGTGTGTGCGATGGAATCTGGTCATAACGAGTGACGTAGTCACGGCTACGTTCGCCATGGCGCCAGCATCTTGTTCGCTGCTCTAGAGATCGTCACCGGGAAGGTGGCCGGGTTCTTTGAGGACCGGTACCGCCATCAAGAGTTCCTGGGTTTCCTCAAGTATGTGGCTCGTGCTTACCTGGGACGGGAATTCCACTTGGTGGTGGACAACTACGTCGCGTACAAGCGAGTTGAGGTCTGTTATTGGTTTACAGCGAACTCGCGTATCAGGATTCGCTTCGCTCTGATGTTGGGGTTATGGTTGAATCTGGTCGAGGTTTGGTTCGGCATTTTCGAGCGTCAGATCATCCGAGGCGGTACCTTTGTTTCAGTCCGTGAGTTGATCGGCAAAATCCGCGAATTCGTCAACGGGTGGGACAACCGGAAATACCCGTTTGTCTGGACCAAAACCTCAGAAGAAATCCTCGCCAAAATCGACCGCAAACGTAAACTCACCTCAACGCCACTAGGTGCCCATCATGCCGGGTCAACACCCAGACCTTGTGATGCCCCACGTTGACCTGGCCAACGCATGACCGATCACCAGATCCCGGGCAGCCTCACGGGCCGGTTACGGCCACGGGCCCTTGGGACGATGATCATGGCAAGCCTTGGCCTCCACCTGCTGCTCCCTCTTCGAGGGCCCAGAATTTCCGGCAGTCAACCCGGTCCTTCCCGCTTCAAGGAAATCGGTCTTCTGTCGCCCGATCGACTGCTCATTGAGCTTCTCTCGCCGGGCAGCCTCAGTGATCGTCATCTCGCGGTCAGGGTACTCGACGCGATCCTTGTCTCCTTCTCCACCAGAATCACTGGCGGCCTTCCCCCCTGTCGGTCTCTCCCCCAGAATCTGCATAACGATCCTGCCACTAAATCTGACGCGTGACAGAGCAGCTCGCCAACCAGGTTACGTTCGCAGGTGGTGGAAGGGTTCGCAGGTGATCCGGACAAGGTGGGTGAGTCGGTTCAATCGGTAACGAAGTGGCTGCGACACGGATGGCGGGTGTAGCCATGGGGAGGTGATCGGTAATCTCGACAGGACCTCGATCTGAGGCGAATACGCAAACCGTGGTTCCTCTCCGCCTGGCGGATTGGAGTGTGGCGTGGATAGGTCAGTTGCCCCTCGACGATCAGCCGAGCGGGTTCGGGGCGTGGGGACAGTGTTGGCTTAGGTGGCGTGGGGCTCCGGAAAATCTCTCGTTGTGGGGCTGGTTCCCTGATAGTTCCATTTCACCACGGGAGATTTCCCCGATCCATACCTCGAGCAGATTAATTGAACCGACTCGACCAACGTGCCCCGATGCCATACCTAGACTTAGGCGCATGGACCTGCTGGAGGACTTCTTGGCGCAGCCTCGCGCTCGCGACGCGTTCCTGCTGCACGTGGTCATGGGGCGTCCCTGGTCGTTGTCAGTAGAAGATAAGGCGCCGCTGTCCATCGTCGCTGTGCTCAGCGGCGGGGCGTGGCTCACTGCAAACGGATCACGCTCGCGTTGGTTCGAGGCCGGTGAAGTCCTTGTAGTGCGCTCTCCTACGACCTACACCCTGAGTTCGGACCAGGACAACGGTGGTGTTTTCACCAGGATCGGGGCAGGGCAAGTCTGCTCAGGTCCAGATGGCCGTGATCTATCGGAAGAGCTGAATGCCGGGGTCCGTACCTGGGGCAATGATCCACAGGGTGAAGATCAACTGTTGGTGGGCACCTATCGGCACCACTCCGAGCTGGGGCGACTGATGCTGCAGTCACTGCCGCCATGGTTTCTGGTGAGCTCCCCTATCCCGGAGCTGGTCAGTCTGTTGACCCGCGAGACCGCCCACGACGGGTTTGCACAGTCCAGCGTCCTGGACAGGCTTCTGGACGTCCTGTTGGTCACTACACTGCGTGCCTGGATAGACACCGGGGCACAGGATCATGCCAGTCTCCTCTCCGCCCCCCGGGACGACGTGGTTCGCAGAGCCACGGAAGCGGTTCATGCGGACCCCTCACACGACTGGGCGGTAGAGTCGCTTGCGGCTGTAGCAGGTGTCTCCCGGGCCTCCCTAACGAGACGCTTCAACGCCACTCTTGGTGTCTCTCCCATGACCTACGTGACCCAGTGGCGGTTGGGGTTGGCCGCCGATCTCCTGATCCGCAGTGATGCCAATTTGTCCGCCATTGCCCACCAGGTGGGGTATGCTAGCCCTTTCAGCTTCTCCTCCGCATTCAAGAATCGATACGGACTTAGTCCCCGTGATTTCCGCGCCGCGTCGCACGCCCCCTAATAACTTCCAAAAGAGGGGTATCCGGTTAATCATGAAGATGATGTTGTGGTTTTGGGGCGAGCCTGACTTGCCGATTAGTTAACGGTGCTGTCCTGACACCGACGGGTCGATCCTCTCCGGGACCATGGTGGTTCCGGAGGGTCGGACCGGGCAGGAGTGTGACTGAATCGCCTTGGGTTTCGTTCCTGCTTGGTTTCTTGTTCAGCGAGTGCTGGTTGGGTTGATTTGCGACCGGGGTAGTAGGTTGTTTCGGCCTTGGTCGGGATGTGGTGGCCGAGCCTTTGGCGGGGGCGGGTTTTGTTCCACCACCGCACGTATTCGAGTGTTGCCAGCTCGATCTGCTCGGTCGTCTTCTGCGGGCCATGTCGGTGGATCAGCTCGGTTTTGTAGAGTCTGTTTACCGCCTCAGTGAGGGCATTGGCATGCGGGTCCGCTGATGGTTCTCGTCGAGGGTTTTGCACTGAGCTCGACGGTCTGATCTGTTTACACAATCGAGAGGTGATTCGACCCGTGATCCGTGTGATGGACCAGCTCGTTGAGTGATTCCTGAGTGTTGAACGTGTGCAGTGGGAGCACCTCCGCGTGGAGAGTCGAGGCGAGGTTCCAGCTGGCACGGGAGGGACTGACTTCCCTGTATGAGCGGGTGAAACTCGCCATGCCGGGGCGCGATCGGCAGGCCGTGGCGCGTAGCTACGTGCAGTCGAGGGGTAGGTTGTCTACGACGGAGCTGGGATCGATCCTCGGAATATCGGCGGCTGGAGCGGTCCCGTTGATCCAGAAGCTGGAACGAGTCGGGGTGGTACAGCCTGCGTGGGCCCACCGGAAGGGACGTGGGTTCCACTACGTGTTGAAGGATCCGGTGTCGGTGGAAGTCTCGGGCGAAGAATGACACTATGACTTCCACGCGGTGGTGTTGCAGGAGGTCCTGGGATCCGCAGATCACTTCGTGAGGCGGGGGACAAGTGGGCTGCACACCGGCTCGTGGCCGCTGCGCTGCTGTGCAGGTCCTGCTCCATCAGGGCATGGTGCTGGGCGTCCTGGGTGCGGATGGCCATGACGCGGTGTCCGCTCACCTCGTTGATGCAGCCCGCACGTGGCTTGTCACAACAGGCGTTCCCCACAATGTGGTGTGAAGAGCTAGATTCAAGGCTCCACGCCAATCAAGGAGTTGAAGGAATGCTCGATATCGGTAGTGCGTCGCTCCGCGATTGCTCAAAGCTGGTCGCATGAGCGAGGGGCCCGGAGAGCACACCAAGCTGACCCCGCGTTCGTTCGCCTCCTTCGGTCTGATGATGCTCGGTCTGGGGCTGCTCTCGGTCGGGTTCAGTGTCATCGACACCGCGATGGTGGCCCCATTCGGGCTGGTGCCGGTCGCCGCGGTTGGCCTTGGGGAGTCTGTGGTGTCGCTGCTCCTGGCATTCTTCGTTGGTTTCATCGACGTGTTCACTGCGCGGCTGGCTCGTGCGGAGGGAGCTGGGCAGTCCGATCGGGTGTTCCCGGAGCTTCTGCGCGCTTATATTGTCGTCGTCGGGCTGATGGAACTCCTGGCCGTGGTTGTCGCTGCTGCTGTGTGGGTCGTGCTGCCGCTGGTTGTCTCTGACCACGCACTCGCGGATGCTGCCCGTCAGTACGCCGCCGTGCGGCTGCTGGGGGTCACTCTCGTCGCCGCGTTGGCAGGTGTTCGGGAGGCATTGAAGATCGTTGGGGCGCGTACTGGCAGCCTCGCAGTGTATGCGGTGGGTCTCGGTATGAACGCCGCGCTGAACGCCATCTTCCTGTATGTCATTCCTGGCACCCTGGCCGGAGCCGTCACAGTGGCAGTGGCCATAGCCACTCTCGTCGCCCAGTTTGGCATGACGATCATCGGCGGCATCCTGCTGCGGCGTCACCTGGCTGTTCGGGAATTCGTGCCCCCTTCTGCAGCCAACGTGTGGGAGCAGATCCGCACCTTGGCGGCCCGGGGCGCCGGGGTTGGGGTGCGGCATCTCAATGACTACGCAGGAAACACTATTCCGTTCGTCATGGCTGGCACGCTCGGAGTCACATGGGTGGCTGCAAGTACTGTGGCATCCACCATCTGGACCCTGTTCTGTCGGGTACCGCAGGCCTGTTTCGGAGCTGCTTTCGTGTTCTACGGCTACGTCAGCGAAAGCGGCGGGGCGGTCGCGCGCGAGGTTCGTCGACGCATCGCCATCTACTCCGCCATCCCCATGGCAGTGGCCGTCGTGGTCTTCCTCGCACTGTCGCCGGCCCTGATCTGGATCTTGACCGCCGGGAACCTCGATATCCAGACCGGCATGATCATGGTGGCTGCCTTCTTCATCGTCGTCGTGCCCTACTTCTTCGAAGGGCTCAACGGGGAACTGCTGTCAGTGCTCGAAGACGGGGGTTTCATGTCGTGGACGTCGACGCTGACCACCTGGCTTGGAAACATAGGGTTCGCCGCCCTCGGTATTTTCGTCCTGCGCTCCGCCTTCTGGGCGTTTGCTCTCGCGGTGATTCCGACCATCGTGCTCGGCAGCGCGTTCACATGGCGCCTCAACCACCTGACCAACCGTCCAATGTCGTTGCCGCAGGTGTAGCCCCAGAACCAATGAGAGCGTGGGGCGCGGTGCCGAGGGCCTCCAGAGCGGTGTCCTTGAGTGAATCTGTTCCTTCTGGGAAGACGATCGGTGAGTGTTGTACCACCGATCCTGTGAGACCTTCACCCGCGCCCCCGACCACGGCCCTCGGGTTTGCTCATCTGGGCTTACCGTGAAAGCAGTGGCGGTTTCGGTGACTACCCGGGAGATAAGGGTGGCGCCTCGCAGCGTGGAGCCTCGGGCTAGGAATGTGCTCGCGCCTGGGCCGTGTTTCTACTTGGCTATGAGACTCGCGAGATGACAACCACGCCGCTTTGCAGGATCGTTTTCGGCATCGCCAGTCGGCGGTGCCTCGCTATCTTCCATCCAAGTATTGGTAGGACTGCTTTAGTAGCTTGGAGCCATGGGCGTTGTGTTTTCGCTGAGAGCGGTAACTCGGGTGCAAGGCGGTGGCCTGTGGCGTGAAGCCGTCGGGGAGGTGATCCGAGGTCAGCGTGTCAAGCATGGTGAGCGTCTCGCTGATGTGGCAAGGCGAGCTGGGCTCTCTCCACAGTACCTGTCAGAGGTCGAACGTGGGTTGAAAGATCCCTCGTCGGAGATGCTGCACGCAATCACCGGAGCGATGGGGCTCGAGGTTCCGGAGCTTGCACGACAAGCAGCAGATGCCTTGGAACAGGTTGTGGCGGACTCGGGTGCGCAGCTCATGACTTGAAGCTGCTCACAGCAGAATGAACTGCATGTGTAGTAGCGCAGCTGCAACAGTTGTGCCATGGACATTCTCTTGCTCGGCGGTACTGGTTTCCTAGGGCGCGAGGTTGCGTGCCAACTAATGACTGCTGGGCACTCGGTCACGTGCGTGGCGCGAGGTTCTGGTCAAGTTCCTGCCGGTGCAGTGCTCATCAAAGCGGATCGAGACCAGCCCGATTCGCTGGAGCCGGTTGCTGGACGAGACTGGGGTGCGGTAATCGATGTGGCTACTCAACCCAGTCATGCACGACGTGCAGCCCAGCGACTGACTGCCAAGCACTGGGTTTATGTCTCCTCGGGGAGTGCCTACACCCACTTCGATGCGACAGCGACGACGGAAATGGCCGAGGTCCACGATGCTCTTGAGGCCGAAGTCATGGGAGACATGAGTCAGTATGGGCCGGCAAAGGTGGCGTGTGAAGAAGCGTACCGAGACCACCACAAAGCGCTCACGATCATCCGTCCCGGTCTGATTGGTGGCAACGGCGATTGGACTGGACGATCCGGCTACTACCCTTGGCGGTTTGCTCATCCCACAGGGAATGATGTCCTGGTCCCCGACGCCACCCAGCCGACGGCGATCTTGGATGTGGCAGACCTCGCCGGCTGGATTGTTCACTGTGTGGTGAACAAAATCTGTGGAACGTTCAATATCGGGGGAGAGGCCACAACGCTTGGTGAGGTTTATGCTCACTGCGTAGCCATCACAGGAAGCTCCGCACAGGCTCGTGTTGTTGATGACACGATGCTCCTGAAGCACGGGGTCCGACCTTGGATGGGGCCGCGTTCCCTTCCGCTCTGGATTCCTGACCCCGCGCTTCGATACATGAGCATCCTCGACTGCAGTAAAGCGAAGCTGCAGGGTTTCTCCACCAGACGCGTGGAAGAGACTCTTGCAGCTGCACAGCGTTACGAGGAGAGCCGTCAGGACGTGAGACAGGCCGGCCTCAGCGATGATGAGGAACGAGAGCTCCGCAACCTCATCAGCTAGGCAGAGCTGAGACCGGCAGGCCTATCCTCCAAGCCGGGAGCCCTGCGCTGGGAGTATCCACGTTCGAGCATGGAATTCAGCTTCCATGGTGAGTGCTAGGCGTTGACGACTCTTCACAGTTGAGTGCAGAACTCAGATCCGGTCGGGCTCGCTGGGCTGCAGCTGGGTTTGTTATGACCGGTGATCCACATCTGGCGCCAAGGAGTGAGCGGTTCGGTATATCGGGGTGCTTCTCATGGTTGTTGGCCTGCGTCGTTATGTGCGGTTTAGGTTTCGCCCCGTGGTGCATCGAAGGGTGCGACGGTATCGGCCTGGAAAACTCGGCGCGTATTCCAATACTGCCCAGGAATGAAACGCGAGATTCTGTGCGGACTCACGGCGACGCAGCTGAGCACGCTCAATCATCTGTGAGCGTCAACTCAGGCAATTCAGGTCCTGCTCCACCCCGCAAAACCAGAAACCACTCAACGGTGCGACATGCTAGATGTCGAGTTCCTCGAGGGGTGGGGTCTTCTGGGCGGCGGCGACCCGGTCGGCCAGGTCCGGGTCTTTCTCGCGCAGCTGGTCGAGTGTGTCGTAGACCTCCAGGGTGCGGTCGCTGCGGATCCAGAAACTGTGGGTCCATGTGAGGGGGTCACACCAGAGGCGTTCTCCCTGCCCCTCCCAGTCGGCTGGATCGGCGATGATCTTCTCGTGGATGGCGTAGCGGTTCTGTTTGGTGAGGTAGGCGAACCGGACACGGACCCCGTTGGC
Organism: Arachnia propionica; assembly: GCF_037055325.1. NCBI lineage: Bacteria > Bacillati > Actinomycetota > Actinomycetes > Propionibacteriales > Propionibacteriaceae > Arachnia > Arachnia propionica. The sequence continues at coordinate 2,618,373 of NZ_CP146373.1, read as the reverse complement.
GACCTTCTCCTCCAGACGAAGCAGCTTCCGACCGGTGAAACGGACCTTGTGGCTGACGCCGTTGTCATCGATGGTCAGGTCGATGACCTCCATCCCCTCGTTGCGCAGCACCGCCCTGGCCATGTATTCGTTCAGGGCGATGGCGACGGTGGGGGACAGGCCCCCGGGTTCCTGTGCGGCACGCTCGAAGAGCTCTTGATCGTTCTCCGAGACGTAGATCGTTCGTCGTGGCATGAGATGAGTATATGCATACGTATACTCACTAATTGCAGGGTTGAGCCAAACGTGGAGGCTCACCGACCGGCGGAGCCGAGGATCAGGCCGCCTCGCTCTCGGGGAGCCGCACCATTCGCCACCCGTCGTCTAGGCCGACCACCATCCCATCGGGAAGGGAAGCGATCGCCCGGACCGGTCGTCTGAAGCGGGTCTCGTGGAGCTGATCGCCCGTAGCGGGGTCCGTCACCCGAACCGTGCCGTCACCGTGCCCCGTGGCAATCCGCAGCCCGGGCAACGATATCCCGAGACCGGGTTCAAGCCCTGAGGGAAGTCGATAGGAAGCCACTTTCTGTTCGGCCTGCGGATCCCACAGCGTGTAACCGCCCTCCTCGTCGATCACCACCAACAGCGTCCGCTCCGGGGAGGTGTGGGCGGTGATGCTGTTCAACCATTCGTCAGGCCCGGTCAACTGCCCCAGGTTGTGACCGGTTTCCGGGTCCCACAACAAGGTGACGCCATCGCCGCTGGATGCGAGCCGTGGCTGACCTCCGGGGGTGAACCAGGTGACGAGGTCGACGACCGCGACCTCGTGGCCCATGAGCACGAGCCCGTCCTGTGCCCCGGCCTCGGGATCGATGATGCGGATACCGGCATCACCACAGGTGACTGCGATCCGGGGGTGACCCGACGTGGTGTTCCACGCCACCAGCCGTGATCCCATGTCTGCTTCCGCGACCCGTAGCTCACCGATCCGGTCTCCCGCGACCGGATTCCAGATGTGGATCTCCTGATCGGCGGTGAGCACCGCGAGTCGGGGACTTCCGGTGCTCGATACGAAGGTGGCCAGGTGAACGGAGGCGCCGCTCATCGGCAGCCTTCGCAGCCGGCGTCCCGAATCGGCGTCCCAGATGCGGACGAAACGACCGCGACCGAGCGTTGCCACCCGCGGTTTCCCGTCCGCGGTGGTGAAGGTCGCGATCGACCTGACGGCACCGCGTCTGCGGGCATTCCTAAGCCTGGCCAGTGCCAACACACCCACGGTGGTGGCGGCAACGATCTTCCTCGGGATCCGACGCATCCGATCAGCCTTCCGGAATCGTGACGTCGCATGTCATCCGGCGTTCTCCGGAGCAGGCATTCAGGTTGCTCATGGCCTGAACAGTACCCGGCGTCATCGACAAACCGGAGGCGGAGCTCACACCCCCAGCGGCAGCCGCAGCAGCGCCCAGCCGTCGTTGAGGCTCACGGCCAGGTCGCCGTAACGCAGCGACATGATGGTTTCGGTGTAGTCCAGGGCGTGCATGGCGTAGGTCATCCTGCCCGTCGCGATGTCCCAGAACCTGATGGAGCGGTCGAGTCCTGACGTGACCAAGCGGGTGCGCCCCTCCCGGTTCGTCCCCACCAGGACGACGTCGCAGAGGTTCTCCTCGCCGCTGCTGAGACGTCCCAGTTGCCGACCGTTGCCCGGATCCCAGACGCGGACGATGTAGTCGTCCCCGGTGGTCACCAGCCGGGGTTCGCCGTTCGCGGCGGAGAAGGCGACCACGCGGGTCATCGGGCAGGACGGTCCCTGCAGGGGCCTGCCGATCTGTCGGCCCACGTCGGGATCCCAGACGCGGATGGCGCCGTCGTCGCCGACGGAGGCCAGCCAGGCGTCGCCGTGACGGGTGGTGAAGGTGCTCAAGGCCCTGACCGGTCCGGCGTGCCCCGTCAGCGACCGACCAACCTGAGTGCCCCGGACCGGATCCCAGAGCCGGATGCTGCCGTCGCTGCTGGCCGTGGCCAGCCGGATGTCCCCGAAAGGTGTGGTCCAGGCCAGGATGTCGTTGATGCGTGCGGTGTGTCCGTTCAGGGAATCGCCGACGAGCTGTCCCGAATCGAGATCCCAGAATCGCAGGGATTCTTGTTCCGCGACAGCGAGCATCTGGTTGCCTTGCTGGGTGGTGAACCGGGCGCTGCACGTCTCCGCCCAGAGCTGGCCGGGACAGGCGTTCAACGCCCCGACCCACTGGCCCGTGTCGGGCTCCCAGATCTGGAGGACGTCGTCGTAGGGGTGTCCGATGGTACCGACCCGCGGCGAACCGTCGCTAGCCGTGAACCAGGTGATCACCTGCATCTCGTCCAGTTGTTCGACGAATCTCGCCGCCGGGCGCGACTTGGAGGCCGGATCCCAGACCCTGATGGTGTGGTCGCGGGAGGCGGAAGCCAGCAATGGACGCCCGGCGGGACCGTAGAAGGAAAAGACATCCGTCACCTCGGAATCGTGGCCGCGCAGCGGCACCCCGACCTCCTCGCCGGTCGTGCGATCCGTGATCTGGACGTTGTTCCCGTCCGGGGTGGCCAACAGGGTCCGACCGTAGGCGTCGGTGAACGTGGCCTCACGTCTGGTGGGGATGCCCGACAGTGGCGAGTCGACGGGCTCGCTGGTCTCCTCGCCGGTACTGGGATCCCACATGCGTGTGGTGGCGTCCTCGCTCTCGGAGACGAGCAGGGGACGGCCATCCCGGGCGTTGCAGCGGGAGAGTTCGAGGACATCGCTGGTGTGTCCCGCGAGCGTCAGGTGCGGAGTCTGGGGGCGTCGGACGGCCTGCCGGACGAACCATGTGGATTCGTCGACGGCGCTCGGAGGCATGGACGTGAACCAGGCGGTGGCGAGCTGCCGGATGCCCTGCCGGTCCTGCGGGTCCGCGTCGCGCAGCAGATGGCTGGCGGCCAGCATCCCCGCGACCCGGGGAGGCAGCGAGTATCGCCCGAAGGCGTCCTGCATGATTCGCTGGGTCAGTTCACGAGGGCTAATGCGGTCCATGGCGAGCTCGTTCTCGGCCAGTTCCTGCAGCCACGCCTGCACGCCCGAGCGGGCGGGAAGCGTCGCTTCCTCCTCATGAGTGATGTCTGCGTGCATGGCGAGATGGGCAGGTGATCCTGAATGGATGCTCATCTGGCTCCTCACGCCTCTGCACGCCGATAGATACAGGTTAATCGAGACTTTGGCATGACCCAGGAGGTTTGCTGTCGGCCAATCGCCCGACAGGACTGGCTGCTGCGATCCACACATCCGGGCGTGACGCATCGGAAGAGCCGGTGTGCCGCGACCCATGGGGCAGGATCTAAGCTCGGGGCGTGACCACTGTTTTGCTCCTCGGCTCTGGGGGGCGTGAGCACGCCCTGGGCCGCGCTCTCGTCGCCGATCCCTCCGTCCAGTTGCACGCCGCCCCCGGGAATCCGGGACTGGCCGGGATCGGAACCCTGCACGCCGTCGATCCCTCCGATCCCGCAGCCGTTGTCGCACTGGCCCGGCGGATCGGGGGCGATCTGGTGGTCGTGGGAGCTGAGGCGCCCCTGGTGGCGGGGGTGGCCGACGCCGTCCAGGAGGCAGGCATCGATTGCTTCGGTCCGTCCGCGGCAGCCGCCGAACTGGAGGGCTCCAAGGCCTTCGCCAAGGAGGTGATGCGAGCCGCCGGGGTGCCAACCGCCGATGCCCGCGTGTGCGCGACACCTGATGAGGTCGCTGCCGCCCTCGACGCCTACGGTCCGCCGTATGTCGTCAAGAACGACGGCCTGGCGGCTGGCAAGGGGGTCGTCGTCACCCCCGATCGTGCCGCCGCCCTGGCGCACGCCGAGGCCTGCGGGAAGGTGGTGATCGAGGAGTTCCTCGACGGGCCGGAGGTGTCGTTGTTCGCGATCTGTGACGGCGCCACCGCGGTGCCGCTGCTGCCCGCCCAGGACTTCAAACGCGTCGGCGACGGCGATGCCGGCCCCAACACCGGCGGCATGGGGGCCTACTGTCCACTGCCGTGGGCCCCGGACGGGCTTGTCGAGGAGGTCATGACCCGAGTGATCGTCCCGACACTGACCGAGATGAGGGGCCGCGGCACGCCCTTCACCGGACTGCTGTACGCGGGACTGGCCTTGACCGGTCGCGGGGTGCGGGTGGTGGAGTTCAACGTCCGGTTCGGCGATCCCGAGACCCAGGCCGTCCTGGCGTTGCTAGAGACCCCCCTCGCCGGTGTGCTGCGCGCCGCGGCCCGCGGCGAACTGGCCGGCCTGCCGCCGCTGCGGTGGCGCGACGGCGCCGCCGTGGTGGTCGTCGAGGCGGCGCGGGGCTACCCCGGCATCCCGGTTGGGGGAGGATGCATCGAGCTGCCCGCCGACACCGACCGCGCATGGACGGTGCACGCCGGGACAATAACGATCGAGGGGAGACTCGTCGCATCCGGGGGGCGGGTGCTGGGGATCGTCGGGCTGGGAGAGGACCTCGACCAGGCCCGCGACCGCGCCTACGACCACCTGTCGCGGGTGAACTTCCCCGACGGCTTCCACCGCACCGACATCGGCATCCCACACTGAGGAGCCCGCAGGCCCTCCGGGAATTCGGGAGAAAGTGCGGTGGAGACAATAGAGTTGCCCGCATGAGCGTCCCCAATGTGCTGGCCACCCGTTACGCCTCCGCGCAGATGCGCGACATCTGGGCGCCCGAGGCAAAGGTGGTTGCCGAGCGCCGGCTCTGGCTGGCGGTGCTGCGCGCCCAACGTGACCTGGGTGTCGACTTCGGGGGGGGCGATCCCGACGAGGTGATCGCCGCCTACGAGGCGGTCACAGGCGAGGTGAACCTCGAATCCATCGCGGCCCGCGAACGCGTCACCCGCCACGACGTCAAGGCCCGGATCGAGGAGTTCAACGCCCTCGCCGGCCACGAACACGTCCACAAGGGCATGACCTCGCGCGACCTCACCGAGAACATCGAGCAATACCAGGTCCTGTCCTCGCTGTGCGTGATCCGCGACCGCGCCGTCGCCGCCCTGGCGCAACTAGCCCGGCTGGCCGTCGCATGGGCCGAGCAGCCGCTGACCGGTCGTTCCCACAATGTCGCGGCCCAGATCACCACCCTGGGCAAACGGTTCGCCACCGCCGCCGACGAGCTGCTGGTGGCGTACCGGAGACTGGAGGAGCTCATCGCCCGCTACCCGGCGCGCGGGATCAAGGGGCCGGTCGGAACCGCCCAGGACATGCTCGACCTCCTCGGTGGCGACGCAGGCAGGCTGGCCGAGCTGGAACGCCGGGTCACCTCCGAGCTGGGTTTCGAGGCCGTTCTCACCTCCACGGGACAGGTGTATCCGCGTAGCCTTGACTACGACGTCGTCACCGCCTTGGCGCAGACCTCCGCGGCCCCGTCGAACGTGGCCACCACCATCCGCCTGATGGCGGGTCTCGAATTGGTCACGGAGGGGTTCAAGGAGGGACAGGTCGGCAGCTCCGCCATGCCCCACAAGATGAACACCCGCTCCTGCGAGCGCGTCAACGGGCTGTCGGTGATCCTGCGCGGCTACGTCTCCATGATCGGTGAGCTGGCCGGGGACCAGTGGAACGAGGGCGATGTCTCCTGCTCGGTGGTGCGGCGGGTGGCGCTGCCCGACGCGTTCTTTGCGCTCGACGGGCTGTTTGAGACTTTCCTCACCGTGCTCGCCGACTTCGGGGCTTTCCCCGAGGTGATCGCCGCCGAACTGGATCGCTACCTGCCCTTCCTGACCACCACGAAGGTGCTGATGGCGGCGGTGCGCAGGGGAGTGGGTCGCGAGGAAGCCCACGAGGCCATCAAGGAACACGCGGTCGCCGTCGCACTGGAGATGCGCCACGGCATGAGGACCAACGACCTCCTCGACCGCCTCGCCGCCGACCCCCGCCTCAGGCTGACTCGTGACGAACTGGGCGCTCTTGTCACCGATCCCCTCGACCTGGCAGGCACCGCCGAGGCGCAGGTGGGGCGGATAGCGGAGGAGGTCGCGAAGATCACGGCGACCCACCCGGAGGCGGCCGCCTATCGTCCGGGGGCCGTGCTGTAGAGAAAGAACTCCGCGTTCAAAAGGCCCATCCACAGTCACCCTCAACCGCGCTCTGACTATGGGTTTTACCGATCGACGCGTCGCCTGTGAATAAGTTTCATTCCGTGACGGCCGTCTCGTCTTGAGCACTCTCCCAGGCGCGAATCGCGCCGTAGAGACGAACCGAAATCGCTACGCAGCCCAGGAAACACAGCCCAGACAGGTAGAACGGGACCCGCAGATCCAGTGTTGCAGCCATCCACCCGCCCGCAGCCGCCCCGGTCGCAAAGCCAAGGTAGCTCAGCAGCCGTCCCGCAGACCCGATTCGTCCCAACAGGTCCTGCGGAATGATCTTCTGTCGAACCGAGCCTGCGAGCACACTCCAGATCACCGCATGACAGATGTACGCGGCCATCGCTATTGCTGCAACGAAGGTGTTCGAAGTGGCTCCGCAGATGGTGATCGAGACAGCCCCCAGAAACAGAGCCAGGACGATGCTGGTGCCGTACCCGAATCGCTGACGGAGCCGCGGCGAAACGAAGCTCCCCAGGAGCCCGCCCAACGCCGAGAAAGACATCATGAGTCCGTAGCCTCCGCTATCCAGCCTGAGGACGCGTTGAGCGAAAACAACGAGGAACGAAAACGGCAGGCTGTAGGCGACGCTCGCTAGCCCGCTGATCGCGACCAGACCAGCAACGATCTCGTTTGTGTGGAGCCACGCCAGGCCCGTACTCAGATCGTTCCAGATGGATGTACGTTCCGCACCGGCCTCACTGCCTCGGTACGGTCCCCGTAGGAGGAAGAAGGCCAGGGATGCGACGCCGCAGGCAAAGGAACTAGCCCCAATGGGTAATGCGGCGGTCACCGCGAACAGGAAACCTCCCAACGGGGGCCCAACGAATTCATCAATGACGAGCTGAGTGCCGGTGATCTGCGAATTCACTCGATCGAGTTCTTTGGCCGGAATGATTGAAGGGAGCACAGAGAACACTGCAGTGTCGGATATGGTCTCGACCAGCGCCACTGCGGCGTAGATGACGTAGAGAAGGGGTAGATTCACGGCACCTTTGACCAACAGGATGGCGAGAGCACCGTAGGCGAGGAATCGCAAGAGATTCGCCACGTACAGCAGATGACGGCGATCATAACGGTCGATCATGACGCCGATACCGAGCACCACACCGATTCGGGGAACCGTGTAGGCAACAGTCAGGCCGGAGATGACAAACGGGTCTTTGCTCAGCGTAGTAGCAATCAGGGGCATGGCGATGAATACCAGTCCATCGCTGAGATTGGATGCTGCATTCCCGACCCACAGCTTGCGGTATTCAAGGTTCCTCACGAAGGCTCCGATGCTCTCAGCATGTTCACGTCCTCTTCAAGCCGGACTGCTATAGGTTGTGTGGGGGTGGTGAAAACCTGAATTGTGGTTGAGGCTGCTGTCTCGGTTTGCCTCCATTCCTGGTGGACTTCGTTCGGGTTTCGAGGAACCGTCACCGTGAAACGCGAAGCCCGGCTCGCGACCGTCCGGAAGGCTGCCGAGCTCACTTCACATTGCTAAGGCTGCCGAGCTCACTTCACATTGCTACTGCCATGCGCAACACCAGTATGGCCCGAACACGGGATGGTTTCCCCAACGGGCCTGCGACGTGGCTGCGGGATGGTGTCGATTTCCTAGGATGCTGTCCCACCCGGTTGCAACCGGAAGAACACCCCCGTGGGTTCGGCTCGCAATTCTTGGATTCCGCCACGACTATGCCCCTGGAGGGGTTAGCATTCCAGGACCATCAGAGCTTCAGAGGAGCACCATGAGTCAGCCTCCCCAGAACACCGACCCAAGTGGACGAGATCCCTTGGGCGGCGATGTCCCCGACTTTGGCGTCAGCAACTCGACCGGTCAGGTGGGTGAACCGACCCCTCCGGTGGGCGTTCCAACCGGAGAGTGTGGTGTCGTGACAGGGCAGCCCTACCCGACAGACGAGACAGCCGCCCTCAACCAGTACCTGTATGCCCCCGGGCAGTCATCGTCCGGGTATGACCCCTACGCTCCCCCTGCCGCGGGCGAGTTCTCGTCCCAACGCTGGGAAGATCCGAGCCGTGACAGCGTGGCAAGCTGGGTCGGGGTTGTGCTCCTCATGTCTCTCCCCGTGGTGAATATCGTCACGGTTCTGGTGATGGCGTGCTCGTCGAGTTTCTCGCGTGCCAAACAGAACTTTGCGCGCGCCACCCTGATCGTGTTCGGGATCTTCCTGGGGGTGTTTCTTCTTATCGGCCTGACCGGGGCAATGTTCTGGGTGGTACGGCGCTGACACGGCAACGGGGCTGTCGACCGGGTTGTGTCCGGCCGACAGCCCCTTATCTTTCGGGAAGGTCACGAGGCGGCGGTGAGGGCCTCTCGCCACTTCAGGGGTTTGCCGGTGCGAAGCAGGCCGCGGTCGTAGATCCGGGCCGCGAGCCAGACCGCTGCGACGGTGGTGAGGATGAGCAGGGCCAGTGAGGCGAACGGCTCCCAGCCGGCGCTTTGGCCGAGGAAGATGCGTACCGGAACGGCGACCGGGGCGGAGAACGGGATGTAGCTCATCACCGTCATGGCCAGGGGATTGCTGTTGCCGACGATGATGCCGAAATAAGGCAGCATCACGAGCCAGCTGAGGGGTTGCAGCGCGGTGTTGAGGTCCTCAGTGCGGGAGACCAGCGCGGCGGTCGCCGCGTACAGGGCCGCGATCATGACGAAGCCGAACATGAACAAGACGACGAACCACACGATGGGCCACACCATGTCCGCCACCGGCAGGACGCTGCCGTTGATCGCCAGTCCCCCGATGACGGTGGCCGCGATGGCGAGGATCTGCGCGAGTGCCGCGGCGGAGTTGCCGATGATCTTCCCGGTGAGCAGTGCCTTCGAGGAGACGCTGGCCAGCAGGATCTCGACGATGCGCGTCTGTTTCTCCTCGACCACCGAGTTGGCAATACCCATGCCGAAAAGTACGACCGCCATCAACCACACCATGCCGAAACCAAGTCCCAGGAAATAGCGAAGGGTGGGATGCGGCGTGTTGGGATCGAGCAGTTGAACGTTCGGGGACACCGACAGAGACGAGAGCAGGCTGGCCGGGGCGTCCCGCAGCGCCAACACCTCGATTCCCAGCGGGTTTGATGCGTCCGGAACCACGGCGGCGTTCGCTTCCTCGGAGAGCACGGCGTTGCGCGCCGCGTCCTGGTCCGCGACCTCGATCACTGTGGTGTGTGGCAGGTTGCTGAGCTTTGGGGCAAGGTCGGCAGTGGCGGCGACCGTGGTGGTGCCACCGCTCATGAGTTTCCCGAGCTGGGGGGTGAAAACGACGGCGAAGAACATGATGGCCAAGATGATGAGGGTCGAAATGATGAACGATTTCGACATGCACCGCACCACGATTTCTCGTTTGGCGACGATACCGACGGTGCTCCAGAAGCTCGGACGGGCGGGGGTCTGGGTGTTCACTGGGCCATCTCCTTGTAGATCTCGTGCAGGCTGCGGGTCACGCGCCCGAATGTGTGGACGGTGCCGCGTTCCAGGGCAGCGGCCAGGACGCGGTTGGCGGTCTCCTCGTCGGGTGCCTGGAACCGGACGTAGCCGCCGTCGAATTCGACCACCGGGACGAGGTCGCGCACCCAGCCGGTGTCGGTGCTCGTCTCGAGATCCCACTCGTTTCCGGCGTTGGCGGCCTGGAGTTCGGCGCGGGTGCCGTTGGCACGGATCTCGCCCCGGGAGATGATCACGAGCTGGTCGCAGAGCCGCTCCACCACGTCGAGCTGGTGCGAGGAGAACAAGACGGGGGCGCCCGTGGCTGCGACCTCACGGAGCACGTCGACGGTGATGTCCACCGAATCCGGGTCGAGACCGGAGAACGGTTCGTCAAGAACCAGCGCGTTGGGCCGGTGGATGAGGGCCGCGGCGATCTGCACCCGCTGCTGATTGCCGAGCGACAGCGACTCCAGGGTGTCGGTGGGTTTGCCGTTGAGCTGGAGACGCTCCAGCAGCTCCAGGCCATAGCGGCGCGCCTCGGCGGCGTCGCTGCCGTGCAGCTGGGCCAGGTAGACGAGCTGGTCGATGATCTTCATCTTGGGGTAGAGGCCGCGTTCCTCCGGCATGTAGCCGATGGTGGCGCGCTGATCGGCGTTCATGGGCTGGCCGTCGACCAGGACCTGTCCCTCATTGGCCGCCAGCACGCCCAGGATGATCCGCATGGTCGTGGTCTTGCCGGCTCCGTTGCCGCCGACGAAACCCGTCATGAGGCCGGGCCTGATGTCGAAGGAGACATCGTTCAACACATGCTTGTCACCGAAGAACCGGTGAACGTTCCGTACGCTGATCATGACCTCAACGCTACGGATCGGGACCCGGTTGGCGCTTCCCGCGGCAGGGGGAAATCCGTCCTCCCCCGCACGGGGGATACGGGATGGTGAGCCGCCTGCTCTCGCGAGGGAACACCCGCCGTGTGGTTCGGTCGCGAGCTGGTGTCGGCTCGACCTGCTCGCTGGCGCTCGGGTCAGTTCGACCGGAGTATGAGGCCGTTCTCGTAGGCCCAGATGACTGCGTTGATGCGGTCGCGCAAACCCAGCTTGGTGAGGATGTTGGACACGTGGGTCTTGACGGTTTCGGGGCTGACGAACATCTCGGACGCGATCTCGGCGTTGCTGAGGCCCCGTGCCAGGTGCAGCAGGGTGTCGTGTTCGCGTTCCGTCAATACTCCAGTTGATGCGCCGCCGGGGCAGTGGGGTTCCTGCTGGGGTGCGGTGAAGCGTTCGATGACCCGGCGGGTGACCTGCGGCGACAGCAACCCCTCGCCGCGCCCCAGGATCTGCACGGCCTCGATGAGTTTCTCGGCCTCCGCGGTTTTCAGCAGGAACCCCGACGCACCCGCCTGGAGGGTCTCGAACAGGAAGTCGTCGCGGTCGAAGGTGGTCAGGATCAACACAGCTGAGCCACAGCCCCGGGACGTGAGCTCGCGGGTTGCTTCGATCCCGTTCATCCGAGGCATCTGCACATCCATGCAGACCACGTCGGGGCGCAGGTCGAGGGCCAGCTCGACGCCCTGGGCGCCGTCGCCCGCCTCGCCCACCACCTCGATGCCGGGCTCGGTCTCCAGAATGGTCTTGAAGCCGGTGCGGATGAGGGGCTGGTCGTCGACCAGCAGGACCCGGATCATGCGGTCGCTCTCGCCATCGGGATCTCGGCTCGCACCCGGAAACCACCTCGGGGTTTCGAACCGGCCTCGAGGCTGCCCCCGAGGGCCGTCACCCGCTCCCGCATCCCGGTCAGTCCGGTGCCGGTACCCGGGATGTTGCGCCGCATCCCAAAACCGTCGTCCGAGACCTCCAGTTCCACGGAATCCTTCCGGGAGCGCAGGCGAACGGCGACGCTGGCGGTCGGGCCGGCGTGCTTGGCGGCGTTGGTGAGGGCTTCCTGCGCGACCCGGTAGAGGGTCAGCTCCACCGCGGGGCTGAGGTTGGGAAGCTCCCCGATCGTCTCGTAGCTGACGCGCGCCTCCGCCAGGCGCGCGGATTCCACCAGGCCCGGTATGTCCTCCACGGTTGGCAGACCCTCCTCCGTCGCGTCGGTCTCCCGCAAAGTGAACACCATCGAGCGCAGGTCGTTTACCGCCTGTCGCGCGCTGGCCTCGATCTGCTTCAGTGATGTCTCGGTGTGCTCCGGGTCCCTGCCCAACAGGCGCCGGGTGGCCGCGGCCTGCACCGACATGGTGGTGACGTGATGGGCGACGACATCGTGCAGCTCACGCGCGATCCGGAGCCTTTCCTCCTCGATAGCGCGGCTGATCAGCTCGGCCTGCAGCGCCTTGACGTTCCTGTTGGCCTCGACCAGTTCCTGCCGCTCCAAAGCCTGCTGCCAGGCCCGGTCACCGAAGACCCAGGCGCCCGCGAAGAAGGAGAGGTTGATCATCAGAAAGAAGGCGAACAACGCCGCCAGGGTGCTGGCGGAAGCGAACTGCACGTTCAGTTTCGCCGACCCCAGGTTGACCAGTATGTTCAGGCAGACACTCAATCCCATGGCGATGCTGATGACGCTCCGGGCGGCGAGAGCCGCCCCGCGTCGGGCCGACCATGCCCCGATCGAGTAGAACGACAGGAAAAGCGTGACCTGGGATGCGAAGAGATCCATCCCGGTGGTGTTGACCAAGGCTATGTAAAGCGCGTTGACAGCAATCCCGGAGGCCAGCGGGTGGCTTCGCCGCCAGATCAGGGGAAGAGGGAGCAGCAGGCAACCGATCAACTGTGTCTCAATGGGGGTGGCGAAGGTCGTTGACCCCAGGACGAAGGTCAGCCAGGCCATCAGGCATCCCGCCGCCACGGCCACGGCGGTGACGATCAGGTCCTGCCTCAGCCAGTTCTCGGGCAGTGCGCGTGAAGCCATGGTGTGATGATAAATGTTTCACGAGCACCGTACATGCATGGTTCGCAGCTGCCTGCGTGTGCCGTGGTGCAGGTACTCGACCACAGGACAGGCGTTCCCGCCGTCCGGCAGCGGAGCCTCTAGGCTGGCGTCGTGAGCCAGTTCGAATCGCTTGGTCTGCCCCTCATCCACGCCGGGAAGGTGCGCGAGATGTACGCGCTACCCGCCGGTGACGTGCTGATGGTGGCCACCGACAACATCTCCGCCTTCGACCACATCCTGCCCACGCCCATCCCCGGCAAGGGGGCCGTGCTCACGCAGCTGTCGCTGTGGTGGTTCGAACGGCTGCGCGACCTGGTTCCCGACCACGTCGTCTCGGTGGACGTTCCCGACGCGGTCAAGGGGCGCGCCATCGTCGTGGAGAAACTCGACATGGTGCCGGTCGAGTGCGTGGCGCGCGGCTATCTCACCGGGTCGGGATGGGTCGAGTACCAGCGGTCGCGGATCGTGTGCGGGGTGCCGCTGCCCGACGGGTTGCGCGACGGCGACAAACTTCCGGCTCCGATCTTCACCCCCGCCATCAAGGCAGAGCTGGGGGAACACGACGAAAACGTCGACTTCGCCACGATCGCCCGTCTCCACGGCGACGACCTGGCCACCCGGCTGCGGGACCTCACCCTCGAGGTGTACGTGCGGGCCGAGCAGATCGCCGCCGGACGCGGCATCATCCTGGCCGACACCAAGGTCGAGTTCGGGCGTCGCGACGACGGAACCCTCGTCCTGGCCGACGAGGTGCTCACCCCCGACTCGTCGCGGTTCTGGGACGCGGAGCTGTGGCGTCCTGGGGAGTCGCTGCCCAGCTTCGACAAGCAGTATGTCCGCGACTGGCTGGCCGAGGAGTCCGGATGGGACCGCGAGACGACCCCGCCGGAGCTGCCTGCTGAGGTGGTCGAGGCCACCCGCGCCCGCTACGTCGAGGCCTACGAACGCCTGACGGGGCAACGGTTCCAGGACCCCTTGGCCTGATGTTTCGGGCGAGCCGCACCAATCCCAGTCAGTGCCGGCCCGCTAGGGTGTTTCCATGCCACGCGTCGTCGTTAACGTCATGCCCAAACCCGAGATCCTCGATCCACAGGGCAAGGCAGTCACCGGTGCCCTCGCGCGCCTCGGGTTCGACGGGATGACCGTCCGCCAGGGCAAACGCTTCGAGGTGGAAGTGGAGGGCGAGGTCACCCCCGAGGTTCTGGAACGGGTCTCCCAGGCCGCGGAGAAATTGCTCGCCAACACAGTCATAGAGGCCTACGAAGTGGTGACCGACTGATGCCCCGCATCGGCGTGGTCACCTTCCCGGGGTCACTCGACGACCATGACGCGTTGCGCGCCGTGAAGCTGTGCGGTGCCGAGGCCGTCCCGCTGTGGCACGGCTCGGACTCCATCGATGGCGTGGATGCCGTCATTCTCCCGGGCGGTTTCTCCTACGGTGACTACCTGCGGTGCGGGGCCATCGCGCGGTTCAGCCCCGTGATGGAAACCGTCATCGATGCCGCGAACAAGGGGCTGCCAGTGCTGGGGATCTGCAACGGGTTCCAGCTGCTCTGCGAGGCCCACCTTCTCGACGGCGCCATGATCCGCAACGTCAATCAGCATTTCATCTGTCGCGATGAGAGGCTCCGCGTCGAATCCATCGACACCACCTGGACCTGTGGTTTCGCCAGGGGTGAGGAGATCGTCATCACCTTGAAGAACGGCGAGGGCAACTATCAGGCCGCCCCCGAGACCCTGAAACGTCTCGAGGACAACGCCCAGGTGGTTTTCCGTTACCTCGACAACCCCAACGGATCGGCCAACGACATCGCCGGGATCACCAACGAGCGCGGCAATGTCGTCGGCCTGATGCCCCACCCGGAGCACAACGTTGAGGCGCTGACGGGGGCGTCGCTGGATGGTCGCAGGTTCTTCGAGTCGCTGATCCAGTTCCTCACCGCCCGCGCCTGAGGGTTCGCGAAAGCCGGCTCGTCGTGTGCAGGGAGTCACCTGCACCTGCACGGTTGTGCGTTCCTGTCGGTGGGGTCACATACACTTGAGACAAAAGTCATCGCGATTCTGAAGGAACCTCACATGGCGAATCCCGTGTTCACCCGCAGCTCGGCCTTCAACCAGCCGCCTGCCTATCAGCAGCCCTACGGCTACCAGCCGCAGGGCTATGGCTACCAGCCGCAACCCGGATATGCACAACCCCAGCCCGGATACGCGCAACCCCAGCCACAGAGCCCCGTCGGTGTCATGACCATGGACGACGTCCTGGCCAAGACCGCCATCACCCTGCTCGTGGTGTTCGGGGCCGCAGCGGCGACGTTCACCCTGATGCCGTTGAACCTCGTGTTCCCGGTGATGATCGTCGGTGGACTCGGCGCCTTCGTCGTCTCCCTGATCGTTTCGTTCCGGCACAAGATCCCGGTAGCGGGCGTCCTGCTCTACTCCGCACTCGAGGGCCTGTTCATCGGTGGCATCTCGAAGTACTTCGAGGTGACGTGGCCGGGCATCGTCGTCTCCGCGGTGCTGGCCACCTTCGTGACGGCTGCCGCCACCCTGGCCGCCTACAAGTTCTTCAACATCCGCGTCACCGCCAAGTTCCGCAAGATGGTCACCATCGCAACCATGGCTCTCGCGGGCGTTTTCCTGGTGAACTTCCTGCTCGCCATGTTCGGAATCAACACCGGACTGCGGGCTGTGGGCAGCAACGCCGGCCTGCTGGCGATCGGCGTCTCGATCCTGGCAGTGTGCCTTGCCGTGTTCAACCTGGTGATCGATTTCGACTACATCGAGCGCGGCATCGCATCCCAGGCTCCAGCCCATGAATCGTGGCGTGCGGCCTTCGGCATCACCGTCACCATGGTGTGGCTCTACATCGAGATCCTGCGCATCCTGTCCTACTTCAGGGATTGATCCCGCAAGCGGGCTGCCCCAGGATTCGGTGATCAGCGGCTCGGCAGGTGCTGGCTCAGCGCCTGCCGAGCCGCGCGGGTCCAGGGAAGCTTGCGCCAGGACTTCACAGGAACCCAGTCGGCCCGCGCCGTCGACCCTCCCAGGTCGTGGACGCGGGGGCGGCTGGGTTTCTCGCATGTCGCGGAGTAGATGATGCGCAGGGCGTGGTAATCCTCCAAGCCCCCGTTCGGGGCGCGACCGATCCAGTGGTCCGACTGGAGGGCCAGCAGCTGCCCGGCGACGACCTCCTGCCCCGTCTCCTCGTGGATTTCGCGCAGCAGACCCGCCATCGGTTCCTCGCCGGCGTCGAGACCACCGCCCGGCAGGTTCCAGGCCCCGGGGGCCCCGGTGATCCGCGACAAGACCGTGCCCAGCAGGCCCCGTTCCGACAGCACGATGCCGTAGGCCCCGACTCGCTGGCGGATCACAGGCACCTCATCGGTTCCCGGTTCCTCGTACACCACCATCCTGTCGGCGGGCGGGGCATCAGCGGGGGAGACGGGACGAACCTCCAGGGTGACCACGACGTCACCGTCACAACACCGCGCTTCCACGGGTCGTCTGGCGATCCAACCGGCCCGGTACAGGGTGGCGTCGGGATGTTCCCCGTGGCCGATGACCAGGTCGACCACGGCGTTACCGGCAAGAAGACCAATCACACGCACCGTGTCATCCTAAAGGCAGCGGCTACCAGCAGACCGCGATCTTCGAAGAGCACTCCTTCAGCCGCGGGAACGTGGCTTACCGGGTTTCCCTGCCCGCCTGGATGGCGGTGATCAGGATGGTGTTGACGATGTCCTCGACCAGTGCGCCGCGTGAGAGATCGTTGACGGGCCGGTTGAGTCCCTGCAACACCGGGCCGATCGCAAGGGCGCCCGCGGTGCGCTGCACGGCCTTGTACCCGGCGTTGCCGGCAGACAGGTCGGGAAAGATCAGCACGTTTGCGCGTCCCGCGACGGGGGAGCCTGGTGCTTTGGAGCGGGCAACCGACTCGGCCACGGCTGCGTCGAACTGCAACGGCCCGTCCGCGCACAGCCCCGGCGCCTTCTCGTGGAGGATGGCGGTGGCTTCCTTCACCAGATCGACGTCCGGACCCGTGCCCGAAGTGCCTGTGGAATAGGACAGCAGCGCGACCCTGGGGTCGAGACCAAACTGCTCGGCTGTCACAGCCGATGCGATGGCGATGTCGGCGAGCTGCGGGGCCGTCGGGTTTGGGTTCACCGCGCAGTCGCCGAAGGCCAGCACCCGGTCGGGCAGGCACATGAAAAACACCGACGAGACCAGTGACACCCCGGGTTTGGTCCTGATGACCTCGAAGGCGGGGCGGATCGTGTGGGCGGTGGTGTTGACCGCGCCCGAGACCATGCCGTCGGCCAAGCTGTCGCGCACCATCATCGTCCCGAAGTAGGAGACGTCCGCGACCCGGTCGTGGGCCTGCTCTCGGGTGATTCCCTTCTTCGCGCGCAGCTCGGCGTACTCGTCGGCGAATCGCTCCCGCAGGGGATCGTTCGTGGGGTCGACGATGTCCGCGTCGGAGATGTCGACGCCCTCCGACGTGGCCACCTGTCGCACGGCCTCAGGATCGCCCAGCAGGATCAACCGGGCGCCTCCCGTGCGCAGCACATCCGCGGCGGCTCGTACGATGCGTGGCTCGGTGCCTTCCGGCAGCACGATGCGCTGGTCCACGGCACGTGCCTCGTCCAGCAGCCTGCGCTGGAACAGCAGGGGGGTGACGGGACGAGCGTCCCGGACCTGTCGTGCACGGGCCAGCACCGCGGCCCCATTCGAGGAAGCGCCGAGTTGCACCAGGGCCACGGTGGGCACGAAACGATTCCAGGTGCGCGTGACGGACTCCGGAATCACCTCGCCGGAGACCAGGACTGCCGCGGGGAGCGGGAACCGTCCGGAGGCCAAGCCGACGATCAGCCCGACCAGGATGTCGATGCGCTCGGCGGGCACCACCGGGCAGGTCTCCCCGGTCAGGCGTTTCAGCACGTCGCCGGCGCTTTCCTTGGGGGAAATGGTGATGTGCGTCGGATCGGTGACGTGGTTGCTGAACGACCCGCTGAGCAAACGGTAGGACGATGCACTGCCGGAGTTTCCAGTCCAGCTGCCATCGACGAGCCGCACACCGACCACCGTGGCGTGGAGGTCGGTGGCCGCTGCCGTGGCGACCTGTTCCAGGGAGCCGTCATTGCCGTCGCTCACCAGCACCAGGCCGGCCCCCAGCTCCGTGGCCAGCCGGGCCTGAAGCGTGAACGCCACCGGGTGAAGTGCCTCCGGCAGCTGCGCGGAGGTCACCACAACATCCCCACTGACTTTCTCCACCGCCTCCACAGCAGCCGACAAGACACGGTCGGGATCCGTGGCCGCGGTGACGGGATCGGCGGCGAAGAGTGGGCCGAGGTTTACGTGAACGGCTCGGTTCTCCAGCTCCGTGAGGAGACGGCGAGCTGTTTCCTCGACGCTGATGTCGGGCCGGACGGGTGCGATGTGAAGAACGGCTCGGGTCATGTCAGCGCCCCAGCACCCGGTCCAGGACACGGTCGAGACCATCAGGTTCGCCGCCGTAGCGTGCGATCACGGCGTTGCGGACGTCGGAACGCCCGAACACAGGCTGCCTCGCGGCTTCTGCGGGAGCCGCCCCGTGGGTTTCCTCACAGGCCCGCACCAGACGGATGCCTTTCTGCTGGGCCACCTCGGCTGCCAACGCGGTGACGATGCTGTCTGGACGCAGCGTCAGTTCGGTCCTGCCATCGGCGAGGGCCTGGGTGATGTCCTGTTGGGTTATCACGTGTCTGGGCATGGACCTGTCCTTCTGAAGTGTTCACCTGGATGTGCGGCTGGTCTGCGACAGGAGCAGCTGCAGGAAATAGAACGCGCTGGAGAGCCTGTTGAGCGCGTGGTTCAGGGAGACCGCGAATGGATCGTCCTGGGATGGCAGTGCCGTCAGCGCCTCGATCTCCAGTTCGCGGGAGCTGGTGCGGCACAGATTCAGCCAGTGCGACAACACCGGCGATGAACCGTCGAGGGTTTCATGGGGCACGCCCAGAACGGAGTCCGGGTCGTGGGTGGCCTTGTGAATGGACTTCTCGTCCCATCCGGGCAGGGACAACGGCGCCACGACCCGCTGATGGTATTCGGCGCTGGTGAGTTCCCGGCAGTACGCGGCCAGGACGGCCAGCGACTCCGCCAGCCAGTCAGGACCGGTGCTACGTGCCTGACATTCGGCCATGAGCACCAGCGCGTGCAGGCTGTCGAACTTGCCGCGCAGCCGGATCCGGGGATGTGTCTTGACCACGAAGACCTCGTCGTTGAGCTGGGTCATGTTGTCGCCCTTGCGGGTGAGCTCGCCTCCGCAGCAGTCACAACGCGGATGCTGCGGACGGTTGATCGGGAACACCGACTCCTGCTGCCACGAGGTGTCGGCGGTTTCCCCGTGTCCGGGAGGAGTGCTCGGCGACGACGCCGCGGGCGCGGTCCCCGGTGTTGGCTGCGAGGGATCGACCCGTTTGAGCTGCCATTGTTTGATGAAGTCCTGGGCGGAGGGCGTCAGCCGGGCCTTTGCGGGCACCGTGACGGTGGCCCCGAGGGTGGGGCGACGCAGCTGGTCGCGGAGTTCCGCCTCGGTGACGACGGTCACAGTCCCGACTCCCAGTCGGCGGGGAAGGTGACGTAGACGAACCTGGTCCAGCTTGGTGTGCCGAAGGTGATCGTGGAGCCCTTGGGTACGTACATGATGTCGCCGGGTGTGGCGATCTTCGTGCCTTCGGGGGTTCCGATGTGAAGTTCACCCTCGAGCACGATCTGTATCTCGTCGTAGCTGAACTCCCAGGGGAAACTGCCCTCGGTCAGGGTCATGTAGCCGGCGGCCATCGGGGAACCGTCGTCGGAGGTGACGACATCCCCGGTGCGCACCTGCTGGCCGGGTTTTGGTCCGGGGTAGGGGAACGGCTCGGTGACCGCATCGGCGGCGCGGCAGAGCTTGACGGAACGTGTACGACTCGCTGCCGTCGCGGTGACGTCGTTGGCGAGCATCGAGGTGACAAGGGTCCGGATGCGCTGGGTGAGGTCGTCGTCCGATGACGTGGTCGGTGCAGAGGCGGCAGGGGGGAGGGGTGTGGGGGCGGAACCCTCGGATTCGAGCTTGACGCCCAGCTCGGCGGCACGGTCCCGGGCCAGTGGGGTGACGATCGCTCCTTCGGGGACGGTGAGTCGTCCGTTGGCTGCGGCCTGGGCGACGTGATCCGCGGAGATGACGGTGCGTGTGGACATGATGCTCCTTCAGTGAACGAGGGCGGAAAACCACCCCTGTGTGCTGGCCGGAGATCTCCCGGCCAGCACACAGGCCCGGTGGATACAGGATCAGCCCTTGGTCTTGGGCAGGATGAGCTCGACCTCGCTGTGAGGACGGGGAATCACGTGGACGCTCACCAGCTCGCCGACGCGCGACGCCGCGGAGGCACCGGCGTCGGTGGCGGCCTTCACGGCGCCGACGTCGCCGCGGACCATCACGGTGACGAGTCCGGCGCCGATCTGTTCCTTGCCGATCAGGGTCACGTTGGCGGCTTTGACCATCGCGTCGGCCGCTTCGATGGAGCCTACGAGGCCCTTGGTCTCGACCATGCCGAGAGCGGTCATAGTTACATCAGCCATGGAAGTGCTCCTTCTGTTAGTGGTCTGTGGCTGTTGGTCGGTTTCTTCCCGGGGCTTCGCCACGGTGGCGGACCCGGACGTGGACGCCGGTGCTTTCTGCGCCGGTGTCTTGCTGGTGTTTCGAGCTTTCTCCTCCTTGGTCGATGCCGTTGAAGCCTGATTGGTCGCGGTCACGTCTCAGCTCCTTCCACGCTCAGCTGGTGCCGCGCATCTCGGCCAGCACCTGGGCGACGATCCGGTCGATCGCGTCCTGTCCCGGATCGTTCGAGGTGGCTTGGGTCGAGGCGGGGGCCGAACCACGACCACCCCACAGCTTGGCGACCTCGGGGGCGTCGCGCAGATGGTAGGCGAGACGCTTGACGTTGAGGACGTGGGTGAGGGTGATGTTGTCGCTGACAGCAGCGCCGCCGACACCTCCGGGCGCCAGCGTCAGTGACGGTGCCAGCCCGGTGGTGTACCCGACCCCGCCCAGGCAACCCCAGGTGTTGACGAGAATCCGGAAAGCCGGTTTCTCGATGCCGAAGGTCAGGACCGCTTCCTCGTCGCGTGAGTGGACGACGATGCTATGGCCGTCGCCACCGAAGGTGAGCATCTCGATGGCGCGGTCGCAGCCCTCACGCCAGCCGTCCACGACCATGAAGCCGAGCACGGTGGTGAGTTTCTCACGCGACAGTGGGTGGTCGGGACCGATGCCCTCGAGATCGGCCACGAGGATGCGGGCCGTCTCGGGCACCTGGATGCCGGCCTTCTTCGCGATGTACTGCGGGGTACGACCGACGAGACCGGCGACCATCATTCCGTTCGGGCGGAACATCACCGCGGCCAGCGTGTCAGCCTCCTCCTTGGTGAGCCAGTGCGCACCGTGGGCCTGCATCTCGGCCTTCAGGCGCTCCGCGATGGGCCGGTCGGCGATCACCGCCTGCTCGGTGGCGCAGATCGTGGAGCAGTCGAACGACTTCGACTCGACGATCATCCTGGCGGCCTTGACGACATGGGCGCTGCGGTCCACGTAGGCGGGCACGTTGCCCGGGCCGACACCGAGGGCCGGTTTGCCCTGGCTGTGAGCGGCCTTGACCATGCCGGGACCACCGGTGGCCAGGATCATCGAGGTGGCGTGGTGGCTCATCAGCTCGGTGGTTCCCTGGATCGTCGGGTTCTCCAGGCAGGAGATCAGTCCCGCAGGCATGCCCGCCCGCTCGCCGGCCTCCCTGATCACCCGCACCGCCTCGGCGGTGCTCTTCGACGCCGACGGGTGGGGGGCGACGATGACCGCGTTGCGGGCCTTGACCGAGATCAGCGACTTGAAGATCGCCGTCGAGGTCGGGTTCGTGGAGGGAGTCAGCGCGACGATCACACCGACGGGAGCGCCGATTTCGACGATCTTGCGTTCCTTGTCGTGGTGCAACACCCCGCAGGTGGGGGTGTCCTTGATGTACTCCCACACGTTCCGGGACGCGAACTCGTTTTTCAGTTTCTTGTGCAGGGGGAAACCGAAACCGGTTTCCTCGTGGGCGAGCTGCCCGAGCCGGGCGGCCTCGGCGACTGCGGCCTCGACCATCGCCTCACAGATCCGGTCGACCTCCTCCTGGGAGGCGAACTGGAAGCTGCGCATCGCCTCGCGGGCTTGATTGCACAGGTCGCGGGCCTGCTGGATGGATGCCAGATCCTTGTCGATGTGTGTCACTGAATTCTCCTTCAGTACTTTCGAGGCGAGACCGCCACGTCGAGAACGGTGTCCTGGAAGGCGGTGCAGGCCGCGCGGCAGGCACTCTGGGTGCCGGTGAGCAGGCCACCGGCGAAGTTGGTCTCCGAGGGCGGCTCGTAGAACACCTTCATCTCCACCCCGGCTGCCTTCATGGCTGCGTCAAGACCGAGCGTGGCCTCCAGCGGGGGAGCGATGAGATAGGCCAGCGGCTCGCCGCGGGTGATGCCCGCTGCCTCGCTGAGGTAGCTGCCCGTGCTGCTGATCAGGTGCGGGAAGAAGGTCAGATCCCCGGCCTCGTTGGCCGTGTAGAAGCAGGCTTCCTCCTCGGCGTAGGCGATGCAGGCGTCCAGGCCGGAGCGGGCCTCCGCGGGGGTTGGCCCGGCCAGGATGCCGATGATCTCACCGGAGAGGGGACCCGACGGGTAACCGGAACCGGCGTAGAAACTCTTCGCGTAGACCACGTCGACCTCGGCGAACTTGGTCGCCTCGTCGAGGGAGACGTACAGCGCGTCGTCGATGTCACAGGTGACCAGCGCCAGGGAGCGCTGATGGTCCTTGAGGTTCAGATGCTTCGCGAAGCCCTGGTCCACGTTGGAGATGATGCGTGCCGCCAGGATGGTGGGCCTGACGGGATCGAGAATGGCCATGGTCGTCTCCTCAGTCCTCGCCACCGGACAGCGCACGTAGCTTCACGCCGGATGCGCTGTGCTGGATCATTCGTTTGACCACCTCGACGACGTAGGCGCCGGCCTCGAGGGGGTTGGTGCCGCCGTGGGTGGTGATCATGCAGATCAGGTCGCGGTCGGCGTCGCTCTTGCCGGGCTGCGGGTCGAAGCCCATGTAGACGCTCATGGCGTCCGCGATACCCAGTCCGGGACGCTCACCGATGAGCAGCAGCACGACCTTCGCCTGCACGATCGTGTTCACGTCGTTCATGATCCCGACGCGGCAGTTCTCGATCAGGAACGGCGTGCCGAGGGTGAGTCCCGCAGAGCTGAGACCCTGCTCGATCACCGGGTAGATGTCGCCCAGATTGTTCGAGATGGCTGCCGCGGACAGGCCGTCGCCGATGCAGATCTGCACGTCGGGTTGTTGTATGCAGCGTTCCTGGATGATGGCCTTGGCCTCGTCGGTCAGGCGGCGTCCCAGATCGGGGCGCAGCAGGTACTCGGAACGGTCCGCGGCCCGGCTGTGCACCGTGAACAGCTTTTGTTTCTCCTTGGTGTCCTCGTTGATGATGCCGTAGATGGCGTCCTGGGTGACGGCGTGGTCGGCCTGGAACAGCAGCAGCGACGCGGTCCTGGGTCGGGCACCCGCACGACCGATCCCGATCCGGGCGGTGGTGGTTGCGCACAGGTTGCGCAGCCCGTCCGCATCGTAGGGGTTGTCCACCCGCAGCCTGCGTCGTTCGGATTCCACGGTGGGATCCGGCAGGTCGATCACCAGGTCCCCGGACGTGCCGGTGCCGTTGCCCGCGGGCACGGGGACGAGGTTGGCCTCGTCGGGGGGTGTGATGCCGTCGCGCTTCAACTCCGCGATGACGCGGGCGACGATCTCTTCGAGTTTTTCATTCATCGTGAGGTCACCTCTTCAGGAAGAACGAGGGGTCGCCGGCCAGGTCGGTCAGGTGTCCGTCCTTCCACAGGCCGATGTCCTCCAGCCAAGCCGCGAACTCGGGCAGTGGGCTCAGGCCGAGGGCCTGTCGCAGCGCCGGGGCGTCGTGGTAGCTGGTGGACTGGTAGGACAGCATGGAGTCGTCGCCTTGCGGTACGCCCATGATGAAGCTGCCACCGGCGGCGGCGAACAGCACGGCAAGGTTCTCCAGGTCGTTCTGCGTCGCCTTGGCATGGTTGGTGTAGCAGACGTCACATCCCATGGAGATCCCGGTGAGCTTGCCCATGAAGTGGTCCTCCAGGCCCGCCCGGGTGATCTGGGTGGCGTCGTAGAGGTATTCGGGCCCGATGAACCCGACGACCGTGTTGACCTGGTAGGGATCCCATCGCTTGGCCATCGAGTAGATGCGGGCCTCCAGGCACAGCTGGTCGGCGTCGTTGTGCGCGTCCGCTGACAGCGCCGATCCCTGACCGGTCTCGAAGTACATGTAGTTGGGTCCGGGAGTCCAGCAGTACTTCTTCGCCAGCGCGTAGGCCTCGTCGATCATGTCGATGCTGACCCCGAAGCTCTCCATGGCCTTCTGCGAGCCCGCGAGCGACTGGAACACCAAGCCGACGGGCACACCACGCTTGAGGCACTCCATCTGGGTGGTGACGTGCGCCAGCACACAGTTCTGGGTGGGGATCTCCCAGCGGTCGATGATCTCCTTTGTCATCTCCAGCAGGCGACTGACGCTGCTGACCGAGTCGTCGGAGGGGTTGATGCCGATCACCGAGTCACCCGATCCGTAGGACAGGCCCTCGTAGGCGGCCGCACGGATGCCGTCGACGGAATCGGTGGGGTGATTCGGTTGGTTGCGGGAGGCGAGCGTACCCGGCAGGCCCATGGTGTTGTTGCAGTGCTTGACCACGTGGATCTTCTTGCCACCGACCACCAGGTCCAGGTTGCTCATCAGTTTCGTGACTGCGGCGACCATCTCGCCGGTCAGGGCGTTGCTGACGCGGTGGATCATGTCGCTGGTGGTGTTGTTGTTGAGGATCCATTCACGGAACTCGCCGACGGTCCAGTTCTTGATCTCCGAGTAGATGGTCTCGTTGACCGCGTCGTCGATGACCCGTGTCACCTCGTCCTCGTCGTAGGGAACGACCGGGTTTTCGCGCAGGGCACTCAACGGCACTTCCGCCAGGATCAGCCGAGCCGCGACCCGTTCAGCCGCGGTCTTGGCCGCGATACCGGCCTGCTGATCACCCGATTTCTCCTCGTTGGCCTTGGCGAGCAGATCCTTCAGGTCGCGAAACTCGTAGGTTTCACCGAAAAGTTTCGTGCGCAGCAGCATCAGGCCACCTCCTTCACACCGTTTCGCATGGTTGTTTCCTTCACCTTTCAGGTCCTACTGGTAGAAAACGAGGGTCTTCACGGAGACCGGGACGACCCGGCCCTCGAACAGCGGTTCCCCGATGTCGATGAAATCGCCCTCTCCGAGACCGATCTGGTCGACGACGATGACCGGCAGATCGGGGCTGCGCGACTTGATCGTCTGGCCGAGCACCTGCCCGTAGTCCTCCTCCGTGACCAGGATCAGCGGCTTGCCCCGCGGCAGATAGTCGTCGGCGAACAGCGCCAGCCCCGTGGCGATGGCTATCACCTGGGGGTAGTCCATCCGTCGGGGCAGGTCGAGAGTGATCACGAAGTTCCCCTGGTCCGCCTCCCCGCGGTCCCAGCGCTTCACGGCCTGGGTGACGGCGCGCCTGACACCTTCCGGGTCGCGATACTCGGGCACGGCGTCGAGCAGCCTCGGTTCGATCACCGGGAGGTTCTTCAACGGCAGATGCTCGCGTTCGGCCCAGATCGTGGAACCGGAGAGCGTCACCTGTTGGCTCGCGGCCCCGAGCACGGTCGCGCGCAGGGTCTGTCCGGGTTCCTCGACGTGGAGCTGTTGCCAGCGCGGATTCTCCCGCAGCGACTGCGCGAACAGGGGACCGACGTCACCGAAGCGGGCGATCTCCTGGATGGTGGAGCAGGGCAGGTTCGCGTAATAGGCGGCACCGACCCCTCCGGAAACGAAATAGGCCGCGACCGGGCCGTCGATGTCGAGGGGAGTGGTGAGCGCCAGCTTCTCGGCCAAGGGGGAGGTCGTGCCGAGCACCAGATCGATGACGACGTCAGCCATCGCGTCGGTGAAGCGTCGCAGCGCGGGCACAGGAGCTGGTTGGCCGACCACGAGGTCGGTCAGGCCGAGGGTCTCGACGACCACCTGGCCGCCGGGTTTGAGATGCTCCAGCACCCCGGTGTCGGGATTGACCATGGCCTGCCTGCCGCCGACCATGATCGCGGCGGAGGAGACGTGTTTGCCGGCCCGGAAGATCGCTGCGTTTGCGGAGCCGCCCCCGATGTCGACGTTTACGATGGTGGCGTAGTGCTCGGCTGCCCAGTCGCTGGCACCGGAGCCGCGCCCGGCGATCTGGGATTCCAGGCTCGGTCCGGCGACGGTGACCACGAATTCGCCCGCCAGATCGGACAGACCCTGGAGGATCGCTTCCGCGTTGCGGGTGCGGGCGGTTTCGCCGGTGATGATGACCGCCCCGGTCTCTACCTGCGAGGAGTCGATGTTCGCGCGTTCGTACTCGCGGTGGATCATTCCCACCAGCGCCCCGACGTTGATCTCGTCAGGGGCTGACAGCGGTGTCAGATGGGGTTCGCTTTGGTAGAGGACCGTGCGCTCGTCGACGTCGAGGCGCGGTACCAGGCCGACGCGCGCGTGGTTGCTGACCGACAGGCGCGAGAGGACGAGCTGACTCGTCGTCGTTCCGATGTCGATCCCGACGCTGAGCATCTCCCTGGATTTCGTTGCCATGGGATCAAAGCTTCCTGAAGGTCACGCAACCCTCGACCTCCAAGGAGTCGAGGATCGCCATGATCACCGAGTCGACGGGGGCGTTGTCGTTGTCCAGGCCGCGACGGGCAGCGCTTCCATCGGCCACCAGGACGAGCTCCCCAGCGCCTGCGCTGACCATGTCCACCGCCACGAAGGGATCACCGTAGAGTTCGTTGTCGGGGGTGGCGGCCCTGAGGATCAGGAGCTTTGAGCCCCGAATGTTGTCCGGCTTCATGGTCGAGACCGCGGAGCCGATCACACGAGCGATCCGCATCGTCTCAGGCCCCCTCGGTGGCTGTTTCGGGTGCCTCCGGTGCCGGGGCCTCCTCTGCCTTGGGCAGGGACCTGCCGAACAACAGCAGCGCCAGGGCGACAGCGGCGATGCCCGCCACAAGTTTGCCGGCGATCACTGCGGCGATCATGCTGGACTCCGCCCCGGCCACGAAACCGAGATGGTCGCCGAAGGCGAAGGCGGCACTCACCGCGAAGGCGGAATTGACCACCTTGCCGCGGTTGTCCATGTCCTTCATGACCTGGAACATCGGGATGTTGTTGGCCAAGGTGGCGATCATGCCGCCGGCTGCGGTGTCGTTGATTCCGATGAGCTTGCCCACCTTGCCGAGGGGTTTGCTGGCCAGTTTGATGATGAGGAAGACCGCAGGGAAGGCGCCCAGCAGCACGATGGCGATGAGCCCGACCGTTTCGAGGCCCTTGGTGACGGGTGTGAGTTCCCACCCCGCGGGCATGATCTTGATGTGCAGCACCTCTTCGAAAACCGCGATCATGAGACCGACGGTGATGATGGCGAGCAGGATCTTGCCGAACCACTCGAAGCCTGTGGTCATGGCGTTGGGGAAGCGCCACAAACCGAAAGCGATGAGCAGAGCGGCAGCGACGATGGGGATGAGGTTGATCAGCACCATGCCGATCGGGAAGCCCGCGATCAGACCGGAGATCAACACGCCGACGGGAATGGTGCAGATGCCCGCCAGGATTCCCTTGGCCAGGAAACCGCGGTCGTCTTTCTCGATGATCCCGAGGGAGACGGGAATCGTGAACACGACCGTCGCGCCCATCATGGAGCCGAGTACCAGACCCGACAGCTGCGCCGCCTGCGGGTTTGCCGTCATCTGCTGGGCCAGGGGCCAGCCGCCCATGTCACAGGCCAGCAGGGTACCCGCGAACATTGCGGGGTCAGCGCCGACGAGTGAGTAGACCGGGTTGATGATCGGCCCCAGCAGCTTCGCGAGTACCGGTGAGAGCGAGATGATGCCGACCATGGCGAGTGCCAGGGGACCGAGGGCGTTGAAGCCTTCCTCGAACTGTTCGCCCAGACCGAACTTGTTTCCGATGGCCCGGTCTATGCCGCCGAGGACCATGCACAGCATCAATATCCAAAGGATGATCTCGTTGATGCCCACTGCGACTCCCATGCCGTCCCGTTATCTTGTCCGGACCCCGTGGTGGGATCCCACTCGCATCCGCGTCACGAGGCCGCCCACGGCCACCCGTGCACCCACGGACAGGAACATGCTGCCGATCCAGCAGGAAGTTTCCCAGACCACTTAGCACGAAAACGGCAGACCACTTTGAGGGATGGAGCGGTGCCTCTTGGGTGGTCCCGGTGGTGTCCGTCGAGCCAGTTTCCTGCAGGCTGGGTCTCAATCGGCCCGAGGGACTCGACCGCTGGGTAGCCTGTCTGGCATGGCAAGGACCGCACTACCAATCCAGCAGCGCCTGGTCCTCGATCCCGGGGTCACGCCGATTTCCCATCGCGTCGTCGCGGCGATCAGACGTGGGATCGAGGACGGCAGCCTCGTCGACGGCGACCCCTTGCCCTCGTCCAGGAGATTCGCCGAGGAGTACGACATCTCACGTTCCTGTGTCGTCGAGGCCTATGAAATTCTCGGCGGATTGGGCCTGGTCACGTCCTCGCAGGGCAGCGGCACCCGCATCAGTCAGGGCGCGCGGGATCTGCTGCGAGGTTGCCCACCCGAGGCTGAGGAAACAACGGCCAGGAGCCAGATCGATGCCGTCCCATCGGTGAACTTGACTGTTCCCGGGGGAGCGGACAACTCCATGATCAATCTGCGGGATTGGAACCGGGCGTGGCGGGAGGCCATTGATCCATTCGAGACGACGAGCGGCATCGCGGCCCTGCAGAAGGCGCTCAGCGACCACTTGCGTTCCTTTCGTGGAATGGTGCTGGAACCTGACCGGATCGTGTTGCGACCGTGCATTGGAAGCGTGATCGCGGACATCGTCCACGGGCTGGAGCTGCGAGGCTGCGGGGTTGCCATCGAGGATCCCGGATATCCGAGGGTGCAGCGACACCTCATTAACGAGGGATGTCGGGTGCACTGCGTGCCCGTGGATGAGGAAGGCCTCAGGATTGACATGCTGACCGGCGCCGACAAGGTGGTGTACGTCACGCCGGCGCGGCAGTGGCCCACAGGGGTCGCGATGAGTGCTGAGCGTCGCCGGGAATTATTGGAGTGGTCGGCTCGGGTCGGTGGGGTCATCATCGAGAACGACCTTGACGCCGAGTTCACCTACGGGCATGCCCCCCAGCCGACTCTGTTCTCCATGGCGGGGGAGGGCGCGAGGGTGATCTATATCGGTTCCTCCTCGAAGCTCATCACCCCAGAGTTGGGGCTGGTGTGGCTGGTAGTTGATGACGAGTTCCGTAGGCGCGCCGCGGACGTCGCGATGGTCTCGGACTTCTCGGCGCGGGCGCTGGCCCATTACATGTCCTCCGGTGCCATGTATCGACACCGCAACAGGGCACTCGCGTTGTTTGGGGAACGCCGGGCGGCGTTGCTCACGGCACTGGGCAAGCTGGTGCCCGATGTGCGGATCTTCGGCGATCCGAGTGGCACGGAACTTGTGCTGCACCTGCCCGAGAGGGTCGACGAGCTGGTGGTGCAGATGCGGCTGGAGGACCTCGGGTATCGGGTCTCGACGTTGGGGGATTTCGCGATGCGTGACCATCCGCCTGCATTGCTGCTGCAATACGGGGACCTGGCGCCTGTGCAGGCGCGGAACTTCGCCGAGAGTCTGCGCGGGGTCCTGGCGTCCTGAGGGTGTCGAGTGCCCGGCCCGGCTAGGCTGAACTGGTCAGAGGAGGTGGCACATGGACTATCGCGACAGCGTTGACCTGTCCGATTCGCGTACTCAACGCGCCTCGGGAGGCGGGGGTGGTGGCCGGATGGCCCTGGGCGGTGGCGTCGGCGGGTTGGTGCTGATGCTGCTGGTCGTCTTCGTCGGCCCGCGGTTCGGCATCAACGTCTCCGACCTGCTCGGATCCAGTTCGGGCCAGGACACCCAACCGGTGGTGCAGGGCAGCGATCTCGACCACTGCAAACAGAAGGACGTCAACGTCAACACCAACCGCGAGTGCCGCTGGCTGCTCTACGAGAAGGTCCTGCAGAGCTACTGGTCGAAAACGGCAACGAACTACAAGTACGCCACGGTGAAGCTGTTCTCCGGCACCATCAACACCGCCTGCGGGGTGGGTCAAACCGAGATGGGGCCGTTCTACTGTTCCGGTGACTCCACCGTCTACATCGACGACTCCTACGTCGGACAGCTCCTCAAACAGCTCGGAGCCTCCGGCGGGGACGCAGCCGAGCTCTACATCGTCGCCCACGAGTTCGGGCACCACATCCAGAATCTCGACGGAACCATGCGCAAGGTCACGCGCGGTACCGGAGCTGATTCCGCGCAGGTGCGGCTTGAACTCCAGGCCGATTGCTACGCCGGGGTGGTGTTCAACCAGGTCATGAAGGATTCGAACTCGCCGATCAAGGCGGTCAGCAAGGACGACCTGCTGCGCATCGCGGATGCGGCCCGTTCCGTCGGCGACGACCACATCCAGAAACAACAGGGTGGATTCGTCAACCCCGAGTCGTGGACCCACGGCAGCTCCGAGCAACGGCAGCGCTGGTTGAGTGTGGGCTTCGATTCCGGTAATCCTTCCTCCTGCAACACCTTCGACACCCAGGACCTGTGAGGCTGAAGTGAGAATCGTCGCCCCCGAGCAGCTGGCCGCTGCTCTGCCCGAGCTGCCCGGGAATCCCCGCATCGTCACCCAGGGCAGTTTCGGTACCCCACGTGCCCTGCTCGGGTTGCTGGACGCGGCCATTCCCGAGTACCGACTGTTCATCGTCAACGGGCTCGGCGCGCTGCCGGACCGCGAAGGGGTGCGGCTTGAAACCACCTTCGTCGGTTCCGGGCTGCGCGGGAATCCTCGGGTCGACTACTACCCGGCGCGGCTGTCCACCACTCCCCAGCTGTTTCGTGGGGCGCTGCCTCCGGATGTCGTCGCGGTGCAGACCTCGCGGGTCGTTGACGGGAAGGTCAGTCTCGGCATCGAGGTGCAGGTGCTGCCAGGCGCCATCGACGCCGCGAAACAGCGCGGCGCGATTCTGGTGGCGCAGATCAACGAGAACCTGCCGTTCATCCACGGCGACGGGGTGCTGTCGGTCGACGACATCGACCTGGCCGTCGAGATCGCCGAGCCGGTGCCGGTGGCACCCGAGGGCAAGATCGACGACGAGTCCGCGGCGGTCGGGGAGAGGCTCGCGGCGATGGTGCCCGACGGCGCCACGCTCCAACTCGGCATCGGTGCGCTGCCGGAGGCGGTGATGCAGGCGTTGCGGAACAGCCGTGGACTCAGGGTGTGGACCGAGCTGATGGCTGATGGCTTCTTCGGGCTGCTGCGTTCCGGTGCCCTCGACGATACCCACCCCATCACCGCGACCTTCGCCTACGGTTCCGAGGAGCTCTACGCCTGGGCCGACGACAACCCGCAGCTGCGGCTGCTGCGTTGCGAAACCACGAACAGTCCCGGGAACATCGCCCGACAACCGGCGGTGACTAGCATCAACACCGCGCTGCAGGTCGACCTGTTCGGGGCCATCAACGCCACCCGCGTCAACGACCGCATCATCTCCGGTACCGGAGGGCAGGCCGACTTCATCGTCGGGGCCCTGCAGTCCCCGGGCGGGCAGGCGATCATCGCGTTGAAGTCATGGCACCCGAAGGCCAACCGCTCCACCATCGTGCCGAAACTCACCGAACCCACGACGTCACTGCAACCGTCCTGGGTGGTCACGGAACAAAACACCGCCCGCGTCTTCGGGGCTTCCCAGCGCGACCAGGCGCTGGGCCTGATCGAGGCGGCCAGGCCTGAGGCCCGCGATTCGCTGCGCGCCGAGGCTGAACGCATGGGACTGCTCGACTGAGGGACCTCTCTCTTGCCGGCTGACTCAACCAGCTGTACAGCAGAGAGCTCACTGTCTCAGCTGATCCTCGGAGTACTCGGTGCCGTCGGGGGCTGTGAAATGCACCTTGCCGCCGCAGTCGTAGCGGATGATCGGGGTTTTTTGCCTGTAGCGGTTGTCCACCTCGATTTTGCACTCCGCCTTGGAACCGGAATTGAACTTCTGAATTGAACGCGCCAACACCAGGGCGTCGAGTTGGGTCGGATCGAAGGGGGTGAGGGAGGACGCCTCCTTGATTCTGGTCGTGTACACCGGCAGTGCGGCGGAACGGATGCGTCGTTCGGTGATGCCGTTGTTCGCCGGCAGGTCGATCCAGTACCCGGTGTTGGGTCCGAAACCGATCTGTGTGGCGGCGCGGCTTCCAGCGATGACGGCAGCCAGGCCGTCGGTCAGGTCCGCCACGGATGTGTAGCCGAGGTTGCGCACCGGGGTGCCGTCCTTCTCAAAGAACACGGTTTTCGTCTCGGGGATTGTGGTGACGGTGAGGTAGACCTCGCCGGAGCGCTGCTCGACGATCTGCATGATCTTTTCCATCCCTGTCGCTCCCATGCGAGTGGCGGTATCGAACAAATCGTTGATGTTTCCGAGTGGATAATCGGTTGGGCGGAAGGTGGTTTGTCCCAGGTATTGGATGTCGGAATCCGCAGGGGTGATCTGATTGGCGCGCCACCGCAGGGTGAACGGTTTCTGGGTTGTGTCCAGCACCGTGAGGGTCACCTCGGAGGTCGAAACATCGAGTTTCAATGCGGGGCGGTTGTTCGTGATTTCCATCATGCGGCGCACGATCTGTTTCGCACCGCCCGTAGTGAGGTCCTGAGTGACGCTCATCGGTACTGGGAAGGCCACCGTCGGTGTCGGTGTGACGTTCGCATCCGGGGTTGCGCTCACGGAGATGGCAACGGAGGGGGTCGGGGAGGGGGCGGGATCAGATGTGGACGCGCATCCTGCGAGCAGCACGACCATCGCGATGACGATGACGCGGCGCAGATTCACCGGTTCATTCTAGGGGCAGTGCTGGATCGGGTCGCAAAACCCATGTCCTGATCCAGGTCATTCTTTGGGGTGAGAACCATCATGTGCATGCGACTCCGGTGGCGTGGTTCGGGCAATAGCCTCCCGGATTTTTGTGCAGGTACTGCTGGTGTTCCTCCTCCGCGTGGTAGAAGGTGGCGCCATTGGTGATCTCAGTGGTGATTTCGCCGAATCCGGCTTCGGTCATGCGGGTCTGGAAGGCATCGCGGGATGCGATGGCTGCCGCGTGCTGGGCGGCATCGACCGGGAAGATCGCGGACCGGTATTGGGTGCCGATGTCGTTGCCTTGCCGGAAGCCCTGGGTGGGGTCGTGGTTCTCCCAGAAGATCCTCAGCAGGTCCTCGTAGCTGATGCGTGACGGGTCGAAGACCACCCGAACTGTTTCCGTGTGTCCGGTGCGTCCGGTGCAGGTCTCGCGATATGTGGGGTTCGGGGTGAAGCCTCCCATGAACCCGACGGCGGTGTTGACCACGCCGTCGGTGCTCCAGAACAGCCGTTCCTCACCCCAGTAGCACCCCATCGCGAAATAGGCGACCTCACAGCCCTCAGGGACCTCGTCCAGGCGCAGGCCGAGCACGGCATGTCGGGGCATGGTGCCCAGGACAGGCGTGTCACGCCCGGGCAGGGCGTCGTCGGCGGTCACGAGCTGGGGGTTCCGGCGACCGCTGAGCCATCCAAGGACATCAATCTCCATGAAAGTCAGTCTATGAGGCACGTCTTCCTTGACGCTGGTTGAGCCGGGCTGCGAGGAATCCGGTTTACCCAGCCCCTCGTTCCCGTTGCGGGCGATGTCCCGGATCAGGGAGTTGATCCTCTTCAAGGTCCGACGGCCCCGGGCCTACCACCAGAGGTAGTCCTCCCACGCCTCGTTGGCCCAGCAGATCCGCATCTCAGTGGTCGTCGAGGAGGTCGTGCTGGGTGCCGTCGTTCCTGTCGAGCTGCTCCATGGCGCTGGTCAGCCTGGGCGTTGGCGGGTGAGCACAGCAGGCAGGCGGTCTCGCGGAGGGACTGGTACTCCTCCAGCGAAACGATCACGACGGGTTCGTGTCCCGCCCGGGTGATGACGATCTCCTAGCGATTGTTCACGACCTCACCGAGGACACCGCTGCGTAGTTGGCCCGGGACTCGGTGTACGACATGGTCTTCACGGCCACCTCCTGTACGGGAAAGCGTACAAAGCTTCGTGGGTGCGGCCATTCCGAGAGGGTGAACCGCCACGGTCAGGTGGGGGAAGTGGTTGATGCTCTCGCCACTGTGCCGGGAACGTGGAAGGCCGAGGCGTGGAGCATGGGACGGCCTGGCCGCCGTCAGCGGCAGTGATGGCGAGTGACAGCGATCAGCGACGACGCAGATGTCCCTGATGGAGGGGCAGACCCGGCTCCCCCGGCGGTGTCTGCCGGGAAGGAGCTGCTTGCATCGCAGGTCGTAAATGAGGTTCCTTCCCGGGCCCGTAGCGGATCTCGTGGCAATACCGACAGCATGGAGGGATGATTGAAAAGGAGCGGAGATGAGGGTGCTGAAGCGCATCATGGCAGGTTGTGCCGTCGTGGTGACGGTGTTGTTGAGTGCCTGTGGTTCAGGGGCGTCGTCCGCTCCTGGGCCTCGGGTGTCGCAACCGGAGGGGCTCATGAGCTGGTCAAGGCGGATCTGGATGCCTGGCTGGATGAGAAGGACCCAGATGCCG
Source organism: Arachnia propionica (assembly GCF_037055325.1). NCBI lineage: Bacteria > Bacillati > Actinomycetota > Actinomycetes > Propionibacteriales > Propionibacteriaceae > Arachnia > Arachnia propionica. Next base: position 2,584,111 of record NZ_CP146373.1, on the reverse strand, counting down.
GCGGTGGCCGGCGAGGAAAGGTGAGGAATCGTGTCTGACGCGGGCAATGGCGACGCTCTTCGCAGGCTGGTCGCGGAGAAGGAGGACGCCACGAACTCCGGGAGGCCCCGGAAGCGGCGTCGATTCGTGCGGGCGCTGGGTGTGACGGTGATGGTACTGGCGCTGCTCGTTGGGGTGATGAAGGTCACGGACATGGCCATGACCGCCAGCGAACGGGCGGCGAATCCAGCCCCGGGGGTGATGGTTGATGTCGGCGGCCGCAGGATGCACGTCCACACCGTCGGTCAGGGTGAGGCCAGCATCGTGCTGCTCCCGGGGCTGGGCGTCCCGGCGCCGGTGCTTGATTTCGAACCCTTGACGCAGGAGCTGTCGCAGTGGGCGAGGGTGACGGTTGTGGAGCCCTTCGGCTACGGATGGAGCGAGGGGTCGGATTCCCCGATGCTACCGGGGGACGTCGCCAGGGATGTGCATACCGCCCTGCACGGCGCGGGGGTGCCGGGTCCGTACGTGCTGATGGGGCATTCGCTCGCGGGTTTGTACTCCCAGAAGTTCATCGAGACGTTTCCCGGCGAGGTGAGCGGGTTCGTGGGTCTCGACCCGACGAATCCCGCCACCGCCTCCCCGCCGGAAGACGATTGGCGGGCCAGCTTTTTCTCCGGGGTCTTGACCACTCTGGCGCGTCTTGGTGGCGTGCGGGTGGTGCAGGCGATTCGTGGCGTGGAATCGTCCTTGTTGGAGCAGGGTTACAGCAGGGAAAATGTGGACAAGCAGGCGATGCTGACCAGCTGGAATGCGATGTCGCCGGAGACGGTGCGGCAGAGGAAGAGCCTCAAGGAGGCTGTCGAGCAGACCAAGGAGCTTCGGTTCGCCCAGGACCTGCCGGTGCTGGTGTTTACCAGCAGGGGCCGGGAGGAGAACATGAAGGAGAGCCAGAGGGCGTTGCGCGCGTACGTTGGTGAGGGTCGGTGTCACCGGGTCGAGACCCTCGATGCCGGCCACTTGGTTCATCACGAGCAGCACACCAGGATCAACGAGGTGACCCGCGCCTTCCTCGCCGAGTGCGGAACAATGACGCCGTGAACACCCCCGTTCCGATCCGTCGCGGCGACCTGCTGCTGGCCGTCGGCTGCGGGATTCTTCAGGCCACCGCGCTGGCCCTGGGCTATGGCTCCCGGGCCCGGGATAACTATGCGGTCCTGGTGTGCCTAGGAGGCGCGCAGGGGATCGTGCTGGTGCTGTGGCGCCGCCACCCCGTGGTGTGCCAGTTCCTGGTCTGGGGAGCGCAGCTGGCCATGATGGTGCTGATGCCCAGAGGATTCACCTTCGCCTGGGTGGCGCAGGCGGCCGCCGGGTTCGGCATCGGGCTCCGGCTGCCACCCCTGCGGGGCGGGCTGTTGGTGGGGATCCTGGGGCTGGCCGAGGCCGTGGTCATCGTGGTGCGGGATTCCCCGGACCCGGGGCGGTGGGCGGAGGTCCTCACCTTCGTGCTCGGCAAGTTCTCCTTCTACCTGGTGCCGATGCTCGGCGGGGTGATGCTGGCCAGCCGGACCCAGCGCATGCAGCAGCAGCGCGACTGGGAGGTCCGCGAGCACCAGCACCAACTTGCATTGGCCCTGATCGACGAACGTCGCCGGGTCGCTGGGGAACTGCACGACGTCGCCGCCCATCATCTGGCGGGCATCGTCGTGCAGTCCGCGGCGGTCGGGCGGCTCATCGACCGCGACCCCGAGACCGCCAAAGAAGCCGCCGCGCAGCTGAGAGCGCAGAGCAAGAAAACCCTCGACGGCTTGCGATCGGTGGTGGGGCTGCTGCGCGAGAACGCCACCCCCGTGGCGGGCCTGCGCGACCTCCCGGATCTCATCTCCACCACCCGCGACCTCGGGGTCGAGGTGTCCTTCATTCCTCCGTTCCCGCGACCTGCGCTGTCCCCGATCGCCGACAGGGCGGTCTACCGGGTGGTTCAACAGGCCATCAGCAACGCCCTGCAACACGCCCCGGGAGCGTGGCTGCGGATCGACGTCACGCAGACCGGCGACCAGCTGGAGACGACCATCGTCAATGGTTCCGCGCAGCGTCAAGGGGAGTCCAGGACAGGAGGTGTCGGCCTGAAGGTGATGCGGGAAAGGGCGGTCGCGGCCGGGGGAACCCTCGAGACCGGTCCCACCCCGGAAGGCGGCTGGCGGGTCCGGCTCGTCGTGCCGGTGATCGGCGGGGAGGACGAGGAGGAACGGTGATTCGAGTGGTGCTGGTGGACGACCAGGCGGTGGTGCGGGCGGGGTTCCGCGTTCTGCTGGAGGAACACGGCGACATCGCCGTCGTGGGTGAGGCCGCGGGCGGTCGGGAGGCCGTCGCCGTGGTGGCTCGTGAACGCCCCGACGTGGTGTGCATGGACCTGCGGATGCCCGCCGGGGACGGTTTGACGGCCACCCGGCAGATCGTTGCCTCCCGTCAGGACGGAAGCCCCGCCGTGCTCGTGGTCACCACCTTCGACCTGGATGCCGACGTCTTCGGTGCGCTGGAGGCCGGGGCCGACGGATTCATCCTCAAGGACTGCGAACCGGAGGAACTGGTCGACGCCGTCCGTCGCCTCGCCGCTGGGTACGGGCTGGTGGACCACACCGTCACCCGCCGGGTGATCGCGGAGTTCGCCCGCCGTCACGCGCCCGCCGGAAACACAACCGAGATCCGGAAGCTGACGGCCCGGGAACTGGAGATCGTGAAACTTCTCGCCGCGGGCATGTCGAATGCAGAGATCGCGACCGAACTCGTGGTCGAGACCAGCACCGTGAAATCCCACCTGACCCGGATCCTGCCCAAGATCGGCGCCAGGGACCGGGTGCAGGTGGTGGTGTGGGCCCACCGCAATGGCCTCGCCGGATGACCCACATGCCGTGGAACCGGTTGAGATGCGCCGAAACCGATTCTCAGGTGTTGTTGAGGTCCCAGTTGATGGGCTCGGCACCCTGCGACACGAGGGCCTTGTTCGCGCGGCTGAACGGTTTCGACCCGAAGAACCCGTTGCGCGCCGACAGCGGCGATGGGTGGGCGCTGGCGATGACAGGGGTCTGGCCCAGCAGGGAACGGGTGGACTGCGCGTCGCGACCCCACAGGATCGCCACCAACGGCCCGCCGCGCTCCGCGAGGGCAGTGATGGCGGCGGTGGTGACGGCCTCCCAGCCCTTGCCGCGGTGCGATCCCGCCTTGCCGGGGGAGACGGTCAGCACTCGGTTCAGCAGCAAAACGCCCTGCTCGAACCAGGCGCTCAGGTCGCCGTGCGGGGCGGGTGGGATACCGAGGTCGTCGTTGAGTTCCTGGTAGATGTTCTGCAGGCTACGAGGAATGGGGCGCACATCCGCGGCGACGGAGAACGACAGACCAACCGCATGCCCCGGGGTCGGGTATGGGTCCTGCCCGACGATCAGCACCCGCACATCGGCCAGCGGCCGGCTGAAAGCGCGCAACACGTTGTCGCCGGCAGGCAGGTAGCTGCGTCCCTCCGCGAGCTCCTGGCGGAGGAAATCTCCCATGGCGTGGATCTGGTCCTCCACGTCGGTTAGGGCCTCGGCCCAGTCGGGGGCGATGAGTTCTTTGAGGGGGCGTGCCATGGCGTCACTCTAGCGAGACCCACCCTCCGCAACCGGTCCAGTCGGGGTGTGAGGATTGGTTTCCGCGCCCTCCGGGAGTAACCTACGGAGGCGTAAGTTGCGGAAGCGTAGATGTGTGATGATTGCTGTAGTCGACAAGCCCGAAGAAGGCGTCGCCGTCGTGAGTGACGGCGGACAGTGGCCCCGCAAGCCCCTCATGCGGGGCTGGTTGCACCTGGGCTTCGCGCCCGCCCTGCTGATCGCTGGCCTGGTGCTGACGGCCCTGGCCCCAACCCTTCCCGGGCGGATCGGCTGCGCCGTGTGGACCCTGAGTGGGGTACAGCTGTTTGGCACCTCGGCTGCCTATCACCGCGGCAACTGGAACGAGCCGACGATGGCGGTGTTTCGTCGTCTCGACCACTCCAACATCTTCGTTTTCATCGCCGGTACCTACACCCCGCTGACCCTCACCCTCCTCGACGGTGGATCCCGCTGGGTGCTGCTGGGGTTGATCTGGGGGATCGCGGCTTTCGGGATCGTCTTCAGAATCTGCTGGGTGGGTGCGCCGCGCTGGCTGTACACGCTGCTCTACGTGGCGATGGGGTGGGCGGCCCTCGGCTGGTTGGGTGAGTTCTGGACCGCGGGAGGCCCAGCGGTGGTGCTGTTGATGTGTGCCGGCGGCCTGGTCTACTCGCTCGGGGCGCTGGCCTACGGCACCCGTCGCCCGCGTCTCAACCCTCGCCTCTTCGGATTCCACGAGGTCTTCCACGCCTGCACCATCGCGGCTGCGATCTGTCACGGGGTTGCCATTGGACTGGCGGTGTTCTGAACCGGGCATGCGATTCCTGTGGTGGCAGCGCCAGCCAGGGCGTGACCCATCCAGCGTGGGAGGGCGACGCCACCGGCAGATGATCGGTGACGTATCCGCAATCACGCGCCAGGGTGCAGCGAGACGTTTCGTGACCGCACACCGTTAGACATGGGTGAGCGGAAAAAGGCGCCACGCCTCCGGCAGGAGCGTGAATACCGTAAGCAGTGATGCGATCGCCGCGATGATGGCGAAGTAATCGACCCACGTCACCACCAGATAGGGATCATGTCCTTGCCGGGTGCGGCAGAAGAACCACATCGCCGAGGCCAGCATTGCCGCGATGCCCGCGCCTCCCAGAACCCACATGCTCGCAGGCCAGGGCGCCGACAGGCTCGCCGACGGTCCCGCAGACCTCGCCACCGGTCCGAGCAGGGTGGCTCCCAGGGCGACGGCGCCCGCGATCATCGTGGCAGCCGCGAAACGGACCTTCTGCGAGGTGACAAGGAAATCCCTGAGCCTTTCCTCTTTCTTCATGACGCGTCGAGGCGTCGCCACGGGCCGGTTGATGCCGAAGGTGCAACTCCAGATCCAGACCAAACCGAGCGAGCCGATGGTCAGTTCAATCACAGGCATGAAGAAGGGCGGCAGCAAGGGGTGGGATTTATAGCTGTTGGTCGGACGTAACCAGCTGGCCGCCACCAAAGCCTCGGGGAAGTGAAGCATCGCCAGCAAGGATGCGAGACACATCAGGAGGCTCAGCCAGGTGAGGGGGATCCACCGTGTCCAGCGTCGGATCGGTGAATCCACCTCGGGAGGCATCAGCAGTTCACGGAGGGCCTCGAGTGCCCGCCACCCTGAGAAGGCTGCGAGCCCGAGCTGAGCGTGCCGAAACGTGACGAGCTCATACCCCCCGAGGAACAGGCCCCGGTAGTCGAGGAACCACACACAGACCCCCGCCACGGCACCCCAGACCACGAGGGAACCCAGCAGGCTTGCCACGGTGCGGTTCAGGTTCATTCCCTCGTGTGCTTCCTGGCCGCCAGGGGAAGGAGACTGGGTCATGTCCGATGCCAGAGGGGGGTTTTCAGCTCGGTGTAGTCGGTCACTGGGTCGAAGCAGCGTTGTCCGCGGCACACGTACACGGCCCGTTTCTCGCGGCCCTCCAGCCAGGATCCGAAACCTTGTGTGCTCGCCGGGGCGGTCAGGATCACCGACCCCGCCGGCGCCAGCCGCCAGGAAGCGCGAGCCAGCTCGTCGAACGGATCGTCGGAGGCGACGACGACCATCGCAGGTTTCAGGCCGCGGCGGGCCTCGTCGGCGATCATCAGGTCCTCCAGGGCGGAGCCCGCGAACCGGGGGTTCTCCGCCACGGTCGCCCATGTGGTGGTGGCTGCCTCGTCGGCCCGCGCCAGCAGGTCGGGACGCTCTGCCAACAATCCCACCCGTCGCAGCGCCCGCACCAGAGCGCTCGTCCCGGACGGAGTGACGTTGTCGGTCAGGGAACGCGGGTGCACGAACAACTCGCCCGCCGCCGCGTCGAAGAAGCCGCCGTCGTCGGCCCCGAAGAGCTCCACCGCCCGGTCGCAGAGGATCTCGGCGTGACGCAACCAGGTGGCCTCACCCGTTGCTCCGGCCAGCGTGGCGAGGGCGTCGGCCAAGGTGCCGTGGTCCTCAGCGGTCGCGAGCGAATCGTCGACCTGCCCCGCCCGTGACGAGTGTCGCAGCTTGCCGCCCACCAGATGCGTGTCCACCAGGTAGCGGGCCGCGTCCCGGGCCAGGTCCAGCCAGTGCGGCTCGTTCCAGATCAGGGCGCCCGCGACCAGCGACGAGATCGCCAGGGCGTTCCACGAGGTCACGATCAGGTGGTCCTTGGCGGGCGGGAACCGGCGTCCCCGCTCGGCCAGGAGCTTCCCGGAGACCTCCGCCAGCTTGTCGACATCGGGGCGGCCGCGCAGCTGCAACGTCGAGAGCCCCTCCCCGAAGGTGCCGCCTGCGGTGACGTGGAAAACCCGGGTGGCCCAGTCGCCGTCCTCCTCGCCCAGGGCGTCGATGATCAGCTCCGGCGACCACAGGTAGTGGATGCCCTCGAAGACGGCGCCGCGGATGTCGCAGGAATCGGCATCCAGGCCCGCCATGAAAGCGCCGTTCTCGTCGCGCAGCTCCCGTTCTAGGAAACCGGCGATGCCGTAGGCGGTGCGTTCCAGCAGCGCCCGCAGTCCCTCGTCGTGGTCGGCGGTGCGGCGCCAGCCGCGGATGTAGGTGCCCAGCAGCAGGGCGTTGTCGTCGAGCATCTTCTCGAAGTGCGGCACCACCCAGCCCGGATCGACGGCGTAGCGGTGGAAACCCCCGCCGATCTGGTCGCAGATGCCGCCGCGCGCCATCGCCTCCAGGCTGCGTTGAGCCAGCTCCAGGCTGCGGGCGTCGCCGCGCACCAGCAGCGCATCCAGCGTCGTCGCGGATGGGAACTTCGGGGCGGTTCCGAAACCGGCGTGGATCAAGTCGAAGTCAGCGGCGATCGTCTCGACGGCCTCGTGGACCTCGGGAGCGTCGTCCGTCAGGGGCGCCGCAGAGAGGGCCGCCAGATGTCCGGTCACCACGTCCGCGCCCGTGGTCAGGGTTGGCCGGTTGTTTTTCCAGGTGTCGGCCAGGGCCTGCAGGACCTGCATGAATGACGGGCGCCCCGGTTGCGGTTCGGGTGGGAAATAGGTGCCCGTGAAGAACGGGCGTCCTTCTGGGGTGAGGAAGGCCGTCAGGGGCCAGCCGCCCGCGCCCTCGTTCATCAGTTGCGTGGCCGTCATGAACACCTGGTCCAGGACAGGATGTTGCTCGCGATCCACCTTGATCGGCACGAAATGGGTGTTGATGAACTCCGCGACCTCCGGGTTCTCGAACGATTCACTCCCCATCACGTGGCACCAGTGGCACGATGCGTAACCGATGCTGAGCAGGATCGGCCTGTCCGTCTCCACGGCGTGCGCCAAGGCCTCAGGACCCCAGGGCCACCAGTCCACCGGATGATGGGCGTACTGGAGGAGATGGTCACTGGAGGAATCTGCGAGTCGGTTCGCCATGAGGGTCAAGCTTAGGGCTTCCGCGGAATCCGGGACCATCCTCCCCGAAGCCGGGTGAGCCGGGCGCAGATGAAGGAACTGCCTGTGTCGACACCATACCGCGAGCCCCCAGATGGCATCGTGCGCACGTCCCTATCCGGCTACCGGATGGTGTCGACTCGATACCTGTGAGCTCGGCTCAACCATCTTGTGGGTGGGAAACGCCCGCCCGCGGACACACGCCGAGGCGATGTGCGGGACGGTTCTGCAATATCCATACGGATAATGTGACGTGGAGAATTTGAACATGCTGCCACACTGGAGGCATGAGCACCCAGAGCTTTGCTGATCGTCGTTCCCTGGAAGGGGTCAAGCCCGGTGTCGTGGTCGTCGGTGGTCTACTCGCGCTCATGTGGGTGCTGGAGATCATCGATAGCGCGTCCTTCCATTCCCTGGATCGGCTCGGCATCATCGCCCGGAATCTTGGATCACTGCCCCACATCCTCACAGCCCCGTGGCTCCACTTCGGTTTTCCGCACCTGATCAGCAACTCGGTGCCGTTCCTGATCCTCGGCCTGCTCACCTGGCTGGCGGGTCCGGGACGCTGGCTGGCGGTCACCCTCATCACCGTCGTCACCTCCGGGCTGACCGTCTGGCTGATCGCACCCTCCAACGCCATCACCCTGGGTGCCTCCGGCCTAGTGTTCGGATACCTCGCCTACCTGCTGGTGCGAGGCTTTTTCACCCGCAACTTCTGGGAGATCGCGCTGTCGGTGGCCGTGTTCTTCTTCTACGGCTCGATCCTGCTGGGCGTGCTGCCCGGCGCGTCGGGGGTCTCGTGGCAAGGACACCTCGGTGGTGCCATCGGTGGTTTCATCGCCGCGAAGTTCCTCCACGGCAGCGACCCCGCCACCCGGCGGGCCTGACCCTGGCGCCGCTGGCGCGGTTTGCTGGCCTTACCGTCGGTTTGCTGGCCGTAGTGATGTTCGCTGGCTTCACAGCGCAGGCAAACGTGAACAACGCCAGCAAACCTACGAGAAGGCCAGCAAACCCGGAGAGCGGGGGCCGGACGGGGTGAGGGTCAGATGATGAACTCCGGTACCAGAGGAACCTCCCGCAACCCGGTGAACAGGTCATCCTCCGGGATCATCGTCGGCACCTTCGAGACCACCAGCTGGTAGTCCTCCGTCGGCCAGCCCGCCTGCTGAATCGCAAGCGGCACCGCGAACCAGGGCCCATCAGGGTCGATCTGCGTGGCGTGCGCCCGCAGCGCCTCGTCTCGCACACCGAAGTACTGGGCACAGTTGACGAACGTGGTCAGGCGGCCATCCGAGAACGGATCGTCGTCGCGGGCCGGTGCGGGATGGCTGGGGGAGAGGCCCTGCTCGTGCATCAGCGCGTCCAGGGCCGCGAACCTGCGCCGGTGGAAACTCATGTGGTAGTACAGCTTTGCCGCCTGCCAGGCGGTGCCGTGTTCCGGCCACAGAGACGGATCCGCCGCCGCTGTGAACGCCTCGACGGTGATGCGGTGGCATTGGATGTGATCGGGATGTGGGTAGCCTCCGCGTTCGTCGTAGGTGGTCACGACGTGCGGACGGAAGTCGCGGATCACCTTGACCAGCCGCCCCGCTGCCTCCGTGACGTCCTGCAGGGCGAAACATCCCTCGGGCAGTGGTGGCGGGGGATCTCCCTCCGGCAGGCCGGAATCGACGAAACCCAACCACACTTGCTTGATCCCCAGGATCTCGCGGGCGCGGGCCATCTCTGCTGCCCTGATGGCGGGCAGGTTCTCGAGGATCTCGGGATCGCCGGCCAGGGCCGGGTTGAGAATGTCGCCGCGTTCGCCGCCGGTACAGGTCGCGACCATGACCTCCACGCCCTCCGCCACGTACTTGGCGGTGGTTGCAGCGCCCTTGCTCGACTCATCATCGGGGTGGGCGTGCACGTGCAGTAGGCGCAATGGGCCCTTGGGGTGCGAGGTCATGGAAGACATTCTGTCGGGTCATGGGCGAAGCGGCCGAATTCAGCTCGCCTTGGGTTTAGAAGCCCCGGTGCTAGCATGTCGGGATGTCCGAAACCAAAGCCGAAACGGTGTGGCTCACCCAGGAGGCCCACGACAAGCTCGAGGCTGAACTCACTCACCTTAAGACCGTGGGTCGCCCCGAGGTGACCGCCAGGATCGCCGCAGCCCGCGAGGAGGGCGACCTCTCCGAGAACGGCGGCTATCATGCCGCCCGTGAGGAGCAGGGGCAGATGGAGGGGCGCATCCGTCAGCTCGAACATCTCCTGCGAAGCGCCCAGGTGGGCGAGGCTCAGGGCGACCCCGAGGAGGTCAGCCCCGGTCGCATCGTCACCGTCGCGTTCTTCGGCGATGATGACGACACGGAGACCTTCCTGCTCGGGTCGAGGGAGATTCTCGGCACCGACTCCTCCGTTGACCAGGCCGTCTCGCCGCAGTCGCCGCTGGGTGCCGCGGTGCTTGGTCATCGCGTGGGTGACGAGGTCAGCTACGCGGCCCCCAACGGCCGTACCATCTCGGTGACCATCACGAAGGTTGCCTCGTGACGTAACTACTCCAGTTCTGCGATCAGCTGGGCCGCCACCTCGGCGCTGATCTCACCGGCCGCCACCCGTGCCAGGATCTGTTCCTGCGGGGTGGCGGTTTTCGTTTCTCCTTGCCCGGCGGGCCCGGAGTCATCGGGTTGTGGAGGAGCGGATTGGGCATCGGGATTCATACCCAGCTTCACCAGTAGTGCATCAAACCGGGCGCGTGCCGTCGGGTAAGAGACCTGGAGGTGCTTTTCCACCTCACGCAGATTGCCGCGGGAGGCAAGGAAAACGCGAAGCAGCTCGTGTTCGGCGGCGTCGAGACGGTCGTAGGGGGAGGACGCGAATTCGCCGGCCAGCTCGGAGCCGCAGTGCGTGCAGCCCTTCCGGATGATGATCAGGTCCTCTCCGCAGACGGGACAGTCGGCGGGGGCGTGATACAGCTCGGAGGTCATGCGGGTACCTCACTCTTCACCGTGGCCAGGCCCATCGTGACGGTCAGGTCGCACCGGGCTGAACCGTTGCCGAAGACCACTTCATCGGCTCCACCGTTGTCCTCGGGCCAGCGGATGTGACCGAACTTCGCGTCAGCGTGCACCGTGACGCTGGAGCCGGGTTTGAGGATCAGGGTCAGAGACCCGGACTCCACCTTCAACCGGGAACGCCCCAGGCTGATCGGGCCCTCGACGGTGACGCCCCCGGCCTGGCTGAGGAGGTCGGAGACCTCGACGACGTCGCTCAGGTGGCAGCCCCCGGCGGTCACCCGGACGCGTCCGAAACGGGGTACGCCGGTGCTGCGCACGCCGCCCGTGGTGGCCTCGACGTCGATGATCAGCTTCGGGTTGACCTTGACGAGTAGCTCCTTGCCCAAGCCGATGTCGCGGAGGTCGTCGAGACTGCGGGGCGGACGGATCAAGGAAAAGCCACTCAGGTTGGGGCCGAACTCCCCGGTGGAGCTGACCTCCATCACCTCGCCATTGCGACGCAGCACGTGTGGGCCCTCCACGGACAGGGTGGCAACCGATGAATCCCCCTCGATTCGTACGCGTCGCCCGACCGCGGTGATCGAAACCCGGGCCAGCCCCCCTGGTTTGCCCTTCGGGGTGTCCTCCTGTTTCGGGCCGGATTGAGTGGACCGGGAAGCGTCACCGGTCTTGTTCTTGAGAGCGGATATGCGCCGGTTCGCCTCGGCGGTGTCGATGCGACCGGCTGCCAGATCGTCCAGGATGGAACTCAGATCAGGATTGGTCATGAAGTAATGGTAACTCACTCCTCGCATTCTCGAAAGACAAATTTAGTTTTCTTTAAGGTGGCGCCTGTTGTTGCAGGGTGTGCGGGATGGGTGACCGCCGCAGAGGTGTGCGTGGCGCCTCGTTCGGGTGGTTCCTGGGTCGGTTGTCTGCGGCTCCGGGGCGGCGTGCAGCGGATTTCGTCGCCGCCGATGAGGGCGGCTATAGTGTGTTCCCGCTGCCGCCCTAGCTCAGTAGGCAGAGCGACGCTCTCGTAAAGCGTAGGTCACGGGTTCGATTCCCGTGGGCGGCTCAAGGTTGGAAATGGCCCCTGACAAGGCGTAATGCCGAGTCGGGGCCGTCTTCGTTTCGTCGTGAGCGCGGTTTTCTTGCCGAGTGAAGCGTGCAATTGCCAGCGCGGCGGTCGGACTCAGGTGTGCGGGCGGCGTGGCCGTGAACATCGCCGTGACGAGGCGCTGAGGCTGTCGCGGGCATGTTGGCCCGTGACATTGGAGCTGATGTTGGTCCCGTCAGGGTACCTCTGGGAAATGGGTTGGGGACCTCGGCGGGGCGAGAGGTTGTGGAGCGGATGATTCCGCTCCTGCTGGTGGTCGCGGTGGACCGTAGACTTTGCAGCATGTCGGAGAATCTGCCTCAACAATCGCCCCGGGTGCAGATGCGCATAGGTGATGCCGAGCGTGATGCGGTGCTTGGTGTGCTCCAGAACGCCTATGGCGAGGGTCAGCTCACCCTTGAGGAATTCGATGAGAGGCAACAGCTTTGTCTCAAGGCCCGATACATCGGCGATCTGTCTGCCCTCGTCGTTGACCTGCCCGGAGGGGAGGGGTGGCACCATGCCGTTACGAGACCAGCGAACCTCTCCTCGGCCCCTGCCGTCTCCCAGGGGGCTGCGGGCAGGAATGAGCTCGCCTTCATGAGCGGCAAGGTGATCCACCTGGATGCGAAAACTCCGGCGGTGAACAGTTTTGCCCTGTGGGGTGGCAACGAGATTCGTACTGAGGCGGTCGTGGGTCCCGGTGTGGAGATCGAGCTGTCGCTGAGTTCAATCATGGGTGGCCACACCGTCTATGTGCCGGAGGGGGTGCGGGTCATTGACCACAGCGTCAACATCATGGCCGGGGTGCATGTCTCGAACGAGGCAGCTGGTGACGGGTCGAACGGCACACTCATCATCAAGGGGTTCAACTTCTGGGGTGGCACATCCGTGCTGCTGCGAAAGTAAAAGAAGCGAGGGGGCGCGGGGAGAGCTCTCCCCGCGCCCCCTTCTCTGTGCCGATATCCGGGAGCGAGTCGTCAGGCGTGTGGCAGCCGGGGCATCCGGAGGGGGCGGAACAGGATGGTCTGTTCCCACTCGAAGTTGTCATGCCAGTCGTCTAGGATGGCCGGGTTGACCCCCGCGTGGATGGTCAGGTGCACGGGTACCTTATGTGGGGCGTGCGGGGTGTGCAGTTCGCGACGGAGCCGACCGTCAACAAACCAGCGGACCTGCCCCGGGTCGATGTCGACCTGGTAGTGGTGCCAGTAGGTGACATCGAGAGGGATCTCCTCGGGTGCGTGATCCGGGTCGCCGGTGTCGGGGTTGGGCCAGTGGAGGTTGGTCAGCGTCTGACCGCTTCCGACACGCCCTTCGATGAAGTTGATCTCCCCGAGGGGCCATTCGCGCTCGTTCTGCGGCCACAGCATGGCGACCAGCTCCACCCGATCCGACGCGGGGGCCTGGAGTTCGATCTCCCAGGAGCCGTGGCCGGGAGCGTTGTGGAGACCGGCCCATGCCGGGCACAGCAGAGAGTTGTGCAGCGCCTGTTCGTGATTGGCCCCGAGTTCGCGGTAGAGCTGATAGGCGGCGCGATCCAGGCGTAGCGTCAGCGCAAAGGTGCGACCATCGGGAAGCAGTTTCGTCATATCGGGGCTGTAGCGTCCCAGAGTTCCGTGCTCGGGGCGTTGCACGCCCCAGCTTCCGTAGGTGCTGTACGCCAGCAGGCCGGCATGTGGCGGTTGGAAATTCATTACTGGCCACTTTCTGTTCATCGGGTGCGGTTTTCTTGCGAGTTTCGCGAGCTTTAGTGTGTATGGTCGCTGCTGCTGATTCAACGACCAACGACGTGATTGCCGCGGATTGGCGGATGGTGTGCAGATGACATGAGCGTAGTGCCAGGAAAAGGTTCCGGGCCGGCGGGTTCTGGGGATGCTTGGCTGGAGGAATCGAAATCCTTGGCTCCATGACATGAAATCGTGTGGATGGGATCGACTATTCTTCAAATCTTCCGCGATCTTGCGGGAAAGTGGGGCGGGGCAGCCGCGATGGCCGTATGCTTCTTTGCATGGTGGAAGATCTGTCCGCGGGGTCTCGTCGGGTCCCGATGCGCGTTGGTCATCTCGAGCGTGGTGAGGTACTCGAGATGCTTCAAGCTGCCTACACGGCGGGGCAGATCAGTCATGAGGAGTTTGAGGACAGGCGGCAGTTCTGCCTCAGGGCCCGCTACGTCGATGACCTGTCCGGCCTCATCTCGGACCTGCCGGGCAGTGACAAGTGGCGCAAGGAGAAACCTGCCGACTCGCCTCCGGAGAGAATCATTGTCGCGGACGAAGTGTCTCCGTACAACGAGGTCTTGGTCTTGAGACGTGGGACTGTTCGCATGAGTCCCAGCATGTCGACGATACGAAGTCGGGTCGTGATGGGCAGCAGCACGATCCACATCGAGGACATCATGGCCCCAGGTGTGGTGATTGAGCTGAATCTGAAGTCCGTATTGGGGACTTTCATTCTGTATGTTCCGTGGCGGGTGCAGATCATCAACCAGAGCCTCAACATTTTGTCGGCGATCGACATTGAGTCGGAAGCTGATGGCGACGGAGCGAACGGTGCGGTCATCATCAATGGCTGGCACATCATGGGGACCTTCAATATCCGGGTGGAGGAGTACCTGAAGAAGGAAAGGGAGGAAAGGCGAAAGAGTCGCGCCATGAACAGCTATAGGAGAAGAAGGACGTGGCGTCTGTGAGAGGGGTCGAACCGCCCCGGTGTTGTGTCGTCGTTTCGATGATCCGGGACGCCGAGTGTGTTGTGCGTCTCGCGCAGGGGCGACCCGGGAAAACCCCGACAGAACCCGGGTTGAGTCCCTGAGGCTCAACTTTGGGTTGCGACATGGTTCGCTGGTGTGGCATAGTTGAGTCTGCCCCGCTCAAGGGGCTTGGGATTGGCAACACGCGCTAGCCGCACAACGAATCAGGAGATACCCCAAATGGCACGTGCAGTAGGCATCGACCTCGGCACCACCAACTCGGTCGTCGCTGTCCTCGAGGGTGGCGAGCCCACCGTCATCCCCAACGCCGAGGGGGCCCGCACCACTCCGTCCGTGGTCGCCTTCACCCCCTCCGGTGAGGTTCTCGTGGGTGAGGTGGCGAAGCGTCAGGCGGTCACCAACCCCGACCGCACCATCCGCTCCGTCAAGCGTCACATGGGCACGGACTGGAAGGTAGACATCGACGGCAAGGACTACCGCCCGCAGCAGATCTCGGCCTTCGTCCTGCAGAAGCTGAAGCGGGACGCCGAGGCCTACCTGGGTGAGGCTGTCACCAATGCCGTGATCACCGTCCCCGCCTACTTCTCCGACGCCGAACGCCAGGCCACGAAGGAGGCCGGCGAGATCGCGGGCCTGACCGTGGACCGCATCATCAACGAGCCCACTGCCGCCGCTTTGGCCTACGGCCTCGACAAGGGCGAAACGGAGCAGACCGTCCTGGTGTTCGACCTGGGTGGTGGCACCTTCGACGTCTCCCTCCTCGACATTGCCGATGGCGTCTTTGAGGTCAAGGCCACCAACGGTGACAACCGGCTCGGTGGTGACGACTGGGACGCCAAGATCGTCGAGTGGTTGGTGACGCAGTTCAAGAACAAGCACGGCGTCGACCTTTCCCAGGACAAGATGGCCCGCCAGCGCCTCCAGGAGGCCGCCGAGCGTGCCAAGATCGAGCTGTCCTCGGCCTCCGAGACCTCCATCAACCTGCCCTACATCACCGCCTCGGCTGCTGGTCCGCTGCACCTCGACGAGAAGCTGACCCGCGCCGAATTCCAGCGGATGACCCAGGATCTCCTGGATCGCTGTCGCACGCCGTTCAACACCGTCATCAAGGACGCCAACACCAGCGTCGACAAGATCGACCAGGTGCTGCTGGTGGGTGGATCCACCCGCATGCCCGCCGTCGCGGACCTCGTGCGCGAACTGACCGGTGGCAAGGAACCCAACAAGGGCGTCAACCCCGACGAGGTCGTGGCGCTGGGCGCCTCCCTGCAGGCAGGCGTGCTGAAGGGCGAGGTCAAGGACGTGCTGCTGCTCGACGTCACTCCGCTGAGCCTCGGCATCGAGACCAAGGGCGGTGTGATGACCAAGATCATCGAGCGCAACACCACCATCCCCACGAAGCGCTCTGAGGTGTTTACCACCGCCGAGGACAACCAGCCCTCCGTGATGATTCAGGTGTACCAGGGCGAGCGGGAGTTTGCCCGCGACAACAAGTCGCTCGGCAACTTCGAACTGACCGGTCTGCTGCCCGCACCGCGGTCGGTTCCGCAGATCGAGGTCACCTTCGACATCGACGCCAACGGCATCGTCCACGTCCACGCCAAGGATCTGGCAACCGGCAAGGAGCAGTCGATGACCGTCACCGGCGGATCCGCGCTGGCCAAGGAGGACATCGACCGCATGGTGCGCGAGGCCGAGAGCCACGCCGAGGAGGACCGCAAGCGCCGCGAGAGCGTCGACATGCGCAACGAGGGCGACGCCCTGGTGTTCCGCACCGAGAAACTGCTGAACGAGAACGCCGACAGCATTGGCGAAGAGGTCAAGGCTCCGGTCGTCGAGGCCGTCGACAAGCTGAAGGAGGCCCTGAAGGGCGAGGACAACGATGCGGTCAAGGCCGCCATCGATGACCTCAACACCAAGGCCGCCGCGATGGGTCAGGCCATGTACGCCGCGGCCCAGGCCAAGGCCGAGGGCTCGCAGCAGCAGACCTCCGAGGGAGGGTCCACCGAACAGGCCGGTGGCAATGCCCAGGATGATGTCGTCGATGCGGAGATCGTGGATGACGAGGAATCCAAGTGAGCGAGCAGCCCACCCCCGATGAGGTAGTGGCGCAGGCCGAGGCGGTTGTTGAATCAGCCGCCTCGGCTCCCGCCGAGGCCACCGGGACGACCGAGGCCCGACGAGGCATGGAGAGCGACGAGGCGGCGGAGGAAACGCGCGACTGGGAGACCGTCGCAGCGGAGCGAACCGCCGATCTGCAGCGTCTCCAGGCCGAGTACGTCAACTACAAGAAACGCGTGGACCGCGATCGGGCGCTGGCCCGGCAGGTGGGGATAGAGGTCGTCGTGACCGATCTGATGCCGGTGCTCGACGCGATCCAGCTGGCCAAGTCCCATGGGGAACTGGACGGCGGATTCAAGATGGTGGCCGAGGAGTTCGAGAAGGTGGCGGCCAAACATGGCCTGGTCGTCTTCGGAGCTGTCGGCGATCCCTTCGACCCGACCCATCACGATGCTCTGATGGAGGTGCCTCTCGAGGAGAAGGTCACCGTGACCACGGTCTCGCAGGTCATCCAGCCGGGCTACCAGCTGAAGGACCGCGTGATCCGGCCGGCGCGTGTCGCCGTCGCCAATCCGAGGCAGGACTGAATCGCGGACGGGCCGAGGCTGTGGTCTCGGCCCCCGCAGATGAGAGGCGATGAGTGAGCACCAAGGACTGGATAGAGAAGGACTACTACAAGGTTCTCGGCGTGGACAAGAAGGCCAGCGCCGAGGAGATCAAGAAGGCTTTCCGGAAGATCGCCCGGGACAACCATCCCGACGCGAACCCCGGTGACAAGACCGCAGAGGCCCGTTTCAAGGAGGCCTCCGAGGCCAACACGATCCTCTCCAACCCGGAGAAGCGCAAGGAGTACGACGAGGCGCGCAGCCTGTTCGGTGGCTCCGGGGTACGGTTCGGGCGCAGCGGTTCGGGCGGGGGGAACACCGGCTTCGAAGACCTGTTCCGCAACGCGGGAGGGGCGCAGGGCGGTTTCGGTGACCTGTTCGGCAACCTTTTTGGAGGTGGCTCGGGCGGGTCGCGGCGAGGTTCCCAGCGGGGACCGCGCCGCGGCGCAGACATCGAGGGCGAGGTGAAACTGGCCTTCGAACAGGCGGTCGAGGGCACCACCGTCGCGATGCGCACCGTGTCCGATGATGCGTGCAGCGCGTGTCGTGGGACGGGAGCGAAGCCCGGGACGTTGCCGAAGGTGTGTCCTGGGTGCGAGGGTTCCGGGATGCGCAGCTCCACGTCGGGCGGGGTGTTCTCGATGAGCGAACCCTGCACCGAATGTCGCGGTCGCGGGCTGCTGGTCGACGATCCATGCGCAGCGTGTGATGGTTCCGGGCGAGGGAAATCGACCAACACCGTCAACGTCCGGATCCCCGCAGGGGTCACCGACGGGCAGAAGATCCGCATCAAGGGCAAGGGTGTGGCTGGCCAGAACGGCGGCGCCGCGGGGGACCTGTACGTCACCGTGCACGTGGCCCCCCACAAGCTGTTCGGGCAGCAGGGCAACAACCTGACCATCGAGGTTCCCGTCACCTTCGCGGAGGCGTCGCTGGGAGCCGACATCCAGATCCCGACGTTGCAGGGGCCCAAGGTGAAACTGCGTGTGCCCCCGAACACCCCGAACGGTCGCACCCTCAGGGTGCGCGGCAAGGGGGTGCGAAGGAATGACGGCACCATGGGTGATCTGCTCGTCACCATCCAGGTGAAGGTGCCGGAACACCTCAGCGATGACGCGAGGAATGCGCTGCTGGAGTACGCCGAGAAGGCCGGTCAGGAAGACCCGCGGGCCGCGCTGTTCGGAGGCTGACATGGGCAAGAACCTGCCCCAGGCCTTCGACCCCGAGGTGCCAGTGTTCCCGGTCTCGGTGGCGGCACAATTGGCGGACATGCATCCACAGACCCTGCGCGGCTACGACCGGCTCGGGCTGGTAGTCCCGAAACGATCACGGGGAAGGGGGCGTCGCTATTCGCTGAAGGATGTCGCGAAGCTTCGCCACATCCAACACCTGAGTCAGAACGAGGGAATCAATCTGGAGGGGATCCGGCGGATCCTGGCGTTGGAGGAACAGATCGATTCCCTGACGGCGCAGGCAGAACGCCTCTCGGAGATCCTGCGCCGGCTCGGGGAGACGCAGGAGGCCTCCCGGATCTTCACTGCCGACCCATCGGGTGCGGTTTACCACGGACGCTTCCAGGTGCGCGCCCGCCTGGCCCTGCCCTACCACTGAACAGAATCCGAACGAAGGGACTGGCCCACGTGGGCCAGTCCCTTCGTGCTTCCTGAAACTGGTGGAGCCGGCTGTGGCGAAGGGCCAGCTCGCGTCGAAAGCTGTCCTGCACGCCGGGTGTGTCTCAGTAGCGACGGAGCCACACCGCGGCGTCGGTGGGAAGTTCCCCCGACAACTCAGTGCTGGCCAACAGCACCTCTCCATCCGGTAGCGGAACCGGGGCGCCCGCCACGTTGACCATCACCCGCACCGCTGCGTTGTCGAAGGCGACGACGTGCTCGTCCGTCTCCACCCAGGTGAGTTTGCCCTCGCCCAGCCCGAATTCGCGGCGCAGCCGCAGGGCGTCGTGGTACATGCTCCAAGTTGAACCCGGCACCCCGATCTGCCGGTCGGCTGCCAAGGCGGCGTACGAATCCGGTTGCGGCAACCATGTCCGACCGGTCGGGGAGAAACCCGCGCCGGGTGCGTCGCCGACCCACGGCAACGGGATGCGGCAGCCGTCGCGCCCCACCTGGTCGCTTTCGGAACGGAACCAGATCGGATCCTGGCGCAGATCGTCCGGGACGCTGGTGTGCTCCGGCAGTCCCAGCTCCTCACCCTGGTACAGGTACGCCGATCCGGGCAGCGCCAGCATCATCAGCGTCGCCGCGCGGCCTCGTCTGATGCCCAGCGCGGCATCAGGTTGTGGATCGCTGGCGGAGATGCCCTCGGTGTCGGATGTGTCCTCGCGCGCCAGGCGGGTGGCGTGCCTGACTACGTCGTGGTTGCTCAGTACCCACGTGGTGGGTGCGCCGACGGCGGCGTTCGAGGCCATCGTCTCTGCAATCACCCTGCGATAGCTGGCGGCGTCCCATGTGGAGGCCAGGAAGTCGAAGTTGAACGCCTGGTGCATCTCGTCCTCGCGGACGTAGCGGGCCAGGCGCTCCGGGAAGGGAACCCACGCTTCGGCCACCAGGACCCGGTCCCCGTCGTATTCCTCCAGCACCCTGCGCCAGCGACGGTAGATGTCGTGCACGCCGTCCTGGTCCCACATCGGGCCCAGGTTGAAGTTTCCCTGTTCGGTGTGTTCCTCCGCGTCGGGCAGGCCGTCAGCCTTCACGAGGGAGTGCGCCACGTCCACGCGGAAACCGTCGACCCCCAGGTCGAGCCAGTGCCGCAGGATGTCGTCGAATCCCTCCTTGACCAGGTCGGAGCCCCAGTCAAGATCGGGCTGGTGGACGTCAAACAAGTGGAGGTACCACTGCTCCGGTGTGCCGTCGGGGCGCGTCAGTCGTGACCACCCCTGTCCCCCGAACAGCGACCGCCAGTTGTTCGGCGGCAGCTCACCGTCCGCACCTCTGCCGTCGCGAATCAGGTAGCGCTGTCGTTCCGGGGCGCCAGGTTCGGCTGCGATCGCCGCCTGGAACCACTCGTGAGCATCCGAGGTATGGTTCGGCACCAGGTCGATGATCACCCTCAGGCCCAGGGCATGGGCCTCCTCGATCAGGCGGTGGGCATCCGTGGTGGTCCCGAACAACGGATCGACCTGGCGGTAGTCGGCGACGTCGTAGCCGGCATCAGCCATCGGGGAGCGGTAGAACGGACTCAGCCACACTGCGTCCACACCCAGTTCCTTGAGGTAGGGGAGTTTCGAGATCACGCCCGGCAGGTCGCCGTAGCCGTCGCCGTCGCTGTCGGCGAAGGAGCGGGGATATATCTGGTAGATGACGGCAGAGCGCCACCACTCGCGGGTGTTTGTCATGTTTTCGGTCCTGTCGATTGACGGATGATCAGGTCGGGCCGGAAAACCAGCTCCGTGCCGTCGGGGGTGTTGCCGTCCATTGCCCGCACCAGCCCCGAGACGGCCGCCTCGCACATGGCGCGGACGGGCTGGCGCACGGTGGTCAGCGCTGGCTCGGTGAACGCCATCAGCGGGGAGTCGTCGAAACCTATCACGGAGAGGTCCTCCGGGACCCGGAGTCCACGTGAATGGGCCTCGCGGATCACCCCGAGGGCCATCAGATCGGAGCCGCAGATGATGGCGGTATGTCCCGCGTCCAGCAACTTGGCCGCCGCCACCTGGCCACCTTCTGGGGTGAAGATGGTGCGCTCGATGCTGTCCTTGCCGAAACCGAGGTCCAGGAAAGCCGACGACTTGCGACGGGTGGGAAGGAAACGGGCCGGGCCGACGGCGAGCCCAATGCGTTCGTGCCCCAGCGACCTCAGATGGGCGACGGGTGAGGCGATGGATTCTGCGCTCGAGCAGTTCACGAATGCCGCAGCGAGTTCCGTGGTGTGGCCGTTGATGAAAATCGTCGGGATCCCGGCCTCCGCCAGTCGCAGGTAGGGGGCGAGGTCGGCCTCGGCGTCGGCGGCGGCACCTGATATGGACACCACGCCGTCGACCCCCAGGTCCAGGAGCGTCGCGATGCAGGAGGGTTCGTCCGCGCCCAGTGGGCCGGCTGCAACGATCACGGTGCGGTGGAGGGGCTGGAACAGCTGCCCCAGGCTTTCCGTGAAAGCGGGGAAGGAAGGGTTCGACAATTCCGGCACGATCACTCCCACCACGCCGGTGCGTTGCTGAAATTTTTCACGGTCGTAACCGAGTTCGGTCATGGCCTGAAGTACCGCTTGGCGTGTGTTCTCCCGGATTCCCGGTTTGCCGTTGAGCACCCGGGAGACCGTGGAGACAGACACTCCGGCGCTAGCGGCCAGGTCCGACATCCGTGGGCGCGTGCTCATCCGTACCTCCGTTGGTCAGTCTGTCTGCGAGACGTTATCAAATTGTGGCCAAAATTGTCTGAAAAATTGCTGCAATCGTGCAGAGATTTTGTTAGCGTCTGCGTAGCAGAACCATGGGTCGGCGTCGAAGCCGGCCCTGCAGAACAGGAGAACCACATGAGCAAGCGCCTGCTCGCACTGGCGGCCACCGGCTTGGTCTTCGCCCTGACCGCCTGCGGCTCCGCAAGCAACACCACCCCTAACAGTTCCTCCGGCGGTTCCCAGGCCTCCGGAACCCTCACCCTGTGGACCGACGAGACCCGCATCGAGGGGTTCAACGCCATCGGTGAAGCCTTTCAGAAGGCCACCGGGGTCAAACTGGAGGTGGTGCAGAAACCGACCGATGACGTCCGGACGGACTTCATCGCCCAGGCCCCCTCCGGGGCCGGCCCCGACCTGATCGTCGGCGCCAACGACTGGATCGCCAGCTTGGTCAAGAACGGCGTCGTCGCGCCCGTCGAACTCGGCGACAAGGCAGATGGTTTCTCCGATGCCGCGAAGAAGGCCTTCACCAGCGACGGAACCCTCTACGGCGTTCCCTACGCGGTGGAGAACATCGCACTGGTGCGCAACAACAACCTCGCCAAGGACACCCCGGCCACCTTCGACGAGCTCATCGCCCAGGGCAAGCAGCTCACCCCGGGCCACCCCGTGCTGATCCAGCAGGGCGACAAGGGAGACGCCTACCACCTGTACCCGGTGCAGAGCTCCTTCGGTGCCCCGCTGTTCAAACCCGACACCACCGAGATCGGCATGAAGGGTGAGGCCGGCGAGAAGTTCGCCGCCTACATCAAGAAACTCACCGACGAGGGTGTGCTGTCCGAGTCCATCGGTGGGGATCAGGCCAAGCAGGCCTTCCTCGACGGCAAGTCCCCCTACATCATCACCGGACCCTGGTGGACCGGTGAGTTCACCAAGGCCGGGCTCGACATCTCGGTGCTTCCCGTGCCCTCCGCGGGTGGCCAGCCAGCCGCCCCATTCGTCGGGGTGCAGGGCGTCTACCTGTCGTCGCACTCCAAGAACGCGCTGCTGGCCAACCAGTTCCTCGACTACATGGCCGGTGACGAGGCGCAGAAGATCCTGCAGGAGAAGGGCGGGCGCCTGCCCGCGCTGAAGTCCGCCGCGGCGGCCGTCACCGACCCGGTCCTCAAGGGCTTCGAGGCCGCCGGTGAGAACGGCCAGGCCCTGCCCGCCATCACCGGCATGGATGCGGTCTGGAGTCACTGGGGTTCCGCCGAACTCAGCATCCTCCGCGGGGAGGATCCCGTGACCACCTGGCAGCAGATGATCTCCAACGTCGAGGACGCGCTCGCCATGGGCTGATCGGTGTTCCACGCGGGGGCTCCCCGGGCCCCCGCGTGGTTTCCGGTCTGGAAACAACATGAAAGAAAGAACCGATTCCGCGGAGCCGCGGCTGTCCCATGCCCGCGACTACAAACGTCCCGGCTTCTACGCGAAGCTGGTCCTGATGGCCCTGGTCAACGCCTTCGGGCTGTACGGCATCATGGTTTCAATTCCCCAACGGCAATGGTTCGTGCTGGGGTTCCTCGTCGTGGCGCTGCTCGTCGCCGACTACGTCTACTTCTCCAAGCGGGCGATCCCCGCCAAGTACCTGCTGCCCGGCCTGGTCTTCCTGCTCGTCTACCAGGTCTACGTGATGGGTTCCACCGCTTGGGTGGCGTTCACCAACTACGGTGACGGTCACAACGACTCCAAACAGCCCGCCATCACCCAGATCCTCAAGACCTCCGACCGCAGGGTCGAGGGCACCTCGACCTACCCCGTGACCGTCGTCGAGAAGGACGGCGAGCTTGGATTCGCGGTGGTGCGTGACGGCCACGCCGAGGTCGGAACCCAGAACACTCCTCTCGCGGAGGTGCAGGGAGCGGTTGTCGCCGGCACCAGGGTGACGGAGGTGCCCGGGTGGAACCTGCTGTCGCCGGCCGATGTGCAGGCCCGGCAGCAGAATGTGCTGGAGTTGCGCGTCAACCTCAGTGATGACCCCACCCAAGGCTGGTTGCGCACCGACAATGCGTCCTTCGCCTATGTCGCGAAATCGGCGCTGACCTACGACGCCGCGGCCGACACCTTCACCGACCCCGACGGGAAGGTCTATCACGCCGACGAGTCCGTGGGGGCCTTCGTCGCAAGCGACGGGTCGCAGCTCACCCCGGGCTGGCGGGTGTTCGTCGGGACCAAGAACTTCACCGAGGTCTTCAACGACTCGCGGCTGACGGGTCCCTTCCTCGGCATCACGGCCTGGACCTTCGCCTTCTCGATTCTCTCCGTGCTCACCACCTTCGCCCTCGGGCTGGCCCTGGCCGTGATCTACAACGACAAACGGGTCAGGGGACGCACCTTCTACCGCGCGATCTTCCTGCTGCCCTACGCCTTCCCCGCGTTCCTGGCGGCGCTGACCTGGAAGGGCATGCTCAACAAGGAGTTCGGGATCATCAACCAGCTCCTGGGTGGGGCCGACATCGCGTGGCTGTCCGACGGAAGCATGGCGAAACTCGCCATCCTGGGGGTCAACCTGTGGCTCGGATTCCCATACATGTTCCTGGTCAGCACCGGGGCGTTGCAGGCGATCCCGGCCGAACTGACCGAGGCCGCCATCATGGATGGGGCGGGGGCCTGGCGAAGGTTCCGCAACATCACGCTGCCGATGCTCATGGTCTCCCTCGCGCCGCTGCTGATCGCCAGCTTCGCGTTCAACTTCAACAACTTCTCCCTGATCTACATGCTCACCGGTGGCGGCCCGAACTATTCCGGTGCTCCGGTGCTGATCGGTGAGACCGACATCCTGATCTCGATGGTCTACTCCATAGCCTTCGAGTCGGGAGGCAAGCAGTACGGCCTGGCGTCCGCGTTGTCCCTGCTCATCTTCGTGGTGGTCGGGGTCATCGCCTGGCTCGGATTCCGGCAGACCCGCAAGCTCGAGGAGATCATGTGATGAACGACAACGTCACCCTCAAGGGCGCCCGCTGGTGGAAGGAAGTGGGCTGGAAACACATCCTCGCTGTGGTGCTGATGATCTACTGCATCTTCCCGCTGCTCTACGTGCTGTCGGCATCGCTCAACCCGGGAGGCACGATCAGCGGTTCCAGTGAACTGTTCCGCACGGTCTCGGCGGAGAACTACGCCACGCTGTTCGGCACCAATTTCCCGCGCTGGATGCTGCAGTCGTTCGTGGTCAGCACCACGACCGCGATCGGAACGGTGCTGATGGCGGCGTCCGCGGCCTACGCGTTCAGCCGTTACCGGTTCAAGGGGCGTCGTGGCGGGCTCACGGCTCTCATGCTGGTCCAGATGTTCCCGCAGATGCTGGCCTTCGTCGCGATCTTCCTGCTGCTGCTGATGCTGCGCGACATCTACCCGGTGCTGGGGCTCAACTCGGCCCTCGGGTTGATCGCCGTCTACCTCGGAGGGGCGCTCGGCGGCAACACGTTCCTGATCTACGGGTTCTTCAACACCATCCCGAAGGAACTGGACGAGGCGGCCCGCATCGACGGCGCCACCCACGCCCAGATCTTCTGGGGGGTCATCGTGCGGCTGGTGACCCCGATCCTCGTGGTCGTCGGCCTGCTGTCCTTCGTCAGCAGCTACGGCGAATTCATTCTCGCCAAGGTCGTGCTGCAGAGTCCGGAGGACTACACCCTGGCGGTCGGCATGTACGTGTGGGCATCCGACGAACGAAACGCCCCGTGGTCGCTGTTCGCGGCGGGCGCGGTGGTCGCGGCCATCCCGATCATCCTCTTGTTCATGTACCTGCAGAAGTACATCGTCGCCGGACTGACCGCGGGCGCGGTCAAGGGCTGAGGTCCCGGGGAGGCTCCACGGACGGCAACATCGGCGGGGATCGACGTCATCGATCCCTGCCGATGTGCTCTCTGTAGGGTGAAGGCATGACCAATCTCGCCTGGAACGTCGAGAGGGTGCTGCCCTCCGCCATCGCCGACCTGCACAGACTCATCTCCATTCCGTCGATCTCCTCGATGCCGGAACACGACGCCGACGTCGCCGCCTGCGCCGATGTGGTCTCCGGGTTGTTCCGGGACCTCGGGGCCTCGGAGGTGAAACTCCTCGACGGCGGCGGGAAACCGGCGGTGTGGGCGAACTTTCCCGGGCCTGAGGGGACGCCGACGGTGTTGCTGTACGCCCACTACGACGTTCAGCCCACCGGCGACATCGAGGCCTGGACCTCCCCGGCATTCGAACCGACGGAACGCGGCGGCAGGCTGTACGCGCGCGGATCGGCCGACGACAAGGGTGGGGTCGCGCTGCACCTGGCGGCGCTACGAGTCTTCAACGGCGCACCGCCGGTCGGGGTGAAGGTGTTCATCGAAGGTGAGGAGGAGATCGGGTCGCCGACCATGCCGACGCTGCTCGACCGCTACCGCGACGAACTGGCCGCCGACGTCTACGTCGTCGCCGACTCCGTCAACTGGGAGGTCGGAAAGCCGTCGCTCACCACGTCACTGCGAGGTGTCGCGGACTGCCAGGTCACTGTCTCCACCCTGGCGGAGGGGCTGCACTCGGGGCAGTTCGGTGGGGTGGTGCCGGACGCATTGACCGCGCTGTGCCGGCTGCTGGCCACCCTGCACGACGAGGCCGGAAACGTCGCGATCGAGGGTCTCGTCACCGGAACTGCTCCCGACCTCGACTACCCCGAGGATCGGCTGTTGGAGGAAACCGGGCTGCTCGAGGGGGTGTCGCAGATCGGCGACGGGTCTGTGGTGGAACGGATGTGGTTCAAACCCGCGGCCTCCGTGCTGGCCATCGATGCCACCCCCGTCGCGAAAGCCTCCAACACCTTGATCCCGTCGGCCCGGGCGAAGGTGAGTGTGCGCCTGGTACCCGGCCAGGACCCCGCTGCCGCCGCGAAGGCCCTGGAGGATCACCTGCGCAGGAACGCGCCCTGGGGCGCGCACGTCGATGTCGTGGCGGGGCAGTGTGGAGCGCCCGGCCGGATCACCCTCGACGGGCCGCGCGCCGAAGCAGCGAGGGCCGCTTTCCGGGAAGCATTTGGAGTGGAGGCCGTGGAGATCGGCTGCGGGGGATCGATCCCGATCGTCGCCGAGTTCGCCGACCGCAATCCCGGAGCCCTGGTGCTGGTGACCGCTGTCACCGACCCGAACTCGCGGATGCACGGCATCGACGAGTCGCTGGACCTCGGTGACTTCGCCAAGGCGGCCTTGGCGGAGACCCTGCTGCTGAACAACCTCGCGGGCTGACCCGCACATCCCGGTCTGCGACATCAGACCACTCGACGTCGCAGACGCAGGAAGCCGATTGCCAGGACTGCCAAGGGATAAGCGATGGCTGCCGCGATCAGGAGCGGGTAGTTCAGCGTGGCCATCGCGTCCGGGGCGTTCGTGGTCAGGAAGTTGAAGACGTTGTTGGGCAGCCATTTTGCGATCTCGCGCGCCGTATCAACCGGGATCTGCCCGATGATGATCGGTGCGATTAGGATGATGCTGATGTAGAGACCGAGGGCAGTCGCGCTGTTCCGCAGAATCAGGGCGATGCCTGCCGCGAAGCTCACCGCGCTCACGGTGACGAAGGCGAGTGCTGCGATCTGCCTCCACACGGCGGCGTCGAACAACGAGATCGAGTACGGCGTGCCCGCCAACAACCAGTTCTCGAGCGGCACCACGACCACCATCATTGCGACGGTCCCGACGGCGCACGCCAAAGCGGGCCACATCGTCTTCGCCACCACGAAACTCAGCGGTCGCTGAATGGCGGAGTGGGTGGTGTAGATGAAACCGGAGGACCACTCGGAGCAGATGAACAGAATCGCGACAACACCGAGGAAGATCTGGGCGAAGGGAAATCCGAACACCGCGATGTCCTGAACGAAAGCCGGGTCATCCAACGGCTGGCCGCTCCTGAACGAGTTGGCGACGCTGAACGCTACTGCAGCGGCCAAACCTGTCATGGCGAGGAGGCCTGCGGCCAAGTTGAGAAGCAACGTCCGATTCCCGAAGAAAACGTGCCTCTGCATGCGCAGGGATGCGAATCGCTGCAGACGCGCAGGCGATGGGGATGTGTACTCTTCCCGTCCTCGACGTGCCGTTGTGCCCGAAGTTCGATCACTCAATGTCATTGCGCTCATCAGCTTGCCTTCCGATGGTCGGGGGTGGTGAATTCCAGATACGCGTCTTCCAGGGAAGTGCGTTGGGTCGTGAGGGTGAGCGGGACGAAGCCGCCCTCATGAAGGATCCGTCCTATGTCCTCGTTCTCGCAGTCGAAGACGTGAACGACCCCATTGACCACCTCGGCCCGGAGCCCACGTGTGGCAATCTCATGGAGGAGACGATGGTTCTCGGTCGTGGAGACGACGACACGTGAGGACGTTGCGTGAATGTCCTGCAATGAGCCGGACCAGATGGTGTGGCCGTGGTTCACCATGATGATGGTGTCGGCCATTTCCTCGACCTCAGCCAGGGAGTGGGAGGACAGGAGGACTCCGCCGCCTTGCTGAGAGAACTCGCGCAGCAGCTCCCGCAGCCAGATGATCCCGTCGGGATCGAGGCCGTTCATCGGTTCGTCCAGGATGAGGAACTGCGGCTCCCCGAGAAGCGCGAGAGCGATTCCGAGACGCTGCTTCATTCCCAGCGAGAAGGTCCCGACACGACGCCGCAGCGCCTGCCCCAGACCCACCTGCTCCAGGAGTTTCCGCCCCTTGTTCTTCGGGATGCCGTAGGCCGCGGCCAACGACTGCACAGCGGTCACGGGGGTCAGTTCCTTGAGAACGCCTTGTCGATCGATGAGGGCCCCGAATGTTGTCAGTGGATCGGTGAGATCACGGATGCGCTGGCTGTTGATGGAACAGCTTCCACTGTCGGGTTTTTCCATGCCGGTGATCATCCGCAGCGTGGTGGATTTGCCGGCTCCGTTGGGCCCCACGAAGCCGACGATCTCGCCGGGATGGACCGTCAAGGAAACGTCTGCGACGGCTTGGATGCTGGCATAGGACTTTGAGATGTTCTTGATCTCAAGCATTACAGTGTCGCTCCTTGAAGCTCGCGATGGGTTCGGTAGGCGTTGTACATGTGGAAAAACAGGCCGTGACGGTCGAACAGATCATCGAAGGTGCCCTGCTCGGCGATTTCGCCATGATCCATGACCAGGATTCGATCTGCTTCGGTGACGGTCTCGAGTCGGTGCGTCACCGTGATGGTGCTGCACCCGACAGCGCTCAGGTTCCTGTGGACGACAGTCTCGGTCTCCTGATCCAGTGCCGACGTTGCCTCATCCAGGATGAGGAGACGCGGGTGCCGCAGTAGAGCTCGCGCGATGGCGATCCGCTGCCGTTGGCCCCCCGACAGGTTCTGTCCGCCGTTCGTCAGGAAAGTGTTGAGGCCCATCGGCAGGCCTTGTTCCCTCAGGTTGAAGCAGGCCTGATTCAGGGCTGCGATGAGTTCAGAATCGTCGATGTTCTGGTCCCCCCAGACCAGATTGTCCCGAAGTGTGGCGTTGCGCAGCGGGGCGTCCTGTGGCACGTAGACCACGTTGTCGAAGAAGCTCGGCTTGGCCACCTCGGCCAACTCTGTTTCGCCGCAGCGGACGCTTCCCTGATCGGGGCGGTAGAGGCCCGCCAGCAAGCCGACGAGGGTGGACTTCCCGCTACCCGTGGCGCCTACGACGGCGATCCTCTCGCCTTCATGGCACTGGATGCTGACCTGGTTGATGGTCTGTGGTGCGAAACGCGAGAACTTGAACGAGGCGGCCTCGGCCTGTAAGGGGAAGCGGAAATCCTTGCCGGAGACGTCGGCGAAAGTGTTGTCCTCCTGGGCCGAGAGGATGTCGTCAATGCGCCGAACGGTGGCGTTGGTTTCACCGATCTCGACGGCCATAGAGCCCAGATTGCTGAGCTGGCTGAAGAAGACTCCGGCGATCATCTGGAGACCCACTGCCGCTGGGAACGCCATCGCCCCGCCCAAGGGGGAGATCGCCAACACCAGGACGGAGAGCGGGCCGAAGCTCTGAATCGTGGAGACGGTAGCGGTGAGAGTGCCGGACAGCAACGCTCGGGTGCGGCGGGTGCGAACTGCGGCTGTGTTGTGCCCCACCCAAGAGGCGAACGCCTGCTGCTCGGACCCGAGGCTCTTGACCAATTTGATCGAGTTCAGTGAGTCCACCATGACCGCGTTGGCCAGCGATTCCGAGGAGTTGAGGTTCTCGGTCAGCCTGTTGGCGACGCGTCGGCTGGCCTCGAAGGCAACGACATAGACGCCCAGGATGAGGGCGACCACCATCCCGATGGTGGGGGTGGCGACGACGATCCACCCGAGGCTGACGAGGGCGATCACGCTGGAGACCACACCCCGGGCGAGGGTGGTGGACAGCGATTCCTCCAGCCGATTGACGATACCGACACGGAAGAGCAGCTCACCCACGGGCCGCACCACGAAGTAGGAGTACGGGGCGTTGAGCAGCTTGTGGAAAACTGTCTCGCCGAGCCGCTTGCCGATGTCGGTGGCGCAGAAGGTGGTGACAGCGAGGTTGAGCAGCTGGATCAGGAAGAAACCCGCGGCGAGAGCCACCAGCATTCCTGTCAATGATGCCTGAGGCGTGGTCGCCGCCTGCTGGAGCAGGTCACTGGTCAGGTTTGGAAGCGCCAATGTCGTGGCGCCCACGACAATGGCGCCGATGAGTACGGCCGCCAAGAGATACGGACGACGCCAGGCGATACCGAGCACGCTCCGCCACGGAGAGGGATCAGGGGTTTCTTGGCGGGTGGCGGGGCTGGTCACGCACAGGGCCAGGCCAGCGAAGTGCTCAGCAAACTCATCTGCGCTCACGACGCGCCGGCCTCCGGCCGGATCGACGATGACGTGGCGTTTTCCAACGGTCCGCTCCAGGACCACGTAGTGCGACGGCTCCCAGAGCAAGATGGCTGGCGTGGGAAGTTGATGGACCGTGGACACGGTGGCGCGGTACACCTTGGCCGTGGCTCCCTGGGATTCGATGAGCTGCTTGAGCTGTGGGATCGTCAGTCCGTCCCTTCCAGGAGCGAATGCCTCGCGCAAGGCGCGGAGGGAGAGTTTGCTTCCCGCGCTCCGGAGCACCATGTGAGCGCAGGCGATGCCGCAGTCGGACTGGGTGACTTGGTAGGAGGTCTTCACGCGAGCCACAGTGGACTCCTCACGGCAGGTCGGGTTTCGTCCATGGAGGCCTCGAAGAGCGCAGCCCCTCCTGTGCCGCCCATGAGAGAGTGGGAGATGGAGTTGCGGGTTGATTTGGTGAGCTCGCGGGGCAGGACCTCCCTGAGATAGCGCCGTGAGGCGCGGGTGACGTCCTCGGCCAAGTGGTCGTCCTGGGTCAGGGAAGCGACGTGTCGGAGGATCCACAGGTTACCCACGTCGCCGTGGCACAGGGAGATGTTCCCGCCGAAGCAGTCGCGTTTCGTGGCGTCCACAAGCAAGCTGATTGTGGGCTCCAGGTGATGGTCATCGAAACGTCCCGTGGAGTGGATCTGGGCCAGTGCCAAGAGCAATCCCGGGCTGCCGGAGCACCATCCCCGACCCTTGAACTTGTGGTCCGTCCCGATGGGCCACAACCCTGTCCGTGGATCTCGTTCGTCGAGGAGCGAGATCAGGACGGCGCGTGCCGCCGAGTCGACCTTGCTGGATCGGACGAGAGGGGTGGCCAAGGCCAGTGCGGCCCCGACCCCTGCGGTGCCGTGGGCGTACCCGGTCAAGGACATGGGTTTCCTGTCTGAAAGAACCCAGTCCGCGAGCCTCCGGGAGACTATCCGAAGAGCTGCCAACGACTGCTCCGAGTCATTGAGCGGGTTCGCGACCAGGTTGGTCATCAAAAGCACCATGCCTGCATCCCCGGCCACGATGTCGTACCCGTTCGAGGGAGCCGCCGCCAGAGTGCGAAGCAACTGGCGTGCCTGCCCGGCCAACGCGGCATCATTCACCAATTGTGCGTAGCAGTCAGCGGCCCAGAGAGCGGACTCGGTTCCCGCCAGGGCGCCGCGCGTGAAGCGGGGATCCAACAGGTCGGCCTGTTGGAGTTTGTTCACCAGCTGGCGGAAGAAATCGTCCGCCCGGGTCGTGGAGCCATCCACATGGGCCGATGCCAGGGCCACTCCGCTGGACCCTGCATATGCGTCGATGCTGAGTTCGTGGGGATACCAGTACTGGTGGGCGGTGTCGCTCAGGCGCGCTCCCAGCCACGTTGGGGTGAACTCGTTCTCGCCGCCCACGAATCCGAGATTCAACGCATCCCAGGAGTGACGTGTGGGTGTGGCGGTTCCGGGGGCGACTGAGTTGCTGAACCGGAATGCGGTGCCCTCGGTGTCCTCTTCGTAGTACGGGGCGAAGGACACCTGGATCAACCATTCGCTGAGTTCGATGAAATTCTCGTCGATTCGTTCCAACGCATTCGTGATCGAGTCGAGCGGGGATGCGGTCATCGCATCGGGTAGGACCACCTCGTCCCCTGACAGTAGGTCCGTACCGGTTGCCGCTACGACGAAGGCGGGGGTGTCCCACTGTGCGAGCTGCCTCAATTCCGAGGCGAGAAGGGGGGCGGGGACGTCATCTCGAAAGACGCCGACCCGTGAGAGCGCGGCCAACAGGAGCTCGGGGTCGCTGAGGCACGCGGCGTTGGTGGCGAGCTCCAACGCCTTTGAGTAACGGATCGTGTCGGCGGCGACACTGCGGACAGTCACGTCGGCGAAAGTGCGTCGAATGAAGGCGAGCAGCGCCGGGGTGTCGGATAGGGCCGCTGTGAGAGTCAGCCGGAAGGAACGGCAGACGGCGTCGATGAAATCCTTGGCGACGAATCTCTCCGGCGGCGATTCCTCCGGGGACTCCGAGACGCCGGAGGGCTCGATACGCATGTCTGACGTGAAGGGGTCGCGAAGGGTCAGGGATCGTTCGCCGCTGCCGGTGGGACGACGCTGCCCCAGGACCCCGACGTCCACGAAGACGGGATTGCGTTTGTGGGGCACTATCAAGGGTGAGGGAAAGAATCCGGAGGTCGTCACCAGCTGGCTCAGGGCGCGTGCGGCAGGGCCGAGCGGATTCCTGCTGGATTCCAGGACGCTGGAGAAAAGGGTCTCGGTGTCCGTGAGAATTGGGATTCCGTCCCGGAATCGGACGTTCTCGAAATGGACATCCGAGATTCCAAGGAGCTGGATCGTTGCCGCGAAATTTCCGAGGGCCTCTGGGTCATCGAACTTGGTTTCTTGGGCATCGGTCACGTATTCGGCCCAGCCGTGATCACCGCTGTCAATGACCCTGCATGAGAGAAATTTGGCATTTCCGGTGATGTCCTGGAGATGCTTCTGGAAAAGTGAGAAAGCCTGATCGTTCGCCAAGGATCTCGGCTTGTACACGACCCTGGATTTGTCGGAGAACGTCAGAATGGAAACGGATTTTCCGTGGTGAGAATCTCCTTCACCCAAGGAGATGTTGGCGACCTTGACGTCGTTCCCGACTCCGAGTTCGTGGAGAAATGGTAGATCTGATGCTGTGTGATCGAGCAGTTGGAGAATGAAATCGGTGCGACGACGCACGATGTTGCGTGCGATGTGCACGGCAACCGGGAAGCGTTCCTGGAACAGCCGCAGACCGTGCTTGGAAGCCAGGAAGGTGGACAGGCGTGTGTATTCGGCCGTTCGGCACGTGATCTGGTCATCGGGGAGCCGGTGTTCCGAGGCGAGCTGGATCTGCGCCCTGAGCAGGACATTCTGCATCTGCGAGACCGTTGCCGTGAGGACGGAACGCAGCGTGTCGTGGGGATGCGACAGGAGCTCATGGTCTCTCAGCTGGCCGAGGAGGCAAGCCAGATCCTCGTGCGCTACCGCCAGGGTTGCCTCGAAGAAGGGGATGGGTTCCGGGGAGTCCGTGGTGGGCAGCAGCTCAAGAGCCTGCTGGAGCAGTTCCGGTGGGCAGCACGTGACCGCGGTCGCCCCCGTGGTCCGCGACATGAGGTCGGCCAGCGCATCGGCGGCGCGATTTTTATGCAGAAGTGCGTCGACCTCGGCAGAGTTCAGTTCCGGAAATGCTGCGTAAACTGTCGATTGCATGAATAGGCTCCTGTGTGATGGTGAGTGACGGTGGGGATGAGAATGCTCTCACACCCCACCGTCGGTAGAGTCATTTCGCTGGGTCACTAGCGCCAGCCGCAAATGAAGCCGTGGCACTCCCAAGAAATGGTGCAGACAGCGCCGATGGTGCGGGTACCCGGGACGGTCCAGAGGCCGCCAGCCTGGGTTTTCTCGGACTGCGAGAGCTCGTGATCAGCGACTTCCTTCAGGAAATTCATGTCGGACATTGTTGCTCCTTTTTTCTTTGGCCGACCCTGTGCCGACCTGATTCAAAAATATGAGGCTATCGCCAGCATGCCGAGCGGATGTCAACTTTTGGGGAACAGGTCACTCGTGTGATGCAGAAGCTGTTTGGCATCCGGATCAGATAGGGCGCGGGATTCCGGCAAAGTGCCTGGAACCCTGCCGGGTCGTGGGGCTGGGGATGAGTGGCTGTGGTCCGGCTTGTCGGCCCAGGGCCTCGTTCGGGGGCGTTCTCGGTGATGTGGGTTACTGACGAACCCGCGATAAGCTGAGCCGGTGCTCCGACCTGATGGCCGACTGTCTCTCGATCTCGATCCCATCGACCACGGCCCGAAGGACGCCTGTGGTGTCTTCGGGGTCTTTGCCCCATCCGAGGACGTGGCCCAGCTGACCTACTACGGGCTCTTCGCTCTCCAACACCGCGGCCAGGAATCCGCCGGCATCGCGGTCTCCACGGGGAAACGGATCACCGTGTTCAAGGACATGGGGCTGGTCTCCCAGGTCTTCGACGAGGCCACCCTCACCTCCCTGCGCGGAAGGCTCGGCATCGGCCACACCCGCTACTCCACCACCGGCGCGTCCGTGTGGCACAACGCCCAGCCGACCTTCCGCGCCACCCGCAACGGCGGCCTGGCGCTGGCCCACAACGGCAACCTCACCAACACCCACGAGCTGGAGGCCTGGCTTCGCGAACTCGACCCCGACCAGCGGGTCCCCGAGAAGAAGACCATGGACTCCACCAACGACACCTCGCTGGTGACCGCGCTCATGGCCTCGTTCGGAACCGAACCGATCGAACAGGTCGCCATGACGGTGCTGCCCAGGCTGCGGGGGGCCTTCTGCCTGACCTTCATCAACGAGACGACGCTGTTTGCCGCCCGCGACCCGCAGGGCGTGCGTCCCCTCGTCCTGGGGAGGCTCGCCACCGGCTGGGTGGTGGCCTCCGAGACCGCCGCCCTGGACATCGTGGGGGCCAGTTTCGTCCGGGAGGTGGAGCCCGGCGAATTCATCGCCATCGACGAGGCAGGTCTGCGCAGCCGGCGTTTCGCCGAGGCCACACCGAAGGGCTGCCTGTTCGAGTACGTCTATCTGGCCCGCCCCGACACCACCATCGCGGGGCGCAGCGTCCACGCCACCCGTGTCGAGATCGGTCGTATCCTCGCCCGCGAACACCCCGTCGAGGCCGACCTGGTGATCCCCACCCCCGACTCCGGCACTCCCTCAGCCGTCGGATACGCGGAGGCCTCCGGAATCCCGTTCGGCCTCGGACTGGTGAAGAACGCCTACGTGGGTCGCACGTTCATCCAACCCAGTCAGACCATCCGGCAGCTCGGCATCCGGTTGAAACTGAACCCGTTGAAGGAGGTCATCGCGGGCAAACGACTCGTGGTGGTCGACGACTCCATCGTCCGCGGCAACACCCAACGGGCCCTGGTGCGCATGCTCCGCGAGGCCGGGGCGAAGCAGGTGCACGTGCGCATCTCCTCGCCGCCCGTGGAGTGGCCCTGCTTCTACGGCATCGACTTCGCCACCCGCGCCGAGCTCATCGCGCCCGGGCTGAGGGTCGACGAGATCTGCCGGTCGCTGGGGGCCGATTCCCTGGGCTACATCTCCCTCGACGCCCTCACCGAGGCCACCCATCGTCCCGCCGCCGAACTCTGCCGTGCCTGCTTCGACGGCCGCTATCCGATAGCGGTCCCGAAGGACCAGGCCGAGCTGCTTCACCTGGAGGAGAAATGAGCCAGTCCGCCTACGCCGCCGCCGGAGTCGACATCGAGGCCGGTGACCGCGCCGTCGAACTCATGAAGGCATCCGTGGCCCGCACCCGCCGACCCGAGGTGCTGGGCGGGCTCGGCGGTTTCGCCGGGTTTTTCGACGCCTCGGCGTTGAAGGGATACACCCATCCGGTGCTGGCGACCTCCACCGACGGGGTGGGCACGAAGGTCGCCATCGCTCAGGCCCTCGACCGCCACGACACCATCGGTTTCGACCTGGTCGGCATGCTCGTCGACGACCTGGTGGTCTGCGGCGCCGAACCGCTGTTCGTCACCGACTACATCGCCTGCGGCAAGGTGGTTCCCGAACGGATCGCCGCCATCGTCTCGGGCATCGCCGACGCCTGTGTCGCGGCGGGCTGCTCCCTGGTCGGCGGGGAGACCGCCGAACACCCCGGGCTGCTCGGCCCGAATGAGTACGACGTCGCGGGCGCGACCACCGGGGTCGTGGAACGCGACGCCATCCTCGGTGCCGACCGCGTCGAGACCGGCGACGTGGTGCTGGCGATGGCCTCCTCCGGGCTGCACTCCAACGGCTACTCACTGGTGCGGCACGTGCTGCTGGAACAGGCCGGTTGGCGGCTGGACAGGCACGTCGACGAACTGGGCCGCACCCTCGGTGAGGAGCTGCTGACCCCGACCAGGGTCTACGCCCTCGACGTCCTCGCGCTGATCCGCGAGGTGGAATGCCACGCCTTCAGCCACATCACGGGCGGTGGGCTGGCCAACAATCTGGCGCGCGTGATCCCGGCGGGCCGGAGGGCCCGGCTGGAACGCGACTCCTGGACTCCGCCCGCGATCTTTCGGCTCGTGCAGCAGGTGGGTCGGGTCTCGCAGGCCGACATCGAGGCCACCCTCAACATGGGTGTTGGCATGGTCGCGATCCTGCCCGAGACCAGCGTGGACACAGCCGCCGCGCTGCTGGGGTCGCGGGGAATTGACGCCTGGGTGCTGGGACGCATCGAGGCCCACGACGGCCCCGGCGTCGCCGAACTGGCCTGACCCCATCACCCGGCTTTCCGTGGAGGTGGAAGGTGGGTGAACCGGCCTCGCAGGTGTCATTGAGCCGGTCGTGTCAAAACCATTCCTTGCCTGGCGCCTTTCAGATGCCGTCGATGATGGCGTTGAAGGTGGGGGAGGGGCGCATCACCGCCGACGCGAGGGCTTCGTCGGGCAGGTAGTAGCCCCCGATGTCGACGGAGGCTCCCTGCACCGCGATCAGCTCCGAGACGATCGCATCCTCGCTTTCTGCGAGGGCCCTCGCGATGGGTTCGAAGGCCACCGCCAGGCCGGTGTTCTCGCGCTGGGCGGCCAGTTCTTCTGCCCAAAACCGGGCCAGCCAGTAGTGCGATCCGCGGTTGTCGGTGCCGCCCAGCCGTCGCGTCGGCGACTTGTCCTCGGCCAGATAGCGTCCGTTTGCGCGATCGAGAGTGGCGGCCAGCACGCCCGCCCGGGTGTTGCCCGTGGATGCGAGGTGTTCCAGCGAGGCGGCCAACGCCAGGAACTCACCCAGCGAGTCCCAGCGCAGGTAGTTCTCCGCAAGCAGTTGCTGCACATGCTTCGGGGCAGAGCCGCCCGCGCCGGTCTCGAACAACCCGCCACCGGCCATCAGCGGCACGATCGAGAGCATCTTCGCCGAGGTTCCCAGCTCCAGGATGGGGAACAGGTCGGTGAGATAGTCGCGCAGGACGTTGCCGGTCACCGAGATGGTGTTCTCGCCCCGACGGATGCGTTCGACAGTGAACCGGGTGGCCTCGACGGGAGGCAGGACGCGGATGTCCAGGTCGTCGATTTCGTGGTCGGTCAGGTACGTCTTCACCTTGAGCAGCAGGTTGCGGTCGTGGGCGCGGGTCTCATCCAGCCAGAACACGGTGGGCCAGCCGGTTGCGCGGGCCCGGGTCACGGCCAACCCCACCCAGTCGCGGATGGCGGCGTCCTTGGTGTGGCAGGCCCGCCAGATGTCGCCCGCAGCGACGTCGTGATGCAGCAGCACGTCCCCGGCTGAATTCACGACCTCAATGCGACCGTCGTGCTCGACGTGGAAGGTCTTGTCGTGGGAGCCGTACTCCTCGGCCTGCTGTGCCATCAGCCCGACGTTGGGGACGGTGCCCATGGTGCGCGGGTCGTAGGCGCCGTGGGCGCGGCAGTCGTCGATCACGGCCTGGTAGACACCGGCGTAGGAGGAGTCGGGCAGCACCGCGAGGGTGTCGGCCTCCGCGCCGTCGGGGCCCCACATGTGACCGGAGGCGCGGATCATGGCGGGCATGGAGGCGTCGACGATCACGTCGGAGGGGACGTGCAGGTTGGTGATGCCCCGGGTGGAGTCGACCATTGCCAGGGCGGGTCCTGCTGCCAGGGCAGTGTCGATCTCGGCCCGGATCTCCTTGCCGTCCGGTAACTTCTCCAGGCCCGCGAGGATCGCTCCCAGGCCTTCGTCGGGGGACAGGCCTGCGGCAGCCAGGGCATCGCCGTGGCGTTCCAGGACGGGGCCAATGAAGGCCTTCACGACGTGGCCGAAGATGA
Organism: Arachnia propionica; assembly: GCF_037055325.1. Lineage (NCBI taxonomy): Bacteria > Bacillati > Actinomycetota > Actinomycetes > Propionibacteriales > Propionibacteriaceae > Arachnia > Arachnia propionica. The sequence continues at coordinate 2,546,195 of NZ_CP146373.1, read as the reverse complement.
TCGGGTCGGACACCTTCATCATGGTGGCCTTCAGGTGCACGGAGAACAGCAGGCCCTCCCGCTTCGCCGCCGCGACCTGCTCGGCCAGGAAGTCGTCGAGCGCCGTCGCGCGCATGACAGTGGCGTCCACGACCTCCCCGGGAAGCGATTCCAGGCCGTCCCGCAGGACGGTGACGGTCCCGTCACCGTCGACGTGGCGGATGGTGAGCACGTCGCCGCCCGCCAGCACCACCGACTGCTCGTTGTGGTGGAAGTCGCCGGAGGCCATGGTTGCGACACGGGTCCGTGAATCCGGTTCCCAGACGCCCATCCGGTGCGGATTGGCCTGCGCATGTCTCTTCACGGACTCGGGTGCGCGGCGGTCGGAATTGCCTTCGCGTAGTACAGGGTTTACGGCAGATCCCTTGATTCGGTCGTAGCGGGATCGGACCTCCTGCTCCTCCGAGGTGGTGGGTTCTTCCGGGTACTCGGGCAGGGGAAAATCCTTGGCCCGGAGTTCCGCGATGGCTGCCTTCAGTTGCGGCACCGAGGCGGAGATGTTGGGCAGTTTGATGATGGTGGCCGAGGGGTCTCTCGTCAGTTCCCCGAGCTCATCCAAGGTGTCGGAAACCCGCTTGTCATCGGGTAGAAAATCAGGGAAACGCGCCAGGATGCGGGCGGCCAGGGAGATGTCGCATCCTTCGATGCCGATGCCGGCCAGACGCCCGTAGGCCTGGAGTACTGGGAGCAGTGAGCGTGTGGCCAGTCCGGGGGCTTCGTCTGTGAGGGTGTAGATGATCTTTTCCATCGGCTCTCCTCGGGTCGTGGCAGTCTGTTCAGTCAGCCTACCCGGCGGGATGCTTTGAGCATGGTGGCTGACTCCGGTAGGCTCGTAGTCACGAGTTACTGACAGATTCCGCGGCAAGCCCGCGATGATTGAACGAGGGGGTCGACCCATATGGGGCGCGGCCGTGCAAAGGCGAAGCAGACGAAGGTGGCCCGCGATTTGAAATATCGCTCCGTGGACACCGATTTCGCATCTCTGGAGCGTGAACTCCGAGGCGAGAAGTACCAGTCCCGGGAGACCACCGACATTCCAGATGCGTACGCAGACCTCGCGGAGCAGTACAACACTGACGACGACGCCGAGGACGAGTATCCGCATCGCTGATTGCTATCGGTGATTCCTTGGATCCCGGATGTCGAGCTGCCGGGCTACCGCCAGCTCGACATCCCCCTGCCCGGGGCGCAGAAGTACCAGGGCGAGCCGGATCACGAGGTGGTCGCCACGCTTGTTCGGCGCTCCGATCCAAGCGGTTCCCGTGCCGTGTTGTACGTCCACGGGTGGAGCGACTACTTCTTCCAGACCCATCTGGCTGAGGCCTTCGAGAGCTGGGGGTACGACTTCTACGCCCTCGATCTACGCCGCTACGGCAGGTCGCTGCGGGACGGGCAGCTCGCCGGCTACACCGCCGATCTCGCCGAGTACCACCAGGAGTTGGATGCCGCCGTCGAGGTGATCCGCACCGAAGGACACGATCAGGTGGTGCTGTTGGGGCACTCGATGGGTGGATTGGTGGTCTCGCTGTTCGTTCGCGACCGCCCCGGGGTGGTGGATGCCGTGGTGCTGAACTCGCCATGGCTCGAGTTGCCGAGCCTTCAGGCGTGGCGTCCCGCTCTGGCCGCAGCCTTCGGTGCGGTGGGGACGCTCTCCCCGACCCGAGCGCTTCCCCTGCCCGAACTGGGTCTCTACCGCCGCTCCATCTCCGCCGACGAGGAGGGGCAGTGGCGCTACAACCACAACCTCAAAGGGGATCCGGCCTTCCTGCCCCGGGTCGGTTGGATGTCGGCGGTGATGCGCGGCCACGCGGCGGTGGCAGCTGGCCTCGGGATCGAGGTCCCGGTGCTGATGCTGATCAGCGATCGCAGCGACCCCTCCCGCACCTGGAACAACGACATGCACCGCGCGGATGTGGTTCTCGACGTCGACGCCTTGGCTGCGCGGGCCCCGCAGCTCGGCGACCACGTCACCCTCATCCGCGTCCACGGCGGCAGGCACGACCTGGTGTTGTCGCTGGAGGAGCCGCGCCACCGTTTCTTCGACGAGACCCGACGCTGGCTCGCCACCTACGGCTGACTGGGGCTGGCTGCACAGGGTTGTCGGCTGGGAATTCAGGGGGTTCCCAGGGGAAAATGCGATGGCGTGGGGCCGCGGGTTCTCGTAACGTTCCGAGTGGCTGGCGGCAGGGAGAGGCTCGTGAGGGCTGCCGGCTTTCAACGCAGGCTACCGGGCCAGTTGGCCCGGCAAGGAGAAGTCATGAGAAAACTCTTTTCGCTACGGTCCCTGGCGGGTTTGGCGGCCATTGCGACCACTGTGTCGTTGGTCGCCTGCGACGCTGCGGGGAGCAACGGAAGCTCGTCCCCGGTGACCAGCGGTACCACGTCGCCCTCGGAGGTGGCCTCCGGCGTCGTGTCGCCGGAGGTGTCGCCGTCCTCGTCGACCACGTACCCGGCCCCACTGTCCCCCTCGCCGACCTCTTCGGTGGCGTCAACCACACAGCCCAAGGGACAGCCCGGGGCGCCGGACACGCCCGTCTCGGAACATGAGACCTGGCCTGCCGTGGAGGGGCAGAACATGGATCGCCAGCTCGGCTACAAGGGCAGCGGTACGCCATCGGTGACACTGCCCGCCGCTGTGGGTGATGACTTTTCGGCATATGCGCAGCAAACGATCACGTGGGAGGCGTGTGGCGAGGGTGTTGAGTGCGCGACGATGAAGGTGCCACTCGACTGGGAGAATCCGGGAAAGGCGTCGTTGGACATCGCGTTGACGCGGAAACCATCGGCGAATCCGTCGAAGGGGCCGTTGTTCTTCAACCCCGGCGGGCCCGGTGTATCAGCGCGTCCCACCATCCAGGGTCTGCCCGTCGATGTCGTTCCCGGCTACGACCTGGTTGGTTGGGATCCGCGGGGGGTGGGGGAATCCACCCACGTGGAATGCGGCACCACGGAACAGACGGACGCTGCCTTCCTGTCCGACAGCACCCCCGATGACGAGACTGAGGAGCAGGTGAAGCGGGAAGGGTGGAAGGCTTTCGCCAGGCAGTGCCGGGACGCCTCGGGTGAGCTGCTGGATCACCTGAGCACCATCGAGAACGTCCGCGACCTCGACCTGCTGCGGCATCTTCTCGGTGCGGAGAAACTGAACTATCTCGGGTGGTCGTATGGCACCTTCGTCGGTGCGACCTATGCGGAGCTGTTCCCGGAGCGTTCCGGACATCTGGTTCTCGACTCCGCCGTTGACATTTCCGTTCCCTCCTCGCCCCTGCTGGGCGTTGGGGGTTTTGAGAAGGCGTTGCAGCGTTTTGCCGAGTGGTGTGCGGGGGAGGCGTCCTGTTCCCTCGGTGAGGATCGCGATGCCGTGCTCAGCCGCATCGATGCCTTCCTCAAGGGCCTCGACGCGACCCCCGTGGCCGTGGGGGAGCGGAAGCTCACGCAGTCGGTGGCGACTCTCGGCCTTGGGGCGGCGCTGTACGGCGCCGAGTCGACCTATCCGCAGCTGGCGACCGCCCTTCAGCGCGCCATGGATGGTGACGGAGCGGAGATGCTCACGTACTTCGGCATCATGACCGGTCATGATGGGAATGGGTGGACGACAAGGACTTACGCTTCCTCCGCCATCTTCTGCGTCGACCGCCCCGACCGGGGTATCGAGGTCGCCGAGAAGGGAGTTTCCGACAAAGCGGCGGAGGCCCCGGTGTTTGCTGCCAATCTCGGGACGCTCCCAATGTGTGAGTACTGGAGCGCGGATTCCGCGCCCAATCTCACACTGACTGCCAAGGGGGCCGGTCCCATTCTGGTGATCGGAGCCACGGTTGACCCCGTCACCCCACACGACAACTCCGTTGCCATGGCCAAGCAGCTCGACTCCGCCACGCTGCTCACCTGGGAGGGCTCGGGGCATGCGGTTGCCTTCGCGGGGAAGAGCACATGCGTCGATGAGGCGGTGGTGAAATATTTCGCCACCGGCGAGGCCCCAGCTGATGGCACCTCCTGCCCGGCCTGAATCCAGAGCTGTGCCTGGGGTATCGCTGAATGCGGTGGTACCCCAGGTGTGGATCGTGTTTCCTGAAGCCGGGTGGGCCGACCGTGAGCGAGGTCACGTCGAAGCCGTTTTACGCAAAAGTGGTTGAGTCGGATCGCGACGTCCGCCGTCAGGCTTTCAGCGACGTGATCCGGAGGTCCCGCGCTCGTCGGCGGCGAGGCGCGGGCCCTGCGGTCACGTGGCAGCGGCGCGTTTCTCGGCTTTCTTCGCCAGCCACATCTCCCGCATCTCGGGGTCTTCCAACACGAGGCGTACCGTCGGGCAGTTGTGGGGTCCGTCAGCCCCGGGAACGCACAATCCGCAGGGGTCGCCGGGACGCAACGGGCACATCGGGGTGGCGACTCTCCTGCTCACGAAGAACAAGGCTACTCCCGGGACACGGCGGGTCAGTGGTTCGGCCAGACCAACCAACCGGAGACAGCGACCACCTCGAGGGCAACCGCTGGTCCATGGATGGTGTTGGGCAGGCTGGCTTGCCCGCGCGGCGGATCGCCACTATTCTTCTCGGGGCCGGTCCCCATCGTCTAGCGGCCTAGGACTCCGCCCTTTCACGGCGGCAACACGGGTTCGAATCCCGTTGGGGATGCCAGGGAGACTCCTGTGTGGAGCCCCTGAACCGGGTTGCAGAGCGGTGAAAATCCCGATTTCCCAAAACCGGGGAGTGCCGCTAGAGTTACCCGGGCTGGTGAGAGCCAGCAGGTCAAGAAATTGGCCCCGTGGCGCAGTTGGTTAGCGCGCCGCCCTGTCACGGCGGAGGTCGCGGGTTCGAGTCCCGTCGGGGTCGCTGGGTGAGCTACAGGCCACCCACCGGCCAGGTAGCTCAGTTGGTAGTAGCGTTCGCCTGAAAAGTGAAAGGTCGCCGGTTCGACCCCGGCCCTGGCCACCCGAGAATCCCAGTCACAGCATTTACGTTTTCTGGTGGAAACCTGATCGTGGTTGAACCGCCGTCATGTAACTATAAATGGCATGACAGTGCCGCAGCAGCCCCCGACTCCTCACAGAGACTGCAATCCGAATCAGTCTGCGCACATGCCGCCCCTGCCGTCGGCAGGAACGTATGCTGTTGGCCAATACCCGTGTGGTCCTGGAAACAGCTTTGTGCCTGGACCTGTTCCCCCACAGAACGTTTCTGGACATTGGGGCGCTCCTCCTCAGAAGAAGAGAAGAGCTGGGCTGGTAGTTTCGTTGATTGCGTTGGCGGTCGTCCTGATTACAGGAGGTGCCGTCGGAGCGTCTTTCCTGCTGCAAAACAAGAACGACCAGGGTGGCATGAACCACAGCAGGGTGTGGTCGAGTGCATGGTTTGAAGGCCACGAGAAGGTGTGGAATCTGGAATCCCCAAGCCATGACAAGAGTCCGTACATCATGGTCGTGGATGACAAACTCATTCACATAACCGACAGCAGCACTACTGGGTCTACCACAATTACGGTCTTCAAGCTAGGTGATGGAAGGCCTGAACAGCTCTGGCAGGAAACGGTCGAAGGATACGACGAGTGGGGTACGTCTGTCTGGGGAAACTGGCTCATCGTCCAGAACACTCTGATCGATATCAACACTCGCGAGCATGTCACAGCGCCCTGGGGTGCCGGAGCTACGACTGCCGCATCGAAGAAAGGCGTGATCGCCTGCATCAAGACGACATGCACAATGTGGGAGTCTCTGACGAGCAAGAAATGGGAAAATACTGTCCCGGCGACCAATCCTGTGCATGTATGGTTGAGCGAGGAAGTGAAAAACCATGTGCTCGCCATGAGTAACGGAACAAACTCCTATAGCGATGGCCACAAATATTTTGTCATAGATCTCGAGAACGGGAATGCAAAACCTCTCGAAGGAAGTGGACTCAGAACACCAGAAGCGCTGGACGACGGATGGTTCGCCTTCGGTGAAACTTCGCTGAACGCTACCGGTCGTTTGACAAAGACTGTTCTCTATGATTTTGACGGCACGCCCAAGGAAACTTTTGACTTTGACGAGGACAGGCGGCCTTCAAGCTACCCCTGGTCCCCCACGACCTTCACTCTTGATCAGGCAAGCAAATGGTTCAAGGATGGGGACGCTTCATGGGCTCCGGCTGTGTACTCCCTGCCAAGCAAAGAGTCGTGTAAAACCATCACGGTAAACAACAAAGAAATAAAGATTCGTGAGAAAGCTGCTTGGCCCAAAGAAACGGGCAGTATGTGTGAAGCGGCGTCCGCCGAACAAGCTGCGCATCGTTCGGGAAAGGGGCAGATTGTCGCATTCTATGAGTATGAGAAAGAGGAGAGCGCCTTTCACCTCGTTGATATGGTGACGGGCCAAGCAGCAGACCCCATTTTTGTCGGGGACTACACCACATACAGAATTGTGGGGGATCTGCTGATTGTCTGCAGCAAGAAGGGAGATCTCACGGCATTCCGTGCGGGACGGCAGTAGATCCTTCTCAGTTGTTCTTCAGCGCGTCCTGGATGGCGGTGCTCGGCGGTGACTGCGTCGCCTTGGCCCCGCGCAGCAGATCGAGTTGCATCTTCACGTACGCCGGGAACTCGCGCAGCTCCCCGTGGAGGTAAAGCGCAGGCCAGTTCCGCTGGGCCGTCAGGTCACCCACCCCGATGGCGTCGACCCCCAGAGCCCGGCAGGTGGTTATCGTGCGCGGCAGATGGTAGGTCTGAGAGACCACCGTCATCTCCCGCACCCCGAACACGTCGCGGGCCCGGATGCAGGAGTCATAGGTGTCATAGCCGGCGATGTCCTGCACGATCCTGCCCGCGGGGATACCCTGAGCGACGAGGTAGTCTTCCATCACCTGGGTCTCGTAATTGCTCTCCGCAGTGTTGGCTCCCGTGACGAGGATCACCTTGCCCCTGCCCGATGTGAAAAGCTCGATGGCGACATTCAGGCGGGCCGTCAGGAACCCCGACGGGCGTCCGGGGTCGGCTTTGGCGCCCAGCACCATGATGACATCCCGGGCTGGGATGTCGTCGCCCGTCCTGTAGATCCGGTCGGCGCTGCCCGAGGCCACCATGAAAACCCCGGACAGGATCGGGCCGAGCGTGACGCTCAGGGCTATGGCCGCCGCCACTTCCAGGCGGCGACGACGCGGTTTGCCCGCCTTCTTTTTGGAGCTCATCGCCGGTTTTCCAGATACCAGGACACCAGCGCCCGGGTGGATGCGTCTTGCGCGGCCAGGGCGTGGGTGTCGCCGAAGACCGCTGGCGCGATCTCCAGGGCCAGCTTCTTGCCGAGCTCGACGCCCCACTGGTCGAAGGAGTCGATGCCCCACACGATTCCCTGCACGAACGTGATGTGCTCGTACAGCGCGATCAGCTGTCCGATCACCGACGGCGTCAGTGCGGGCGCCAGGATCGAGGTGGTGGGCCGGTTCCCGGAGAACACCCGTGCCGGCACGATTTCTTCTGGCGTCCCCTCCTCGCGCACCTGTTCCTCGGTCTTCCCGAAGGCCAGCGCCGCAGTCTGGGCGAAGAAGTTCGCCAGGAGCATTCCGTGCACATCCACGTCGCCATCCTTGATCGCGTGCGGCGGATTAGCGACCGCGATGAAGTCGGCGGGGATCAGCTGGGTGCCCTGGTGGATCAGCTGGTAGAAGGCGTGCTGACCGTTGGTGCCGGGTTCGCCCCAGAACACCTCGCCCGTCTCGCACGTCACCGGAGAACCATCCCAGCGCACCGATTTGCCGTTCGACTCCATCGTCAGCTGCTGCAGGTAGGCGGCGAACCGGTGAAGGTACTGGGCGTAGGGCAGCACCGCGTGACTGGTGGCGCCCAGGAAGTTGACGTACCAGATGTTCAACAACCCCATCAGCAGCGGCACGTTGTGTGCCGGATCGGTTGTGCAGAAGTGCTGGTCGACGGTGTGAAAACCGGCCAGGAAGTCACGGAAACCGTCGGGACCGATCGCGATCGCCACCGGCAGGCCGACAGCCGACCCCACGGAATAGCGGCCACCCACCCAGTTCCAGAACCCGAAGGCGTTGGCCGGGTCGATGCCGAACTCTGCCACCTTGTCCAGCGCGGTGGACACAGCCACGAAGTGTTGTGCGATCGCGTCCCGGCGCGCCTGTTCGGTGTCCTCGATGGAACCTGCGGCGACCAGTGCATCCAGCAACCAGGTGCGGGCCATGCGTGCATTGGTGAGGGTCTCCAGGGTGGTGAAGGTCTTGGACGCGACGATGAAAAGCGTGGTTTCGGGATCCAGGTCCGCGGTCTTGACGAAACAGTCGGTCGGATCGATGTTTGAGATGAACCGGCACTCCAGGCCCTGCTGCTTGTACGGCAGCAGTGCCTCGTAGACCATCGCCGGTCCGAGATCGGAACCACCGATGCCGATGTTGACTACGGTGCGGATCGGTTTGCCCGTGACCCCCACCCACTCGCCAGAACGCACCTTGTCGGCAAAGGCGAACATCTTCTCCAACACGTCGTGGACATCTGCCACCACGTCCTGCCCGTCAACCGTCAATTCCGCGTTGCGAGGCAGCCGAAGTGCGGTGTGCAGCACCGCACGGTCCTCGGTGATGTTGATGTGCTCGCCGCGAAACATTGCATCCCGGCGGCCAGCTACGTCGGTCTGTTCTGCGAGCCGCAGCAGCGCCGCTACGACGTCGTCGTTGATGAGGTTTTTCGACAGATCGACGTGCAGGTCCCCGACGGTGTGCGTGAAACGGGCGGCCCGCTCCGGGTCGTCGGCGAAAGCTCTGCGAAGATCCAGTTCGGCATTGTCGGCGAGCTCGTCCAGCTCATCCCAGGCAGCAGTGGTGGTGGCGTCAACCGGCTTGATCATGGCACCAGCTTAGGTCCTGTTGTGGAAATCTCGCCCCGCTGTGGAGCGCCAGACCGGGCGATCGTACGCTTCTGTGACCGTGACCCGGCGTCGTGACCGGCGTGTTTCGCTGTGGGAAAATGATGGTGAAAATACCGCATTCATGTCGCCCGATAGGCTTTCAATAGCCCGAGGAATTCGTAATGGAGCCGCGAATTCAGGGGGATCTATCCGTCGGCGACGCTCACCAGGCGCTGGTTTTCCTGCGTGACTTGTCGAAGGGTGATTCGGGCGGAGGCGATACTTTCGGCCAATGAAATATATGTCCTTTGGTCAGGGCATTGAATGCCTTTGGTTAGGGAAATCTAGGTCCCTTGGTTCGTGGGGGATTATGGTTATGATGATCATGGTCGCATCCCCCCGTTTGATGCGCCCTAACCACTGGTTGCGAGGAGTATTACCTTCGTAGTGGACCGGGAGCGACTGTTGATCAGTCGTGCGGCGTGGCTGTTTTCTTTCTTCCGGTCGAAGGCGAAGCGTATTCCTCACGTCGTGTCCAAAGCGTCATAGGAGGTCGTCGCGTCAATGGGTGGAGCCGTAAACAAGGTGACAAAATTTCAGGGAAGAGGACCCGGGGTGATCGCCGCGCTGTATGGAATAAGGGAACATGCAGTCTTCTTATTTCTGTGTGGGGTGTTGATTGCGGCGGCGATTCCAGATTCATCCGCGTTGCCAGAGCTGTGGATCGGCTGGTTGATATCGCTGCTGGTTGCCGAGGTCCTGCTCTGCGTTCGTCGCACACAGCCCAGGATCGACGATCGGGAGGTCGATCTGATCCTCGCGGTCATCCTGTTTGGAGCGGGGATCTGGGTGCTCCGGCAGTGGCCAACTGCCGGTAATCCGACGGTCGTCACCATTGCCTGGCTCCTCTGTCTGGCGACGTGCATGCTGATAGTGAGTGGTACCCGGGCCATGATGTGGGTGTGCCCTGCAGCTCTGCCCGCTCTGGCGTGGTTGCTGCCTCCACCGGCTCGCCTGATCGCCCTGATCGTTGTTGCCATCGTGTGGGTGAGCGTTGTTGGCACGGTTTTGTTCCGTCGTGGATGGGCTCCCTCTGATCAGCTGATCCACATCCCAGTCTCGCGTTACGTCACTGTGGGTGTGGCGCTGGTTCTCGTCATCGTCCTTTCGCGGATCGGGGTGATTCTGTGACGTCCCGGTCGGTCAAACATGCACCGGGCAGAAGAGCGATCGCCCGAGCCGAAGAGGTGCCGGCGCCATTTCCGGATTCGAACCTGGTGGCTCCGGAGCAAGTCTTGGACGTGGCCTGTCATGCTTTGGAATATCGTTCTCCCGCGTATTCCGCGCACAGTGTTCTGGCCCGGTGGCAGCGGGGGATTCTCGTCTCCGTCGTGGTGCTGTTCCTGGTCGGTCTGATTTTTCTGCCGTGGATCACCGCTGTGGTGCTGGTGGCGTTGGCGACTGCTTCCTACATCTGGGCACTCGGGTTCCGGTTTCTGCTCTTCAGGCACGGTGCCCGGGGAGAGCGAATGGTGAAGATCACGGACGAAGATGCCCGGGCTTTCCCTGATGCTCAGCTTCCCGTCTACACGGTGCTTGTCCCGGTTTTCAAGGAGCCGTTGATTGAGGAACTGGTCGAGGCCCTGGAACGCATCGAATATCCCAGGGAAAAGCTGGACATTCGGCTTCTGCTGGAGGCTGATGACACCGAGACCATTGCTGCAGCCAGCAGGCTGCGCCCCCGGGCGCACCTGACCGTGATCCAGGTTCCCAAGGCCGAACCCCAGACGAAACCGAAGGCCTGCAACTACGGTCTCCTGACCGCGCGCGGGACGCTGTGCACGATCTTCGATGCGGAGGACCGGCCCGATCCGCTCCAGCTGCGCAAAGCCGTCCTGGCCCTGGACAGACTGGGGACGGACTATGCATGTGTGCAGGCACGTCTGGGTTTCTACAACTCGCGGCAGAACCTGTTGACACGCTGGTTCACGCTGGATTACGGCGCATGGTTCGGCAATATGCTTCCCGGTCTGGTGGGGATCTCCGCCCCGATTCCGCTCGGGGGCACGTCCAATCATTTCCGGGTGATGGCGCTCAAGGCCGTCGGGGCATGGGATCCGTGGAACGTCACCGAGGATGCCGACCTGGGACTCCGCTTGCACAGGGCCGGATACCGGGTCGGCGTGCTCGATTCCACGACTCTTGAGGAGGCCAACCCGGACCTGATCAACTGGGTTCGGCAGCGGAGCCGCTGGTACAAGGGCTATCTGCAAACCTTCCTGGTGCACATGCGATCGCCGCGCCTGGTCACCAGGCAGCTCGGATGGCGGGCCGTGGCGGACATGGTCATCTTCATCGCCGGAACCCCTCTGCTCAGCGTCCTCAACGGTGTGTTCTGGATTCTCACCCTGATCTGGTTCACATCCCAGTCCCCGATCGTGGCCGGGCTGTTCCCGCCTGGGATCTACCACCTGGGGTTGATGTGCATGGTGGTGGGCAACCTCCTCGTCACATACATGAGCCTGTACGTGGCTCGTGTCATGGAACGTCCCGACCTGCTGGTGCCCGCGCTGCTGGTGCCCGCGTACTGGCTGCTGATGTGGGTTGCCGCGGTCAAGGCCGTCGTGCAGCTGATTCGTAACCCCTCCTACTGGGAGAAGACGACACACGGCCTTCATACGAAAACCAGCCCACCGCCGCTCGGGGGAGAACCCAGCCAGGCGGCTTCTGATCCGGGGGGTGCGTGATGAAGGGTATGAAGATGAAGGACGGGAAGGATGGGCGTCTGCGGATATCCGACGACTGGATCGTGGCCATTCTCGCGTTGTTGCTTTACCTAGGGGTCGGGGCCTGGCTGACCAGCCAGAACATCATCTTTCCCGACTCCATGAGCCGGGTCGCCAACGGCTACTACGTGGTTTTCAGTCGGGATCCCCACCTGGCGGCCATCGGGTTCGTCTGGAATCCGTTGCCCTCGCTGGCGGTGATTCCCCTGCTCCTTCTCTCGCCCCTGATCCCCGTGCTGGCCTCCAAGGCGTTTGCCGGGGTCATCGTCTCGGCAATCTGTGGCGCTATGGCGATGGTGTTCGCCCGCCGGCTTCTCACTCTTTTCGGGGTGGGGCGAGGTGCCGGGATGGTTCTGACGGGCATCCTGGCCATCCAGCCACTCATCCTGCTCTCAGCCGCCACGGGGGCCAGCGAATCCATGTTCCTGGCGATTGCTCTCTACACGACGTTGCATCTGACGCGTTGGCTCCGGAAGGATGATCCCTGGCACCTCGCGCACGCCGGCTTCGGACTCGGCCTGGCCTATCTGGTGCGTTACGAAGCGGTGGCGGCTGCGCTTGCCACCGTGCTCATCGTCTTTGGCGTCAGCCTGTGGCGCTCCAGAGGCGGGCGGCGAGCCAAGACGATCTTCCTGCTGGACTGTTTCCTGGTCGGGGGGCCCTTCGCGGCCTCCTTCGGGGCGTGGGCGCTGGCCTCGCGTCTGGTGGCGGGGTCGTGGTTCGCGACCTACACGTCGCTGTACGGGAACACGGCGCAGGTCACCAGCGCCCGGGAGGCCATCGACAACGTCACGGGCGGAAACCTCGAGGGGATCCTGGCCTACCTGGCCGCCCAGTTGTTCGCAGTAGCACCCTTTGCACTCCTGTTCGTGATCATCGCCATGGTGGTCGCTGTACTGCGACGAGATGCCGGTGTGCTCGGATCCGCCGCCGTCCTGGGGGGAATCCTGGCCTTCGACGAGTTGGCCTTCATGAGCGGATCGTCCTTCGGATGGCTCCGATTCCAGCTCATGGCGATTCCCTGGGGGGTGGTGATGGCCGGATACATTTTGGCCGCCCTGCGAGGGGGAGAAGAGCGCCTGACGTTTCGGAAGGTCACGGCTTGGACGGTGCTGATTGCCGTCCTTGCTCCCCTTCCTCTTGCGTGGTGGGCATCACTGGATTCCCGACTGGCTCGGGAGGAGAGTCTGGTTCTTTCGGTCGCCCAGGGTGGCCAGTACGTCATGCAGGATCAGGTGGCGGCCTATCTCGACTCCCTGGATCTGCCCGAGGGCAGCGTGATCACGGATGTCGCCTACTCCTTCCCCATCGTCTTGGCCAGTAGGAACCCCAAGCAGTTCGTCATCACCCCGGACCGGGATTTCGAGGAGAAGCTGAGCAACCCTGTCGACGGGAGGGTCCGCTACGCTCTCGTGATCGACCCTGCGTTCTCAACCGCCGACGCGGTGGCGCTGCGGTACCCGGGAATCCATGAGGACGGCTCCGGGGTTGCGACCCTGAAGCGTGAGTGGCGCGATGGTCGAGGTGCGGCGTGGCGACTCTACGAGTTCAACGGGGTCTCCTAAGCGACAGGGCGCCTGCTGTCTCGGGCCGCGCGGGGCAAGCACGCGCGGGTGGTTGGGGCAGCTCCCCGCGGGGCGGATGTGTAGTGCCTTCTCCCCGAGGGGAGGCCAGGGTGTTCGTCAGCCGCCGACGGAGATGTGGACGTGGTCGTAGTGGTTCGCGGTGGCCGACCCGCGGTCCGACATGGAGCGCCAGCCTTCGGAGGAACGCTGCGTGGTCCAGATTTTCTGGGCGTGGATGACCTCGATGACACCGAGGCTCTTGGCGTTCTCGCGAAGCCAGCGAGCGATTTCCCAGGCCCGGTCGCCGGAGACCATGACGTCGATGGCCCGGCCCTGGCCGTGGTATCCGGAATCATTGCGGTAGCCACCGTAGGACTTCACGTCCGGGAAGGCTGCGCAGACGGCGTGGAGCACGGAGATCGACTTCGAGGTGAGTCCGGATTCGATGCTCTTCGCCGAGGAGGACGAGCAGGTGCCGCCGGAGGAAGCGCCTCCGCCGGACCCGGAGCCACCGGATTCGCTGGAGGGAGAGGCGGACGGGGTCTCAGGTTTCTTGGAGGTGAGCAGATCGGACTTCACCCAGCCTGCGCGGCCTTTGTAGGAGATCTGCTGCCAGCCGTTCGAGGTGACGTTCGTTACCGTCACGGCCAGCCCCGCATCGAGCGTGGTTCGTACGTCGTAATCGGATCCAGGTCCGGTGCGCACGTTGGCCGAGGATGCGATGTACATCTCGCCTGTTTTTTCTCCGAGTTCGGAGGGGTCGAAGGTCTTGGTCGGGGAAGCAGATGCGGTGGCTTCCTCGGTGGGGGTTGCGGTCTCCGTTGGCGTTGCCTCGGGGGTTTCGGTCGGAGTCGGCAGCGGGGCCGGGGCGCTGGTTTCGGTATCACCAGATGGGGATGCCGAGGCCAGGGGAGCGCGTTCTCCTCCGCGGCTCACGCCGAGGTCAGTGGTTTCGTAGCTTGGGGCGGCGGCCTTGTCGGAGTTTCCTCTGCTCGCTATTGCGAAGGAGCCTGCGACAACCAGGCCTGACAGCGCGATGGGGGCCAGTACCCTGCCGAGGATGCGCGGTCGCTTTGCCTCCCGTCGTGGGGAAGTGACGGCGGAAGGGGTGATGTCGAGGACGTCGTAGTCGTCCTCCTCCAGGAAGGCGCGGCGTGCCTTTGCCATGGATCCCCTCATTTCTTAGAAATACCTGAACTTCTCTCAGGATAGGTTGTGGTTGCGGTTTGTACAAACGGTGCACAGCTGAACTGAGTGTCGGAAGTATCATCCCATGTCCGAAAGTTCACGTCATCCCATCACCTCAATGCGGCTTCTGGGATGGTGCTGGCAGACGGTAGGCTGGAAGGCAGGCTTGGCGACGGGGTGTCGGCAGCTGTTGGGGGGTGAGTGGGCGTGAGCCCGCGGCAGAACACTCACCCCACGGTCCGGCGTTGGTGGTACAGGCGCCATGACACCCTGTGACCCTTCCCGGTAATCTGCACAAGACCCTCCTGAAAAGGAAAACCGAATGAGTTCACCGACCTTGCGGGCGAGACGAACGGCTCTGAGCCTGCTGCTGGCGACCTTGCTGGCCTTGGTTCTGCCGGGTCTCAACGCCCGGGCGGACCCGGCCCCCACGCAGATCCAGAGCAACGTTGCCGTGGACACCACAGGTCATGTCAAGGTGCAGGGGCTCCTGCTGGACAGTTCCGGACAGGGTGTGGGCGGTGGGCAGCTGACAGCCAGCGTCGCGGGGCAGCCGCTGCAAACCGTTGTCAGCGGAGGCAATGGCGCTTTCGTTATGGAGTTCAACGTTCCGGCTGACAAGATTTCAGGCCCCCAGGAGCTCGTCATCACCTATGCCGGGGACGCCCAGCACGCCCCAACGGCACAGAATTCGCGGATTGAGTTTGCGAACCAGAGTGCAACCGCGGTCACCTTGGAGGCCGAGCCGGCGAGTGCGACCCCGGGGGACATCGTCAGGGTGATGGGCAGCGTCAAGGCCGCCACGGGTGGGCCGGTCTCGGGCGCGCTGGTGAGTTTCTCCTACGACGGCGCCGCGCTGTCCGACTACACCCTCCAAACCGATGCGAATGGAAACTTCGACGGCTCCGTGGAGATCCCAGCAAGTGCCACGGTGGGGGAGGGGAAGTTGGTCGCAACCTTCGCCGGTGCCGCCGGTCTGCCGGCGGGGTCGGCTGAGAAAAAGATCACCATTGAGGCCCCCGTCGCCGAGAGCAGTCCGACTCCAACCGAGGGGGAGAGCGCGCAGGAAACTGTTCCGCCGCCTCCTTCGCCGACGGCCAGCACGCGAGGCCCCGTCGGCTCTGGGACGCCGTCTGCGGGGACTGCGCAGAGCGAGAGTCGCGGCGATTCCCTGCTGTGGCTGCTCATCGGGGGAGGGGTTGTCACCGTCGCGGCAGCCGCCCTGGTGGTGCTCGCCCTCATCGTCCGATCCCGACGCAGGGAGGCCGACGAGGGGACGCTCGGGTTGATCGGTGACGGGGAGCTGCTCGACGACGAGCTCCCGGAGGATGCGATGGAATCTGAGCCAGAGCTCGGACTCAATGATCAGACCGAGGTGCGGTTCACCTCCGAAGGCGACCAGGCTTTTCGCTCTGATGCCGCTGAGGGGGTCGTGTCCCAGCAGGAGACGCGGACCATGCCGACCGGCTGGTTCCGTGAAGGTGAGAGCGTCGTGCCACCCGAACCGCGTTCTCCCGGGGAGGACTGGGACGATTTCACGGACTCGGAGATCACTCAGGTCAGGCTGCGTGATGAGGAACCGCCACAGGGTCCGCAGCCGCGTCATGGAGGCGATCCGAAACCGCGTCGCGGGATGTGAGGGAAGGTCGTCGGGACTCCTCGAGCCCCGCTGAATGCGGCTCCGACGACTGTGGCGCGACCTAGTTCCGGAGGTTGCGGCAGCGGTCGCGGAGGGCTGCCAGGTCTCCTCCTTTGAGGGCGTCACCGATCAGGTGTCTGCCTACACACACCGCGGGAGCCCCTGCGCTCAGCCACTGCTTGGCCGTGAAGGGGATCAACCCGCCTCTCGGTATCGTCTTATCGATCAGTCCCATGTGTTGCAGGTGCTCGGCCATGGTGGGTCCCACGACCTCTGCGGGACGCAGCTGCACACCGGTGACGGGCATCGTCAGGGCGGTTGCTACCTCGGTGGGGGTCATGGCGGTGGCGTAACAGGCGAGCGCGAGCGCTTCCGCGATGGTTGCGATATCTGAGGTCACGAAGTCCGGGAGGATGAAATCGGCCCCTTGTGTCGCCAGCGTTGCAGGGGCTTTCACCGCTCCGTGCACGCCGATCCTGATCCGTTGACCGTACAGAGCCACGAGTTCTTCGAGGGACGCGGAGTCGACGGGCATCGACAGGTTCGCCACTCCTTCCTGGGCGAGCACCTCCACGACTCCGATGAGTTCCTCGAGGGGGGCGTCGCTGAGCAGGGCGACGGTACCGGTCAGGGGTGCATCAGACATGGTGGCAATCATGCCATTCGGGTGGTGATCCCACGGGAAGAGGCCGGGAGGTGGAACGATTGACGTGGGGATGGTGACCGGGTGCAGAAGGTCTCGATGGGCGCTGGTGGTCGTCCAAGATTCGGGCGTCACCAGGATTCCGCGGTGGTTCCGATGGCGACCGGGAGGTCGTGGTGCCGGCGTCAAGCCCGCTGTTTGGAGCCGGAGCGGTGATCCGGCCGTGACGCTGACCACCTCCGACGTACGAAATCCGCCACTGACGAAGGTATGAAACGCGTCCTTGACGAAGGTGAATGCCGGGTGGGGGACCAAAGAGATGGCAGGAAAGATTAATCGCGGTTAACGCGGCGAGGCCAAAAGGATTATTCACGGTTAACGCGCGGGGCGATTGGCTTCCTTGTGAACCGTGAGTGCGGTAACGTATGTCTCGCCGGAGCGCAGGAGACGTAGCCTGTTCCCCCCATCTGGGCAGCGGACCGCGACACCGGCTCCCGGCTAGCCGGGACCCAAGGACGCCCGCGCCCGCCCGAACCCCCCCATCGGACGGGCGCGGGCCTCTCTCACAGAGGACACCCGCGGAATTCACAGTCGATTTCTCCTGTGATGTGACGTCATTTCCACAACACCTTCCCCGCGCGCCCGCAGCTCGTGTGCGGACCCTCTAGGCTCAATCCATGAGCAACTGGCTGGGTGACCTGCTGTCACGGATCTTTCGCGACCTTCTGGCCCAGTTCAGACCCGACGTGAACAGATCGCGACGGAGCCGCAGCACGAGGAGGCACACCACGGGGACATCCAGCAGCGCGGGGCGGCGTCCGAACGACTCCCGCCGCACCGGGGGATCGGGACGCCGCGAGTATCCCGGCGATTTCAAGGGCACCCCCAGGATCACCTATTCCCCGGCCCCCGGGAAGGAGGCCGACCCGGGTGAGGTGGTCTGGACTTGGGTGCCCTACGAGGAGGACCACAGGGAGGGCAAGGACCGCCCCGTGCTGATCATCGGTCGCGACCACGAGTGGCTGCTCGGGCTGCTGCTGACCTCCAAGGACCACGACCGCGACGCCGTCCAGGAGGCTCGCAGCGGACGGCGCTGGATGGACATCGGGACGGGGGAGTGGGACCCCCAGCGACGTCCCAGCGAGGTGCGGATCAACCGGATCATCCGCATCGACCCCGACGACGTCCGCCGGATCGGTGCCGTACTGGACCGCGACATTTTCGATGATGTCGCCGCAGCCGTGCGGGCCTGAACACACCGTCGAACCGGGCAGTGGCGACGGTGCAGGAATTTATGTGGGGTCTTTCGGGTTGATGCAATGTGTCGGCCCCTGAGGAGCACGCCAACCATCCAGGAGGGTTCTTGATCACCGTAACCGACCTGCACAAGGTCTATCACCAATCCGGACGCAAGGTGCGCGCCCTCGACGGCGTCTCCTTGACCGTTCCCGAGGGCAGCGTCCACGGCATCATCGGTCACTCCGGGGCCGGAAAATCCACCCTCGTGCGTTGTCTCGCCATGCTGGATCGCCCCACCTCGGGAAGCATCGAAATCGGCGGCGTGGAACTGACCAAGGTCCATTCAACCGCGCTGCGCAACGCCCGCCGGAGCCTGGGCTTGGTGTTCCAGAACGCGAACCTATTCGACTCCCGCACGGTGTGGCGCAACGTCACCTACCCCCTGGAGATCCAGGGACGCCGGGCCTCCGCCCGGGAGCGTGCCCTCGACCTGCTGGAGCTCGTCGGGCTGGCGGACGCGGCGAACGCCTACCCGGCGCAACTGTCGGGCGGGCAGCGGCAGCGGGTCGGTATCGCGCGGGCACTGGCGACCAAACCCGCCGTGCTCCTGTGCGACGAACCCACCTCCGCCCTCGATCCCCGCACCACCGACGAGATCCTCGACCTGATCCTCGATCTGCGCTCCCAACTCGATTTGGCCGTTCTGGTGATCACCCACGAGATGCACGTGGTCAAACGCATCTGCGATTCCGTCTCGCTGCTGGAGGCGGGGCGGATCGTCGAATCCGGGCCGCTCACCGAGGTGATCCGCACCCTCGACGGATCGTTGTCGCAGGCGCTGCTGGGAATCCCGCCCCACGACCCCTGCGTCGAAAACGGCGGACGGCTCATCGATGTGCTCGCATCCGGCAGCACCGCCGACCGTCCCGTGGTCGCACTCACATCGCAGCATTTCGGGGTGACGATCCCGATCGTCGCGGGCAGCGTCGAACACCTGGCCGGAATCACCTTCAGCCATCTGAGACTCCGGGTGCCGGACGGAACCGACCCCGACGCAGTGGTGGGATACCTGCGTCAACTCGGCGCCGATGCCAAACGCACCCCCACATCCGAGCTGAACGGAGCCGGCCGATGACCCTCCTCGAACTGAGCCTCGACGACATCGTCCGGGCCCTCATACCCGCGATCTACGAAACCCTCATCATGGTCGGCATCTCCAGCGTTGCCACCGTTGTCCTGGGGCTGCCGCTCGGCGTGGTGCTGTTCGTCACCCAGCGCGGCGGGATCGTGGCGAATCCGGGGCTTTCAGTCATCTTGTCCACCATCGCCAACATCACCCGTTCCATTCCCTACGCCATCCTCATGCTGAGCCTCATCCCCTTCACCCGGTGGCTCACCGGATCGTCGGTGGGGCCGATCGCGGCCTGCGTGTCGCTGACCATAGGTGCCGTGCCGTTCTTCGCTCGGCTCGTGGAATCAGCGCTGCGAGACGTCCACCCTGGCAAGGTGGATGCCGCCCACGCCATGGGTTCCACCCGGATGCAGACCGTCACCAAGGTGCTGCTGCCGGAAGCTGCGCCGTCGCTGGTGGCAGCCGTCACCACGACGGTGGTCACGCTGGTCGGCTACTCCGCCATGGCGGGACTGATCGGTGGCGGTGGCCTCGGGCGTCTCGCCTACAACTATGGTTACCAGCGTTTCGAGACATCCGTGCAGCTGATCACCATCGCGATCCTCGTGGGAATGGTTCAGCTCATTCAGGTGTTGGGAGATGTGGTGATCCGTCGCGTCGATCACCGCTGAAAAGGAACCGACGCACCGTGACAACAGCGGCCAACTCGTGGTTGGCCCGGAAAGGACGCAGCCATCATGCGTAAACACCTGTCCCTGCTGGCGGCCTTGTTGGCCGCGACCCTGATGCTGGCCGCCTGCGGTGGCGGCACATCGTCGGATAAGGCCAAGGTGAAGGTCGGGGCCAGCCCCGTGCCGCACGCCAAGATCCTCGAGTACGTCCGCGACAATCTCGCCGCGGATGCCGGGATCGACATCGAGATCACGGAGTTCGACGACTACGTGCTCCCGAACTCATCCCTGAGCGACGGTTCCCTGGATGCCAACTACTTCCAGCACCTGCCCTACCTGGAAACCGAGATGAAGGAGAAGGGCTACAAGTTCTCCCACGGTGAGGGAGTCCACATCGAGCCTCTGTCCGTGTTCTCCAAAAAACACACTGACCTGTCCACGGTGCCCGACGGCGGGGTCGTCGCCATCAACAGCGACGTGACGAATCAGTACCGCGCCCTCAAACTTCTGGAGCAGGCCGGCCTGCTGAAGAATCTCACCAAGGACTCCACCGTTCTCAACCTGACCGCCGAGCAGAATCCCCGCGGCCTCGAGTTCAAAGAGAACCAGCCCGAGATTAACGTGCAGCTGCTGAGTGACCCGGGCTTCGACCTGGTCTTCGTGAACTCCAACTTCATTCTCAGCGCCAACCTGGACACCAGCAATGCGCTGCTGGTCGAGCAGGTGGAGAACAATCCCTACGCCAACATTCTCGTGTGGCGTGAGGACAACGCCAACCAGGGTGTGAAGAAGCTCGACGAGCTGCTGCACAGCCAGCAGGTCAAGGACTTCATCAAGCAGACCTGGCCTAAGGGCGAGGTCCTCGCATCCAAGTAATCCTTATCACGGGGGTTCCAGGCCGGTTGAGCAGGCCTGGAGCCCCATCCGGAAGCCGGTTGAGGCGGTCTGCTTGTGGTGCGACCCGACTCAACCGGCTTCACTGTGACCGGTTCCTCGTCGTGATCCCTCCGCTGCTAGCGGAAGCGCGGCAGGCGACCGTAGAAGATGCTCGTCGGGTTCCGGTAGGTTTCCTCCCGCTTCGCCCGATGGGCCTCGAAATACCGGAAGTAGCGGGTCGTCTCGGGCAGGAACACGCACACCGTGCCGAGCAGGGCCAGGACGACCGCGACCAGGGCCCACAGGTCGAACAGCAGAACCGCGACCCCCGTCAGGGCCAGCGCCGTGATCGAGATGATCCGCGCCCAGTTCCAGCCGATCCACGCCTGGTAGCCGGCGACGGCGCAGGCGCCCGCGACCAGCACCAGGACGAGCGCCAGCACCCCCTCCAGGGTCAGCGACAACCACTTCCCGGGGTCGGGGGCCACCCACTGGACCAGATGAGCCGACGACGGATACGTGGTGGGAAACACGGCGAGCCACCAGTGACGCGCGTAGACCCCGGTCACGGCGGCGGCGGCCAGACAGAACAGCACCAAGCCCACCAGCACGCTCCACGGACGCGGGGGTTCTCCTGTGCGCTCCGACAGCGGCACGTCCTGACGCAGCACCGGTAGTGGCGGCAGCGTCGCGATCTCCTTCGGGGCGGGTGGGGCGGCGGTAGCGGCTCCATGGGGGCGGGGATCGCCCGTGACCCGGCGGGAAACCGTGGCGTCCTGAGGAGCGGGACCCGCCGGGGGATGTGGGGCGGGTGTGGGAGGTGTCGGCTGGGTGGTCATCACCGACCAGACTACTGGGCGGAGGGCGCGAGGTGCCTGTGGGCCAGTTCGGCCAGCAGGGCGGCACCGTCGACGACCACCGAGTCGTCGAACCGGCAGTAGGCGGAGTGATTCATCGGGGCTGTGGCCGGATCCAGCTCCGGCAGGCAGGCCGACAACCCGATGAAGCAGCCGGGCGCGGTCTCCAGGATGCGGGAGAAGTCCTCGGCCGCGGCCAGTGGTTCGCTCCAGCGGACGTGCCGGTGTTCGCCGAACAGCTCCTGGACCACGTCGGCGACGTGATCGGCGGCATCGTCGTCGTTGACGGTGACGGGGTACTGTTCCACCACCTCGATCTCCACCCCGACGCCGTGGGCGCGGGCGATGCCCTCCAGCAGCTCCGGCCACAGCTGCTTCAGGCGCGTCCGGGAGGCATCGGAGAAGGTGCGCATCGTGGCGTCGAAGAAGGCCTCTTCCGGAAGCACGTTCGCGGCGGTGCCGGCCTGGACCCGACCGACGCTGACCACCACCGGATCGAAGATGCTGAACCGCCTGGTCACCATGGCGTGGGTGGCGGTGATCATTTCCGCCATCGCGGGGACCGGATCGGCGGCCAGGTGTGGGGCGGAACCGTGTCCGCCGCGCCCGACCACCCGCACCTTGATTTCGTCGGTGCTGGCCATCACCGGGCCGGGTTTGGTGGAGAAGGTGCCGAGGGGATCGAGGCCCGCCCACACGTGAATGGCCCAGGCGGCCTCGGGGCGCCGTCCTGCGACGTCGAGGAGACCCTCGTTCAGCATGTGGAGGCAACCGTTGACGCTTTCCTCGCCCGGCTGGAACTGGAAGATCACGTCCCCGGCCAGTTCGTCGCGGTGCGCGACGAGGGCCTTGACCGCCCCCACCAGCAGCGACATGTGCAGGTCGTGGCCGCAGGCGTGCATATTTCCGTTCGTCGAGGCGAAGGGTTCGCCCGACAGTTCCTTCACGGGCAACGCGTCCATGTCGCCGCGCAGCAGCACCACGGGGCGTTCGCCCCCGCCCGGGGCGGTGCCGCGCAGCACCGCGACGATGCTGCTCAGCGACCTTCCCAGCGTGATCTCCAACGGCAATCCCTCGAGGGCCTTCAGGATCCTGGCCTGGGTCAGGGGCAGGTGGAGGCCCACCTCAGGGATCTGGTGGAGTTCGCGGCGCAGGGCCACGAGGTCGGTGTTCAACTGGCGGCAGTACTCCTGGATGCTCACGGTCCCCAAGTCTTCCACGATCCCGCGGACAGCCGGGAACTGCCCGCATCGCGACTCGCCTCTGCCCAATGCCACGCAAATGCTGTGAGAAACATAAGATGTCTTCATGCAAGCCGCCCGTAAACCTCATCTGGTGCGCCGGCAATCAGCGCTGATGCTGAAATGTTCGGACACGGAACCGGTGTTGCAGACCCTGCGTGAGCGTCTCGATCCGTCAGCCGCCGACGGGGTGTCGGCGCATCTCAACCTGCTGTACCCGTTCACCACCAACCTGTCGATGGAGGACGACGACGCCCTGATCGACGTGCTGCGCGAGTTCGGGCGGTTCTACATCGATTTCACCAGCACCGCATGGTTCGGCACGGATTCGGTGTATCTCGTGCCCAGCGAGGCGGCGGTGTTGACGAATCTCGTCACCCGGATCCGTGAGGTCTTCCCCGAATACCCCGCCTTCGGGGCCGTTCCCGAGAGGGCCGTACCGCACGTCACCATCGGCAAACGCGCGCCCCTGGCCGAGTTGAAGGCGGCGGAGGCCGAGGTGCTCAGCAAACTACCGATCCGCCAGGTCTGCACCACCGTCGAACTGTGGAGCGGCCCGCCGCCCGGAACCGGTCGCTGGCAACGGCACCGCACCTACCAGCTGGGAACCTGAACCCAATCATCCCGCGCACGAATTGCGCTGCTCCGTGTGCGAATTACCGTCCCCGCCATCACATCCGTCCCCCTCGTGCGTGAGCCGTAGGGATTCGACGGCTCGACGTCGTCACATGACGTTGAACCGGTTTTCCGCTGCGCTTCATGCACGAGAGGGACGAGGAATCTGTGGCGTTCAGGATCGGGGCGTCACTTCATGGAGCCGGTCTCCAGGAAACGCACGTGCCAGTTGAGGGCCGTCGCCAGGTCGTGCGGGGTCTGCTGGCCGTTGGCCTTCGTCGCCGCCAGCTTCACGTACTCGCGCAGCGGCTCCCTGAAGTCCGGGTGGGCGCAGTTCTCGATGATCGCCTGGGCGCGCTGACGTGGGGCCAGGCCACGCAGATCCGCGAGTCCCTGCTCGGTGATGATGACGTCCACGTCGTGTTCGGTGTGGTCGACGTGGCTGACCATCGGGACGATCGCGGAGATCGCGCCGCCCTTCGCCGTCGACGGGGTCACGAACGAGGAGAAGTAGCCGTTGCGGGTGAAATCACCGGAACCACCGATGCCGTTCATCATGCGCGAACCCATGACGTGGGTGGAGTTCACGTTGCCGTAGATGTCGGCCTCGATCATGCCGTTGCAGGCGATGACACCCATGCGGCGGATCACCTCGGGATGGTTGGAGACATCCATCGGGCGCAGGATGATGTGGTCGCGGTAGAACCCGGCCTTCTCGTTCATCCGCTCCGCGGCCTCCGGGGACAGCGAGAAAGCGGTACCAGAAGCGACGGTGACCTTCCCGGCATCGATCAGGTCGACCATGCCGTCCTGGATCACCTCGGTGTAGGAGGTGAGGTTCTCGAACGGACCCTCCAGCAGACCCGCAAGCACCGCGTTGGCGATGTTGCCCACACCCGACTGCAACGGCAGCAGATTCTCGGGCAGCCTGCCGTGCTTGACCTCGTTGGTCAGGAAGTCCAGCAGGTAGCCCGCGATCGCCCGGGAATCGTCGTCGAGGGGCTTGAACGGTGTGTTGCGGTCCGCGGCATTGGTTTCGACGACCGCCACCACCTTGTCGGCGTCCACCTTGAGCACCTTGTCACCGATCCGGTCGCCCGTGCTGGTGATGGGAAGCGCACCACGGTTCGGAGGCAGGACACCGATGGGGTAGTAGATGTCGTGCATGCCGAACAGGTCCTCGGACTGCCACGAGTTGACCTCGATGATGACCTTGTCGGCCTGTTCGAGATAGGTGCGGTTCAGACCGACCGAGGAGGAGGGCACGATGTCGCCGTCCTCGGTGATCGCGGTGGCCTCGACGACGGCGAGGTGCAGCGGACCCAGGAAGCCCTGCGACACCTGCATCCCCATGTGCGAGAGATGGATGTCGCAGTAATTCGTGATGCCCTTGTTGATCGCGGTGCGCATCTCGGGATCGGACTGGTAGGGCGCACGGAACGCGACGCCACCCGTGCGGGCCAGCGCACCATCGAGCTCAGGTGCTGTCGAGGCCCCGGTCCACATGCCGATGCGGAATTCCTCCCCCTTCTCGTGCGCGGCATCGATGCGCGCGGCGAGGGCCTTGGGGAACTCCTTGGGGTACCCGGCCCCGGTGAAGCCCGAGAAACCGATGTTCCAGCCGTTCTCAACCAGAGCGGCTGCGTCCTCAGCGGACATCAACTTGGAGCGGAAACCCTCGTTGTGAATCCGACCTGACATATTCCCTCCTTGGAAAACCTGCACTTGGATGCACAGCAAGCGTATCGGCTTTGCCAGAGGGCAGCCCAGCCAGGTGCCACCTTGCCCGCAGTGCTCTTCACGGCAGGGCCAAGGCCGTCACCGCGTCGAGCCGGGGAAAGGCGATCACCGCATCGGCCCGGGCAGCAGCCACCGGCTTCGCCCGGTAAGCCACACCGAGCCCAGCCGCGGCGAGCATCCCCAGATCGTTGGCGCCGTCACCCACCGCCACCGCATGCTCCAACGGCACCTGCGCCGTCGCGGCGAACCGGGTGAGATCGCGGGCCTTCTGGTCGCGATCCACCACCGTTCCAATCACCCGGCCCGTGAGCGTCTTGTCGCGGATCTCCAACTCGTTGGCGTTGAAGAAATCAAGGCCCAACTCCTCGGCCAGGGGAGCCACGAGCGCAGTGAACCCGCCCGAGGTGACCCCCACCCTCACCCCGGCCCCGTGCAGAGCGGCGACGAGCTCCCGCGCGCCCGGTGACAAGGTGATGCGGGGCAGGACCTCGTCGAAAACCCGCACCGGCAGTCCCCGCAACGTCGCGACCCTCTCCCGCAGCGACTCCGCGAAATCCAACTCACCGCGCATCGCCCGTTCCGTGATCGAGGCGACGAGCTCCCCGGTGCCGGTGTGCTCCGCCAGCAGGTCGATGGCCTCCGTCGTGGTCAAGGTGGAATCCACATCCATCATCACCAGACGCGCCGGCTCCTCGGCGAGGGGACCCGTGACCACCCCGCCCGAAGCGACCTCCAGGAGTCGCAGACGCAGCTGCTCCGGATCGTCGGTTTCGACGACGGTGTGGGCGACGTGACCGAAGGGCCGCGGCTGCCAGGCAGCGTCGAAGGGCAGGTCGACGGGCTCCGGGTTCAGGGCGATCAAACGGGCGCGCATGGCGTCGAGGGTATCCGAATCACAGCGCGACGGGTCGTTTCAACCCAAAGCCGGTTGAACCGAGCCCCACGACCCGGCTCAACCGGTTTTCAGGGTCAGGACAGCAGATCCTGCCACCAGTCCGCGAACGTGGGGCAGCGGTTCAGGACCGGGCCGAGCCCCGCTTCGGCGATCAGCAGAGGGCCGGTGACGGTCTTGATGTAGTTCGGGTCCGCCTTCCTGAGCCGCTTCGATGGCGAGGTGGCAGGGCCGTGGTCGACCTGCTCGGGCCCGCCGGCCCGGGTGATGTCGCGCCGAAGACCTGCGAGCCCCTTGGCGGGAAGCAGATCGTCGCCCTTCCCAGCGTCGATGGCCGCCAGAACGAGTGCCTCGATCTCGTGCAGCACGACGAGAGGACGGAACCGGGAATCAGGGTAGTGGGTGCGCAGGGCGTGCATGAGATCCCGTTGACGCTGGGTGTCGCTTCCCTCGGTTCCGTATCCCGGAGCTCCCTGAGGATACTGGTAGTAGTCAATGAGGAGGCCGACCCGGTGGGCGTGGCTCGCCCCGAGCAGGCTGCGGAGCCTGATGTCGTACTGCCTCCACCCCCCGCCTCCGCGATGAACGCCGGTGGGAGTGGCCGAGGTGATGACCACGGTAGGCGTGAGCGCGAAACCACGGGCCCGGGCAGACGGGGCGAGTACGTCATTGACGATGACCTCCTCCGTCTGGCCCTCGACGAGGATGAAGACCTGTTACACGGGATTCACCCCTCTTTCGTGGGGCGTCCCCCGAGGAGATTCATCTCCCACAGGTTGCCCGTGGAGTAGTTCTCCAGGAAAGCCGTGAGGAACGCCTCATCGGGGCGTGAGGCCTCCGTGGCGCCGTCGACTCTGTCGAGGACGACGATCTCGCCCAGGTCGAAGTGTGACACCAGTGGCACCGACTGGGTGGCCAGGAGGACCCTGTGGCCGTTGCGTCCCGCGACACGGGCCATCTCTGCGAGCAGGTCGATCGCTGCCGGGTGAAGCCCGAGCTCGGGCTCGTCCAGGACCACCGTCGCGGGAAGATCCGGTCCTAGCAGCAGGGTGGCCAGGCAGATGAAACGCAGCGTGCCACCGCTGGCTTCACGTGCCAGGAAGGTGCGGTCCAGACCCCGCTGCTTCCAACGCAGCCGGATTCGTTCCGAGGGATCGGGTTGGAGAACGAAGTCGTCGAAGAAAGGAGTGACGCGCCGGATGGCCGCCACGATCCGTCTGTAGTGCCCGGGGTGTTCCCGGCTGACCCTGTGGAGATAGGCGGCGATGTTCTCTGCATCGGAACGCAGGGTCAGGTCGTCACCGACCGTCGACCATCCTTTCACGGGTGCGTTACCAGAGACGTCGTCGAAGTGAAAAACGCGACAACCCTCCAGGATGGGACGCACATACCTGGCGAACTTCTGCAACTTCCCGGAGCCCGCCGACTCGGTGATGTCACGAACCCGGCTCCGGGAACCGAAACCCAGGTTCTCCTCGTAAGGGCGGTGCCGCTCGTGTCCCGCCTGGAAGAGCAACCATTCGTGCAGCTCTGCCAGACCCGAACCGGTCACCTCGTCGGGGCTGAGCTCCACCCGGTAACCATTCCGAGTGTCCCGCTCATCGAACCCGGACATGAGGGTGATGAGGATGCGATCCGTCCGGGTCTGCTCATCCTCGAAGAGGAGATTGTCCACGCCCCCGCGGCGGCGCAGGTACTCCTGGAAGGAGTCATCCCAGATGCGCGACACCAACTCCAGGGCACTGACGAGATTCGACTTGCCCGATCCGTTGGCCCCGATGAACACCGTGACGTCGGTGCTCAGGTCCAATTCGACGCGTCGAATCGATCCCAGCCCCTCCACGACAAGGTGCCCCAGCGCGGTAGTCATGCGACGAGCCTAGGCCATGTTGCGGATGCGTCGGTCACGTCACCGGGAAAAGCTGGCCGGCGCCGCGGCCTTCCCGAGTGGGACGGGAGACCACGGCGCCGGATCGGCAGCGATTGTCGGAAGACCTCTCAGTTTGCAGCTCCAAGAGTCACTTTCAGTTCAAGGGTTTCGCTGCCTCGAAGCACACTCAGGGTCACCTCCTTCCCCACCTCGTGGCTGCGCACCTGCGCCACGAGGGATTCGGAGCCGACCACGGGGGTGCCGTCGATCGCTGTGATGAGATCACCCTTCTGCAGCCCCGCCTGTGCGGCTGCCGAACCCTGGGTGATGTCCTCCACCTGGGCGCCGAGTTGGGTGCCGGAGGTGCCGTTGCTGGCCCGGATGCCCAGCTGCGGGTGCTTGACGGTGCCGTTGGCGATGAGCTGCTCCACCACGGATTTGACCTGGGCAGACGGGATCGCGAAACCGATCCCGATGTTGCCGGACTGGCCGGAGGACGAGCCGTTGGAGGTCAGTGATGCGATGGAGGACGTGATGCCCACCAGTGCACCGGACGAATCCACCAGCGCGCCACCGGAGTTGCCGGGGTTGATGGCGGCGTTGGTCTGGATGGCGGAGGTGACCACCACGTCGCTGTCCTGTTGGCTGTTGATGTTGTTGTCGAGATCGTTGTTGTCGGTGACGGCCTGGGTCGTGACGGGCCGGTTCAGGGCGGAGACGATGCCGGTGGTCACCGTGTCGGACAACCCCAGCGGGTTGCCGACCGCCATCACCGGTTGCCCCACTTTGAGCTTGGAGGAATCCCCCCAAGACGCGACCGTCAGGTTCGACGGCGGGTTCTCGAGTTTCAGCACCGCCAGGTCGGTGGAGGG
Source organism: Arachnia propionica (assembly GCF_037055325.1). Lineage (NCBI taxonomy): Bacteria > Bacillati > Actinomycetota > Actinomycetes > Propionibacteriales > Propionibacteriaceae > Arachnia > Arachnia propionica. The sequence goes on along the minus strand of NZ_CP146373.1, from coordinate 2,517,503 downwards.
ATCGGTACCGACGACCTTGGCCGAGTAGGTCTTGTCGCCGATCGTGACGCTGAGTTTGGCTCCCTGTCCCGCGCCGGAGACCACGTGATTGTTGGTCACGATGTGGCCCTGGGCGTCGATGATCACACCGGAACCCTGCCCTTGCTTGTTGCTGCCCTCCACCTTGATCGCCACCACGGCGTTCTTGATGGCGGCCGCCGTCGCGGTCCAGTCGGGGCTGTTCTCGGAGGGTTGTGCCACCTGGGTGGTGGTGGCCGTCGAGATGGCGCTGGGTTGGTTGCCCCCCAGGTAGTGGTTCGCGACGATCGCGCTGCCCCCACCCACCCCGGCCGACAGCAGGGCGACGGCCACGAAGGCCGCCAAGGTTTTCCGGGCCTTCCGGGGTTTCTTCGTCGCGGTCTGCGCCTCCACCGGAGCCGAGGCGGAGTAGGGGCCTGCCGTGTGGCTCACGCCGGAGGGGAGTGGGGGTGTGGTGGGGGCAGGTCCGTGGGTCGCCTGGGGGGTGTGGGCCATGTGGGGGCCTTGAATGGGCTGGGGAGCGTGAGGACCTTGGGACATGGGGGTGGTCGCGGGCTGGAAGGTGGGGGTGCCTTGGCCGGGCTGCTCGGACCCGGAGGCCGCCTGACCGGACGGGGGGCTGGTCTGGTCGGCTTGAGAATTGGCCTGGCCGGGCCGCGAAACGGACTGGTGGGAGCCGGCTGCGTTCCGGAAGGGATTCCCGGGCAGACCCTCCTGGGTGTTGTGGGCCGGGTGGTTGTTCTCCTGGTTCGTCATGAGGCTCTCCTGTTCGCTTCGTTGGCTACAGGAGATAGAAAACTCCGGGAATCTGTGTGTTACCTGTGTGGTGCGTGCGTGCTTCCTGTGGGCAGGTCACAGGTGTGTAAACGTCAGTTGATAGTTCCGGTCTTGGGCTACGACCCTGGTCCGACCCACCCGGACGGTGAGCTCCCTGCGCCACGGCAGATGGGAGTTAAACACGCACCACAGCTGCCCTCCGGGACGCAGCACCCGGGCGGCCTCGTCGAACATCCGCAGGGTGGGTTCCGACTCCTTCGCGTGCCCTTGGTGGAACGGGGGATTGGTGGCGATCACGTCAAAGCTGTGGTCGGGGAAACCGGATAGGCCATCGGCCCAGCGGACGTCGATGTCGAGACCATTGGCCTGAGCGGTGGCGCGGGTGGAGGCCACCGCCGACCAGGAGACGTCGATCGCGGTCGTCTCGAGTCCCCGGCGGGCCAGGACAGCGGCGATCACCCCGTTGCCGCACCCCAGATCCAGCGCGGTCCCCTCCTTAGGATCCAGGTGCTCCAGAAGGAGCCGGGTGCCGTCGTCGATCCGGTTGCCGTTGAAGGTGGCGCCGTGGGCGACGAGGGCCAGGTCGAGATCGGGGTGGTTGCGGGTCTTGGGCCATTCGGTTTCGAGCTGGTTCGGTCCCCAGGCCCGCAGCACGCGGCACTTGCAACGTCCGAGGCTGGCGTTGACGGCTGTGAAGTGGCGGGCCAGCACCTGGTTCATGGAGCGGTTCATGTGCTTGACCCTTGCCCCGCTGAGGAACATCACGTCTGGGGCTCCCTGGACGCTGGCGCAGTGCTCGTCCAGGGCGGCCAGGGACTTCGGCAGATGCCCCCACACCAGATCCACTCCGCGCAGCTCACCCGGATGGGAGACGAGCAGGCCGGGATTGATCTCGGACACGACCTGCGCGTCACGCAGGTCGTCGCACCACACCCGCACGTCGCTGCTGCGTTCCAGGGCGGTCGTGACGAGCCCCGGGGCGTCGATGACGGCGATGGCCCCGGCCCGCTCGGGTGATTCGTCCAGGATCAATGGGTCGACGGGATGCATGAGGAAATCCTCCCACGGCGAAGAGAAAGCGATGTGGATTCGGCGCCACTGTGCAGGGTGGTTGTGCGCGTCCCGGGCTGCCACCGGATGGCCGCGGCGGAGGGCCCTCGCTCGCGGATCCTTCTTCAACGGGACCTGGTGCCCCCACCTGGTGCGCTACTGGATGTAGCTCGACCCTGAACCACATGATGCTCCAGCAGCAGAGGTCATCGAGCTGCTGTGGCACAGCACATCCCTTCAGATAGCGTGTCACAGTCACTACTTCCCAGGCAAAGGTTCCGTGAGGAGTCGGGAGCAGTCAATGAGACGATACGTGCACTGGAAGGACTGAACCATGCAGATCACCCATGTCACTGCCCACAACTGGCGCAATTTCAAGAACCTCGACGTCGCAGTGGCGGATCGCCTGCTGATTGTCGGACCAAATGCAGCGGGTAAGTCGAATCTGCTTGATCTCTTCCGCTTCCTGGGTGATATATCCCGGAAAGGCGGTGGTTTGGCGGCGGCCCTTGAATCGCGCGGTGGCTTGTCAAGGGCACGTTGCCTGTTCGCCCGAAACAACCACAAGGGCGAACTCGCCATCATGGTTGATCTGCGCGACGGGGAAGATGAATGGCGCTACGAGTTGGCGATCAAGGGGAAGAAGGGCGGCCACAACCACCCCATCGTCGTTCGCGAGATCGTCACCCGCAACGGCAGGGAGTTGCTGTCCCGCCCGGACGCCAACGATGACCGGGACCCAGATCAGCTCACCCAGACGCATCTGGAACAGATCTCCGCCAACCAGGAGTTCCGGCCCATCGCCGAGTACTTCGCCAAGGTCAATTACTTCCACTTGGTGCCCCAGATGATCCGTTACCCCCAAACGGGCGGGGCGAGCCCTCGAGCATTCGGCAGTTCCATGATCGCGGACATGAACGCGACGCCGGTCCGCACCAGACAGGCGTGGTTCCGGCGCATCGAGCGTGCCCTGCAGTCGGCGGTTCCAGGATTCGAAACGCTGCGGCTGGAGGTGGACAAGGCGGGACAGCCACACCTGATTGCCGGATACCGTAACTGGCGCAGGAATCCGTCGGAGCAGAACGAAACCGACTTCTCTGACGGTACCTTGCGCCTGATCGGACTCCTGTGGACCATCATCAGCTCTCCTGCCAACGGCGGAGTGCTGCTCCTGGAAGAGCCGGAACTCTCGCTCAACGCGGCTGTCGTGCAGAAGCTGGCCTCGCTGCTGGCGATGGCCCAGCGCGGGACCAGCATGCAGGTGATCCTCTCGACCCACTCCCCGGAGCTGCTCGACGACGAAGGCATTCGCCCAGGGGAAGTTCTGGTACTGCAGGTGACCAGCGACGCCACGGTCGCCAACCAGCTCTCCGAGATCGCCGAGGTAGAAGCTCAGATCAGCGCCGACCTTCCCCTGTCCGAAGTGGTGGCGGAGCTGATCAACCCAGGCGACCTGACCGGCCTCATCAAGGCCGCGCGGCGGTAGCCATGCACGTCGTGGTGGAGGGCTCCGAGCGTGGCGCTGCTCGGCACCGGACCGGTCTTGAGGCGAGCCGGGCGTCGCTGGACGACCTGGTGCTGCACGACGAGTTCCTCCACGCCCTGCGCCTGTTCCTCGACATCCACGACTACGACGGCAGGGCCCCGTCGGTGATCAAGCCCGCTGATCAGCTGATCGTGCAGCGGGGCCGCAAGAAGTGGGCAAAGAATAACGCCGACGGCGAGATCGTCCAGTCCGAGAAAGACGAGGACTGATCCCGCCGTCGACGCTGGGTCAGGCCAGACGCAGGTCCTTGGCCTTGACCGCAGCGACCTCCTCATGGGTCGGTGCGTAGGCACCCGCGCGCTGGACCGTCAGGCCCGACGTGATCGTCGCCCGGTGCAGCGCCGGCATGACGTCGTCCCAACCTGCGGACCGGAGCCGGACCTTGGCCTCACGGCTACCGAGCAGGTCGGCGTCGAGCAGGCCCGAGATGAGGCCCCCCATGAACGAGTCGCCGGCGCCGACGGTGTCGACGACGTCAGTGGTGAGAGGGTCGATCACCAGCATGTCGCGCGCGGAGGCGAGCTTGACGTAGATGCCCCACGGGCCGCGGGTGACGATGACCAGGCTCGGACCGAGCTTCAACCACTGCCGCATGACCTCCTCGACGGGGGTGCTTTTGCCGTAGAGCCACTCGAGGTCCTCGTCGGAGACCTTGACAACATCGGCCAGCGCAACGAGCTCCTCGACGCGGCCGCGCGACTTGTCGGGGGACTCCATGATCGCTGGACGAGCGTTGGGGTCGTAGGAGACGGTGCCGACCTGAGACATTGCGCGGGCCGCCTCCAGGACCTGGGTGCCGCCGGGCTCAAGGGTCGCGGCGAGGCTGCCGGTGTGGAGGTGGGCGATCGCCTCCGGGGCGGGCAGCGGCGGTACCTCCCACGACAGGTCGAACTCGTACTCGGCGCTGCCGGCATCGTTGAGGCTGGCGTACGCGAGCGATGTCTTGGCGGCTCCGTCGCTGCCGGGCACGACCCCGACGCCGTGGTCGGCGGCGTAGTCCTCGATCAGCTTGCCGTGGTCGTCGCGCCCCCACCAGGCCCCGATCAGGGCGGGCCGGCCAAGGCTGGTGATGACGCAGGCGACATTGAGGGGGCTGCCGCCGACGTGCTCACTCATGGTGTCGTCGCGGATGACGACGTCGATGAGCGCCTCGCCGAGGCAGAGGACGGGCTTGGGTTGAGTCATGGAGACCTCCTTGTCGGTCGGCTACTTGTTGAGGCCGAGTTTGTCTTCCATCTCCTCGAGTGGGATGCCCTTGGTTTCCGGCATCTTAGTCAGCACCCAGACGAGTTGACCGAACATGCAGACCAGGAAGATGGAGAACGCCCAGCCGCCACCCCAAGCACCGATGATCGGCGGGAACGCGTAGGTCGTGATCGCGGCGAACATCCAGTGGGTCAGCGAACCGAGGGACTGACCGAGGCCGCGCACGCGCGTCGGGAAGATCTCGGAGATGAACACCCAGATCACCGACCCTTGACCGAAGGCATGCGCCGCTATGAACACCAGGAGGCCGATCAGCACCAGTGTCGACGAGGTCGAGTTGAAGTGACCTTGGAACATGAACATGACAGCGGTCAGGAAACCCATCGAGACCAGGTAGCCGATGGAGCCGGCGATCATGAGGGAACGACGACCGATGCGGTCGATGACGGTCAAAGCGGCCATTGTCGCGACCAGGTTCATCAGGCCGACGCCGACGGACATGAGCAGGGCCGCGTTGTCGTCGGCGCCCGCTTGTTTCATGACCTCGGGGGCGTAGTACAGGATCGCGTTGATGCCGGAGAGCTGGTTGAACATGGCGATGAAGAACGCCAAGGCGATGACCTTGAAGTAGCGGCGCGTGAAGAACTGGCTCAAGGTGGCCTGCGACCCGGCGGCGGCGAGCTGGTCGCGGATCTCCTGGATCTGCTCGTCGGACTCCTCGACGGTGTTGCAGAGGCGACGGCTGATGGCGATCGCTTTCTCCTCGTGGCCTTTGGCCATGAGCCAGCGTGGCGTTTCGGGAACAGCTATCAGGAACACGAGGAACAGCACCGACGGGACGACCATCACGCCGAGCATCCAACGCCACGCGATCTGCGGGTCGTGGACGATCTGAGCGACGATGTAGTTCGACAGATAGGCCACGAGGATGCCGAGGACGATGTTGAACTGGACGAGGCCGACGAGGCGACCGCGGACCCTCGCCGGGGCGATCTCCGCGGTGTAGATCGGCGCGCACACTGACGACAGGCCGACGCCGACGCCGCCGACGAATCGGAAGATCATGAGCACCAGATGGCTGGGTGCCAGAGCCGTTCCGAGGGCGCCGAGCACGTACAGGATGCCGATGAAGAACAGTAGCTTGCGGCGGCCGAAGTGGTCTGCGGAGCGGCCGCCGAGCAGCGCGCCGATGATGGTGCCGACGGTGGCGATGGCGACGGTGGCGCCCAGGCCCCCGTCGTCGAGGTTGAACTGGACTTTGAGCGCGGCGTTGGCTCCAGAGATGACGGCGGTGTCGAAACCGAAGATCAGGCCGCCAACGGCGGCGACAATGGCGCTGCGAATGACGAGCGAACTCGCCTTGGCGGAGGCTTGTGCGCTGTTGGACATCGCGACTCCTTGTTTTCGAGTTGGACGGAAGCGGGTACAGCGATAGGGGGCCGGAATACCACTTTGTTTTCGGGTCGCCAGTGACGAACCAGCGTCGCTGGGAAGCATAGTCCGGATGGCGTGACGCTGGGCGGAAAGGTGAAAAATTCCCCACTGTGAGACGCGACCAGGGGTTTGGATCGGTCTAAATGGCTCTGACTACGGGAGTTTACCTTTGGTCAGTTCTCTGTGGGTTTCGGACCCTTGTCGCGTGGTCGCGATCGCAGAATGTGTCCGGTTATATTTTCAATGTCCGGTTTCATCGAATCAGGGCTATGATTGTGCGACGACGTCGGTCAGGGGCGCAGGGTGTTGTCGTTGAGGCGCTGTGAGATCGCTGAGGGACGGACGCCTTCGGACTCGGCGGCCTTGAGGTTGGTCAGGGGTGATGCCCAGTGAGGTTGTTCAGCCAAGCTTATTCATATTCATCCTCAAGTGTTCTCCGACTAGGAGTTTCACTGGTGACACGCCGCCTGTGAATAAGCCTCGGCCTGGTGATGGGTGTGGCTTTTGTGATCGCGGAGTGGGGCCTGTGGTGATTGTGGGTGTGGACCCAACCGGGCAGGGCTGCGAGGCGGCCGGCTTCTGACGGCCATAGGACTTCTTCAACGCCCAGCCCTCGGTGAGAGCGCAGCGGAATCTTTCGATCTTGTCGCTGGTTTGTGGTCGATAAGCGGCGGGCGCGCCTGGCGGCCCTGTTCCAGGTCGGGGCTACCACCCCTTGTCGGCGTCCGACGGGGCGAAGGCCTCCGCTGTCGGGGACCTTCGAATCCGGGGCGTGGAGACAGCGGTGGTGTGGGAGACCGGAAGCCCTCTACGTTGTGGCGCCGGTTCCCAGACAAACCCACTCCACCACGGGAGACCTTCCCCAATCCACACCTCAAACAGAATCATCGCACCGACCCGACCGACCTACCTTGACATCACACCTAGTGGCGTGGCGTTGAGGTGAGTTTACGTTTGCGGTTGATTTTGGCGAGGATTTCGTCTGGGGTTTTGGTCCAGATGAACGGGTGTTTCCGGTTGTTCCAGCTGTTGATGAATTCGCGGATCTTGCCGATCAACTCGCGGACTGAGACGAAGGTACCACCTCGGATGGCCTGGCGTTCGATGATGCCGAACCAGACCTCGACCAGGTTCAACCATGACCCCGACGTCGGGGTGAAGTGGACCTTGATGCGTGGGTTTGCTGTAAGCCAGTTGCGGACCTCGACTCGCTTGTGCGCGGCGTAGTTGTCCATCACCAGGTGTAGTTCCAGCTTCCGGGTAGGCACGGGCCACATGCTTGAGGAAACCGAGGAACTCTTGGTGGCGGTGCCGGTCCTTGCAGAGCCCGGTCACCTTCCCGGTGGCGATTTCCAGGGCGGCGAACAAGGTGGTGGTGCCATGGCGGACGTAGTCGTGGCTGCCTGGCTCGTTGTGGCCAGGTTGCATCACAAGCACTTTCTGGGTGCGGTTCAACGCCTGGATCTGGGACTTCTCATCGACGCACAACACGATCGCGTTGGCCGGCGGGTTCAGATGCAGGCCTACAATGTCGGTGACCTTGGCCTCCAGTTCCGGGTCGGTGGAGAACGTGAACGTGTCGGCCTTCCATGGCCGGACCCCTGTACTTCTTCCAGGCCTTGGTGACCGTGGACTTGTGCACCCCCAGGCGGGGAGCCAGCAGTCGACTCGACCAGTGAGTCACCCCCAGACGCTTCAGGGGGAAGGCCTGGGCGTTGCGGTGATGATCGCTGCATCATCAACCACCTTCGATCAGTCTGGACGTGGGATGTCAACCAGCCCCTCCAGACCGTGTTCCAGGTAGCGGCCCCGCCACAGATTCACCGTCGGTCGAGACACCCCCACCAACTCAGAGATCAACGCATTCGCGACTCCCTGGGAGGCCAGCAACACGATCCTCGCCCGCTGCGCTGCCCCTGCGGTTGTGGCGCTTGAACGCACCACCTTCTCAAGTATCGCTTGGTCACCGTCACGAAGCGGCAGGGCCGGGGCTGGTTTGTTCGCCATGCCCCATTGCCCCACCAAACCGTAAAGCTATTTAAACGCCACGCCACTAGAACGTCGTTGTGCTCATGCTGCTCATGAATGCGCCGTGGCCGGTGGTCGTGTTCCAACAGGTCATGCCCGCCAGTTCGGATGCGCACGTGTAGTCGCCGTGGTAGACGACGGTGCCGTACGGCACCACTTGCGGGGGAGTTTCTGGTCTCTGGAAAGCGGGGGTCTTGTTCTTGGATGTGATCGCGGGTTCCTCCAGGCCGGGAGAATCGCTCGTTGACATCTCCACCCACCACTTCGGTCCTGCGTGATCGCGACCATAGGGCATGTCTGTGACGTAATTATCGATTCCGCAACCAACGTACGAGTGTTGCTCGGAGAAGTCACAGCCGATGTTCTCCGCTGGGTTGATGATCGTCGCCACATCCTGATGGACGGCGGTGGCTGGGGTTGCATTGTCGGGAAGTGGCCCACCGGCCCCTGGATGGGCGCCGGGAATCTGAATCGGCTTTCGGGCAGGGCTGGGAGTCAAGGTTGGTGATGGGCTAGGACTTGGTGACTCGGATGCCGGCATCGACGTGGGCGTCGTGACAGGTGGAACCGGCGCGAGCGGCGGATTGCAGCCGACCAGTAAACCTCCGGTCAGCGCCGCGGCGACAAACAGGTTCGGATGACGGTGGAAGTGCTGAGACATGGTCTTCTCCTGGGCCTCATTGCTTCGATGGGGACGGCGATACCACATACCCTGCCACGTGAAAGTGCGCGGGCAACGGCTCTCGCAGGTTGAACACACGTGTGAGGCATTCCGATTGTCGCCGCGCCTCGTTTGCGCCCGGTCGGAAACCTGGGGCGCAATAGTCACCCTGAAGCGGTCCTGAAAAGGAGGACAAGGCGGGTGAGTGCTGTGCAGCACGGGAAAGCTCCGGGAGATGTGCTCGGAGCTGCAATATCGGTATCGACGATGCTGCGCCTCGGATTCCCGAGGCGCAGCACGTGGATTTTCGGTGCGGTTCCTGCCTATTTCTACCGGCTCGGGGAACCTTCCTGGGCCAGCGCATCCATGAGGTCAATCATGAATTCGGTGTCCTCCCTTTCCAGGCGCTCCCAGCCCTGCGGGGCACCCAACGCGGTGAGCAGATCCTTGGTGGCGGGATCGGTGCTCAACTGCTCCAGACCCTTCCAGATCGGCTCCACGAGATGCGCGATGCCGGGACTGGCGAGAAGGCTGCTGCGCACCACGTAGATTCGGCTGCGAATCAGTTCCCGGAGCTGCATCTTGACCATCGATGACAGCTCGTCGTAGGCGTTCTGCGGGAAGAACCCGACCGACACCTGCCCCTGCATGACCGCTTTCGCGACGAGCACGGGATTCGGCCTGAGGGAGACCTCGATATCCGGGTATGCGAGGTCTGCGGGTTCCAGGAGAATGCGACAGATCCTCTCGACGTCCGGGGCGTCGGTGGCCGCTGCGGTCAGCGGGGAGGTCAGATCCGTGACCTTCTGGATTTCGCTGTCGGCCGACACCACCACCGTGGCTTCCTTCGCCGTCCCACTGGCCCAGGCAACGGGAAGGTATCCTTTTTCCCGGACCAGGTATGCCGTATCCGCTGCATTTGCATATACGAGGTCAGCCCTGTTTTCTTCAAAGGCTGAGTGAAGGTCGGCGAAATCCGTGTAGGCGGTCGGGTGAAAGGCCTCTCCGGTGATCCGCTGCAGCTTGGTGTTGAAAATGAACCAGTCCGTGACATTCTGAATGTTCACATCGGGACTGATGGCGAACTGCAACGTCATTTCAGCGACCCTCTGCCTTCACCATTTCTGCGTACAGCTTTTCCATTTCGGACACCTTGTCCCGTGATGGTTCGCGTCGCACCGAGGTGTGGCCGACGATCTCGCCGCCCCGTACCTTCGGAATCACAGTGGCATAAACCCAGTAGTAGCCACCGTCGGCTCGGAGATTTTTCACGTATCCGCTCCAACGTTTTCCCTGCTGGACGGTGGACCACAGGTCCGCGTACGCGGCTTTGGGCATGTCTGGGTGACGCAGGATCGAGTGGGGTGCTCCGATGAGTTCTTCCTTGGGGAAACCCGACATGATCACGAACGCTTCGTTGCACGTCGTGATCACCCCGTCCCGGTCGGTTTGCGACACGATCAATTCGCCCGTCGGGAAGCGGGTTTCCACATCGGTGACCACCACCTGACGACTGCTGCCGTCGTAGTAGGTCCAGCGCATGGCCCGTCCCGGACAGGTCATGTCCCCCAGGGTTTTCATGCGAGTTCGCGAGCGAGGTCCTTGGCAGTCGCCTTCATTTCGAAGAGGATCATGCCGAGTTTCGCGTAGCCGTTCGAGATACCGATCAGGACTGCCTCGGGGCCGGCCGCGATGTGGACGATGTAGCCATCGCTGCCCTTTACGAGAACCTGTTCCAGCTCTCCTCGTTTCAGCTCGCTGACGGTGCGGGTGCCGGTGGCCAGTGCGGCCGCGCCCATGGCGGCGACGCGGTCCTCGTCCGTGCCTCCTGCGAGGGCCGATGCGATGGGCAGGCCGTCGAGGGTGACGAGAAGTGCTCCCTCGAGGTCAGGGGTGAGAGCGACGAGCCTTTGTAGGTGCTGCTGGATCTGTTCAATCCTCGACATGGTCTTCCTTTGGTTTTGCGGTCTGGTGCTGGTGTCCAGCGCCCTGAGCGGTACGGTCATATTAGAAGTTTGGCGATAGAAGTGGATGGTTGTCAAAAGTTTAAAGCTCCGCTTTAGTGGTGCCATCGAAAGTCACTGTCCTTCTCGCGAGAAAGAGGCTTGGTTGGTCCGTGTGAGATGTGCCGAAAAATGTTCCGAGGCGTTGAAAAGTCGATGACTGGTGAACAAGAGATGTGCACGTTTTCATCTATGTGGAGTTTGTGGTGTTCTTCGCGGTTCGTCGAGGATGGTGGACCGGCGGTGACCTCCTGCGGGTGCTGACGCGCCGCTCCCGGAGGCTTGACATTTGCGGCAGCGAAGCTTAAGTTCGCAGTTGCAAAGACATGGGAGGTGTGCCAATGAACCGATACCACCGCCTGGCGGCGGCCTGCGGGGCCCTGTTGCTGGTTGCCGTGTGTGGCTTCCTGATGTCTGCTGTGCGCGGGGATGACGTCGCGCCCAAGGTGTTGCTGATGCTGGACTCCTCGGGGTCGATGGAGGACGTGGACCCGTCTGGTGAAACCAAAATGGATGCCGCCAAGAATGCTCTCGTTCACGCTTTCGACACCGCGTCCTCGGATGTCGAGGTCGGGCTCAGGGTGTACGGGGCGGATGTCGACGTGAATAGCACATCGGGTTCCTGTGCAGATTCCCGGCTGGCCCATCCTGTTGGGGCTCTGGACAAAGCGGTCCTGACCAATGCGGTTAACCAGTTTCATCCCCGTGGTAGCAGCACGCCCATCGTGTATGCGCTGAAGGAAGGTGCCAAGGACCTGGGAGACAGTGGCAAGCGGCGTATCATCCTCGTTTCGGACGGGGAGGAGACCTGTTCGTCGGATCCCTGTGGGGAGGTGCGGGACCTCGTTGCGGACGGCGTGAGTCCTCAGATCGACATCGTCGGTTTCGGTGTGGGCGACAAGGTGCGTCAGCAACTGTCCTGTATGGCTGAAGCGGGCGGTGGCAGCTATTACGACGCGAAGGACGCCGATTCGCTGGAAGCGAGTCTTCAGCAGCTCGGGTCCGAAACGGTGCATGGGTACACGGTCGCGGACACCGCGGTACGGGGTGAGGGAACCCCGGCTGATGCCCCGGAGCTGGAGCCGGGGCGTGAGCAGGCCGATGGGGTCGCGGGGGACCCAGGATGGGCCTGGTCGGATCAAGCCACCGCATCGGTCGACGTCAAGTCCTTGGCGTTCTTCGGGGGCGGCGGTGCGATTGTCGTGCTCAGTGGCGGAGCTGTGGCCTCCGTGCTGTTGCGGCGGAGAGGCTGAAGCCACCCGAACCCGTGATGCGGGGTGGCGGCGGTCCCGACCGATCGCCGGGGGAGAGTCGTTGCCCGTTCTCGGTCCTCGCTTGGGTGGCGCTGTCCTAGATCACGTACCAGAACACCAACAAGACGACGCCAGCGATGAAGGCCACCACGGAGGCTGCGAACAGCACCCAGTCGGAGGTGTGGCGTTTTCCTCTGCCTTTTCGCCGCGGGGCGGGGCTTTCGGCCTGAGCAAGCATTGGCAGTGATTGTGGTGATTGGGTGTGGAGAGGGGTGACGGAGGGCTGGGCCTGTAGGGCCGTGGAGGTGTGAGGGCTGCGGAACTGGGCGTATCCGGGGTGCGCCTGCTGGAGCTGGCCGGTCGGAGGGGTCGGCCGCGGGATGCGGTCGGTGGTGGGCGTCCGCTGCGGAAATTGAGAGGAGGAAGGCGTCGGGAAGGAGGTGACGTATGGGGACAGCAGCGTTCCCGAATGTTCGAAGCCCTGTGACGAGGTGTGTGGGCTTGTGGGGTCCAGGGGTTCGAGTTGATGGAACACCTCGACGTACTCGGCGGCGCCGTCCTGCCACGCCAGTTCAGGGGTCTCCAGGCGGTGCAGGGCCTCTGTCATGCACGGACGTGCTTCGGCGTCGGGGTTGATGAGGTCGCGGATCAGGGACCAGAGGCTCTCGGGTATTCCCTCGGGAGTGGGGGTGGTGGAGTCGATGCCGAGGTCGCGAGGGCGAGCTCCCGTGAGCATTGCGGCGCCCACCATGCCGGCCGCAAACATGTCCACCGCGGGGGTCACATCCCCGAAATTCTGTAGCTCAGGGGCCAGGTAGCCGGGAGTGCCGTGAACCAGGCCGGTCTCGGTGAGGCGCGGCCCGGTGAGATCGACAGCGATCCCGAAGTCGGTGAGATAGGCGTGGGGGCGATCTGATCCGGTGGCATCGAGGAGGATGTTCGCCGGTTTGACATCTCGGTGCACCAAGTGGGCGGCGTGAACCGCTTGGAGGCCGGCCAGGAGCTGTCGCAGGATCTCGGCGGCGAAGCGGGGAGGCAGGGCGCCGTGGTCGCCGATCAGTGTCGCCAGTGAGCCTCCGGCGACGATGCGCATGGTGAACAGTACCTGGTTGTCCTCGCCGATCCACCCGAGTGGGGCGATCACGTTGGGGTGGTTCACCCGGAGTCCCTGCTCCCGGACGAAGCGCAGCAGAGCCGATGCGTCCGACTGGCGTAGCACCTTGGCGGCGACGATCCGGTTCAGCTTCAGGTCGCGGGCGCGCCACACCGCGCCCATGCCGCCCTCGCCGAGCAGGTCGATCAGCTCATATCGTCCTCCGAAAACTTCACCCATGCCGTGCCGCAATCCTCAGCAGGCGCGTCAGCTCGGGGGACGTGGTGAATTCTGCGAGTCGCAGCAGTTCCTCCGGCGGTGCCGCGTTGTGCAGCTCTCGGACGGCAGGGTTCAGGGATGTGGAGATCGTGGGCGTGGCTTCCTGGATCTCCTTGAGGCGTTCCGTGCGTTGCGTCGCCGTCAGGGTTGCGGCCTGCCGGGACAGCTCCACGAGGGCCTGCAGGCGCCCGAGAACAGCCGGGTTGCCGATCTTGGCGCGCTGGCCCGACAGCAGTTGGGACATCATGGGGGCGGACAGGCCCAGGATCTGCGCCAGGCCTGCCTGCGTCAGGTTCAGGCTGTTCCGAACGCGCCCTGTGATGTCGGCGAGCGGTTCTCCGTAGAGTTGCCTCTGTTGTGCCAGGTTCTCCTCAGTCGCCATCTCGCCTCCTTGGTCGACATCCTAATGGGGTGAGTGGGCAATGGCATGCGTTAGTCAGTGAACGGTGTCGGGGTTTTGTGTCAGGGCTGGGTGTTCTCTTGGGGGTAGTGGCGGGTGCGGCGAAGGATCGATGCTGCGACGGGGAACAGCAGCAACCAGAAGCCCGAGGCCGGCATGAGAACCACCCCGGTCAGCGTCAACAGGCCGAAGAACACGATGAAGGACCAGGCGATGGCCACCCCCGAGCGTTCCAGTTGCGCGGCGAGCAGGCCGATGGCGATCAACGCGAATCCCGTCACCAGGAACCAGAAAATCAGGCCTCTGGAGGGTGGGGTGTCCCAGACCCCCATCAGGCCTGCGTTCGTCGCGTCGACCAGAAGCCGCCATCCGGCGATGACGCCGAAGAGATTGTGAATGATTCCGATGAGCACGAGACTCCAGCCCACCAGAGGGAATTTTTTTGATTTCATGCTCAAAAACTAGCAGGGGGTGGGTACGCTTGCTGCCGTGGGAAGGCCGCCGAAGTTCAGTGAAGACGCGCTGCTGGATGCTGCTCTCGTGGTTGTTGCGCGGGATGGGAAGGCGGCCACCACCGCTGATATTGCGGCTGCTGTGGGGGGTGGGGTCGGGTCGCTCTACTACCGGTTCGCGAACCGGGAGGTGTTGTTGCTGGCGTTGTGGGTGCGCAGCATCAGGCGATTCCAGGTTGACTTCCTGGCTGCCGCCGGGTCGTCCCGGGATCCCGGGGAGGCGCTCACCGCGGCTGCCGTTGCCATTCCCCGTTACTGCCGCGAGCAGCCCGGTGAGGCCAGGGCCTTGACGCTTTCCCGACACGAGGACGTGATGGCGCGCCTGGAGACCGGAGATGGTGAGCTCGCCGCCTGTCCCGACGACTTGCGGGAGGCGGTCCGGGGGCTCAACGATGAGGTCTTTGCGGTGATGGGGGAGTTGACCCGGCGGCGTTTTGGGTCCCTGGAGCCCCTCGAACTGGTACGGATCGCGGTCCAGCAGACTACCTACGGGCTGGTGCGTCCTTTCCTCGGTGCGGGGACTGGGCCGATGCCTGCCTGGCTGGATGACGTGGTGGCGGCCATGGTGCCTGCGGCTCTGGCAGTCGCGGATCGTCCGGGGTGGTCCAAGGGACACGGGTGACGCCGAGCGCCTGTCTAAGTGCCGAGCGCTTGTCTTGTGGTCGGACGTTTGCGCTGTAGCGCTGGCGGATGGCCGTAAGGCTGGTGTTTACGCAGGAAGGTCAGCGGACGAACTCAAGGCTGGTGTTTGCGTCGGATGGGTCGGTGGGTCGCGGGAAGGCCGGTGAACCTGGGTAGGGCGGGAGGTTCTCCGGGAAAGACCGAGCCCCGGTGTGGACACCGGGGCTCGGGAAGATGTGATTCTTGTGGCGGAGGATACGAGATTCGAACTCGTGAGGGCGTGAACCTGCTTTGACAAGGATATTTGAGAACTATGAGAATCGGGTAATGGGCAGTAGGGGGGTTAACAAAGGGGGCTAACAGGGTCTACCATGGTCCCATGCCAAGGAAGAGCAGCTGGGGGCTATCCTGCACCATCGAACGCCCAAAAACTTCCCAAGGAACGCGGAGTTTTCGAGCAGTGAGCTGGCCCGGAGGCACTGGGGGGTCGAGGGTCAAGGCCAAGGGCACCACCATCCCCATGGCTGTGGCCCGGTTGGTGCTCAAGCTGGAGGCTCTTGGTCAGCAGGAGGAAGCCGCCAAGCTGCGGGCCAGTGCCGAGGCAGCGCTGGGAGCCTCCTTCATCGATGTTCTTCTGGCACCAAAGGACTCCGCGACACCTCAGGGCGTACTGAAGCCCCTTGGAGAGGCCGTGGAGTCCCTCATCGAGACCCGGCACAAGGCTGGCAAGCTCAGCGGGGGTACGTACCCCCGCTACCGGGGTTTGCTCCGAAACCACATCATGCCTAGCGCCTTGGCCAAGATGCCGATGGATGCCATTTCCCCTAAAGACATCGAAAGGTTTCTCGACCAACTGCGGGCAAAGAAGGGGAAGGACGGTACTCTTCTCCTTGGGACCACCCCGCTAACCACGATAGAAGGGCTCCTGGCGCAGGCCTTCCACAAGCAGTTGGCCGAAGGGAAGCTGGTCATCGACCCCATGGCGTCCATCGAGCGCACCAAGAAGCTGTCCAAAGCCGTTGGAGCGCAGTTCGCGGCCAGGGAAGGGGCGGCGCGATTCATCACCCTGCTGATGCAGGAAATCCCCTATAAGGCCTACTTGACAAGCTTTCTGCTGGGGTTTGGCCTCAGAACCTCGGAGAGACTGGCCATCCGTCACTGCTCCATTGCGACCGCGTTGCGCCATGGGAAGAACCGCCTACCGCAGCCAGTCATTACGGTTGACAGGCAGTTGGCTGAGGACCTCAGCTTGCAGCCCCTCAAGAAGAACTCTGAGCCCAGGAGACTCCCCCTTCCGATGGTGTCAGCACCTCACTTGGATGCCCTCTATCTCCGGCGGGCTATCCACCTCGTGAAGCTGGCTGAGCAAGCCGGAACCATTGGGGAGCTTCGGCGGAAGATGGAAGCCCATGCTCAGCGCTGGGACCGGCCGAACATGGGGCCATCTGGGGCGATGTTTTCCCCGCTATTTGAGCAGAGCACCTACCTTTACGCCAGCAGCAAGGGGGGACCGCTCCGCCGCCAGAATGTTAATGCCGCCTGGAAGCGCCTCTTGGAAAAATATGGAGATGGCGAGCAGGTGCGGGAACACGACTTGCGACATGTCTGCGCCACCGAGCTGGGCCGTCGAAACTTCCCGGCGGTTGTGATTTCGGCCATTACGGGTCACGCGGTCGACAGGCGAAACACGCTCCAAGCGGTCTACACCCACCCGAGCGCAGGCCAAAAGAAGGAAGCGATGGAGTTCCTCGGAGCCATTTTCGGCAGGCCCGCAGAGCCACCTCAGGAGCCCCTCCCGGATGCGCTGGCAGATTACGCGGGCATGGCACCGCTTTGGAGTCTTTGGAGGGCTGACCGGGAAACCGACTATGCCCTGCCAAGGGATGCCACACCCCATGCTCGAGCAGTACATGCCATGAACCAGCTCTGGATGCCAGAAGCATTCCGAGTTGAGCACTTGAATGAGCCCATCAACCTAGCCTCAATCTGGCCTTTGAATCAGAGTTCCGTCGAGTGGCATCAGAAGCAGGGTATTGATGCTTTGAACTACTTCCCGAGGGGCAAGTAGCCACCCCAGCCCGATACCTGAAATCGCATCCTGGAACACCCCGGGATGCGGCAGGTTCTACCGGCCCCATTCAGGGTCACTTTCGCAGTTTCTGAGAAGATTTCTCAAAAAGTGCTCATCCTAGGCAGAACATCAGGGGCAGGGCTCAGGAAGACTCAGAATCGCTCTCTGTGCGCTCCTCAAGGTCAGGGAGGTCCGGCACGAGTTCGTGGATGGAGCAGCCCAGCGCTTCGGCCATGGTGATTAGCCGCTCGGCAGCGGTGGAGACCTGACCCAGCTCGACCCTCGACAAGTGATGGCGACCCCAGCCCGCCGCTGCTGCGAGACTCTCCTGGCTCAGCCCCAGCGCTAGCCGTCTCTCGCGGATTCGCCTCCCCATCTGCTCCCGGAACCCCATGACTCTCCTCAACGTTTCGGTATCCAAGGGGAGCGAAGTAGGCATCCCCTAAGTCTGACGCCTTGAAGCGGCACGTTCTACCGCTCTAGGGCGGCAAGCATGTGCTATCCTAGCGTGGATGCCGCTCTAAAGCGGCAATACTTGAAGGGATAGTCATGTCATTGGGAGCATTCGCAGGCGGTTTGGCGGCGGGCATAGCCACCGGAGAGGACCCGCGACGGGGAACGAGGCGGCTAGTAGCCCTCTTTTTCATCCTCTTCGCGCTCCTCGGGCTGGTGGTGGCGGTGGCCATGCAACTCGCAACCCAGAACGGTTCCTTCCTTCCCGGCTGGGTCTTCTTCACGCTCTTCTGGGGCTTCACCCTGGCGGCCTCCACTATGAAGTGGGTTACCTTCACTCCTGTATCTGCTTTCAGCATCCTTCCCAGGGCCATCCTGGCGGCAAGGCAGACAACCTCAGGCAAAGTTTGGGCTATCGGCGCAGGAGCGGCTTGGGTCTTGGCCATCATCACCGGAGCCACCAGGGCCACCACCCCCACCATCTTCATTACCTTGGTCTTGGTGGTCTTCGCCTGGGGCATGGGGATATCTGCTGGTAAGGCCGAAGCCCGCGTCATGGTTTGGATGGAAGAGGTTAGGTCGGCGGTGGCCAGGGCCATCCCGTGTGACCCCGGGCAGCTTGAAGGCGGCAACTCCGGGGACCTAAGAAGACCAGAGGTAACTTTGATGTTTCCTTGGGTGCTCTACGGGGAAGCTGGACTGAGGTTTCTCAAAGACTTCAGCGAGCTGACTAGGGGCGCCCGATGGCACATCTTAGGCATGGACGGCACCGGCATCACCATCTGCTTGGACAAGGACAAGGAACACCACCAGAACCGCAAACGCTGACCTGCACTCAGTGACAACCGGTCCAGAACCCCAGGTTCTTTCAGGGGTTTTGGGCTGGCTGCATGGTCCGGCCAGGCGGCATCACGGAGGGCGGAGGTGGGTAAGGCCATGGGGCAGCTCGGCCTCCTCTGGAGAAGCCCCCTCAGTATCTGCACGGCAAAAGAGCAGCCAGCATCCCAGCATTGTCCAGGCCTGGGCACAGGACCCAAGGACTCCACTGCCACTCATCTGGAGTCAAAGGGGCAATCATTTGGCTTGCCACCAGACGCCCTGAGCAGACGATAGAAGGTTGCTCGGGATACCCCCAGAGCACGGGCAGCCTCACCCGCAGTAAGGGAGGGATTGCCATGCAACTCTGCTGCTCTGCGAACCAGCGCCTCATTGACGACGCTCGGTCTGCCCCCAGTCTTCCCAAGCTCCGCAGCTCTGGCTCGGCCGATAGCTGTCCGCTCCAGAATCATCTCCCTCTCAAACTCTGCAATGCTAGCTAGGACCCCAAAGAGCAGTCTCCCTTGAGCCGTGCCGGTGTCCAAGCCGTCCAAGGTTCGGAGAGTCGCCCCAGTTTCCTCAATTTCCCTCAATAAACTTGAGAGGTCGGACAGCGAGCGTCCCAGTCTGTCAAGCTTCACTAAGAGTACGACATCATCGGGGCGCAGATGTCCCAACAAAGCCTCCAATCCGGGCTTCTGACGGTCCTTGCCACTCAGGGCATCATCAAACACTCTCGTAGCTCCAGCTGTCTTCAGGCGGTCTTTTTGGTCCTGTAACGAATAGCCCTCACGGGCTTGGGTGGACGTCGAAACCCTCGCGTAGCCAAGAATCGCCATCACTAATCTCCTGTCTCAAATACCCGTGCGTCTCACGAGTTGGAATCAATATCTGTTGAGACGGGGATATGAGACGGCTTCTCTCGCGCCGAGACTGGAACCTCCACCTTGGTCAACACAAACGCGCGCTGTCTCGCAAGGTCATGAGAAAAGAGACGACTCGCAGCTGCGGTAGAGACCAACTGGACGGGCGAAGTGCGGACGCCAGATGGGCTCCGGGCAACCCATCTAAGCTCGATGGTCACCCCTCGACTCAGAAGGGTCGGTGTCTTGCTCTAAGATGGGCAGAGCCGACGGAGGATGGAGGGTAGCAGGATGGCGGCCAGGGCGCCTATCAACCCGGTTGCCCTCAAGTGGGCAAGACAAGTTGGCCAGGTGAGCGTATCGGACCTAGCAAGGGCACTGAACGTGAAGCCCGAGCGCATCGTGGACTTCGAGGGTGGGGACGCGCTTCCAACGTTTCGACAGCTCACGCTCATGGCAAAGAAGCTGGACCGTGCCCTAGGATTCTTCTTCGCGCCGCCTCCAAGTGTTCCGGATGTGCCTGCGACAGCCGACTTTCGTGGCCGCCCAGGCGAGACTTTGACATCCGACTTGGCCAAAGAGATGCGCAGAGCTGAACAGCACCGCAACGCTATGCTCGAACTCGCCGACAGGCAGGTACTCCGTCTTCCAGTGGGGCCGATTCGTTGGGATAACCTCGCCAGCCAAGCAAGGGAGTTTCGAGAAGAGCTGGGACTGACTCAGAACTATGTGCCTAAGTCTGGCCCAAACGCGTCTGTGTTCAGCGACTGGAGGTTGCTTCTAGAAACTCATGGCCTTCTAGTCTTGCAGACGACGGGAATCTCTCTTACAAGCTTTCGAGGGTTTTCCTTACACCATGAGCATCTGCCTGTAATTGTGGTTAACGGAGCCGACAGCCCAGCAGGGAAAACCTTTACATTGTTCCATGAGGTCGCGCACCTGATAAATCGTACTAGCGGCCTATGCACTCTACAGGACAGGGTCTTTGAAGAAGCCCTGGCTAACAACTTCGCCGCTGAGTTCCTGATGCCTCGCGACGAGTTCCTGACGCTTGCGCGTGATTATGCCGATGTCAAAGCGTTTATCGAAGAACTTGCCGCACATTTCCGCGTGAGCACTTTGGCCGTGGCGGTGAGACTTCGCCGATTCGGGCTCATCGATGACGCGAGCCTAGAGGAAGTCAGAATGGCCAGCGATGATGCTTGGGAGCGTGCGCGGGAAACGACCAAGAAGAAGAGTGGTTTCGTGCCCCAATGGAAGCTTCGCTACAGAGACCTGGGAAGCACCTTTATTGGCGTTGTTGCAGGAGCTCTTGAAGACGGGCGGGTCGACCTTGTTGACGCCACGTATCTCCTAAACGCGCGACTTCCAACTGTCGAGCAAATGCTGCAAGAATACTACCGTACCGGCGGCGCGCGGTGAAATTCACCCTGGATACAAACATCCTTGTCGGCCTCGTTCGACGCTATCCACGAGACATCTTCCCAGCTATGTGGGACCGACTGGAAGGTGCGGTCGCAGCAGGAAATAGCTGTATATGTGAGGCAATCCTTCGCGAGGTGCACCGAGGCGGCGACGAACTCCACACCTGGGCAAAGAATCTTCCCGGGTTTGTCTGCCCAGTAACTGACGTCGAGCTCATGACAGTCGCGGAGATTGCATCAGCGCACCCCGGATGGGTACAAGGCCAGGTAAATGAGGCAGACCCATTTATCATTGCGCACGCGAAGGCGGAAAGAGCGACTATCGTGACCGAGGAGACTAAGAAGGGCCCTGGAACTGCTGACCATAACCAAAAGATTCCTAACGTGGCTGCCGAATTCAATGTCTCCACAATAACGTTTCTTGACTACGTGCGCAGGCAGAACTGGAAGTTCTCCTAATTCCAATATGCTCTATCCCTCACGATAGAACTCATTCGGCACGAGAGTAGATGAGCGCACACCAAGACTAGGGAGACGTGGGTGCAGAAGGAAAGAAGACATAGAGGTATCTATGACCCCACCCTGAAGTGAGGGACTTGGATGGCCGCCCACCCTCCTGACGACACCCCAGAGATTCCCTGGGCCTCCGGTACCCGCGATTTCCCTAAGTGCTGGTTAGCGTTCCAAATATGTCCGCATCCAAGTCAAGTGCGGCCCCATAGGGAAGGGTCCAGGTATCCCTCGACCTGAATGCCATGCTTGGCATCCGTAGGGAATTAGGACCCACTCACCGAAGTGAGCATCTTTTATACCCTGCCATCATGGTCTAGTCCGAGACGGTGCCATGGTTCACCGCTTGGTCAATCTTGGGAATGCCTGAGACAGAGATATCTGTGCCCCACTGCCAGCGTCCATCTGCCCGAAGGCCCTAACACGCGGATGGCCCGAAACCTGGTGGCGCCCAAAAAGCGCCCGGGGGTTGACCCTGGCGCTCTATTCATTCTTTGCTGCTTTCAACATTCTCTCGTCCGCCGGAGTCGCTACTAATATCTGAACAATAAAAATGACCCCCGGAGAAGTCGATTCCTCTGGGGGTCAATGCGTCCTGGCGGGAAAGCATTGGTATGAATATCTAAATGGCTCTAGTCGTGGTGAGGGTTGGGAGGGTGAGGCGGCAGGGAGAGGAGACCTGAAAACCTCGGGCGTAGACGCAATGCCCACAGGGCCATCGACACTGGACGCGCTGTCGTCATACTTGGGTCATTCTTGGCGGCCAACTGCTGGGCCATTGGAGGGAATCCAAGGAAGGATTACGTGGGTTCTGCTGAAGACTTTGTCTAAGCAGAACATCTTTCGCTTTTCCGTCGCCAAAAAACCCTCTTATCTACGAGGCAAAACAGCTCATAATAATGTTCTGGGGTAGGAGTAGGCGGGAATTAGAAGAGGATAGGGAGGGGGATAGGGGAAAGTGTGGCGATATAGAAAACGGGAACACCCCTCAGTGTCAGATTGGAGGCAATCATGCTCGAACCAACCGACTTATTGGCCGAACTGCTAGACGATTCTCCGGAAGAGATGGATTTGATAAAGCCGGTCTCAACACTACTGAAATTACCTGAAAAAGAAGCTGCACATAGCAGACGAATCATATCCAAGAACCGTCGCCAACCAGAAATCTCCCCTGGAAACCTAGAACTCATGGCCTTCCTGGCCAAGTTTCCTGGAGCCACATTGGAAGCGATGAGTATGCTCCAGGTGCGCCAGGCCAACCCCTTCTATGAGGCTGGTGTCCTTAGGGCAATTGGAGGTGTGGAAGCGACTTTGAAGAAGCTGAGGCGCATGGGGATGCTCACCTGGCACAGAGACCCCGCAGCCCAGGAGAACTATTTCTCCATCACTACCGAAGGTATCGAAACCCTGGGCTCCAAGGGGTACGAAACTGGCGCCATGCAAACGCTCCGGGGGGTCGCCAAGACCCGAGCAGCTCATCTTTCCGCTATTGCTCAAGTGGCTGCCCAACTCTACAGCCCCGCTGGCTTCTTCAAGAACCTGCTAGGGATTGCACCCCTAAGTCTGGATGCGCTCATTTCTGAAAAGGAAATGCGCAATGCCTTCGAGCCGGTAAAATCAGCTCTGAGGGAGGCCAAGAAAAGGGGTGAACCGAGCGAATTCGGCCCCCTTCGCGCTGCCACCATGAAGGCGCGATTTGAGCAGGTGGCCCAAGGGACCTTGGTCTACGAGGATGTTGTGGATGCTGAGCCCATGCTTTGGACCTTGGGTTTCAAGCAGCGCGAGGGGAGCATCAGGAAGGCGGTGCACCAGCCTGACTTGGCCGCAAGGGTGCCAGCGCCAGCGGGCGGGGTTCGCTCTCAAAATCTCTTAATTGAAGTGGAGCTAAGCAAGAAGAACTGGAAGGAGTATGAAGCCATCTTGGCCACCTTGGCTGCCGAACTGAAGGAAGGGCTGACCTACGGTAGGGCAATCTATTTCACCATCGGCACCCAGATTCCCACACTACTCAAGAAGGTGGATATCAGTGGAAATCTCGGCCTCATCAACACGGGGAAGCTTTTAATCTTGCCCCTGAAGCATCGGGATGGGACCCCCTACAGCGACAATCGCCGCATCAAACTCGCATGACAAGCCGCACCAGATTGGAGGAACATCATAATGGATAAGCTCTACTCGCTCTACGACGCTTACATTGGCGCGAGCCTCTGGGCCATCGGCATCTCACTTACCGGGGCCATCCTTGCCATCCGTATCTTGGTGCCTCTGGTCATCAAGGCGGCCGCCCGCTGGAGGAACTTTGCGGGACGCAGGACCATCAATCCCGGGACTTGGTTTGCCATGCAGAGCAGACCTCTCTTCAAAGCCCAGAGCATGCTTCTGGCCAACTCGGGCCTTCGGGAGCTGTTCGCCCCGGCCAGCAACTTCCTGAAGGAGCTGACGGAAGAAGAGAAGGCGAAGGGCGTCATGAGCTTCGGGGCAGCCTGGCTCAGTCCTTATCCCCGCGCGGTCAAGGCCAGCATCAAGGCCAATCGCGGCGCGGCCAGGGGAAAGAAATTAGATGCTCATGCACAGGTTCGAGAGGTGGCCCGCTGCATCACAGTGGTGCCGCTGGAGCCCCGATATGGAGGCGGAGATGATTCGCAGCACTTCCAGATTTCGATTGACCTGCATGGACACGGGGCTGAGGAAGTAGCCCGCATCGAAGGGAAGATATCATCTCAGCTGGACCTGGTGGAACTCAACCCTATTCCGGGTCACCGAGGGGGTCGAGGAGTAGCTTATGCGGCTCACCGAACGGCACCTATCGACACCTTGATGCAGACCAAAATCGGGGTTGACTTCCTCAGGGCTAATCCTCCAAAGAATCCGTTATCTCTACCCATGGCGCTGGAAGAGTGTGGGGAGCCTTTCAGCCTACCTACCCATCACACCTTGGTTCTGGGTACCACAGGAAGCGGGAAATCCTCGCCGCTGAACTGCCTAATCTTCCAACAAGCAGAGTTTGTGGAGCAGGGAATTTCAGAGTTCTACGGGATTGACCCAAAACGGTCTGAGCTTAGGCCTTATGAAGACTCATGGCTGTTTAAAGAAGTGGTGTACTCGATGGAAGATGCCGTGCAGCTCATCGGGCACGTTGCAGGCATCCTCGACAAGCGCTCCAAGGCCAACCCCATCGACCTCTCCAAAGGGGAGCTGGGACGGAGCATGACCCCCTCGAAGACCCATCCCATGGTCTTCCTGGTCATTGACGAGATGCTTAGCCTGATTGGAGACTTGCAGACCAATCGTGAGACTGCCACCCTGAATCAACTCACAAAAATCATGGCGATGGGGCGGTCTCTCAACATCCTCATCGTAGGAGCCACCCAGAACGCAGACAAGGCTGTCTTGGGATGGATGCGGCCAAACATCGGCAATCCCGTGGTTCTCAGGCAGCCTTCTTCCTACTACAACGACCTGTTCCTGGGGCCAGATGCAGCCAAGAGGGGTTTCAACTCAACTACGATTGCTCCAGCAAACATAGCTAATGGCTACCGCACCGCAGGCATTGGGTTCACCTTGGGGGCGGACGGTGAGCCTGTGAAGGTGCGCTTCGCACATCTGACAGACAGAGACATCTCCGAGCTGATTCAACGCCACCCTGGCACTGGCTCTGCTCACCAAGCTGCTCCAGCTCCTCAATTCTCCGCGCCCGCTGTCGGTTCCGCTCTGACCAAGGAAGCGAGCCTTCAAGAGGCCGCTGAAGTCCCCGAGAGGCGCTCTCCCGAGGAATCCCAGGCGGCAGCTCTGATGGCGGCTCTGCGTCGCACACAGGGCCGCTGATGCCCAAGTCTCTGGAGGCAGGTTTCACCCCCCAAAACCTGGACCTCCATCGTCTGCCGGACCAATGGGGGGTTAACAAGGGGGGCTAAAATGTGCAAAAACGACCCTGACCAGAGGTAAACCCCCTAGTCAAAGCCGCTCTTACTCTTTGTGGCGGAGGATACGAGATTCGAACTCGTGAGGGCGTGAACCCAACCCGCTTTCCAAGCGAGCGCCATAGGCCTCTAGGCGAATCCTCCGCGGGGAACCCTACCCGAGGACCCGGGACTGGGCAAACTCGGCTGGTTTCGGCGGTAGGAACCGGGTCATCCGAGATCTTGCGACGCAGGCCTGCCGGGGCGTGGTGCCGCCGGATGCGAATCCTCTCAGAGCACCATGGCAGCCACCCAGCCCGCGGCCAGCAGCGGCAGGTTGAAGTGCAGGAAGGTGGGGATGACGGTGTCGCGCATGTGGTCGTGCTGGCCGTCGGCGTTCAGGCCCGCGGTGGGGCCGAGGGTCGAGTCGGAGGCGGGGGACCCCGCGTCACCCAGCGCGCCCGCCGTGCCGATGATGGAGACGGTGGCCAGGGGCGAGAAACCCAGCGCCATGCACAGCGGGACGTAAATCGCGGTGATGATCGGCAGGGTGGAGAACGACGACCCGATGCCCATGGTCACGAGCAGGCCGACCAGGAGCATCGCGAAGGCCGCCATCGCCTTGTTGTCGCCGAACAGCCCGGCGGTGGCCTGGACGAGGGGTTCGACTTGTCCGGAGGCCTTCATCACAGATGCGAAACCCTGCGCGGTGATCATGATGAAACCGATCAACGCCATCATGCGCATCCCGGAGGTGAACACCTCATCGGCCTCCAAGCGTCGCACCACGCCCGTCGCGATGAAAACGAACAGGCCCACCAGGGCGCCGACGAGGAGCGGGTCGGCCTTGGAATCGGTGATCGTCAGCCAGGACTGGATGACGAAGCTAGCACCAATCGCGACCACGGCGACGATCACCTTCGGTGTGCTCACCTTCGCGGGGGCGGCGATGTCGACCTTCGCGTCGGGGTCGTAGTCGCGGGGTTTGCGGTAGGTCACCAGGATCGCGATCAGCAGGCCCGTGATCATGCCCAGCGCGGGAATGCCCATCGCCACCATCACGTTGACGCCCTCGACGTTGAGCCCAGCCTTTGCGATGTTGCCCAGCAGGATGTCCTCCAGGAAGATCTTCCCGAATCCGAGTGGCAGGTACATGTAGGTGGTGACCAGACCGAAGGTGATGCTGCAGGCCACGGCGCGACGGTCGAGTCGCAGCTGGGTCATGATCGCCAGCAGCGGCGGGATCAGCAGCGGAATGAACGCGATGTGCACGGGGATCAGGTTCTGGCTCATCACGGCCATTGCGGCGATACCCGCGAGCATGCCCCACTTCACCCAGAAGGCGGTTTTCTGCCCGGAGGTTTGGCCGTCGAGTCGGCGGATGAGGGAATCGGCGAGCAGCTGCGTCAATCCGGAGTGGGCGACGGCCATGGCGAAGGCCCCGAGCAGCGCGTAGGACAGGGCGATGCGTGCACCACCGGCCAGGCCTTCCTGGAAGGCGACCATCGTCGCCTCCAGGCCGATCCCGGAGAGCAGGCCACCCACTAGCGCTCCCAGGAACAGCGACAGCACGACGTGTACTCGGAAGGTGGCGAGAATCAGCATCACGAGAACGGCGGCGACAACGGCATTCATGGCAGAACCCCTCAAACGGCGACGATAGGAGCTTAGAGGGTGTGCTGCCCTCGGAACTGATCGACCCGAGATCACCCCGGTCGCGTCGGTCGAGGTGCGTTTCGCGTACCGGCTCGGTCGGCGCGAAACGGTGGGGCGCGTCCGTGAGGTCGTCGCCAAGGTTCTGTCTCATGTACACTCATGTTCGGTTCCTCGTGCGGCGGTATCTCGCCCAATTCCCCCAGGGTCGGAAGGCAGCAAGGGTAAGTGAGCTCTTCCGGGTGCGCGAGGGGCCTTTTCTTCTGCCGCGGGATTGTCAGCGATTTCCCAGCTCCAGTCGACCCCAGGACCGCGTCGTGAGGATGGTTCCTGCAAAGCCCGCCGCCAGTGGGAGCAGTAGGGCGAGGGGCGGTGTGTTGCCGCCCGAGGTGGCCCACAGGACGGGAGTCGCCCACGGGATGAGATCCCCGATGCCGAGACCGATGGCCAGGTTGGTGACGATCACGATCCCCAGGGCGGCCGCGATCCCCGCCAGGTAGCCGCGTCCGAGGGTCGCGAACCATGCCATGGGCAGCGCACCAGCCCCGAGGAGTACACCGATCAGGGTGATGGTTCCTGCGCAGCCCGCAGCCCCGGTGACGGGCAGGCCCAGGCAGATGCCCGCCAGGGCCGTCAGTGCACCGGATGCGACGGCCAGCGCCGCGGACCATGCGGTGATGACGAGCAGTTTCGCCAGAGCGATCGCGCCCGGGCCGACAGGGAGAGCGAACAGACCCACCACGGTGCCATCGGTGAACTCCCGGCCCACCAGCCAGGACGCGACGATCCCGGCGGCGAGCAGGACGGTGACCCCGGTTCCCATGGCCGCCAGCCCCGTCAAACCGGACCAGCCTACGGTGGTCATGAGCCCGGCCGCCTTCGTGCCCACCTGGGTGTCGGGGGCCAGCGTCGCGGCCGCATATCCGCCCGCGGAGGTGGCAGGCGCCAGGATCAGTGCCGTCGCCGTCGCCACCCGGGTCACGGCCGACCGTGTGAGTTTCCGGGCCTCGATGCCCACCACGTGGCCGGGGATCATCGTTTCCTCTCCTTCTCCTTGTGCTCTTCGGCGGCCAGCACGGTCCGGAAGAACCTGGCCTCCAGATCGGGTCCCGTGGGGGTGAGGGAGTCGATGACGCGACCGGCGTGCAGCACGTCGACGCGATGTGCGATCCGCGCCAGCTCGTCGAAGTGGTGGCTCGTCACCAGAACGGCCACGCCGTCACGGGTCAGATCCGCGATGATCCCGCGCAGCCCGGCGGTAGCCAGCGGGTCGAGGGCGTTCGTCGGTTCGTCGAGGACCAGCAACCGGGGTCGGTGGGCCATGGCCGCCACCAACCCGACCTTCTGCCGGGTACCCAGCGACAGGCGACGTGCCGGGACGTCCAGCCAGTCGCCCAGTCCGAGAAGATCGGCGAGTCCGGTGATGTGATCCGCGACGTGCCGGGGATCGTGGCCGTGCAGTGCGACGGAGGCGAGGATGTTCTGCCGGGCCGTCAGCTCGGGATAGGAGAACGGGAGCTCCAGCAGGTGCCCGACCGCGCCCCACGGTTCACCGCCGGAGGTCCGGGCGTCGTGCCCCAGGACCTCGGCGCTCCCGGATCCGGGCCGCAGCATGCCCAGGGCGATGCGCAGGGCGGTCGTCTTCCCGGCGCCGTTCAGGCCCACCAGTGCCAGGCACTCGCCGGGGTTGATGACCAGATCCAGGTTGTCGAGAACCCGTCGGCCTCGCAGGTCGCGGGTGATGCCCCGGAGTGCCAGCGCGGGACTCACCGCGTCTCTCCCAGCAGGAGCTTCAGACCCTCCCGCAGGACCTGGATCGCCGGTTCGTCCGCCGGTTCATCCGCCCAGGCCAGGAGTAAGGACGTCGCGGCACCGATCACGGCCCCCGCTGCCACGCAGGCCTCGCGAGGCCTGGTGTCCTGCGTCGTCAACGCTTCGCGGATCGCGTCCCGGGTGGCCTGCCCGGAGGCCCATGCTGCCGACCGTAGCGAGTCGGTGGTGGCGATCAGCTCGATGCGTTCCCGGAATTCCTGTGAGCCCAGCTCGGCCTCGGCGGCGGGGTCGTCGAGGGCGGCGAGCAATCCGCGCACGGCGCGTTCCAGGGGCGGGAGTTCTTCGGGCTGGGCGGCGGCCGCGGTCGCGATGAGGGGGTCGAACAGGTCGCCGACGACCACGGACTCCTTGGTGGGGAAGTGTCGGAAGAAGGTCATGTGGGAAACCCCCGCGGCTCTCGCGATCTGCGTGACGGAGGTTTGGGCGTAGCCGTGTCGGTGGAACAGGTCCAAGGCGGCCTCCCGGAGCCTGGCCCGGGTTCGGGTGGGGACGGATCTCACCCTCATATGTTAGCAGCTAACTGTTATTGAATAACGTAATGGGTTGAGGAGATCCCCAGGGTGGGGCCTCGTCCTCTCGCAGGCCGGGCCTGCTGCTTGGCCGTCGGATGGTTCCGACACGGACTGTTCGCCGGGGCCCACGATCCGGTTCGCCGATCCTGGGGGAGAAACGTGGCTGACGGGAAAGTGCCGGTGGCCTCCAATACAGTTGAGCGCGTGGAAGACGAGTACGACGGCGAACCCGAGGACGAGTACGCGCCCCTGGACGAGGGATATCTCGGCGAGCCCGCCTTCGAACAGGATGGGCCGGGCCTCTTCGACGAGCCCGGGGATGAGAAACCGGCGGCCTTCGTCCCTGCGGCGTCATCGCAGTCGGTCGCGGGCCACCGGGAAGCGCGTCCCGAGGTCGCACCCCCGCCGTTGGCGCTCTACCGGCGCTACCGCCCGGATTCGTTCGCCGAGGTGATCGGCCAGGATCACGTCACCGTGCCCCTCATGCGGGCCCTGGACAACAACCGCGTCAACCACGCCTACCTGTTTTCCGGGCCGCGTGGTTGCGGCAAAACCACCTCTGCCCGCATCCTGGCGCGCTGCCTGAACTGCGAGCAGGGCCCCACGTCCACGCCCTGCGGGGTGTGCCGTTCCTGTCAGGATTTGGCGCGCGGTGGGCCGGGCAGCATTGACGTGATCGAGATCGACGCTGCCAGCCACGGCGGTGTCGAGGACGCCCGAGACCTGAGGGAGCGCGCCTTCTTCGCCCCGGTGCACAGTCGCTACAAGATCTACATCGTCGACGAGGCCCACATGGTCACCACCGCGGGTTTCAACGCGCTGCTGAAGCTCGTCGAGGAACCCCCGCCGCATGCGAAATTCGTCTTCGCCACCACGGAACCGGAAAAGGTCATCGGCACCATCCGGTCGCGTACCCACCACTACCCGTTCCGTCTGGTGCCGCCGCGTCTGCTCGGTGAATACCTGTCCGGGATCTGCGCCACGGAGGGGGTGGTGGTGGAGCCGTCGGCCCTGCCACTGGTGGTGCGCGCGGGGGGTGGATCGGTGCGGGATTCCCTGTCGGTGCTGGATCAGCTGCTCGGCGGCGCCGGTCCGGAGGGTGTCTCCCACGACCAGGCGGCGGCGCTTCTCGGATTCACCCCGGATGCGCTGCTGGACGAGATCGTCGACGCCTTCGCCGCGGGGGACGCGGCAGGGGTGTTCCGCAGCATCGACAAGATCATCGAGATCGGTCAGGATCCCCGCCGGTTCGCCGAGGACCTGCTGCGGCGGTTGCGTGACCTGGTGATCCTCGCCGCGGTGCCGCAGGCCGCCGAGAACGGCATGCTGGAGGTTTCCTCGGACCAGGCGCAGCGCCTCGCCACGCAGGTCGCGGGCATGGGGGCGGGGGAGCTGACCCGTGCCGCTGAGGTGATCGCCGACGGTCTGACGGCCATGCGCGGCACCACCGCGCCCCGCCTGCACCTGGAGCTGATGTGTGCCCGGGTGCTGCTGCCCGGTGCTGACACCGACGAACGCGGTCTCCATGCCCGGATGGATCGGTTGGAGCGACGGGTTGGAATGATCGGCGACGGGGCACCCGCGCCGACGCCGCAGGAGCAACGCCCTCAACAGGCGCCACCGCAGCAGGAGCGGCAGAGGGCGGCCCGGCAGCCCACCTCGGATCCGCGTCCCGACCAGGCCCCCCGACCCGAGCAGCAGGCCCCGCGATTCGAACCCGCCGCGCCGCACAAACAGGAGCGGTCGCAGCCGGAGCCCACACAGCCGCCCCGGCAGCCTCAGGCCGGCAGGCCGCAGCGTCGTCCGGCTGGGGCGCCACCCGCAGGTGCACAGACCCCCGCCCCCCAACGTCCCCCACAGCCTGCGCCGGAGGTGCCGCGACCGGCCCAGAGCGGGCGCACCCTGACCACACCGGAGCTGCGGCAGGTGTGGCCCACCGTCCTGGAGGACGTCAAACGCCGCCGCCGTTTCGCCCACATGATGCTCAGCAAGCACGCACAGGTGCTGGACGTCACCGATGGACAGCTGCTGCTCGGTTTCAGTGATGCCGGGGCCAGGGAGAACTTCTCCTCCTCCGGGGTGGTGGACCTGCTGATCCAGGCCATCATTGCGGTCATAGGCGTCGAAGTGCGCGTCCAGGCCGTGATGTCCGGCACCAACGAACGCCCGGCCCAGCCGGAGCAGCAGGCCGCGCCTCCACCCCCGGAACGCGAGGGTCTGCGGCAGGAACCCCCGCCGGAACCCAGGCAGCCGCGTCGCCGGCCCGAACCGACGCCACCCACGCCCCCGGACCCCGACCCCGAACCCGAGATCGCAGAGGACGATCAGAGCGTGGAGAACGCCGACGAGCTGGCCGCCAAGCTCCTCGCCGAGGAACTGGGGGCCGAGATCATTCCCGACGACCCCGTCGGTTGAGCCGAGTCTCACGTGCTGGCTCAACTGGTTGTGGGACTCGATCGGCGTGCGGGAGAAGTCGTTTGTCCGTGGGACCTTTTATCATTGAGCGCGACGGAAGGACGCCATGACCGAAGGAATCGACATGAATGCGCTGCTGGTCCAGGCCCAGCAGATGCAGGAACAGATGCTCGCCGCCCGCGACAACCTGGTTGCCAAGGAGTTCGAGGCCGCTGCGGGTGGTGATCTCGTCACGGTGAAGCTCAACGGGTTGGGTGAGCTGCTGGACGTGACCATCGCGCCCGCCGCCTGTGACCCGGAGGACACCGAGAGCCTCTCCGCGTTGATCGTCGCCGCCTTCCGGTCGGCGCGCCAGCAGGTGGACTCGGCGGCTGCCTCCGCGGCCCCTCAGATCCCGGGAATGGGTTTCTGAGTTGTACGAGGGCCCCATCCAGGACCTGATCGACGAGCTGAGTCGCCTGCCCGGCATCGGCCCGCGCGGCGCGCAGCGCATCGCCTTCCACCTGCTCGACGCGCCCGAGGAGGAGGTCTTCCAGCTCGCCGACGTGCTGCGTCGCGTCAAGGAGGCGGCGCGGTTCTGCGAGGTGTGTTTCAACGTGTCGCAGGAAACCCGCTGCCGGGTGTGCCGCGACCCGCGTCGAGACCGGTCGTTGCTGTGCGTGGTAGAGGAGTCGAAGGATGTGGTCGCCATCGAACGCACCGGTGAGTTCCGCGGCACCTATCACGTGCTGGGCGGGTCGATCTCCCCGATCGATGGCCGCGGCCCCGGTGACCTGCACAGCCGCGAACTGTTCCAGCGCCTTGCCGACGGGACCGTCACCGAGGTGATCCTCGCCACCGACCCCGACACCGAGGGCGAGGCGACGGCCTCCTACCTGGGGCGGATGCTGCGCGACTTCGGGGTGCGCGTCACCCGGCCCGCGTCCGGGCTGCCCGTTGGCGGTGACATCGAGTATGCCGACCAGATCACCCTCGGCAGGGCCTTCGAGGGACGCCGTTCCATGTTCGGCGACGAACCCGAACCGGCCCCTCAGACCACCCCCGAGGAGCCAGCGCGGGCTGACGCGACGGGCGACGGCGACCCGGAACGAAACACCGCCTACCAGGCACTGGTGGGCACCCCGTCCCGCTGACCGACCGTGTCAGGATCCCGGTTAGGCAGCGTCGGTCGGGGTCGTCTACACCAGTGGTCCCGTTCTTGCTGTGCGTGCCGTGCCGCTGGCAGCGGGAATTCCGCACCCGCTGGTGCAGGAAATCGCTGATCGCACGGTCCTCGTTTCTCGCGGGTGTGGGAGAGGCCGTCACTGTCCGCGGAGTCGGTCCAGTATGGCGGGGACCCGTTGCGTGACGGCGAGCCAGAACAGATCGTCGTTCATGGACCGGTATCCGGTGTGAGCCGCGATGTTGCGTGTTGTGCGGATGGCGAGGCGCTCCTGCTGGGTGACCGCTTCCATGTGGGGTTCGAACTCGGGGCGTTCGAGCAGGGCGGCGAGTCGGATGATCACCATGCAGGCGACGTCGTAGGTCTCCTGCCCGTCGTGGAAGTCCTCGCACCCGCGAGCGGTGATGGTGTCGATCCTGGCACGGATCAGCTCAAGTTTGGCGTCGAGATTCGCCCGGTCGTGTTAGTTCGTGGCCTCGCAGCGGGGGCGGGGCGCGAAGCGCGCCTGGTCATGTCCTTCACTCACAGTGGTACCGCTTCGCGCACCGCTGGAGGTGTTCTGTTTCGTCGTCATCGCGGTATTTCTTGACGAGACCCAAGGTCACCGTGCGGACCGACCGTTCCTGTGGGGCATCCGGGATAAGCGGCGTCCTTGCACGTGCGCCGTGTCGGAAAATGACCGGTGTGCACGAATGTGCAATCAGTTTGTGAACGTTCGTGCAAGGAGGGAGGCTGGGACCACCGAGCGAAGGAGCCATCACATGACAGTCCTGTCCCAGGAACAGCGTGCTACATCCCTTGAGGCCATGACCTCCCAGAAATTCGATGTCCTCGTCATCGGTGGCGGCGTCACCGGCGCGGGGATCGCTCTCGATGCCGCGGCGCGTGGCCTGAACACCGCCGTCGTGGATGCTCAGGACTGGGCCGCTGGCACGTCGTCGCGTTCTTCCCGGCTGGTGCACGGCGGGCTTCGCTACCTCTACAACCTCGATTTCAAGCTGGTGGCCGAGGCCCTCAGGGAACGCAGCCGGCTGCTGACCACGATCGCCCCGCACCTCGTTGAAGCGCAGCCCTTCCTGTGGCCGCTGAAAACCCCTGTCATCGAGCGCGCCTATTCCGCGGTCGGCGTCGGCATGTACGACGCCCTCGCGCGTATTGGCTCCAGAGGCCGCAAGACCGTGCCGATCCAGCGCCACCTCTCCAAGGCCGGGGCCATGCGGCGCTTCCCCGAGATCAAACGCGACGCCCTCGTCGGCGCCATCGAGTTCTACGACGCCCGCGTCGATGACGCCCGCCTCGTGATCACGCTGATCCGCACCGCCGTCAAGTACGGGGCTGCCGCTGCCAGCCGGGTCAAGGTCACCGAGATCCTCAAGGACGGGCGCGGTCGGGCCTGCGGAGTCAAGGCCGTCGACCTGGAGACCGGCAACGAATTGACCATCGAAGCCGACCGGATCATCAACGCCACCGGCGTGTGGACCGAACAGACCCAGGATCTCGCGGGCGGCACCGGGGGGTTGAAGGTGCTCACCAGCAAGGGAATCCACATCGTCATCCCGCGCGAACGCATCAAGGCCACCACGGGCCTGTTCCTGCGCACCGAGAAGTCGGTGCTGTTCATCATCCCGTGGCAGCACTACTGGGTGATCGGCACCACCGACACCGCTTGGCACGAACAGCTCGAACACCCCGTGCCGACCTCCGAGGACATCGACTACGTGCTGGATCACGCCAACGAGGTCCTCGATCCACCGCTGACCCGCGACGACATCATCGGAACCTACGCCGGACTGCGACCGCTGCTCCAGCCGAAGGTGCTCGATGAGTCGAAGTCGACGAAGGTCTCGCGAGAGCACACCGTCACCGAGGTGATCCCGGGCAT
Source organism: Arachnia propionica (assembly GCF_037055325.1). NCBI lineage: Bacteria > Bacillati > Actinomycetota > Actinomycetes > Propionibacteriales > Propionibacteriaceae > Arachnia > Arachnia propionica. The sequence continues at coordinate 2,483,129 of NZ_CP146373.1, read as the reverse complement.
GGTGGCTATCGCCGGTGGCAAGCTCACCACCTACCGGGTGATGGCCGAGGACGCCGTCAACTTCGCCCTGGGGAAGTCCCTCGCGAAGGCGCGGCCCTCGGTGACGGCGCAGCTGCCGCTGCTGGGTGCCGAAGGGTTCGACGCGGTGGAGAACCAAGCGCACCGCCTGGGCGTGAAATACGGCTTCGATGCTGATCGGCTGCAACACCTGGTGCGCCGTTACGGCTCCGAACTGCCCGACCTGTTCGCCACCATCGATGAGGACCCGAGTCTCGGCAAACCCCTCGAGGCTGCCCCGCAGTTCCTGCGCGCCGAGGTCCATCGCGCCTGCGCCGTCGAGGGTGCTCTCCACCTAGAGGACATCTTCGTCGCCCGGGTGAGGCTCAACTCCGAAGCCCGCGACCGTGGCGGCGCCGCTGTCGACGAGGTGGCTGAGATCGCAGCCGCGGTCCTCGGCTGGGACGAGGCCCGCCTGGAGCAGGAGAAGTCGAACTACCGGAAGCGGATCGCCGCTGAACTGGCCGCCGAGGAACAGGCCACCGATGCCGCCGCCTCAGCCGCCCGAGTTGTCGCGGAGGACATCGTCGGCTGAGAAGTCGCGCACCGGCTGAACCGGTGACCTTCTGGAGCAGGTCGTCTTGACACCAGTCCGTATCACGGTGGTTGAGACGACCTGCTTGCGCGTTCCTCGCGATCCGGCTCAAACGGCTTCAACCGGTGTCAGTCCAGCAGGCCACAGTCGTGGGCGATCAGCACCAGCCCGATGCGATCGCGGGCCTGGAGCTTGGCCAGCAGCCGACCGATGTGGGTCTTGACGGTGCCCTCGGCCATGTAGAGACGGGAGCCGATCTCGGCATTGTTGGCGCCGTGCGCAACCTCCATCAGCACCTCGCGTTCCCGCTCGGTCAGTCCGTCGAGCCGGGAATCGTCGCGGGGTTTACCAGCCGGCAGTTTCGGGGCGACGTGATCCAGGAGGCGCCGTGTCGCCGTCGGAGCCACCACCGCTCCGCCGCCGGCGACGGTGCGGATCGCGCCCAGAAGGTCGTCTGGTAGGGCGTCCTTCAGTAGGAATCCGGAGGCCCCGTTGCGCAGGGCTGCGAAGACGTACTCGTCGAGATCGAAGGTAGTCAGCACCAGCACCTTCGTCTCCCCGCCGAGTTCCGTGATCTGGCGGGTGGCCTCGGTGCCGTCCATGATCGGCATGCGGATGTCCATCAGCACCACGTCGACCGGTTGTGACTTGACCACCATCACCGCGTCCGCCCCGTTCGAGACCTCGCCGACGGTTTCCATGTCGTCGGCGGAGTCGATCAGCATGCGGAATCCGCTGCGCACCAACGACTGGTCATCGGCCAGCAGAACCCTGATCATCCATTCCTCCTCACTTCAGCCAGCCCCGTCCCAGCTGGGAGGGCAGAGGCAGCCGCACTTTGACTTCGTAGCCGCCACCAGTGCGTGGTCCTGCCTTGAAGGTACCGCCCATCGCCGCGACACGTTCGCGCATCCCCCTCACTCCGGCTCCCCGGCCCTCGGTCGATGCCTGGACCCCGACCCCGTCGTCGGTGACGCGGATGTCGATGGCTTCTGGTTCGCAGGTGATCGTCGCGCTGGCCTGGGCGGTCGGGCCGGCGTGTTTGAGGAAATTTGTCACCGACTCCTGCACCACGCGGAAGACGGTCAACCCCAAGGACTCCGGGACAGGCGGCAACTCCTCCGGCATCTCGAGGCTGATCCGAGGGCCGGCCTTGGCCACCATCTCCGGGATCTGCGGCAGTGACGGTGATGGCCCGAAATCAGCATCGGACTCGCCCCGGAGCAGAGAGACGATCCGGCGCATTTCCTCGATCGAGCTGCGACCCGTGCGGGCGATCACGTCCAACGCCTCGATGGCCGCCTCGGGTTTCTTGGTGGCCAAGGCCTTCGCCCCTTCGGCCTGCACCACGATCACCGACAACGAGTGCGCCACCACGTCGTGCAGTTCCCGGGCCACCTCGGCGCGGGCCCTGCCGTCGGCCAGTTCTGTTGCATCCTGGGTGCTGCGTTCTCCGGCCAGGAAGCGTTCCTCTGCGAGGGCCTCGTCGAGTTTGGCCACGTGGCCCTGGACCGTAATCCGCCTACCGAGCAGGTAGGCGTTGACCATCGCTGACAGGCACAGCAGGCTCAGCAACCCGCCCGCGAGGAACCGTTGTCCCTCTGGGATCCGGCCCAGCCATGACAAGGGGCCGATGATGGAGGCCGCGATTCCGAGGGGAATCACCACCAGACCGGCGGTGAGGCTCAGGTGCCTGGCGGCAGAGAAGATGACCACCAGTACCGTCAGCATTGCGGGTACTGGGGTGGTGACCTGGATCACCATTCCGGTTCCTGCCACCGCGCACACGACCACGGCCAGCAGCGGATTGATACGCCGAAACGCCAATGAGACGACCATGAGAGTCGACCAGCCGAACATGGCGACCCAGTCCGGAAGACCCAACGCAACCATGGGAACCACCAGGAACAGGAACGCCCCCAGCGCCGTCGCTGCATCCACGAGCAAGCGGCGATGCGCCTCGGAGAGATCGGTCATCATGATCGGCAAGCCTATTCAGGGGCGCGCAGGAGCGACGTCGGACCGTGGTCGCGGATCACCCCGAACCACCCCCACTCCGGTCTTGAATGCCATCCGAAATTAATTTCGGGAAGGTAGGTTTGGTGCCATGATCCGCAAACTTTTCTGGACCATTCTCCTGCTGGCGGGCGTCTGCGTGGCCACGAGCCTGCTGGACCGGCGCCGCGCCGAGCAACGCCGTCAACTCTGGGCCGAGGCCACCGACCCCTCCTGATACCACTCAATAGCCCAACTTCTCCTTGCGTACGGGCAACCAGGCGATGGCGTCGCGCACAGCGTCGGTCTCGGTGAGTTCCGCCTTCCAACCGAGTACATCCTTCGCCTTGGTGGAGACGGTGTAGACACCCGCGACGTCGCCGGGGCGAGGATCGCCGAAACGAACCTTCAACGGGTCGCCGGTGATCGTCTCGAAGGAGGCCGCCAACTCCTTGATGGTGACGCCGTTGCCCGTGCCGATGTTGAACACCTGGTAGGGGCCGGTCGCGGTGGCCTCGTCGAAGTGTTCCAGGGCAGCGACGTGCGCCCGGGCGAGGTCCCAGATGTGGATGAAGTCACGGATACCGGAGCCGTCGCAGGTGGGCCAGTCGACACCGGTGACGGTGAAGGTCTCCTTGTTCACCCAGGCTTCCAGGAGTTTCGCCAACACGTGGGAGGGTTTCTCCAGCTGCTGGCCGCTGCGCAGCTTCGGGTCGGTGCCGATGGGGTTGAAGTAGCGAAGCGACGCGACTCGCACGTCACTGGCCCGGGTGAAGTCCTCAAGGATCAGTTCCACCATGAACTTGGTGCGCGCATAAGGGGAGCCGGGCTGCAGCGGCGAGTCCTCGGTGACGACGAAGTTCTCGTCGGGGGCGTAGATGGAGGCGGAGGAGCTGAACAGGAACCGCTCGACGCCGTTGCGCTGCAGGGCGGCCAGCAGGGTGACGGTCTTGGCGACGTTATTCTCGTAGTAGGCCAGTGGTTCGGAAACGGATTCCGGCACGATGATCTTCGCGGCGCAGTGCACGACGGCATCAATCTGCTGCTCCCCGAAGAGCCGGTCGAGCAGGGAGTCGTCGGCAATGTCGCCCTCATAGAGGGGGCGCTTGCCGACGAACTCGCGGCGCCCGGTGGAGAAATCGTCGAGGATGACGACGTCGTGGCCCGCGTCCTCGCAGGCCGAGGCGACGGTGCTGCCGATGTATCCGGCCCCGCCGGTGATGAGTACCTTCATGTCGCAGTCTCCTGGTTCGGTTGAGGCCAGTCTAGGGAGTCGATCCCCAAAGGACGGTGTGGCGTGCAGAAGCGCTGCGCCACCGGAGCGAGTCGGGGTCCTTTAAGCTCGGGACATGACGCCGGAAGAACTCATCAGGATCGTCTCTCTTCATCCCTCCGTGGCTGAGGTTCCCCAGCCGCAGCCCGAGAGGTTCGTGGAACTCGGAATGGTTCACTTCCAGATGGTTGACGGCACGGGTCTGGGGATCAACCCCGACCTCTTTCAATCCAGCGGAACCGGGATCCCGGAGCAGGAACTTGTCGCCCAGGTGCACCAACATCTGGAGGAGATGTGGCAGCAGAGCATCAACCGTCCCCCACTCGACCTGACGAACGTGGTGCCCATCGTGCGCGACGCCTCCTATTTCATGGACCGGGGCGGGGCGCGGGTGGCGCGGGTGGGGAAACTCACCGACTTCATCGGCATCGGACTCGTCATCGACGAACCCTCCAGCATGCGGGTCATCGTCGAGGATGAACTGCCCCAGCCCCGGACGGACCTCGAAGACCTCCAGTTCTTGAGCAGGGCCTTCGAGAACTTCGGGGCCCTGGCCCACGACATGCTGCTCCAGGACGCGGGATACGACTCCGATGTCGTTGCGGTGAAGAACCCTCCCGCCTACGAGGTGTCGTGGTTCGCTCAGGCCGCCTACGTCGGCAAGGCCCTGGAGTACTACTCCGGGAAAACAGGTACTCCGTGGGTCGCGGTTCCGGCCTTCCGCAAGGACCTGTGGCTGGTCAACTCCATGACCCGGCATTGGGGAGAGCTCATGGACCTGATGGAACCCGAGATTGACGCCCGGGAGGCTGTCCACCCGGTTCCGCACATTGTCGTCGACGGCAAGTGGCAGGAGTACGTTCCGCCGTTGGAACCTGAGGTGCGGCGTCGTCTTCACACCCTCAAGTTCAACGCTGAGAACGTCGTCTATCGCGCGTGCCGGAACGTGTTGCAACGTCACGGCGAGATCCAGGTGGACCTCATGAGCGACTTCCTGGGACGGTTCGTCGCCGACGATGTGGTGACCTTCTCGGAGGTTCCCCTGGATCTCGGAACCACGAGCGTTCCTCGGGTAGATCTGGTGGATTTCCTGGACGGAGAGAAAACCGCCCACCGGGTGTGGTTCGAACATCTGGTCGCTGAGCTGCCCCACCTGGTGCGGCCACACCCACACTCCTATCCGCCCCGGTTCATCATCGACCGCCCGGGCCCGGAGGACCGTGCCCGCCTGGCGGCCATCCAGTTGTGAAAAACCCGCAGGTGGGTTTACGGCTCGGTTCATTTCACCGGCCCCTGTGTGGAGCGGGACGGATCACGGGCTCTGGTGCGATCTGAGAACCCGGACCGCCCGCAGGGACGGGATCAGGTGACGATGGGTGCCCCGCCGTCAACCCGCACGGCCTCCAGGTTGGGGTTCCGGAGGAGGCCTTCGGCGATTCCCTCGCGGCAGCCGACGATGGTGCTGGGCAGGTCGATGTCCGCCAAAATGATGAAGGTTCCGGCCTCATCCCAGACGACGTCCGGGAGACGGTCGGGATCCAGGCTCGTCAGCAGCTCCCGCGGTGACGTCGCGGTCATGTGGTATCTCCGCCCCGGAACCGTCAGCGACCGGGAAACTGCGGGACGTCTCCGGCTGCCCCACCCGTCCCATTCGCCCATCCAGAGGCGGCCCTCCGAGCAGCCGGTCAGTATCTGCCGGAGCAACACCGGCAGGATCAGGGGACTCGGGCCGATGTCCGGTTCGTGGTCCCAACCCGGACCAGCGGTTCCCTCGTGCAGCCTGATCCCGGAGACCTCGAACCAACCAGCGGTCGCGATGGACACTCCTTCCGGAGCGATCTCCCGCCATCGCACCGGGTGTTCCACGCCGTCGATCCAACGCGACGCGGGATGCAGCACCCGCACGTGGGCGGGCCAGCCCTCCCCGACCAGCGTCCGCCAGGAGTGCCCCTTCGGGATTGGACGCGGCCAGGTGGCAGCTCTCACCATCCCCGGGCGATCCACTCGTCCAGGTGCGGGCGTTCCTTCCCGATGGTCGTGGAGGGGCCGTGGCCCGTGTTGACGACGGTGTCGTCGGGCAGGGTGAACAGGCGTTCTCGGATCGAGGCGATGATCCGGTCGAAGTCCGAGTAATCCCAGTGGGTGGCCCCCGGGCCGCCCTCGAAGAGGGTGTCACCGGTGAAAACCACCCCGTCAGTGACGAAACACGTCGCGCCCGGGGTGTGCCCCGGGGTCGCGACCGCCCGTAGCGTGATCCCGGCGACCGTGAACTCGTCGCTGTCGGTGATCGGCCGGAACGCCTCGTGCGGGTGGGTCTCCCGCCACAGGAACTCGTCAGCGGGGTTCAGGTGGACGGGCGGGTCGCCCATCAGGGCCGCGAAGGCCGGGGCCGCCGTCACGTGGTCCCAGTGCCCGTGGGTCAGCAGTACCGCCCTCACCTTCCGGTCACCGACGGCAAGCGCGATGCGGTCGGGCTGGTGGGCCGGATCGATGACGATCACGTCCCGGTCATCGCCGATGATCCAGGCGTTGTTGGTGAAGTCCGGTTGTCCGGGGGCCTCCGTAATCAGTTTCTCGATGGTCATGCCACCCAGTCTGCCCGCTTGGCCGAAGCGTCGCGGGAAATCGGGCCGGGCCTGTCAGGAACCTTCCCCCGAGGTGGTCGGGACGGAGCCCTCGGCGATGGCCTGCAGCGCCGCCAGGTGAGACTTCCACAGCTTGCGGCCCTTCGGGGTGAGGCTGAACCAGGTGCGGGGGCGTTTCCCGATGTAACCCTTGCGGACGGCGACGATCCCGAGGCCTTCGAGCTGGCTGGCCTGGCGGGAGAGCACAGAGTCGGAGACCTGGAGGTGGTTGCGCAGGGTGGCGAAGTCGATCTGCTCGACCCCGGCCAGCCCTGCCACCAGCGAGAAACGAACCGGGTTGGTGAACTCGTCGACCAGGTTGTGGCGGGGATGTTCGGTGCTCATCGGCGTGCCTCCACGAGGGCGCCGACGAAGGACGCGACCGCGATCACCGCCGCGAGCGGCACCCGGACCGCGGCGGTGGGGAAGAACATGGAGATGCTCCAGCACAGGGTCCAGACCGCCATGTAGATGCCCCAGCGAATCCCGAAACCGTTCTTGGCGACCTTGCTGAACGCGACCACGAAGATCAGGGGTGCCAGGAGCCACACCATCATGCCGATGAAGGAGACGGCGTCGAAATGGGTGTCGCGATTGGCCAGCAGGTACACGCAGGTGGCGGAACCCAGGCTCATCTGGGTGGTTATCGTCGGCCATCCCGCGTTTCCCCTGGTCCGGGTGAGGGTGGTCTCGGCCTGCCGCAACATGCCGGCGGCTTCCTCGGGTGTGGGATCTGGGTGAGTGGTCATGTCGTCCTCCTGAAACCGTGGGCCATCACTTGCTAACAAAATAACAAATACTTTCCAAATAAGCAAGTATTTGTCCAGTCTCTGTCGGTCAGGTGGCCAGTTTTGATGTCAATCATTCGGCGGCGTGTCTCCCGCACGTATGGTCAGCCTCATGAGTCGAGAAGAAGCGATCAGGATCCTCGCGACGCATCCCGGTGTGGTTGAGGTGCTGGATGCGCCTCAAGCCGGGGAGCCGGATTCGGACATGCTGATGCTGCGCCTCGAGGATGAGCAAGTGATCGGGATCGATCCCCGTCTGGCTGAACCGGTTCGCGCCAACGAGCCCGAGGCGGCCCGCGTCGCCCGGGTGCATCGTGCTGTGGACGTCGTGAGTGCTTCCGGGGAAGCGGGCGGAATGGATCTTGAGGCCGTCGTCCCGCTGGTCCGCAGCGCCGACTACTTCGTTGCGCAGGGGCAGCTGGCTCCGGCGGCGGTCGGATGGCTCACCGACTTCATCGGTTTCGGGCTGGCCATCGACGAACCCACGACCCTGCGTGTCGTCCCCGAGACGGAACTGCCGGGCGACCGGATCGCGGAGTACGACATCGAGCTCCAAAGCAGGGCCATCGGAAACCTGCGCACCATGGAGGAGGCCATGGCCTTCTCTGAGATGGGGCTAGGACCCGATGTCTTGACCCTGACTGCTCCGCCGGGAAATGAAGCGGCCTGGTTCGCGGATGCCGCGGCCATGGAGGAACTCCTGAGCAGGCTCGGCGAGCGCACTGGTACGGCTTGGGCGGTTATCCCCGCCCGTCGTAACGACGTCTTCCTGGTCAATGTTGCGACGGATCGCTGGGATGACCTCCTCGATGACCTGGAGGAGGCCGTCCTCGCCCGCGACGGTCTCCATCCGCTGCCCCATGTTGTGGCCAATCGGCGGTGGCAGTTGAGTCTGCCCCCGAAGACCTCTCAGCTCGGAAGGCGACTGCAAAGGCTCAAACAACACGCGGAGGGGCGTGTCTACAACGCTCTCAAGGAATCCGTCCAGCAGGAATACGCCCATCACGTGGCCGACTACGAGGATCTCTACGTTCATGACGACGAGCTCTTCTCGATGGCCTTCGTCCCCGAGGACGTGCCCGGAGCCAGTGTTCCGCTGGTGGATGTGATCGCCTTCGAGCGCGGGCACTCTGTCTTGGATGTGCCCTACGCCGAGGTCACCTCGCAGCTGCCCCACCTCGTCGCACCCCATCCGGGTACACACCCGCCGAGGGTGATCATCACCCATCCCTCGAAGGAGGATTACGCCACGCTGCGGGAACTGACCCTCTGAGAGGGCCGGACTGAGCTGAGGCATCGCCGCGGACGGTTTCTGTAGGAATGCCAGCGGCTGCGACATGCCAGGACACATGGTCCGGCTGTCGCTGCCGCCAACATCCACCTTCGAGGTGACCGGGGCGTCAGTCCTCCGAGCGCATGAGGAACAGCGCCAGGGGGGTCAGAAGCGGGCGGATGCTGTACTTTCCATAACGGTTGAACTCGAAGTAGTAGAGCGCTTCGAAGAGGTCAAGAATGTACTCCGTTGGCAACACGAAGGAGATGCCGAGGCGCGTGGCCAGGTCGTCCACGAACTTGACCAGTGCCGGGCGGGTCTCGGTGTTGATCCGTTCCAGGTGGTCAGCTAGTTTGGGGCTCCGCAGTGCCCGCATTCGGATCTCCAATAGGGTGATCGTCATCTCCCTGCTGGGAGACAGGATCTTGAGGAAGCTCTCCAGGGCGGCATCGGCCACCAGGGCGAGGTCCTCGTCAGAGGGCAGGCTCGCAACTGCTTCGGGCAGACTGGCCTGCACGCTGTCGCGGTAGCGCTCGGCCACCGCGACGCACAGGTCGTCCTTGGAAGTGAAGTTGGAGTAGAAAGCGCCTCGGCTGAATCCTGCGGCTTCGCACAGGTGTTCCACACTGGTGGCGTCTATGCCTCGGGCGGCGAACTGGCTGATGGCAGCTTTGACCAAGCGGCCGACAGTGGCCTCCCGCCGTGGCGTCAGGTCTGTCATGTTGAACAGTCTACTGTCATACCGAGTGCCGAGATGTCACCGAATCGCTGGTGAACTGCACCTGCGGCTTCGCTGCGCTGGATCTCGCCGCGCAGGGGTGTTCGAGGCCGCCATCTCCCCGGTGGAGCGGGTCGCGGGTGGGTGACGGGTGTTGTCCATCGTCGTCCGCAAGAGATATTCCTGGTGTGTTTCTCGAGGTTTTCTTGCGAATCTTGTCGGGATTGGTGGAAGCAATCATGTATCGAGTTGGCGCCGACTTCACGAAAGGCGCGGAAGGTGTTCATCTTTGGATATTTAACTTTTAGCCAGGCTGCTTTCGAGGCGTTCTTGTGCGTAGTGGCGCGGAGGTGTGTTGATGATAATCGTTGGCGCTCGACCGGAGATTAGTTTGCGGAAGTAAATATTCAGAGAAGGCCTTAAGGAAGCGGAAAGATAAGTATTCAACAACCTTCGGTCGGGTGTTAACGGATTGATTTGTCGAATGGTGTTGCGTCATGTCGTATTGGCAATTAGCATAGGTTGCCATGTGGCGAATCCTGAATGTCGCGATGGCTGCATCGCCGAGAGGCCGTGGTGTACCGCGGGGCCCTGCGGCAGGTGCTGTCTGTGGTCGTGACCGAGGGATGGCCAATGCCGCTATTTCTGGTGGTGTGCTGGTGGGGGGGCGATGCCGTCACTCGACGTGTTGGAGCGGTCGTAATCGAATGAGTGTCGATCGTGACTGCTCCGATGGCCATGGTTCTTGTGGGTGTCGAGGAAGTTCGGATCGTCCAACACGTTGCCTAGATCGTGTCCGTCCTGTCCGGGTGGCTGCCCTGTGCGGGTTGCTCCGGTGTGCAGGGCAGAGTGAGGTGAGTAATGGATGTTTCCCCACCGTGTTCGTCCAGCCCGTTTCGCCCCTACCGGTGCTGGGAGCCCGCGCGAGGTCTTCCATCGTTTGAGGGTGTCTCCGGGCCTCCGGTCTCGGATCAGTTTCCGGTTCCTTGAGCGTGCCGCCGGTGCCGGTTGTGCTCCGAGGTCTCGTGATAGATATCGGCGAACGGGTTGTTCGGCCTCCTTGGGATTTGTGTCGGAGTTCGAGTTATCCCCGGGGCGGGTTTTATGGAGCTGTCCTGGATATTCGGGTGTGGCCTTCGGGTGTATGCGCGATGTTATTAGTGCGATGTATCAGAAGCTGTGGTCTCTCTTTGTGGTAGCTGTCGGATAGGTTTTTAAGTGTAAATCCTAATGTTTTTGGGTGGCTATCATTTCGCCAGAAAACAGTGATTCTTACGCGAATTTAATCCTTGTTAAATACAAATATATCTGGAGTTTATTGTGAATCCCTTTGATGATCAAGATGCTGATTTCTTTGTCCTGATCAATGCGGAAAATCAGCATTCGCTATGGCCTGTTTTTGCGGATATTCCCTCGGGGTGGGTGAAGGTCGCTGGTCCCATGAAACAGAAGGTCGCGATGGAATGGGTCGACTCTCATTGGACCGATATGCGTCCCGCTTCCTTGGTTAAGGCAATGGATTCCCGCTCCTCGCTCTGAGCTCGAAATTCGTCGATTTCCGAATGCTCGCTCGGTGCGGTGTTCCGCTACCCGGTTCACCCGACCTTGTGCAAAGGATTCCTGATGCTGACTTATTCCGCCATCTTTGAACGGGCTCTCCGGCTCAACCCCGAAGGCATCGCGGTGGATGCCAACGATGCCCGGCTGACCTACCGTGAACTCGATGCCCGTGCAGAGGCGCTCGCGAACCTGCTCGTCGAGAGGGGAATCGGGGGAGCGGAATGCGTCGTCGGTATCTGCGTTCCACGTTCTGCTGCCATGATCGTCGCATTGGTGGCGATCGTGCGCACAGGAGCTGCTTACCTTCCTCTCGACGTCGCTCATCCCCGGTCGCGACTGTGTTACTTGCTGGAGGATTCCCGTCCACAGGCAATCGTCGTCACCGACGAGACGGCGGAAAGTTTTCCTTCGGGACAGAATCTGGTGGACATGGGCGATGTGAGTGCGTCCTCCGGAGCATCTGTGTGGCCGTCGGTTCCGTCGTCCGCGGCTGCTTACATCATCTATACATCAGGCACGACAGGCCGTCCCAAAGCGACGGTGGTTCCTCATTCCGGGCTGGAAGCACTCGCGCGTTCGCAGGCCGAGTCCTGGCGTTTGACGACCAGGAGTCGAGTTCTGCAGACCGCGTCCCTTTCTTTTGACGCAAGCGTGAAGGACATCATCGGTACGTGGTGGGCGGCTGCGACGCTTGTGTTGCCCGGACCACAACGACTGAGTGGACAGGCCCTGGCCGATCAAATGAAGAATTGGGGCATCACTCACGCTCTGGTTCCGCCGCCGGTTCTCTCCGGCGCCAGCGGGTCAGGTGTCGACTGCCTCGAATGCCTTTTCGTCGGGGCCGAAGCGTGCCCACCAGCCCTGGTGTGGGAATGGGCGCGTGGTGGGCGGCGCATGGTCAACACCTACGGCCCGACGGAGGCCACTGTCACATGCCTGCACTCCCATGACCTCGACCCGGCCCGCGAACGCGTGCCCATAGGCCATCCGATCGAGGGGATGCGCGCCTATGTCCTGGACGAGACCTTGGCCCCGACCACGGACGGCGAACTCTATGTAGCCGGGGCCGGTCTTGCGCGTGGATACGCCGGGCAGCACGGGCTCACGGCCTGCCGTTTCATCGCCGATCCGCTGGTTCCCGGTGAAAGGATGTACCGCACTGGTGATCGAGTGTGCATCGACGAGACGGGGGAGATCCATTACCTCGGACGCACCGATGATCAGATCAAGATACGCGGTTTCCGCGTCGAACCCGGTGAGATCGAGGCCACGGTCCTGGGGCTTCCCGGGATCAAAGGGGCGGTCGTCACCGTGGGAGGTGGTCCGCAGTCCGACAAACTGCTGCTCCACGTCACACCCCTGCCCGGTGCCACAGTAGATCCTCGTGCGCTGCGTGCCGCACTGGCGCGGAAACTTCCTGACTACATGGTGCCCTCCTCAGTGACCGTTCTGCCTGCCCTGCCCCTCACCGTGAGCGGGAAGGTGGATCGTTCCGCGCTCCCGGAACCGGTGTGGCTGCGGGCAGCGGGGGAGCCGCCGCGCACGACCGCGGAACGCATCGTGGCGGAGGCGGTGGAACAGGTCACCGGAATCAGCGATCTCACGGTCGAGGACTCGCTGGTCGATCTGGGGTGTCATTCGCTCGATGTGGCCCGGATTGTCGCCGAGTTGCAGTCACGCACCGGGCTCTGCCCGGTAATTGCGGATGTTCTCGCGTCGCCGCGCATCGGTGATGTCGCGGCCCTGCTCGATGACCTCGGACCGACCAGCGCGACACCTGTGCCTGTGCCTGTGCCGCGGGCCAGGCAGATGGCGTGTTCCCCTTCGCAGGAACGGATGTGGCTGGCCGAGGAATGCGCCGACGGCTCCTCCGGATATGTCGTGCCCACCGCCGTGCGTCTGGGGCGCGGCCTCGACGTCGCAGTCCTGGAACGAGCCTGGCTGGACGTGGTGGAACGCCATGAGATCCTGCGCACCCGCTATGGCAGCGATGGCGAACGGGTCTGGCAGCGCGTGGATGCGCCGGATCCCGTCCGCGACGGCATCAGGGTTCGCGAGATCGGTCCGGATGAGGTAGAGGAGGTCGTGGCCCGTGCCGTGCACGACCGATTCGACCTGGCCGAGGAGGTCGTCCGACCGATCCTGCTGCGGACACCGAGCGACCACGTGTTCGTGCTCGTCGTGCACCACATCGCCTGCGACGGATGGTCGATGATGCTGCTGGATCGCGACCTCGATGCCGCCTACGCGGCCCGTTCCCGGGGCTCCGCGCCCCCGTGGCAGCCGCTGCCGCTGCAGTTCGCCGATGTGGCGGCTCAGCAGGTGCGCCGGGCCGCCGATCCGGTGGCCACCGCCGAGCAGATCGCCTTCTGGCGGGATCGTCTACGCGACGTTACCGCCGGGTGCCCGCAGATACCCGTCGTCGAGGACGGCCACGCACGAGCGGGGTACGTCGCGTTCGACATCGATGCACGTGTTCACCAGGCGGTGCTGGCCCTGGCGCAACGACTTCGGGCGACACCGTTCGTCGTCCTGCACGCGGCGATAGCGGTGGTGTTGGCCGGTCTCGGTGCGGGGCGACGTTTCAGCATGGGTGCCGCCGTCGGTGCGCGCGACGAAGCCGGGCTGGCAGCCATGGTGGGGCCACTCGTGAACACGATCGTTCTCGTCAGTGAGGTCGATCCCGGTGGGACATTCACGGAATTGGTCGCACAGCTGCGGGAGAGCGATCTGACGGCGATGCGGAACTCCGGTGTCGGATTCGATTGCGTTGTCGAGGCCTTGAACCCGAACCGCGAACCCGGGCGCACCCCCTGGATCGACGTCCTGATCAGCATGGGTGCAGGGGAGCGCGGATTTGTTCCCGACTACGCCTCGCACGGTGCATCCGGAGCCACCCTGGAGCTTCCGCACCTGCCCGGGGTTCGGCAACAGTCGACCCCTGCGCCCGCCGCTCGTTTCCAGCTGGTGTGGGCCTTCACCGAACGCTTCAGGGCCGGTAACCCGGACGGAATCGCAGGGGTCCTCGAATACGCGGCGGAAGTGGGTGCCGAGAACGCCGAACGGCTGGTCCATCGGCTGGAATCCGTGCTGCGACAGGTTGCCATCCGCCCCGATGCGCCGCTGGCTGAAAGCGATGTCCTGCTGCCCGGAGAGGCAGCCGACATGGTGGGTCCGGCATCCGTCGGCGGCGCCACGATCGCATCCTTGTGGAACATGCAGGTGGAGAACGATCCGCAGGCCGTCGCGCTGATCGCTGGTCAGAAGCGGTGGACGCGGGCAGAGCTCGACGAACGTGCCCGCCGCTGGGCCGCTCTGCTGCGCAGCAGGGGCGTGGCGATCCAGGACGTTGTCGCGTGCGCGCTTCCGCGCGGGGTGGACCAAGTGGCGGCATTCCTCGGGGTGAGCCTGCTGGGGGCCGTGTGGCAACCGATCGACCGGCGCTACCCGGACGAACGGCAGCGGATGGTGGTCGAGGACACCTCGGCGGCCATCGTCATCACGCTTGTAGCAGATGCGGCCCGCTGGGACGGGCAGCGCCTGGTCGTCGCGGATGACCCCGGCATCACGGATCTGCTGACCACCATCGCCCCGGTCACCGACTGCCCCGGTGCGACCCTGCCCCCCGACACCGGTGCCTACATCATCCACACCTCCGGATCCACCGGCCGTCCCAAGGGGGTCTACGTCACCCACGCGGGGATCGCCGACATGGTGGCCTCCGAACGCCGGTGGTGTGGTGTAGGGGAGGGAACGGTCGTGGCGCAGGCGGCGTCCCCGGGGTTCGACGCGAGCGTGCTCGAGGTGACGATGGGGCTGCTGACCGGTGCCGCCTGCGCGTTGATCACCGACGAGCACCGCGATTCTGGTGGCGCGCTGGTGGCCGAGTGGGCGCGGCTGGGCGTCACCCACGCCTTCATGGTCGGATCCTTCGCGCTGACCCTGGACCCCTCGAGCATCCCGGAGGGCATGACCTTGGTTCTGGGAGGGGAGGCCTTTCCCGCACAATTCGCCACCGCTGTGGCAGGGCGCACCCGATTGGTCAATCTCTACGGACCCACCGAGGCCACGATCTTCGGAACCGGGCACCGTCTCCGCGGACCCCACGGGGTCTCCGTGCCGATCGGGAAACCCGTATACGGCGCGAGACTGGAGGTGCTGGACACCACCCTGCGTCCCGTCGCCCCGGGGGTGGTCGGCGAACTCTACATCAGCGGTCCCGGTCTCGCCCGCGGGTACGTCGGCGAACCCGGCCTGACGGCGTCCCGTTTCGTTGCGGGGCCGGACGGTGGCCGTCGTTACCGCACCGGCGACCTGGTCCGCCTGGACGGAGAGGGACGCCTCCACTTCGTTAGACGCAACGACGCCCAGGTCAAGCTGCGCGGCTTCCGCATCGAACCCGGTGAGGTCGAGGCGGTCCTCGGCGCCGCCCCGGGAGTGACAGGGGCCGCGGTGTCGCTGCGTGATGATCTCGCCGGTGGGAAGGCGCTGGTCGCTCACGTCGCCGGAGCCGGGGTGGACGTGGAACGGATACGCGCCCATGCCGCCGCCTCGCTGCCGGCTCATGCCGTCCCGTCGCACTGGGTGGTCCTCGACCGGCTTCCCGCCACGATCCACGGCAAGCTTGACCGGGATGCCCTTCCTGCCCCGTCCCTGAGCGGCTCGGGGAAAGCGGCCGAAGACGGTGAACAGGCCGAGGCCTGCCGCATCATGGGGGAGGTGATCGGGGTTTCCCGGGTCGGGCCCGATGACGACTTCTTCCGTCTTGGCGGGCACTCACTGCTCGTCGTGAAACTGGTCTCGCAGCTGGCCGCGGCTGGCATTCGGGTCGCCATGCGTGACGTGCTGCTGGCGCCGACCGTGCGTGGATTCCTCACCCGTGCCCGTGGCGGGGCCCCGGCGACCGGCATCACGCAGGCACCCCGGCCCGCCGATGGCATCGTGCCCATGTCAGAGGCTCAACGCAGGCTGTGGCTCGTCGAGCAGATCGACGGACCTTCACCCGTCTACAACATTCCTGTTGTCGTCGACGCCGATGACATCGACCTCCCGGCCCTGCAGGCCGCACTCGGGGACGTCGTCGCCCGTCACGAGCCGCTGCGAAGCGTGGTGTTGCCGGGCGTCGAACCGGCGCAGAGGATCATCCCTGCGTCGGAGGCGGTCGCCCTGGTTCCGGTCATCGACGAGATCTGTACCCCGGATGCCGCAGCCGCCATCGATGCGGCGGCGCGTCACGTGTTCCGGCTCACCGAGGAACTGCCCGTGCGGGTCAGCGTGATCCGAAGCGGGAACGGTTGTTCGGTGGTCGTGGTGCTGCACCACATCGCCGCGGACGGCTGGTCCATGGAGCCGCTGCTGTGTGACCTGGAATCGGCCTATGTGGCCCGCTCGGAGGGGCGGGACCCGCGACTGCCCCAACCGGCGTTGCAGTATCACGACTGGGCGCGCGCCGCGGCAGCGACCGATCCCGCTCGCCTGGCCGAACGGACCACGTGGTGGGAACGCAGGTTGGGTTCGCTGCCGGAGGAGGTCACCTTCCCGCCGGATCGTGCGCGCGGCAAGGCATCCGGACGGGGGGCGGGACAGGTCCGCGCGGAGATCGACGCCGCGACGCAGCGTGGAGTGACGGCCCTGGCTGGTAGGACCGGTGTCAGTTCGTTTGTCGTGCTGCACGGTGTGTTTGCGGCGCTGCTGAACCTTCACGGGGCAGGCGATGACATCGTGGTCGGTACCGTCACCGCCGGTCGCGACAGCAGCGCACTCGAGGACGTCGTCGGGTTCTTCGTGAACACGGTGGTCCTGCGCAGCGATCTGTCGGGGGATCCGACCTTCGAAGAGCTGCTGGCTCGCCTGAAACTCTCCGATGCCGACTGCCTGGCGCATGCCGACGTGGCCTTCGACAGCGTGGTGGAGCGCCTCAACCCGGACCGTTCAGGGGGACGCCATCCCCTGTTCCAGGTGATGTTCACCACACAGGACCACCGCCGCGAGGCGGTTCCGGGTGCGCTCTTCGACGTGGCGCGTGCCCGCAACCTTGTCGTGGGATCCAAATTCGATCTCACCCTCACCCTGGAGGAGCGTCGCGACGGCATCGGCGTCGTCGCCGACTACTCGCGCGACCTGTTCGACGACGAGACCGTGACGGCAATCCTGCACAGATACGTCCTGCTCGCGCAGCGTGTCGTCGCCGATCCGTCGCTGCGCATGCACGAGCTGCGGGGTCATGCCCCAGGGGAGACGGCAGCGATACGGTCCTGGGGGATGCCCACGAAGGTGGACCTCGTGCCGGCTGGCCTGGAGACCCTGTTCGCCGACGCGTTGCGCGGTGCCGGCGCGCACGCCCTCGCGGTCGAGGCGCATGACGGTCACCTCACCTATGGCGAACTCGACCTCCGTAGCTCCCGGATGGCCGGGTGGCTGCGGACACAGGGCGTGGAACCGGGCCACCGGGTCGGGGTGTGTGTGCCGCGTTCCGCCGACACGATCGTCGCTCTGCTCGCGGTGGCCAGGGCACAGGCGGTTCCGGTGCCGCTGGATGCCACCCATCCCGCCGCACGTCTGCGCCGGCTGGTCGAGGACTGCGACATGCGGGTGGTGCTGGCCGGAGGCGGGGGAGTCGAGGCCCTGGAACGAGCCGGTACGAGAACCCCCGTGCTCGATCTGGCCGATGCGGACGGCGACGGCTGCCTGCCGGAGGTCGCACCTTGCGGAGGTGACGTCGCCTACATCATCCACACCTCCGGTTCGACCGGCGAACCCAAGGGCGTCGAGATTCTCAAACGCGGACTGGGCGCCTTCGCCCGGGCACAGGAGGAACGCTACGGCCTCACCCCCGGCACACGGGTGCTGCAACTCGCTTCCCTCGCCTTCGACGCATCGATCCTGGAGCT
Organism: Arachnia propionica; assembly: GCF_037055325.1. Classification (NCBI taxonomy): domain Bacteria; kingdom Bacillati; phylum Actinomycetota; class Actinomycetes; order Propionibacteriales; family Propionibacteriaceae; genus Arachnia; species Arachnia propionica. Next base: position 2,465,416 of record NZ_CP146373.1, on the reverse strand, counting down.
CTGCCTCGCCTGGCCCGCGGGAGGCACCCTCGTCGTCCCACCGCCCGGTGTGCTCGTCGGCGACGAACTGGCGCAGTGGTTGTCACGCTGCGATGTCTCCCTGGTCACTCCGGGCGCCCTGGCCACGGTCGATCCCGCCGGTCTCGACGGGCTCGACACCCTGCTGGTCGGTGCCGAGGCGTGCAGCGCCGAGCTTGTCGCACGGTTCGCCCCTGGACGTTCGATGTTCAACGCCTACGGGCCGACGGAGGCGACGGTCGCGGCCACAGTGGCAGGGCCGCTCACAGCTGGTCGGGACGCACCCCCCATCGGAGGCCCACTGGCCGGTGCGCGCCTGCTCGTGCTGGACTCCCTGCTACGACCGGTCCCGATCGGGGTCGACGGTGAGCTTTACATCGGGGGACCCGGTGTCGCTCTCGGCTACCGCGATCGCGCAGGCCTGACCGCGACCCGCTTCGTCGCCGACCCCGATGGCGGTGGGGAACGGGTCTACCGCACCGGCGATGTGGTGCGCTGGAACCGTGCAGGAGAACTGATCTACCGCGGTCGCAGCGACGAGCAGGTCAAGCTGCGCGGCTTTAGGGTGGAGCCGGGCGAGATCGCCTCCGTGCTGCGTGCCGTCGAGGGGGTGGAGCAGGTGCACGTGATGGTCCGCGAGGACCAGGCGGGCCAGCCGGCTCTCGTCGTGTACGTCACTCCTGCCGGGATCTCCACCGGCGCCGTGCTGGAGTGCGCCAGGGCCGAACTTCCCCCACACGCTGTGCCCTCGCACGTCATCGCGCTGGATGCGCTCCCGCTGACGGTCAACGGAAAACTCGACCTCACGGCTCTCCCGGAACCCGGAGACAGCGCACCCGATGACGACCTCGTCGCCCCGCTCACCGATGTGGAACGCGCCATCTGCGAGGCCTACGAAACAGTCCTGCGATGCCCCGGGGTCGGGCGGACGACCGACTTCTTCGCCATCGGGGGGCACTCCCTGGCAGCGGCTCGGGTGGTCGCCGCAGTTGCAAACGCGGGCTGGGCGGTTAGCGTCCGCGACCTGTTCGAGGCCCCCACACCGGCTGCGCTGGCGTCCCGAGCCGTCACCGCTGCAGCGCCACGCCGTCCGCGTCCCCGCCTTACCCCACGTTCCCGCGTCTGAACTTCTGGAGAGAAGACATGACTCAGCCCCTTTCCTACGGTCAACGCCGGCTCTGGTTCATGGCCCAGACAGAGCCCGATTCTCCCGCCTACAACATCCCGCTGGCGATGCACCTGGCCGGTGACGTCAACCGGGTCGCGCTGGCCCGGGCGGTTCGTGACGTCGCCGCCCGACACGAGGTGCTGCGCACCCATGTCCGCGTGGTCGACGGTGAGCCCGTGCTCGACATCGTGGAAACCGAGGACCTGCCGGAGCTGCTGCGGTGCATGACTCACATCGGTGACCCCGATGCTGCGATGCGTCGTCTGGCCGTCGAGCCGTTCGACCTGGCTGAGGAGTTGCCGCTGCGGGTACACCTCATTGCCGAACCCGAAGGGTGGATCCTCCTGATCGTCGTGCACCACATCGCGGCTGATGGGGTCTCCATGGAACCGTTGGCGCGGGACCTTGGTGAGGCCTATGCGGCCCGCCGGGATGGGACGCCCTGGGAGCGGGAACCGTTGGAGGTCCAGTACGCGGACTTCGCCGCCTGGCAGCGCGAACTGCTGGGCGATGTCCACGACCCCGGGTCGCTCGCCCACGAACAGACCGAGTACTGGCGCACCCGGCTGGCCGACGCCCCGCAGGACACCGAGCTGTCGTTGGCGACTCCCCGTCCAGCCGTCGCCACGGGCAGGGGATCGCGTGTGTTCGTGCCCGTTCCTGCGTCCCTCCGGGACCGGCTGCGCGCCGTGGAACGTGACCTGGGATGCACCCCCCACATGCTGAACCAGGCACTGGTGGCCGCCCTGGTGAGTCGTTTCGGTGTCGATGACGTCGTACTCGGCACGCAGGTCGCTGGCCGCGATGAGGAAGTTCTTGCTGACCTGGTGGGGCTGTTCGTCAACACCTTGGTGATGCGCCATCGCATCTCCGCCGCCACCACCTTTGCCGAGCTGTGCGATGACGTGCGCAACGCGACACTGGACGCTCTGGAACACTCCGACCTGCCCTTTGATGTGTTGGTGGAGCACCTCAACCCGACCCGCTCCATGAACCGGCACCCGGTGTTCCAGATCGGTGTGGCAGCCAGGCAGGGCGACGACATCGACCTTGACCTCGGGGTTCCCGCCACGGCAGTCACCGACCTCGACCTGGGCACGGCGCAGTTCGACCTCAACTTCTGCCTGTTCGACCGCGCGGACGGCAGCGCCGAGATTGAGGTGGAGTTCTCGGGGGATGTCTACGACGAAGCGCGTGCCCGCTACCTCGGCCAGGCCTGGTGTGAGCTCGCCGCTGAGACCAGCGCGCGCCCCAATGCTCCGGTGTGTGAGCTGAACGTGGTTCCAGCCGACATCGTCGAGCAGGTCACCGCGTGGGGTATCGGTGAGCCCTGCCCGGAACCGGTGCGTTTCATTGAGTTCTTCGATCACGCCGTGGCGATGCGTCCCACGGGCATCGCGGTCGAGGAGGGGACACAGGCCGTCACCTACGCCGACCTGGACGCGCGCGTCGAGACCCTAGCGTGTGGGCTCCGTGCCCTGGGTGCCGGCCCCGGGGCCGTGGTGGCGGTCAGCTTGCCGAAGAACATCGACGCCGTCGTGGCCATCCTGGCGGTGTGCCGCACGGGCGCGGCCTACCTGCCGATCGATCCGGCCCAACCTGACGAGCGGATCGCCTTCATGGTCGAGGACGCGGCTCCGATTGCCGTGATCACCGACTCCGCGAACCAGCAGCGTTTTGGGCTCCTGCCGGTCGTTGACGCCACCTGCGTGGTGGATGACCCTGCCCCCGTGGCGTGGCCGCTTCCGGAGATCTCCGATGTGGCCTACGTCATCTACACATCCGGGTCGACTGGCCGCCCGAAAGGCGTGGAGGTCACCCACAGCGGCCTGGCGGGTACGGTCGCCTCGCAGGTGCGCGGCTTCGGGCTCGACGGGTCGCTGAAACTGTTGCAGCTGGCGTCGTTCAGCTTTGACGTGTCAGTCATCGACCTGCTCACCGTGTTCGCCGTGGCCGGCACCATCGTGCTCCCTGGAGAGGGAGTCGTCGCGGGTGATCGTCTGGCGCAGCTCCTGGAGGATCATCGCGTCACCTACTGCGAACTCACGCCGTCACGGCTCCAGAGCCTGGAACCGGGCGCGTTCGAGCACCTGCGCAACATCAATCTCAGCGGCGAGGCCTGCCCGGAGTCGCTGGTGCGGGCGTGGGCGAGTGACCGCAGGATCCTCAACACCTACGGACCCACGGAAGTGACCGTCACCAGTGTGGTGTCGTGGCCGCTGGACGGCCTGCGGCCACCGGAGATCGGGCATCCGACCGACGGTCTCGTCGCCCGGGTGCTGGATGAGAGGCTACGACCCGTGGCGCCGGGTGTTCCCGGGGAGCTGTACCTGTCCGGCCCGGGCTTGGCACGCGGCTACAGGCACCGTCCCGGAATGACGGCGTCGCGTTTCGTCGCTGACCTCGATGCACCGGGAGAGCGCATGTACCGCACGGGTGATGTCGTGCGATGGCGCGCGGACGGGGAACTGGAGTTCATCGGTCGCAGCGACGACCAGGTGAAGATCCGTGGTTTCCGCATCGAGCTGGGGGAGATCGAATCCGAGGTCAAGGCAGTCGAGGGTGTGCAGGCCGCCGCGGTGATCGTCCGTGAGGACAGCCCCGGCGACCAACGAATCGTCGCCTATGTCGTCGGCAGTGCCGATGGAGCGGAGATCAAACGCCGGGTGTCGCGACAGCTGCCGGCATACATGGTGCCCTCCGCGGTCGTAGCTCTCGATGCGCTGCCGCTCACCGTCAGCGGCAAGCTGGACGTGCGGTGTCTACCGGTGCCCGCCGTTGAAAATCCGGGCCTGGGACGGCGAGCCTCCACGCCACGGGAGGAGGCAGCCTGCCGCTGTTTCGCCGAGATACTCGGCCTGGACGAGGTCGATGTGGATCAAGGGTTCTTCGAGCTCGGTGGGCACTCGCTGCTCGCGGTCCGGTTGATCAGCCGCTGGCAGGAGATGGTCGGTGGTTCCATCACGTTGCGTGACGTGTTCGAGGTGCCGACCCCGCTCGGTCTGCTGGAGCGTTCTGTCGTAGATGTGGCGTCGGAACCCGACCTGGTGCCGTGCGAACGACACGGCGACGTGCCCGTGTCCGCCCCGCAGAGGAGGATGTGGTTCCTCAGCCGCCTCGACGAAGCCGCCGTCTACAACGTGCCCATCGTGCTGCAGGTCGCGTGTCGCCTCGACGAGGGTGCCCTGCAGGCGGCGCTCAACGATCTGGTCGGACGTCACGAGAGCCTGCGCACGATCTTCCCGGACGTCGACGGCACACCGTATCAGCGGATTCTGCCGGCAGGGACCGCGGTGCCCCTGGACGTGCGGGAGACCGATGACGCTGATGAGGTCGACGAGGTTCTCGTCCGGATCGCCCGCGAACCCTTCGACCTGGGCCGCGAGATTCCGTTGCGCGCCACCATCGTGCGTGGCAGGACCCGCGACCTGCTGGCGTTGGTGCTGCACCACATAGCCACCGATGGCTGGTCCGTCACTCCGCTGGCCCGGGACCTGGGGCGTGCCTATGCCGCCCGTGAACTCGGGGACGCCCCACAGTGGGAACCGCTTCCCGTGCAATACGCCGACTACACCGAGTGGCTGCGGCGACGGGCCGGGACGCACGACCCGAGGGCTGGGCTCGACCACTGGGTCCGTACCCTCGCCGGGCTGCCCGCCGAAATCCCTCTGCCGTACGCCCGGCAGCGACACGGACAATCAAGCAACGCCGGCTCCTGGGTGCCGTTCTCCATCGATGCAGAGCTGCACCGCCGCATTGACGAGCTGGCCCATGGGTGTGGTGTCACCACGTTCATGGTGCTCCAGGCCGCGATGGCCTTGGCCCTTCGTCTTCTCGGGGCGGGCTCCGACATTCCGCTGGGAACGATGGTCGCCGGACGTGATCACGAGGCACTATCCGACCTGATCGGTTTGTTCATCAACGCCATCGTGTTGCGCACCGATGTCTCCGGCGATCCGACGTTTCGTGAGTTGCTGGCCCGGGTGCGCGAGACCGACCTCGCCGCCTTCGATCATCAGGACGTCGCTTTCGAGGACGTGGTCGAGGAATTGCAGCCGGAGCGGCAACCCGGTCGTCACCCGCTGTTCCAGGTGGCACTGGTCGTGATGACCGAGGACAACGAACCGGAGTGGTCGCTGGGATCGCTGCCCGCCACGGTGCTGGGACAGGATACTCAGTTCGCCCGATTTGATCTGACCTTCTTCCTGGATGAGCATCGTGCCGGGGGAGCAGCCTCTGGGATCACCGGCGTCATCGAGTACGCGACCGGCCTGTTCGACCGGGCCGATGTGGAGCAGCTGGGACAGCGCATTCTCTCCGTGCTGCTGCAAGCAGTGGAGGATCCCTCGCGACGCCCATCACGGACAACCGTCACCCTGCCGCCCGAGGCCGGGTGGGAACGCGAGGTTGGGGAGGCCGTCCCATCCCTGGCCACCTTCCCGGAGCTCTTCGCACGCCGGGTGGCGGCTGACCCGGACCGGACAGCCGTCGAATGCGACGGTGAATCCCTCACCTTCGCGGAACTCGATGAGTGTTCCACTCGGTGGGCACGGCTGCTGACCGAGCAGGGAGTCGGCCCCGAGACCGTCGTCGCGAGTTGCCCGACACGGTCGGTGTTCTCCATCGTCGCCCTGCTGGCGATCATGAAGGCGGGCGGGGTGTGGCAGCCGATTGACCTCACCTACCCTGATGAATACCTCAGCTTCTTGCTCGAGGACTCCGGTGCCGCACTGGTGCTGTGCGAGGAGGCCGTGGCCCACCGTTTCACCGTTCCCAGGCTCGTGATCGATGCGCCAGAGACGGCTGATCGGCTCTCCGCCGCCACCGCGACCCCCACCGGTCCGGCCAGCGTGTACGGAGCCGCCTACATCCTCCACACCTCGGGATCCACCGGGCGGCCCAAGGGCGTTGTCGTCAGCCATGCCGGTGTGGCCAGCCTGGCCCAGAGCTGCGCGGCCTATGACGTGACACCAGAAAGCGTCGTGATGCAGTTCATCTCGCACAGCTTCGATGTCGCCTTGTTGGAGATGGGGATGTCCCTGCTGGTGGGGGCCACCCTGCTCATGGTGCCGGAACGGGCACGTACGCTCGGACCCGAGTTCGTGCACATCCTCCAGCGCTGCACCCATGCTGCCCTCACGCCCGCAGTCGCGATGGCGTTAGACCCCGCCGACATTCCCTCGGGGTTGACGCTGATCCTGATTGGCGAGGCATTTCCCGCGGTGCTCGTCGAGGACATCGGGCATCGGGTACAGCTGTTCAACCTGTACGGGCCGACGGAGACCACCATCGATGCCACCGTGCACCAGGTCGATGCCCATGACGTCGACCCAGTGCCGATCGGCCATCCCACTCCTGGCAAGAACGTGGCGGTGCTCGACGAGTTCCTGCACCCCGTGCCCGTCGGTTGCGTCGGTGAGCTCTACGTGGGTGGTGCCGCGCTGGCCCGGGGATACGCCGGGCGACCGGGGACGACGGCCAGCCGGTTCGTCGCAGACCCCTGGGGTGACGGGCAACGGTTGTACCGCACCGGCGACCTGGTCTGCCGTGGCCGTGACGGTGCGCTGCGTTTCCTTGGTCGGGCCGATGACCAGGTGAAGATCCGTGGCTTCCGCATCGAGCTGGGCGAGGTCGAGACTGCGCTCGCATCCCTACCAGGAGTCACGGCGGCTGCGGCGATGGCGCGTCGCGACCTCGGGCCCGACGCGGTGCTGGTGGGGTACGTGGTCGGTGCCATCGATCCCATGTCTGCGCGAAGTGCCCTGGCGGACAGGCTGCCGAAGCAGGCCGTGCCCGACCACATCGTGGTGCTGGACGCCCTGCCTCTGACTCGCAACGGCAAGGTCGACCGCACGGCGTTGCCGGCTCCCGTCGTCGCGACACGGGCCGAGTGTGCGCCGTCCACACCTGCCGAGGAGCAGGCCTGCGCGGCCCTGGCAGCGGTGCTCGGTGTCGACGAGGTGGGTGTTGACGACAACTTCTTCGAACTGGGTGGGCATTCGCTGCTCGCCGTCCGGTTGGTATCCCGGCTGCGTGAGACGGGGTTCACGATTGCCGTCAGCGATGTGTTCACCGACCCGGTGCCGCGGGCGTGGGCGCGTTTCGCAGGCGGCGGGTCCGCCACGGAACCGGTCCGCGAGGTGGAGCGCCCGACCGATGGCATGCTGCCCGCGTCGCGGGCGCAGCGGAGGCTCTGGTTGGAGCAGGACCTCGTCACGGATCCGGTCGCCTACAACGTTCCGGTCGTTCTCGACGTCGATGTGCTCGATGTGACCGCCCTGCGGGAGGCCGTCAGCGACCTCGTCGGTCGTCACGAGGCGCTGCGCACCCTCGTCGTCGAGCGTGACGGCGAACCCTGGCAACGAATCCTGACCCCTGCCGAGGCGACGACCCGGATGCCGGCCCGCATCCACGTGGTGACGGACCCCGACATGTTCACCGCGGCCCTCGGCGTGGGCTTGGATATCTCGGCGGAGATTCCGGTGCGTGTGGTGGTGCTGCCGATGAGTGCCGGCGGAGGCCGGATCGCTTTGATGTTCCATCACATCGCGGTCGACGGCTCCTCGTTCGCCCCCCTGCTGAAGGATCTGTCATACGCCTACGGTTGCCGTCAAAACGGTGAGGAACCATCCTGGTCGAATCCCGGTCTGCAGCCCGCTGACTGGGCTGCCGTGCAGGCACACATCCTGGGCGATGATGACGACCCGAACTCGCTGACTGCACGCGAAACCGCGTGGTGGCTGACCCAACTGGCCGATGCACCCGCCCGGTCAGGCCTGCCCGCGAGCTCATCCGCTGGGAGGACGGCTGCTGCCGCCCGGGTGATTCGTGACGAGGTGCCGATGGCCACACTGGAGGGCTTGCGTGCCCTGGCCCGCCGTGAGGGAGCCACCGTGTTCATGGTCGTGCACGCCGCTTTCACGGCCCTGCTGAGCCGTCTGGGTGCCGGTCCTGATCTCGTGCTCGGAACCGTCACGGCAGGACGTGACAATGCCGCCTTCGAGGAAACCGTCGGATTCTTCATCAACCCGATCGCGTTGCGCACACGGCTCGCAGGGGACCCGAGTTTTACCGACTGGCTCGCCGAGGTGCGCCGCCGTGACGCCGAGGCGCTCGCCCATGCGCACGTCCCGTTCGACGACGTCGTGGCGGCGCTGCGGCAGGAACGCGTACCCGGTAGCCATCCGGTGTTCCAGACAGTGCTCGTGTCGCTCGCGGACCGCGGACCGGTGGATGCGGAGATTCCGTTCGGCACTGGCCGCGCACGTCTCGCCGGCGGTGATGTCGCCAGCTCGAAGTTCGACCTGACCATCGCATTCGGCGAGACCAGGAACGGCCTTGCCCTGGAACTGGAGTTCGCCACCGACCGCTACGACGTGAGCACCGTCGAGCACTTGGCCGCCCGCCTTTCAAAGGCGCTGAGCCAGCTCGCGGACGATCCCTCCACCCCGGTCTCGGGACTCGATGTGTTGCTGCCCGGGGAACTCGACTCGCTGCGGGCGATGGGATCCTCCATGCCGGCACCGGAGGTTCCGGCCATGGGGCTCGACGATCTGTTCGCCTCGGCACACGCCCTCATGGGAGACACTGCACCCGCCGTCATGGGGGACCGGGAACTGACCTACGCCGATCTGGAACGGGAAAGCCGCTGGTGGGCCCACCGGCTGCTCGCTGAAGGGGTGCGACCGGGCGACGTCGTCGGCGTCTGTGTTCCCCGCAGCGCGGACACGATCGTGGCCGTGTTGGCCGTCGCGCGAACCGGTGCTGTTCTGCTTCCGCTGGATGCCACCTACCCGACGGCGCGTCTGACCCAGGTCACGGAGGACGCGGCTCCGCGCCTGATCCTGGCGCGCGGCGCGGGGGTGTCGGCCATGACCGCCTCCTGCGATCTCCCGGTGCTTGAGATGGGGCGGGTCGGCTCCGAGGAACCGGGCCCACTGCCATCGCGCGCTCCCGCAGCAGAAGAACCGGTCTATGTGATCCACACCTCCGGCTCCACCGGTCGTCCCAAGGGGGTGTGCATGACTCGGCGCGGGCTCGGTGTCTTCACCCGCTCACTGACCCGACGGACCGGATGCTGGCCCGGGATGCGGGTGCTGCAGATCACGTCCCTGTCGTTCGACGTGGCCATCATAGAACTCTGCATGGCCTGGGGGGCCGGAGGCAGTCTCGTGATTCCCGAGCCCGGGCCACTCGTCGGTGAAGAGCTGCGCACGGCACTCGAACACGTCGACGCGGCGCTGCTCACCCCGAGTGTGCTGACCACCATCGACGGCTCCCTGACCGGGGTGCCGGTGCTGATTTCGACCGCGGAGGCGCTGAGCGCCGACCTGGTCGAACGTTTCGCTCTCGGCCGGGCACTGTTCAACGCCTACGGCCCCACGGAGGCGATGATCGTCACCGTCGCCGGTCCGCTTTCCCCTTCCCGGGGTCAGGAAGCGCCACCGATCGGTCGTGCCATCGATACCGTCCGGCTGGTCGTGCTCGATGACTTCCTGCGACCCGTTCCACCGGGAGTTCCCGGGGAGCTGTACATCGGTGGCCCCGGCCTGGCGATCGGATACCTCAACCGGCCGGGACTGACTGCCAGTCGTTTCGTCGCCGATCCGTTCCGGCAGGGCGAGGTCCTCTACCGCACCGGTGATGTCGTGGCCTGGAACAGATCGTGGGAGCTCATGTACCTCGGACGCGCCGACTCGCAGCTCAAGGTCCGCGGCTTCCGTGTCGAACCGGGCGAGATCGAACGATGCCTGGCGGATGCTCCCGGCGTGACGGGGGCTGTGGTCATCGAGGCCCCCGACGCCCCGGGCCGTCTGGTGGGGTACGTCACCGGTGAGGACGTCGACACCACGGCCGTCCGGGCCCGTGCCGAGGCGGTGCTACCTCCGTACATGGTTCCGACGGTCATCATGGGGCTGGACTCCTTCCCGAGGACGCCGAACGGCAAGCTGGACCGACGGGCCCTCCCGCCGGCGACGGTGACACCCAGCCTGCAGGAACCCGCTACTGCCCTGGAAGCACGGGTGTGCGCGGTCTTCGCGGAGGCGCTGAGGGTGGACGCGGTCGGCCCGGAGGACAATTTCTTCCTCCTGGGGGGGCACTCACTGATCGCCGCCCGGATCGTGGCGCGACTTGGTGGACCGGAGAAGCGGCTGCGGTTGCGCGACGTCTTCGAGGCGCCGACGGCCCGTGCCCTGGCGGCCCGGTTGGAGTCGGCAGACGACCCCAAAACCCCAACCAGCAGCCGCCACGAGGCCACGGAGGCGCCCCACGACCTGCCCTCCGAGCCGGCACCGGACGTCCGGGGCGGGGTCGAACGCATCGTCCACCGCCCCCGACCCGAGCAGCTGCCGGCATCGTTCGCGCAGCGCCGGCTGTGGACCGTCACACGTCTGGAGGAGGCTTCCTCCGCCTACAACCTCCCCCTGGTCGCCCGGCTGCGGGGCGCCCTCGACGTTCCCGCACTGCAGCAGGCGTTGCGTGACGTCGTCGAACGTCAGGAAACCCTGCGCACCGTCATGGTTTCCGTCGACGGCGAACCCTTCCAGCGCTTGATGGTGGTTCCCGAGGTCTCCGATCTGTGCACCGTGCTCGACGTGTCCGCTCTCGACGAACAGGAACGCATGGCGTTGGTGCAGGAGAGCAGCGCACGCTCCTTCGACCTGGAACGCGACCTGCCGATCCGCCTCTGGATTCTCCGGGAGTCCGTCGACAGCCACATCGTCGTACTGGTCATGCATCACATCGCCAGCGATGGCCTGTCCCTGGCACCCCTGCTGCGCGACCTGGAGGAGGCCTATGTTGCCCGGTGCCTCGGCCGGGTCCCCGGGTGGGCTCCACTTCCTGTCACCTACGCCGATCACTCACTCTGGCAGCGTGAACGCTCGGCTGAGCAGAGCGAGGAGATCGAGTGGTGGCGCGCCACCCTGGCAGGGCTGCCCGAGGAGATCCGGCTGCCGGGAGAAAAACCGGACACACCCTCGGGCGCGCGTCCCAGCAGCACCGTGGAGGGTGTGCTGCCAGCTGAGGCCCTGTCCCGGCTGCAGTGTCTGGCGTCCGAACACGGCGCGTCGGTGTTCATGGTGTGCCATGCCGCCGTGGCCGTGTTGCTGAATCGTCTCGGAGCGGGGGAGGACATGGCGCTTGGCACCGTGACGACGGGACGCGACGATCCCGCCCTGGAACCGCTGGTCGGTTTCTTCGTCAATACACTGGCGATCCGTCACGACCTCACCGGGAATCCAACGATCGCCGCGACCATCGACAGGGCCCGGGAAGCGATCCTGGGTGCGGTCGAACACTCCCAGGTGCCCTTCGACATGGTCGTGGATGCTCTCGCTCCACCCCGGGCACCGGGCCGCCATCCGTTGTTCCAGGTCATGGTGAATCACCTGTCCGAGAGCGGGGGCAACACCGCGAGGCTGATGCTGCCCGGGCTCGAGACCGAGGATCTGCATCCCGGACCGCTGGGTGCCAAGTTCGACCTCAGTTTCGAGGTTGGCGAGGTAGTCGGGGAGAACGGCACTGAACTCAGCATCCAACTGGACTACGCGACGGATCGCCTCGACGCCGGGGCCGCCGAGGATATCGTCACCCGGTTCCTCAGGGTCCTGGAGGCCTTCGGCGCCGATGCGAACAGGCGGATTGGCGCCATCGACGTTCTCAGCGACGAGGAACGCGACGCCGCGGTCCAAACCGGACCGGTCGCCGGGCAACCACGTACGTTCTCGGAACTGTTCGCCGATGCGGTTCAGATCGACCCGGATCACGATGCCGTGTGCTGCGGCGACGATGTTGTGACCTATGCGGAACTCGACGCCGCCTCGAACCAGTTCGCCCGCTGGCTGATCCAGCGGGGCATCGGTGCCGAGGACATCGTTGCGCTGTCGCTGCGCAAGTCGGTCCGGGCGGTCGTCGCCATCGTCGGTGTCGAAAAAGCGGGTACTGCCTACGTACCCATCGACCCCGACCAGCCCGTCGAGCGTATCTCCTACCTGCTCAACGACTCCGGGGCGGACCTGGTGATCACCACCGCTGCTGATGCGAATCGTTTCGACGCCTCGGTGGTGCTGGATGCTCCGGAGACTGTTGCCGCCATCGGTGCCTACGATGACGGGCCGATCCGGGCCGATGAGCTGTGTGTGCCGCCCTCCACGGATCATCCGTGCTACCTCATCCACACCTCGGGTTCCACAGGCAGGCCGAAGGGTGTCGTGGTGACTCACCGCGGACTGGTCGCCCTGGCTGCGTCGCAACGCGACGGATTGGGCGCGGGCCCCGATGAGACGGTGCTGCAGTTCGCCTCGTTCAGTTTCGACGCGTCGGTGCTTGAACTCACGATGGCGCTGTTCCACGGTGCCTGCCTGGTGCTCGTTCCTGACGAGCTGCGCGTCCCGGGTACCGGGCTCGGCGACTACATGCGTCGCCACGACGTCCGCAGGGCCTTGTTCGTCCCGACGATGCTGCAGGCGCTGCCGAAGGACTGCCTGCCTCCCCGGCTCACTCTCATGGCGGGAGGCGAAGCGCTGCCGGCGTCAACGGTCGCTGCTGAAGTGCTTCAACGACCAGTGTTCAACCTGTACGGCCCGACCGAGACGACGATCGACGTCACCAGGTACCGCCTGGACGGTTCCGAAACCGGAACGGCTCCGATCGGTGAGGTGGTGCACGGCCTGTCCGCCGCCGTCCTCGACGAGCACCTGCGGCCCGTTTCCCCCGGGGCAGTGGGGGAGCTGTACGTGAGCGGAGTAGGGCTCGCTCGTGGCTACCATCGCCGTCCCGGACTGACCGCGTCGCGTTTCGTCGCTGCGACCTGGGGTGAGCCCGGGGCGGTCATGTACCGCACCGGTGATCTGGTGCGGCTGCGACCGGACGGGGCCTACGAATTTGTTAGCCGCAGCGACCGGCAGATCAAGATCAGGGGTTTCCGAATCGAGCCCGGTGAAATCGAGCAGATGCTCCTGACCGTCGACGGGGTTCTCGCTGCGCACGTCGGGGTGGGGCATGCCGGTGATGCCACCCCTCGTATCGCCGCATGGGTTGTCGCGTCCCCCGCGGATACCTTCGATGTCGCGTCTTGTCGCCTGACACTCGCCGATCTCCTGCCTTCGCACGCGGTTCCGGATTCCATCGTGGCCGTAGAAGAGTTCCCCATCACCGTGCAGGGAAAACTCGACGAGACTCGGCTGCCGGCCCCGCAGTGGGGAAGTCAGCGTGGCTACATCGAGCCCGAGGACGGTGTCGAGGCGTTGCTGGCCGAGATCTGGCAGGAGGTTTTCGCGGATGACCGTGTGATCGGCGCCCTGGACCATTTCTTCGATTCCGGTGGGAACTCGTTGCTGGCGACCAAGGTGGCGGCACGAATCAGCGATCGCCTGGAGGTCGAACTGCCGCTGCGCACTGTTTTCGAGGCACCCGTGCTGCGGGACCAGGCCGCGATCCTGGAAACCATTCTGCTCGCCGAGCTGGAGGGAGAGCCCACATCATGACCCACACACCCATCCCTGCGTCGGTGAGAACGCAGAGCACCGCGACTGCTCCACAGGAGCGCAAGAAACAGTTGTTGGCCGAACGGTTGCGCCGGGCCCGGTCGCTTCCCTCCGGTCCCGGTCCGCGGCAGGCCGATGCCGTCGTCCCGCTGGGCCCTACCCAGACCGGGTTGTGGGTCGAGGATCGCATGGACCCGGGGTCCGCCGCCTACGTGGTGGGTTTCGGACTCAGGGTTCAGGGACCGGTCGACCAGCAGCGGATCCGGGAGGCCTGCCGAGCGCTGACGGCCCGCTACGACATCCTGCGTGTCAGTTACCCCGCGGATGACCTGGGGGAGCCGACGGTGGTGCTCCACGAGGACACCGGAGCGGAGATTCCGGTCATGGACCTGCGTGGCGTCGATGATCCGTTGGCCTCGGCCGAGGAGGAGTTCTCACGCATACTCGCGACACCGTTCGACATCGCTGCCGGTCCTCTGGCGCGTTTCCACTCCTTGACACTCGCCGACGATGACCATGTGGTGCTCTTCACAGCCCACCACATCATTGTCGACGGGTGGTCCGTGGAACTGCTGAAATCAGACCTGCGGAAAGCGCTCGAACAGACCGTTCGCAACGGGAGCATCGATCTGGGTGCGCGTCCCCTGCAGTACGAGGACGTTGCGGTGTACGAGGCCACGGTGGAGCGTGTCGCCAGACGCACACGGGGATTGACGCAGCAGGTGGAAAGGCTTACAGGTGCCCGGAACCTGGAACTCGACATCGCCAGGCCGCGCCCGGCAGTGCTGTCCAGCCGGGGGCGCACCCACGAGTTCACGCTTCCGACGGGGCTCGTCGAACAACTTAAGGCACTGGCTGCTGCCGAAGGAGCCACCTTCTACATGGCCATGCTTGCGCTGTACCAGGTGCTGCTGGCCAACCATTGCACCCAACGAGACTTCGTGATCGGCACCTCCGTGGCGAACCGCGACGCCAGAGGGGTCGAGGACGTGGTCGGCAATTTCGTGAACATGGTGGCCATGCGTTCCCGGCTGGACGGTAACCCGACTTTCCGAGAACTGCTTTCCCGCAGCCGCGAAACCGCGCTGGAAGCGTTCGCCTCCCAGAACGTGCCGTTCGTCGACATCGTCAAGGCGCTCGCCCTGCCGCGGGTCGCTAACACCTCACCGCTGTTCCAGGTCAGTCTGGCAGTCGATGAACTGGCCACCGCGGTGAAACCTGCCATGAATGGGTCCGACGCGCTCCGGTTCAGTGAGATCGGGGCCACCACCGCGGTAACCCATTACGATCTCGGGCTGCACATCTGCTCGGACGAAGCCGGCCGTTATGTGGCATCCCTGATGTACCGCACCGACCTGTTCGACGCGTTCCGGATCGAGACGCTGGCCGATCGCCTGACCATGCTGCTCGCCCGCGTCGTCGCCGATCCCATGGTTCGTGTGCTCGACATCGACCTGCTCACCGATACCGAACATGACCTGGTCACGCGCGTGTGGGCGCAGGGACCGGACCGGAAGGTTGCACCCGACTGTACGTTGCACCAGCTGATCCGGCTTGGCGCGGACGGTGATCCGTCGCGTCCGGCGGTTGTCGAGGGCGACGAGATGATCACCGTCGGCCAGTTGCACGGGTGCGCCGACAGGATCGCCCTACGCCTGGCGGCCAAGGGGATCGGCCCGGATGTGAAGGTGGCGATTGCATTCAACCGGGCGATCCCCGCGGCCACCTCGATCCTCGGGGTGCTGGCAGCTGGTGGCGCCTACGTGCCGTTGGACCCGGCCATGCCACGCGATCGCCTCGAATACATCCTGGCCGGCTCTCGCCCTGCCTTGTGCATCCACGACGGCACCCTTGAGGTGGGCACGGACGTCGAGACCATCTCCTACGACGATCTCCTGGCCGAGAGATCGGTGGCCGTTCCCACCCCGGCGGCTCCGAGCAACCTCGCCTATGTCATCTACACATCCGGGACCACAGGCAAACCGAAAGGAGTGGAGGTCGAACAGCGTGAGGTCGTTCACTATCTGTGGGACGTCTCCTCCGATCTGGGTGTGGTGCGCGGTGGCTCGTACGCGCTGTTGCAGTCGCTCGCGTTCGACTTCAGCCTGCCGATGTTTTATCTACCCCTGATCCATGGCGGCACCCTCCACGCCATGGATGGCCGCATCACGGGGGAGGAACTGGCGCAGTTCCTGGCGCACCACGAGGTGAACCATCTCAAGATGACGCCT
Source organism: Arachnia propionica (assembly GCF_037055325.1). Classification (NCBI taxonomy): domain Bacteria; kingdom Bacillati; phylum Actinomycetota; class Actinomycetes; order Propionibacteriales; family Propionibacteriaceae; genus Arachnia; species Arachnia propionica. Next base: position 2,449,511 of record NZ_CP146373.1, on the reverse strand, counting down.
TCACACTTGGCGGCGCTGACCGCCCAGGTGGATGCGGCAGCAGTCGCGCCGCGTCGCAGTCTGGTGCTTTCCGGCGAGGGTTCTCCCTCGCAGTGGATGCGTGACCTGGCGAAGAATGTCGATTGCCGTGTCATCAACAACTACGGGCCGACCGAGGCCATCGGAGCCTGCACCACCACCGAGGTCACTCCCGACCTCGAGACTCTCGAGGCGGTGTGGCCGATCGGCACTCCGATGCCCGGCGTGCGGACCTACGTGCTCGACGACCGGCTGCGTCCGGTGCCACCGGGGGTGCGCGGGGAGCTGTACATCTCCGGTCGCCTGGCTCGCGGCTACCTGTCACGCCCGGGCATGACCGCGTCGCGTTTCGTCGCCGATCCGCTGAGCGGTGCCGGCGAACGCATGTACCGCACCGGTGACGTGGTGAGCTGGCGTGCTGACGGACTGCTGGCCTTCCACGGACGCGCCGACGACCAGATCAAGATCCGCGGCTACCGCGTTGAACTGGGCGAGGTCGAGTCCACCCTGGCGACCATGGAGGGCGTCGCCCAGTGCGTCGTCGACCTGCGGGGCGAGCCGGGGCACGAGCGGCTGGTGGGGTGGATCCGGTGGGCCGAGGGCGTCACGCCCGTGGCCGATGCCGGCATTCGTGACCACCTGGCGCGCACTCTGCCGGACTACATGATTCCTCGGGCCTACGCCACGGTGGACGTGTTCCCGATCAAGGGACACGGCAAGGTGGACCGGGCCGCCCTGACCGAGCCGGAACGCGGCGTGGTCGCGGCACCTGATGTCGCTCCTCGCACCCCGTTGGAGGCGAGTCTCGCTGCCGTCTACGCCGATCTGTTGGACATCGAGATCCCCAGCGTGGTCGCGGACTTCTTCGACCTGGGTGGTGACTCGTTGCTGGCGACGAAGGCCGTTTCCCGCATCAGGAAGATCGTGGGGGACGAGGTGACCGTCGCCGTGATGGACATCATCTCCCATCCCACGGTCGAGAAGCTGGCGGGGCTGATCGAGGACAGGCGAGGCGGCGGTGGCGCTGAGAGCCGCCTGCTGTACGAGCTCACCGAACCGCTGGATGCCAGGGAAAGGATCGCGTCGATCATTGCTGTTCCTTATGGCGGTGCCAATGCCAGTGTCTTCGGAGATCTGGCTAAAGCGCTTCCGAGAGGGTACTCCCTCCACGCCGTGGAGCCACCGGGCCATGACGTGATTCTGGGCGAGGAGGTCCTCCCCACCGCCGAGGTGGCCGCTGCCGTCGCCGACGAGATATGTGAGCGGATTGACGGCAGGCTGATCATCTATGGGCACTGCCTACCCGGGTCCGCTGTGGCCGCTGCCGTTGCGGAGGAACTCGCTCGCAGGGGACGTGACATCGAGGCCCTCTACGTCGGAGGCGCCTTTCCCGTGGCCCGACCGGCCAACAGGATTCTCGCGACCCTGGCCAGGTGGTCCGCCCAGGAGCGGCTCACTGCCGACAGGAACCACGTCAACTGGCTGGCCGGTATGGGGACCGACATCAACTCCATGGACTCGGAACACGCAGCCCACATGGTCAAGGCAATGCGCCAGGACGCCCGGTTCGCGGAGGACTATTTCACAGACGTCTTCAGCGGCGACGTGCAACGCTTCCAGGCCCCGGTGATCAGCGTCATCGGTGAAGCCGATCAGGCCTCCCGGTTCTGGGAGGAACGCAGTGATGAATGGTCCGTGTACTCCGATCGAACCGCGTCTGTCTGCATTCAGGATGCCGGCCACTACTTCCTCAACTACCGGCCCGACGAACTGGCCGAGATCCTCACCACGGTGCATCGCCGGGTCATGGATCACACGGAGTCCGGCCTCACCCGCCCCCTCCGGGAGAGCGCCGCGACGTGGTGGCTACACGACAGCAGGATCGCGAGGGAAACGGTCAGACCCGGCCACCAGCCCAGGCTCAGGTCCGTGCTGCAGAGCGGTCGGGAATCCGCCGAAACGCTACCCGGACTGGGGAAGTTCGCCATCATCGCATCGGGGCAGATGATCTCGTTCACGGGATCGACGTTGACCGAGTTCGCGTTGCCGCTGTGGGTGTTGACCCAGACCAACGACCTGGTGCTCTTCGGTATCGTCGGGGTGCTGGGAATCCTGCCGAATCTGATCGTCTCCCCCATCGCGGGGGCGGTCGTGGACAGACTCAATCGACGCACGCTCATCATGATTTTCGACGCGGCCTGCATGACGCTTCTCGGCATGCTTCTGGTACTGGCGATCACCGACACCATGGAGCTGTGGAGCATGATGGTGGTCTTCGGCCTCGTGGCCTGTGCCGTCACCTGCCAACGGGTGGCCTTCCAGTCCGCGCTGCCGCAGATCGTTCCGAAGCGCTACCTGGGACATGCGAACGGCATGCTGCAATCGGCCATCGGGGCCGCGAACTTCATCGCCCCATTGTTCGGGGTCGGTCTGCTTGCTATCTTCGGGCTGCCGGGAATCCTGGCGTTCGATGTCGTTTCGTACGTGTTCGCGATTGCCACCGTCGCCCTGGTCCGTTTCCCGGCCGCCATGCCGGAGGTTCCGGAGTCCTTGTGGGAGGAGATCCGTGGTGGTTTCCGGTTCTCGATGCGCAACAGGTACTTCCGCTCCATGCTGCTGTACTTCGCGCTGATCAACCTGTTTCTGGCGCCCCTCCTCTCGCTGGTTGCCCCGCTGGTGTTGACCTTCGCGTCCCTGAGCGAGGTGGCCGTTGCCACTGCGGTTTCTGGTGGCGCGGGCATCCTCGCTGGAGTCGTGATGAGCATCTGGGGCGGCCCACGCCGCCGTCGCATGGATGCAGTGCGCGCGATGTCGGTGGTGTTGGGAATCTGTGCCCTCATCATCGCTTCCCGGCCCTGGTTGCCGCTGGTGTGCGTGGGGATTTTCGGGTTGGCAGGATCGATTCTGCTGGTCAACGGTGTTGTGATGACGATCATCCAGACGAAGGTGCCGGCCCGTCTTCAGGGCCGCGTGTTCGCGATCAACACGATGGTGTCCACTGCGAGCGCGCCGCTGGGTTTCGGCGTGCTGGCGCCCCAGGGCACAGCTCTGATGGAGTGGCTGATGGCGAACGTTCCCGGCGTCGAAACCGCGGTCCACGCGATGCTGGGCGACGGCCCCGGGCGTGCTATCGCCATGGTCTATGTGGTGTGCGGGGTGGTCGTTCTCGCCCTGGTGATTTCCACGAGGCGATGGAATGCGCTGGTCCGGTTCGACGACGAGGTACCCGACGCGAGCCCGGATGACCTCATCGGTTTGGCGCAGTCCCGGGCACGTCGCGGCGGTGGGACGGATGTCGTACGCACGATCGAGGAAGCCGGGCCCCTGGAGCTGGAGAAGGTGGGATCCTGATGCCGGGACGTCAGGAATGGCTGCGAGACTACGGTGCCACCGGGCCCTGCCCCGGTGTCCGGATGGTGTGTTTCCCCCATGCAGGGGGGACCGCGAGCGCATACGCCACGTGGCTGAACGGACTCGCAGGGGGCGCGGAGGATGTGGAACTGTTCGCCGTGCGCTACCCGGCACGGGAGGACCGTCTCCTCGACCCCCCGGTGCCGTCCCTTCGCGCCATGGCGCGGATGGTCGCCGCTGATCTGGAGAATCTGCATGCCGAGGTGCCCCTCCCGCTGGTGCTGTTCGGACACAGCATGGGCGGATCCATCGCCCACGAGGTGGCGGTGCTTCTGCGTGAGGCCGGGCTGCCCGTCGCGCTGCTGCTGGTCTCCGCGAGGCTTCCGGTCGCGGCGCTCACACCGGGACGGCACCAGTCCGACGAGGAGCTGGCCGCGATGCTGTGTGACATGGATCCGGACACCGGAGAGGTGCTGAACGATCCGGAGCTGCGCGAGCTGGTGTGGCCCGCAATCCGGGCTGATCATGACGCGACGAATCGGTACCACGGTCATCGGCTTCCTCGTCTGGATATCCCCATCGTGGCGTTGGGCGGACACGGCGATGATCGTGTCGATCCGAAGGCCCTGAGCTTCTGGAAGGAATGTACCGATGCCGAGTTTCAGATATCTCTCTTCGAGGGTGGACATTTTTACTACCGTGAGGACGTAGAGAGGTTCCTGAACATCGTCAGCACTCACGTATCTGGCGCCATGGCCGTTTTCTCCCGCGGCTGAAACGGAGTCGTGATCATGCGTGACGAGAATTCTCGGGAGCGGTCTCGCGTCAACGGGACAGCCTTGGCGCTGCTGTTGTCGATGGTGTGCCCGAACCACATTTTCTACCACGAGGAGGTTTACTGGTGACAAACTCCGTCCACTTGTCAGAAGAACCCGGCACGTCACGATCCAATGGTCTTGTGCCCGACATCCCGTCGCGCGCGTACTGGGGTCCTGGGCAGATAGGGACAGCTGCCGGTATCGTCGTCCGGTTCGTCGTCTTCCTGATCGCCATGTTCCTGATAAGCCAGGCCTTGAACATCATCATGGGCAACTTCGTGCCCGCGGAGGAATTGCAAACGGTCCTTGCCGTTCCCGCTGCGCTCATACAGATAGTGACGTTGAGTAGCGCGTATTTTCTGGTCGTCCGCTTTCTGGAACGGCGTCGCAACATCCATGAGCTCAGAACGCACTGGGCCCGAGGACTGGCGATTGGCCTGGCCGGCGGCGCGGCAGCTTTTCTCGTCTGCTGCGGTGTCATCGCGCTGACCGGCGGGTACCGGTGGAGCGTCGTGGAGCAGCCGGACCTGGGAGCCATTGCCCTGACCGTCCTGGGGGCGGGGGTCAGCGCGGCTATCGGTGAGGAACTGCTGTACCGCGGGATCGGCTACCGCTTGATGGAGCAGATGTTCGGTACGTGGGCGGCGATCATCGGATCCGGGCTGGTGTTCGGGCTCATGCACATGGCCAATCCCGGTGCCACCTTGTGGGGAGGCATATCGGTGGCCCTGGCCGGTGGGATGTTGCTCGGGACGCTGTACGCTCTGACGCGTTCCCTGTGGGTGACGATCGGCTACCACGCCGCCTGGAACGTCGTGCAGGGCCCGCTGCTGGGGATACCGGTCTCTGGAAACGAGTTGCCGGCTTTCCTGCAAGTCACCGTGACCGGACCGGACTGGCTCACCGGAGGCGTGTTCGGCGCCGAGAGCAGCGGTGTCACCGTGGGCATGATCTCTGCGTTGACCATCGTGTTGGGCATGATGCTGGCGCGGCGTGGTCGTGAGCGTGTCGTGGCGCCGATCTGGTCCGCACGCAGAAGACCTGAGCCCATCCAGCCGGAGCAGCGCGCCGACGGTGAGGGGTCCACCCCGGCCTGATGCCTGGAGCAGGTCGGGGATCTCACCGAACAAGGATCGCTTTGCAGTGACGTCGGGGTCCCGGACGGAGCAGTGACGTGTCGTCCGGACCGGGGTCTTCCCGGATGTGGAGGCTTTTGGGTGCGCAGTAGGCTGTGCCCCGAATGCAAGTCTGCACTGATGGAAGAAGATGTCTGCTCAGCTCTACGCCCTCGGTCGCTGGTGTTTTCAACACGCAAAACTGGTTCTTGCCGTGTGGCTGCTCGTGATCCTGGCCATGGGAGGTGCCGCTCTGGCCTTCCGGGGCAGCTTCGCCGACGTGTTCAAGATCCCCGGTTCCTCCTCCCAGGTTGCCCTCGACAAGCTGCGGATGACCTTCCCGCAGGGCGCCATGACTCAGGCCTCCGCGATCTTCGTGGCCCCCGAAGGCGGTCGGGTCGACGACTTCCGCGACGTCATCGAGGACACCATCACCGAGCTGGAATCGATCGACTTCGTCAACTCGGCTGCATCCCCGTGGAACGAACGGATCACCGGCATGGTTTCCGATGATGGCCGGGCCGCTATCGTCGCGATCCTGATCGACACCAAGGGCGCCCCGACCACTGAGCAGCTCGCCACACTCACTGCCGTCGCCGAACGCATGTCCCAGCGGTTGCCGCAGGGCGCCACCCTCGACATGGGGGGTCAGGCCTTCAACATCGAACTGCCGAGTCTGAGCGTCACGGAGGCCGCCGGGTTGGGCGTAGCGCTGGTGGTGCTGACGCTGGTGCTCGGTTCCTTGGTGGCCGCCGGGCTGCCGTTGCTGACCGCGGTCACGGGGGTGGGGGTGACCATGGCCGTCATGCTGCTCCTCACCCGTCTGGCCAGCATTAACTCGACCACCCCGATGCTGGCCGTGATGCTGGGACTCGCGGTCGGCATCGACTACGCCTTATTCATCCTCTCCCGCCATCGCAACCAGCTGGGTGAGGGTATGACGGCGGAGGAGTCGACGGCCCGCGCCGTCGGGACCGCCGGTTCGGCGGTGGTGTTCGCTGGATTGACGGTGTTCATCGCCCTGCTCGGTCTCGGGGTGTCGGGGATTCCGTTCCTCACTGTGATGGGTGCGTTCGCGGCTCTGGCCATCGTGCTGGCGGTGTTCATCGCGCTGACGATGCTGCCCGCGTTGATGGGGCTGTTGGGGGAGCGACTGCGACCCCGCCCGAGAAGGCCCCGGCGGCGTCGCAGGCCCCGCAGAGGTGGTGCGTTTGCCTGGTGGGGTCGCGTCACCACCGGGCATCCCGTCGTGGTGCTGCTGGTCGTGGTGGTTTGCCTCGGGGCGTTGACGATCCCGGGTCTGGGATTGCGTACCGCCTTGCCGAACTCCGGGCAGCACACCGCGGGGGCCCCAGACCGCGTCACCTACGACCTGATCTCGCAACATTTCGGAGTGGGGCGCAACGGCCCGCTGGTGCTGACCGCCGACGTCATCTCCAGCAGGGATCCGCTGAAACTGGTGGCCGACCTCAAGGAGGACGTGGAGGCGATCAACGGTGTCGCCGCGGTGCCGCTGGCCACCCCCAACCAGAACGCGGAGGTCGCGATGCTCCAGGTGGTGCCCACCACCGGACCCGACGACCCTGCCACCGCCGATCTCGTCCAGGCCCTGCGAGACCGGCACGACCAGTGGCTGGAACGTTACGGAGTCGAGACTGCCGTCACGGGCATGACCGCCATGCAGATCGACGTCAACTCCCGCCTCATGGGGGCACTGCTGCCGTTCGGGGTGCTCGTGGTCGGGTTGTCGCTGGTGCTGCTGGCCGCTGTGTTCCGGTCGGTGTGGGTGCCCGTCAAGGCCACTCTCGGTTTCCTGCTGTCGGTCGGAGCCGCCTTCGGGGCCACCACGCTCGTGTTCAATGACGGCTACCTGAAGGAAATGGTCAACCTGGAGCGCGGGATGCCCGTGATCTCCTTCCTGCCGATTCTGCTGATGGGAATCCTGTTTGGGCTGGCCATGGACTACGAGGTGTTCCTCATTTCCCGGGTCCGTGAGGAGTACGTGCACGGCAAAAAACCCGTTGACGCGATCCGCGACGGCATGGTCGCATCCGGCCCCGTGGTGGTGGCCGCCGCGGTGATCATGTTTGCGGTGTTTGCGTTCTTCGTCCCGGAGGGCATCAGCTCCATCAAACAGATCGCCTTCGCCCTCGCCGTCGGTGTGGCCATCGACGCTTTCTGCGTGCGTATGACGCTGGTTCCCGCGGTGATGGCGCTGCTGGGGGAGCGGGCTTGGTGGCTGCCCCGCTGGCTGGACAAGATCCTGCCCACCTTCGATGTCGAGGGTGAGGTCCTCACGGAAAAGCTGAAACTGGCCCAGTGGCCCGGTGGCGACCATGTGCTCTACGCCGACGAGGTTGCCGTCGAGGATCTGCTGCCGCCCACCAGCCTGGCGCTGGAGCTCGGGAACGTGATCGGCATCGCGGGTCCCGTCTCCTCCCGTACCGGTCTGGCGCTGGCACTGTCGGGTAGGCTCGGCATCACATCCGGGCGAGCCCGGGTGGCGGGGGAGCTACTTCCCGGAGCTGCGGCTGCTGTGCATCGCCGAACCCGCTACACCGACCTGGCCAGGGAGCCCGAGGCCTTGGCGCTGCTGCGTCCGGTTCCGGGCAGCGTTGTCTTCGTCGATTCGGTCGAGAGCATCGATGTGGGCGACGAACGCCTGACCGAGCTGATCAGCAGGTTCCGCAGCGACGGCACCTCCGCGTTGGTGCTGTGCGCCAGTAGCGAATCGATTCTCGACGCCCTTCCCGTCGACGGCGTGCTGGTCGTCGGCCCATCTGTCAGGAGCATGCGATGAGACCTGAAAGCATTCATTCCGGACATCGCCTCGGTTGGCCGGGGCTCGTCGTGCTGGCCCTGGTGCCACTGCTTGCCTGCGGCATGCTGCTGGGGTTGGTGCGCGGCAGCAACGAGCAAGGAATCCATGCCGCGGTGGTCAACCACGACAAGGCGGTCACCGTCAACGGACAGGTCGTGCCTTTGGGGCGGCAGCTGGCCTCCGAGATGGTGGCCCGGGAGGGCCCCAACATTTCGTGGACCATTGCCGATGCCGAGGACGCCGATGCCGGATTGAAAGACGGTCGCTATGCCGCAGTGGTCACCATCCCTGAGGGATTCTCCGAGGCCGCGACCTCCTTCAGCAGCAACGATGCCGCCATCGCGAAACAAGCCACCGTTGACGTCGTGGTCTCCCAGAACGCACCCTTCGCCGATGCAGCCCTCGCGCACGACATCGCGGGCCTGGCCACCGACACCATCAACGCCACCCTGACGAAGGCCTACCTGGAGAACATCTACATCGGCTTCAACAGGGTGGGGGAGCAGTTCAAGGAGGTCGTTGACGGGGCGGGCAAACTTAACGACGCCGGTTCCCAGCTCTCCGAGGGGGCCAACACGGCGGCTGAGAACTCCGGAAAACTCGCCGACGGGCTTGGTGAGTTGTCCACCCGGGGACAGGAACTCAGCAGCGCCGCGACCACCCTGGCCGAGGGAACGCAGAAACTCAACGGTGCAGCGTCAACCCTCGCGGGTGGGGCCGGTACCCTGGCAGGTGGTGCCCGGACCTTCGCGGGAGGCATCGCTCAGCTGAACGCCCAGGCGCCCAAGCTCGCGGATGGGGTGAACCAGCTCACCGACGGGGCCGCGCCGCTGCTGAAAGGTATCCCCGGATACACATCGGGTACCGTCACCGTCCTCGACGGGGTAGGGCAGCTGCGCGACGGCCTGGCCCAGCTCGAATCGGGACTGAACTCCCAACTCAACCCCGAAGCCATGAAGGAGGCGCAGGCAGCACTTGGGCAGCTCGTCCCGACCCTGCGCGAGGCCCAGCAGGCCCTCAGACAGTACTTTCCGGGGGCTGACGGCATCACCATTGACGAGGTGCGTTCCAAGCTCGAGGCCTTCGACGCCCAACTGAACAAACTCGACTCCACGCTGGCCGGGTACGCCTCCGGTGACACACCACCACCGTCGGAGTTGAAGGAGTTCTCTCAGCGACTGGTCGCGAACTGGAAGTGTCCGGTGGAGAACACCGAGACCTGCACATTGCTTCGCGACGCCTACCAGCAGGGGGTGGACGACGCCCTGGGCAAGGGATTCCAGCAAGGAGCGAAGGCTGCCCTCGGTGTGTTGCAGCACACCGATCCGAAGACTGGGAAGACCCTGCTGGAAACCGCCCGCGGGTTCTCGCGGATGGGGTTGGGCATGACCGAATCGGTCATCAAACTGCGCGACGCGATGGCGAAGGTCGTTCCCGCCGGAACCGATCCCCTGACCGCTTTGGAACAGCTGCCGTCGAAGCTCAATGAGCAGGCGCAGAAACTGACCGGTGGGGTTACGAAACTCCGAGAAGGCGCCGACACCATCCTCACCAAGGCCGGGCCGTTGCGCACTAACGCCGAACAGCTCAACACCGGTGCGACCCAGCTGTTGGGCGGGTTGCAGCAACTGCGAAGTCAGACCTCCGCCCTACCCGCTGCGACGGCCCGTCTGGCCGAGGGAGCGGACCGACTCGCCAGCGGATCGGCGCAACTGGCCGACGCGACCGGTCAGCTCTCCTCGGGGGTGGGTCGGCTCTCCTCCGGGGCCGGGCAGCTGGCTGACGGCACCGGCAAGTACGTGACCGGTGTCGGCCAGGCAGCCGACGGGGCAACCCAGCTCGCTGCGGGGCTGCTGCGGCTCGGGGCAGGGTCGCGGGAACTGTCGCAGGGGCTCGGGACCTTCCACGACAAGCTCTCCGAGGCCAGGTCGAAACTACCCAGCTACAGCGAATCCGACCGCAACACGTTGTCGCAGGTGGTCGCCTCGCCCGTGCTGAAGGACGGGAAGGTCTACGAGTCGGCGATGGTGCCGCTGGCAGCGTTGCTTGCGGTGGCGGCCCTGTGGCTCGGGTCGCTGCTGTCGTGGAGTTTCGCCCGGCCCATTCCCTCCGATCTGATTGCCTCCTCCCGCATTAGCGCGACCCTGTGGCTGCGCACCCTCTGGCCCCCAGCCGCGCTCGGCGCGGTCCAGGGCCTGCTGTTCGGCGTCGCGGTCGGTATGGCTCTCGAACTGACGCCGGGACGCACCCTCGGGGCAGCTGCCCTGCTGACGATGGTCGGGGCGAGTTTCGCGGTCATCAATCACGCTCTGACCGGCTGGCTCGGCAACGTGGGGCGCGGGATCTCGGTGCTGGCCCTGGTGATCACCGTCGCCCTCGGACTGACATCCACCACGCCGAGCTGGGTCCAGGGGTTCGCGGGAATCTCGCCGCTGCACAACGGTCTGCTGCTGGTGCGCACCTTCCTGGCCAGCGGGACGGGCCTGGTGGCGCTCGGCGGGGCGGCGCTGCTGTTCGGGGTGATCGCCGTCGGGTTGTCGTACCTGGCGATCGCATCCCGTCGGCACCTGACCGCCGACCAGTTCCGCAGCCGCGTGCTTGGGAGCGCCAGGGGCTGACTTCGGGCATGGAATCGGCGGCCCATACGAGCGCCGATCATCTGCCGTGTCTCACGGATCCGGGTGGTGTCGTGACCTTCCCGCCCGGGCACTGCGATCCTGACCGGCATTCACGTGAGGCCGGCATCGCCGATGATCCGCCATGTTCCCGCCCGGGCGCTGCCGTGCCGGGCCACATGTCCCGACTGACGCAGCCCGGCGACCAGGCGCTCCGCTGTCCTGCGCGAGCATCCCAGGTGCTCGGCCAGCGTCGCGATGGTCGCATTCGGGTTGGCGCCGAGGAACGACAGCGCCTGTTCTCGGCGGTCCCGAATCGAGGGAGTCGTCGTATAGGGAGTGAGCGCGTCACGGATGACCGTGAGCATGAAGGTTACGAAGGCCTCACTCGAGCCCTGCGCGTTCGAGCGGGCGATGGCTCCGTAGTAGCTCTCCTGGCGGTCCCGGATCACGCTTTCGACCGGCAGCCACGCCAGCGCCGGCCGCCACCGCGACAGCAACAGTGTGTGCCATAGGCGTCCCGTCCGCCCGTTTCCGTCCGAGAAGGGGTGGATGAACTCGAATTCGTAGTGGAAGACGCAGGAGACCAGCAGCGGGTGGAGATCGGTCGAGGCCATCCAGCCGAACAGATCCGACATGACCTCGGGGACGTATCGGGCCGGTGTGCCCGCATGGATGAGCCTGCTCCCCTCGAAAACCCCTGCGTTCCCGGAGCGGTACCGTCCGGCGTCGCCAATGAGCCCGCGCATCATGACGCCGTGGGTGCGCAGGAGATCGTCCGGGGAGAGGGGGTCCAGGTCATCCATGAGCTGGTAGGCGCGACGAGCGTTGGTGACCTCGAGGATCTGATCAGCGGGACCGAGGACGCGCTTGCCGTCGAGGATGGCTGTGACGGCTTCGCGTGAGAGCGTGTTCCCCTCGATCATGAGGGAGGAGTGAATGGTGGTGATGCGCAGCTCGCGGTGCAGCACGGGGTTTGTACCGAGGGCCGATGCGGGGCCGAGCGCCCCGACGAGTTCGGCGATCTCCATGCACAACCCGTCGATCTCGGAGGTGCGGTTCAGCGGCGGCTCGTAGACCATGCGATCGTCCCCTCATGTGTCGATGTCGTCGTGTACGGGGCGTGAAGACGATTACCGCCACATTTTACCGCCAGTGGCGGTGATCACTGTCGGCACGCCTTCGTTTTTTCCTCCTCGATGGCCGTGCTCACCTGCGTCAGGAAGCGCCGGGCGATCGGGGAGAGAACCTGCTGTCGATGCCAGATGAGGTACATCGGCGAGTCCGGGGAATCGAGTGGCGTGCCCCGCCATGCGGCCTCCCGGACATCAACACCGAGCACTCCAGTGCCACTGTCATCGCCCCTTGCCCCTCGCATGAGCTCGCCCGGCTCGGCTATCGCGTCCTGGTCCTCCAGGCTGTGGTGTGAAAATCTGGAGTTGCGATCCACATTTTCACGAAGTGTCGTAGAATCCCTGCTATCGCGCGGTAGGAGGCGGTTCATGTACAGGCATCGCGAGGCCGAGGCAACGCTGCTGTCCCTTATGAGACAGTTCAAGGTGGTGCTGGTGACCGGGGCGCGTCAGGTCGGCAAGACCACGATGCTGCAACACGTGCTGCCCGAGGACTTCCGCTACGTGACGCTCGACGACCCCCGGGCCGAGGTGCTCGCCCGGGAGGACCCGGTGCTCTTCTTCGACGCCAACCGGTTGCCTGTGGCCGTTGACGAGGTTCAGCGGGTTCCCGGGCTGTTCCAGCAGGTCAAGTTTCTCGTCGATCAGTCCCCCGAGACGGGGTGCGTCGTGCTGACCGGCTCCCAGACCTTCCACCTCATGCAGGGCGTCAGCGAGTCGCTCGCGGGGCGGGTCGCGATCCTGGAGATGACGGGCATGTCCCTGCGGGAGCTCACCGGTTGTAGGGGGAGGGGCCCCTATGTTCCGTCGGAGGTCGGCGACGACGGAAGGTGCGAGTCTCCTGAGGGCCTCGATCTGTGGGCCACGATCCACCGCGGATCGATGCCCCGGCTCATGGATCCCTCGGTGTCCTGGGACGCCTTCTACATGGGATATGTCCGCACCTACCTTGAGAGGGATGTACGCGATCTCATCACTGTCAAGGATGAAGCGAGTTTCTATCATTTCCTTGTCGCCTGTGCCGCGCGCACGGGCGGGCTCGTCAATCACAGCGCCCTCGCCCGGGGTGCCGGGGTCGACACCAAGACGGCGCAGAGCTGGCTCTCGGTCCTGCAGGCCTCCGGCGTGGTGCGTCTGCTGCGCCCGTTCTGGTCCAATGCGACCAAGCGGCTCACCAAGACTCCCAAGCTCTACTTCACGGACACGGGGCTGGCCTGTCATCTGTTGGGGTGGAGTTCTCCGGAGACCCTGCGCAGAGGGGCGATGGCCGGTCACGTGTTTGAGACCTTCGTCGTCGGCGAGGTCATCAAGTCCTATCTCAACGCCGGCGGTGACGCCCGGAACGTGCATTTCTACCGGGATGCCCGTCAACGGGAGATCGACCTGATCATCCAGGAAGGGCGTGTGCTGCATCCCGTTGAGATCAAGACTTCGGCAACGGTGACTCGTGAGGCTGTAGCGGGCTTCTCCGTTCTCGCCGACGTCGGCGACTACGACGTCGGCGCGGGCGCCGTCATCTGCCAGACCCGGGAGCCCTACCCCGTGACGGCCACCGTGAAGGCGGTCCCCGTCTGGTCGATCTGAGGACCGGAGCCTCCGGGGGGTCGACGTCGGTGTAGCGGGCGATATCCGGTCCCTGCGGGGCGCCTCGAGATGGGTCGGGCCAACGGCGTCACCCGCGACGAGATTGTGGAGATCGTCATCCAGCTCGCCTTCTACACGGGTTGGCCCCGGGCCAGGGCCGTCTTCGCCCAGGTCGGCGAGGTCTGGCCGGGAAGACCCCGGGGAGGCCGCGACGACATCGGACCTGAGTTGTCGCAGTTTAGTGACCCAGGATGTTCTCGATTATTGCTGTGGTGTCGGGGGTTATGTGGGGTTGGGCGGTGATGGTTTGACCGGCGATTTGGATGGTGACTTGGCGTAGGGTTCGAATCAGTCGTTTGATGCTGATGCCGGTGGTGGTTTGGAGCTGGCGGGCGATGGCGAGAGCGGTGAACACGATGGTGAGGTGGGCTTCGATCGCTTCGGCTTGGTGGTGGAAGATTGGCCTGGCTTTGAGGTCGTGTTTGGACATCCGGAATGATTGTTCGATGTTCCATAGGTCGTGGTAGGCGTCGATCACTTCCTGTCCTGGCATGGCGGTTATGGGAATGTTGGTGACGTAGCCTTTCAACCCGACCAGTTGTTTCGCTCGGGTCAGCGCTTCCTCGTTGAGGACAGCGGTGCCTTTGCTGGTGGTCACGAACCGTGGGTTGCGGGCGGTCTTCTCGCCGGCCACGACGGCCCGGGCCTTGTTCTCCTGCGCGGTGAGGGTTCTACGGTCGTGGAGTGCACGTTTGTGGCTGTAGTGCCATACAGCCCGCCACGAATGCGGATACCGGATTGGATCCCAAACCGGTTCGGCCCGTTCCGTAATGGGGTTGGCTGTCTGGGCCCTGGTGGTTTTATCCCTGGGGGTGATCGTGTCGATCAGTTGTCCGTCAGTGAACGCGTTCCCTATGCCAGCGGAAATGTTTGGCGAGGTCACCCGGGGCTTTGACCGGGCGGGACCCGACAATGAACCCCAATCCCGCCTCGTGAAGTGTTTGGAGGTTGGTCATCGACAGCATGCCGGCGTCGGCGACCACCACCACTTCGCCGAGCTGGTGTCGGGTCATGGCTCTGGTTGATGATCGGGATGATGGTGTGGGTTTCGGTTTTGTTGCCTTCCCAGGAGCCGATCTCCAGCGGGAACCCATGGCGGTCCACGAGAAGCCCGACGATGATTTGCGGATCGACGCGGCGTTCCTTGCTGTATCCGACCTTGCGGAGCTTGTCTTCGTGCTCGACCTCGAAATGCAGGGTCGTCACGTCATACATCACTAGTGTCACGTCTCCGTCTCTGGTGGCGTGGCCGTAACAAGCCGCAGCCAACTGGTCTCGGTAACCCCGCCTTGCGATCCTGGCCAGACAGCGGTGCATCGTCGCCCGGTGCACCGGAACAATCCCGAGCTCGGCCAGAACCCCCGGGCGCTGTCCAGCATCGATGTCGGCTCGACCAGGCGGGCCAGCACGAGCTGGAAGAACGCCTCATCACCGACCACGTCGAAACCCAACGCCTTCCAAGTAGCCCGGACCACCTCAACCAGCAAGACGGAACTGCTCCCAGCAACCACCGCAGGCTGCGTGGGTGTCGCTGCGCTGAAGTCCAGCATCTGCTGATCTGGTGGGACCAGCTTGGCCCGGCCGGCGGCCATCAACACAGCCAGCCCGGCCTCGTCATGAGCAAACCCGAGATGCTCGATGATCCGGTTTTTGCGGCCTTCCTTGACCACGATCTGCACAGCTGTCGCCCCGGAAGCGGTCTTCACCTTCCGCAACAACAGGCTCACCCACCAGAACCTACCCCCCGATTAGTGACCCACACGACACACCCAAAACGCCCTGACAAGCACCAACACAATCCACAGACACCAACCCAACCTCAACTGCGACAAGTCAGGTCGGAGCGCGCCGACGTGCCGGGGTGTCCCCATCCGGGACTGGTCCAACTCACGCAACGAAAACGGTCCAACTCACGCAACGAAACCGGTCCAACTCACGCAACAAAATCAGTCCAACTCAGGCAACGGGGTAGACTTCTTCGCCAAACAGCAGTGTTCTCAGTCGAGGAGCGTCGATGGTGCCCGCGCGTTATATGGCCAGGATCGCCGACGGTGTGCTCGCCGAGGCTCTCACCACCAGCGGCGCGGTGCAGGTGAAGGGTCCCAAGTGGTGCGGCAAGACGGCGACCTCTTTGCAGCAGGCCGCCAGCGTCGTCTATCTTCAGGACCCCGATCGCAGCGCGTCCTACCTCGCACTCGCCGACGCCAAACCCTCGGCTCTCCTGGAGGGGCGAACGCCCCGGCTCATCGATGAGTGGCAGATGGCGCCGCAGTTGTGGGACGCTGTCCGCTTCGCCGTCGACCTTCGCGGGGAGCCGGGGCAGTTCGTTCTCACCGGCTCGTCAACACCCGCCGTCGGCGGGGCGCATTCCGGCGTCGGGAGGATCGCCCCCATGGTCATGCGGACCATGACTCTCTTCGAGTCGGAGGATTCCAGCGGTCGGATCTCTTTGCAGCGTCTCTTCGACGGAGAGGAGGAGGTCGCCGATGTCGCCCCGCTCGACGTCGAGGATATCGCCCGGGTCTTGTGCCGCGGGGGATGGCCCGCCGCCGTCACAGCGGGGGCCACGTCGGTCCCCGGTCGCCTGGCGCGGACTTACGTCGAGGGGCTCATCGACTCCGATGTCGCGCGCATGGACGGCGTCTCACGGAATTCGACCCGTATGCGCGCCCTTATGCGTGCATACGCCCGTCACGTCTCTACCCAGGCCTCGCAGACGACGATCGCGGCGGACCTAGCCGTCAACGACGGCGCCATGGCGCCCAACACGGTCAGCGACTACCTCGACGCCCTCACCCGCGCCTATGTCGTGGAGGACCTGCCGGCGTGGAATCCCGTGCTTCGCTCCAAGACCGCGATTCGCACGAGCCCGACCCGGCACTTCGTCGATCCGTCGATCGGCGTCGCAGTCATGCGCTGGACGCCCGCCGACCTGCTTCGTGACTTCGAGGCCTTCGGCCTGCAGTTCGAGTCGCTGTGCGTGCGCGATCTGCGGGTCTACGCCGAGGCAATCGACGGGACTCTCCTCCACTACCGGGACAAGACCGGGCTGGAGGCGGACGCCGTCATCGTCCTCGCGGATGGGCGGTGGGCTCCGATCGAGGTTAAACTCGGCAGCCGTCAGCTCGATGAGGCCGCGGCTCATCTGAGGCGGCTGCGTGAGCGCGTGGATGCGAATCGCATGGGCGAGCCGTCCTTCCTCGCCGTGGTCACCGCGGGCGCCACCGCATACCGCCGTGACGACGGCGTCCTCGTCATTCCGCTGGCCTGCCTGCGTCCATGAGTTCTGGGCGACGGAATGCGCGATGGCCGGGCGCGCCGCAGCCCGGCCGCCGCGGGCGGGGGTGTGAGGGGTCTGCCAGAACCTGGCCGCGGGGCCCTGCTCGGGGCAGACTGGGCCGGGGCGCCTCCGATGCGCCCGACTCACACGCCGAAGGAGACTGGACATGGAACACGCCCGACTCGGCACGACGGACATCACCATCCCCCGACTGTGCATCGGGGGCATGAGTTTCGGGAAGGCCTTCCCGGACTTTCACCAGTGGGTCATCGATCAGGAGGCCACCCAGGCGGTGATCGCTCGCGCCCTGGAGTTGGGCGTCAACTTTATCGACACCGCCAACGTCTACTCCCATGGCACGAGCGAGGAATTCATCGGAACCTCGCTGAAGAACCTCGGCGTCAGACGTGAGGACGTGGTGCTGGCGAGCAAGGTCTACTTCAACGAAGGGCACCTGTCGCGCCCGGCCATCGAACGCGAGATCGACGGCACCCTGAAGCGTCTGGGCACCGACTACCTCGACCTGTACATCATCCACCGTTTCGACTACGCCACCCCGGTCGAGGAGACCTTGGAGGCCCTCGATACTCTCGTGCGCTCCGGGAAGGTCCGGGCCCTGGGGGCGTCGTCCATGTATGCCTACCAGCTGCATACCATGCAGGTGACCGCTGATGCCCACGGCTGGACCCGGTTCTCCTCCATGCAGAACCACTACAACCTGCTCTACCGTGAGGATGAGCGGGAAATGATTCCCGTGTGCCGCCAGTACGGCATGTCGGTGATCCCCTACAGTCCATTGGCCTCCGGACATCTGACCCGACCCACATGGGACTCCGACTCCGTGCGCTCCACCACCGACGCCACCATGCGCGGCAAGTACGACCGCGAACGCGAGACCGACATGCCCATCATCGAGCGCGTCGCCGAACTCGCCCAGCGTCACCACGTGGCGATGGCGGACGTCGCCCTGGCCTGGCTATGGGCCAAGGGTGTGGCGGCTCCCATCGTCGGTTGCTCGCGACCGAGTCGCGTCGATGACGCCGTGCGGGCCCTCGAACTGACTCTCACCGAGGAGGAGATCGCCTTCCTCGAGGAACCCTACGTTCCCCACGAACTCGTGGGCCCGCTGCCCCGCCCCGGGGATATCTCACAGCGCTGACCGCGCCCGGGTGCGGCCCACGGCCATGGCGACAGGAATGTGCCGTCCAGTGCCCAGTGCCCTGGTGGTGGGTGCCGCGACGCAGTATCGCCGGCGCAACAAAGTGTTGCTCGACGCCGGAGCAGGGGTGTGGTTCCCTGAGGAACGTGGCCACGTCGAGAGCCACGGAAGCGAGGGAGCAGCATGAGTATCGGAGAGATCATCAGCGCGGCCCGGGAGGCTCAGGGCATGACGCAGAGCGACCTGGCGGGGAAAGTTTTCGTCACCCGCCAGGCCGTGTCCAGATGGGAGACCGGAGCGACGACCCCGGGCGTGGACATGTGCAAACTCCTCGCAGCCGCGCTCGATGTGCCAGTCACTCGGCTCCTGGAGATGCCCCCGGAGCCCCGCTGCCAGAGTTGTGGCCTTCCCTTGGGCGAGGAAACGGATTACGGCGCCGAGGCTGACGGTACGCAGTCGAAGGAGTATTGCACCTGGTGCTATCTCGACGGCTCCTTCACCGGCGAGGAGTCGCTGGACGCTTTCATCGAACACAGCGCCCCATACATGGCGAAGGCAGCCGGCATCTCCGAGGACGAGGCCGTCTCCTACCTGGCCGTTGTCCTGCCGACGCTCGGGCGGTGGGCGGACCCGGACGGCAGGGCGCGTCAGGGCGCTCGATAACTCCGTCCCCGGCCGCGCGGTGGTGCCGATCCACGACGCCATGACCCGCTTCGCCTGCTGGAGCCGGGTTGTCGACCACAAGGAGGCCGTCGATGTCTTCGAGTGGATGCGTGACCGACGGGATTCTTGGCGACGGCCATGCCGGGTCTGGTGTTTGCGGATGATCCTTCGAGTCAGCATGCAGGTGACGGTGGTTGCGATTGGTCCTCCATGACCGGAGGCGTCGGCATGGTTTCGAATTCACCGCAGAGTCGCGGGGTGGAGGCCTGTGGCGGTCTGCTTCAGGACACGAGTCGCCGATACGCGGCTCTGGCTTTCATCGCGTGAATGATCTCGACTTCACCGTCATCGCACAGCAACACGACGATTTCCAGGAGGCGGCCTCCTGCCGTATCCAGCCCGATTCTCAATTCACGTTACGGGTTCTCGTCGTCCAGTGGTCCGCCTGCCAGCTCCTCGTCGGAGAACCGGGTCGGCACCACCCGGGAGGCACTTCCCGCCCGGGGCGGACGCCCCCAACGCTTCCGCAACTCGTCCACGTCATAGCCCGCTTCGGCCTCATCCGCCCACGCCTGAACCCGAGCATCCGAGACCTCGCGTCCCTGAACCATCCGCGTACCCATGACAACAGTGTGTTACGTACTACCCATGGGGTTGAATCTGGGGCGCACCGGGTCAGGGCCGATCAGGACTGCGTGGAGTAGTCCATGGGGGTGGTGACGTAGGCCGGCGGTTCGTCGGATACCGCGTGGTAGGGCTTCTGCAGCAGGGCGTTGATGCGGACCATCTCCTCCTCGGTCGCCGAGAGACCAACGACGTCTTCGAGTGGGTGACTGGCCGCTGAGGGACGGAGAGGGTGCGGGTTCGGTCCTTTTCGCGTGTCGAGCCAAGGACCTGGTGAGCGGTCTCGTGCGTTCGTGAACTGGTTCTGCTGGATGGACCGGACGGATTCGTGCGCTATGCTCCAAGCCGTGCATGAACGTGCACGAATCTTGCGTTTTTCCTAGTGAAAGCGCTTGGCTTTGGCTGTTCGAATGGTTCGGACGGCGGTGAGGGTCCCACCTCACCAGATCCCCGTGATGGCATCGTCTAGGCGATGCCCATGACAAAGTAGTCAGAACTGGAGTTCTAGAGATGTTCGCCATCTTCCTGTCGGAAGCAGTCGGTTCGACGCTGCTGATCCTCCTCGGCTGTGGTGTGGTTGCCAACACCGCGCTGGCCAAGTCCAAGGGTCACGGAACCGGCTTTTTGTTCGTGAACTGGGGGTGGGGCCTCGCGGTGTTCGTGGGTGTCATCGCCTCCGCCAAGTCCGGTGGTCACCTGAACCCGGCGGTCACCATCGGTCTGCTTATCAATGATGTCGCCCAGGGCAAGCAGCCCATGGACACCGGAACCGTGATGGCCTACCTCGGTGGCCAGTTCGTCGGGTCTCTGCTGGGTGCCTTCCTGTGCTGGGTGGCCTACAAGCAGCACTTCGACGAGGAGGCCGATCAGGGCGCCAAGCTCGCTGTGTTCTGCACGGCACCTGCCATCCGCAATCCGCTGTTCAACCTGCTCACCGAGATCATCGGCACCTTCGTGCTGGTTTTCGTGGTCATCGCATCGGGTCTCTACACCACCAACACCAAGGGTGATCCGGTCAACCTCGGGTGGCTGGGCGCGTTCGGTGTCGCCCTGCTGATCGTCGTCATCGGTACCGGTCTCGGTGGTCCCACCGGATACGCCATCAACCCCACCAGGGATCTGTGTCCCCGCATCATGCACGCCCTCCTGCCCATCAAGGGCAAGGGTGATTCCGACTGGAGCTACTCCTGGATTCCGGTGGTCGGCCCCATGATCGGCGGTCTGCTGGGAGGCCTGCTGGCTGCCCCGCTGCTCGCCTTCCCGTTGCAGTGATCCACCCCACTCCGGATAGATCCCGGTGTTTCACGAAGGAGCCCTCACATGACAAACCCCACACACGTACTCGCCATCGACCAGGGAACCACCTCGTCGCGCGCGATCATCTTCGACCACGAAGGGCGCATCGTCGCCGTCGGACAGAAAGAACACGAGCAGATCTTCCCCCGCGCCGGCTGGGTGGAGCACGATGCCATCGAGATCTGGGGCAACGTCCGTGAGGTCGTCGCCCAGGCTCTCGCGAAGGCACAGATGAACAAGAACGATCTGGCCGCGGTCGGTATCACCAACCAGCGCGAAACCACCCTCGTGTGGGACAGGAAAACCGGCGAACCCGTCTACAACGCCATCGTCTGGCAGGACACCCGCACCCAAAAGATCGTCGAGGAACTCAGCGGCGAGCAGGGAACCGACCGGTACAAGGAGCTCGTCGGGCTGCCGCTGGCCACCTACTTCGCCGGACCGAAGGTCAAGTGGATCCTCGACAACGTCGAGGGCGCCAGGGAACGCGCCGAGGCCGGTGACCTGGTGATGGGCACCATGGACACCTGGGTGCTGTGGAACCTCACCGGGGGTGTGAACGGTGGTGCGCACGTCACCGACGTCACCAACGCCTCCCGCACCATGCTGATGAACCTCAAGACCCTCGACTGGGAGCCCTCCATCGCCTCCGACATGGGCATCCCGATGTCGATGCTGCCGCAGATCAAGTCGTCTGCCGAGGTCTACGGCGTGGGTCGCCCACAAGGTCTCCTGGCCGGCGTGCCGGTCGCGGGCATCCTCGGTGACCAGCAGGCCGCGACCTTCGGGCAGGCCTGTTTCGAGAAAGGCATGGCGAAGAACACCTACGGCACCGGCTGCTTCATGCTCATGAACACCGGCGAGGAGATCGTTCCCTCCAAGAACGGGCTGCTGACGACGCTGTGCTACAAGATCGGCGACGCGAAACCCGTCTACGCGCTGGAGGGTTCCATTGCGGTGGCGGGGTCGCTGGTGCAGTGGCTGCGCGACAACCTGCGGATGTTCGAATCCGCCCCCGAGGTCGAAACCCTCGCGGCGACGGTCGACGACAACGGTGGCGCCTACATCGTGCCCGCGTTCTCGGGTCTGTTCGCCCCCTACTGGCGGGCCGACGCGCGCGGCGCGCTGGTGGGGCTCACCCGCTACGTCAACCGCGGCCACATCGCCCGTGCTGTCCTGGAGGCCACGGCCTTCCAGACCCGTGAGGTGCTGGACGCCATGGAGGCCGACTCGGGTGTGAAGCTGACCGAGCTGAAGGTCGACGGCGGCATGACCGCCAACGACACCCTCATGCAGTTCCAGGCCGACCAGCTCGGCGTCGATGTGGTGCGTCCCGTCGTCGCGGAGACCACGGCGCTCGGTGCGGCCTACGCCGCGGGCATCGCCGTCGGTTTCTGGAGCGGTGAGCAGGACGTCATCGACAACTGGGCCGAGGACAGGCGCTGGGGCGCGGAAATGGACGAGGCCGAACGCGATCGCCTGTACCGCAACTGGAAGAAGGCCGTCACCAAGACCTTCGACTGGGTTGACGACGACGTCGTGGAATGAACTGATCACGCACGCACCACGGTGCTTCGCCCCGTGCAGTCCCGGCATTGGGACGGCGCGGGGCAAAACCCTCCTCGACGACGTGAACACAATGCGCTCCCCGCATCATGAAAATGCGGGGAGCGTTCATGCGCACTCCCGGGACCATTGACGTATTCATCCCACCCGGGTGAGTGGTCCGGCTGCCTGGCATCGGGTTCGGACACGTCGTCGCAGGTGATCGGTCGCAGAGTGCTGCGATTCTGGTGCGCCATGAGGTGAAGGGACAGTTGTGTGATGGCAGTGATGAGTGGTCGTTGGCGCACGTTCCTTGGCTCGTATGTTCTCTCGATTGCCGGAGACCGGTGGCTCGACACCGCAGTGCCTGCCGTGTCGCTGTTGCTTTTCGGGGATCTGCAGGGGGCTGCGTTGTATCTGTGGAGTTCCGGATGTGCGCGTCCACTGACCAGTTGGGGCGCGGGACGGTGGGTGTCGCGGTGGCCCGCCTTTCCATGGCTCGGGGGAAGCAACCTTCTGACAGGCATCGCGATGGCCGGCCTGGGCCTGGTGTTCATGAGCGAAGGCCCGGTATCGGTGGGGCGGGTGGGGGTCATCGTCGTGGGGGTCCTGCTCGGGGCGGCGGCCGGCGTTCAGACTGTCGTGTTCGGGGCCACCGTCAAGGCCGTGGTGCCGGCGTCATGGATGGGACGCGCGCAGGCCCAGCTTGAGGTTGCCGACTCCTTGACCAGTTTCGTGGCGCCGCTGTTGGCCACCTGGATGCTCCTGTCGTGGCAGCCTGGACTCGCACTGGTGGTCGCGGGCTCCCTGTATCTCCTGGTTGCAGCCTTGAGATGGCGTTACGTGATCGTGGCATCGGTTCGATCCCGACCGCGACCGCGGGGTCGTCGGGGTCTGTCGTGGTTCCTGGTGCCTTTCGATGGCAGGGAACGTCGGCACGTTTCGGTTGTGGTGCTCACCGCGTCGTTGCTGACGATGCTGTGCGTGCCGGTGGCCTCGGCCCGTCTGGAAATTCTTGGGTTGTCGCCGGGCCTGTCCGGGATGGTGATCGCCGCCACCTCGCTCGGCAGCATCCCGGCGGCGCTCGTCGCGGGGCGGCTCATCCCGCGAATGGACGCATCGCGGCTTGTCCTGGTCGTGCCGCTCCTCGGGGCACTCATCCTCCTGGTGGGTCTACATTTCAGTTCGAGCCTGCCACTCACCCTGGCGCTGGCGGCCGGGTTCGATGCCTGTGCCTGCTGGGTCTTCGTGGTGACCGGGACCGCCCGTACCCAAGGTGAGGAAGCCCTCGACCTGGTACGGATCGCAGCCGTTATGTCCGTGCTCGGAGCTGCTGTGTCCACCCTCGCTGGGGTGATGTTGCTGGGTGCCACCGACCTGTCCGGGCAGGTGGCGGTGCTTGCCGGATGCCTGTTGTGTGTTGCGGCCTGCGGGCTCTCGGCCCACCCATTGACCTCTCTCAGGCCATCCGAGCCGGATCTCCCGGGCGGGTGACGAGGCGTCGAAGCCCATTCCCGTGCCCGGGGACGTGGGATCATGGCTTCATGTCAGACACTCCCGAGCCCACACCCGCCGAACCGCGACGCATCGTCGTCGGGGTGGCCGGTTCCATCGCCGCCTACAAGGCCCCTTTCGTCATCAGAGCTCTGCGGGAGGCTGGACACGAGGTCAAGACGGTGCCCACCGAGGCGGCGCTGCGATTCATTGGGGCTCCCGCGTTGGCGGCTGTCTCCGGCGCTCCGGTGTCGTCGGGCGTCTTCGACGATCCCGCCGCGGTCGAGCACGTCGCTGTGGGGGAGTGGGCGGAGCTCGTGGTGGTCGCTCCCGCGTCGGCGGATCTGCTGGCCCGTGTAGCGGCGGGACGGGCCGATGACCTGCTCACCGCGACGATACTCACCACCACCGCGCCCGTGCTGCTGGCCCCCGCCATGCACACCCAGATGTGGCTCAACCCGGCCACCCAGGAAAATGTCGCCACGCTGCGTCGCCGTGGATTGACGGTGCTCACCCCCGACTCCGGGCGCCTGACGGGCAAGGACTCCGGGATCGGGAGGCTGCCCGAGACCGACCGAATCGTCACCGAGGCCTTGGCCTTGCTGGAGAGCTCGGATGTCGAGGGCAGGCCCAATGGGCTGGAGGGTCGGCACGTGGTGGTCTCGGCGGGCGGCACCCGCGAACCGATCGACCCGGTGCGTTTTCTCGGGAATCGTTCCTCCGGGCGGCAGGGCTGCGCCATCGCGCGGGCCGCAGCGATCCGTGGGGCGCGCGTCACTCTGGCTGCTGCGCACGTCGATGCCGGCATCCTGGCCCAGCTTCCGGCCTCCGTCGAGGTGGTCCCGGTGACCACGGCCCTGGAACTCAACGACGTCGTGCGGCACCTCTGCGCCGACGCCGACGTTGTCGTCATGGCCGCCGCGGTCGCGGATTACCGGCCCACCACCGTGTCGGCCGCGAAGATCAAGAAACACGGCCTGGAAGACGACGAGACGGGCCCCGTCCCGCCACCGGTGATCACCCTGGTGGAGAACCCCGACATCCTGGCCGGACTGGTCTCCGACCCGCCTCGGGGCGAGAACGGACGGACCCTCGTGGTCGGGTTCGCGGCCGAAACCGGCGACGAGAACGGCGACGTGCTGAGCCACGGGGTCGCGAAGGCGTGGCGGAAAGGCGCCGACCTCCTCGCGGTCAACGCCGTCGGCCCCGCCCTCGGGTTCGGTGACGTGCCCAATGCGGTCGTGGTTCTGGACGCCCAGGGTCGCGAGGTGATCCGGGCCTCTGGCAGCAAAGACGACGTGGCCAGGGCGCTGGTGGACCTCATCGCCGAACGCCTGGAAAACGACTGATCACAGCCCCAACCGCGACCGCCCGTCGATCCTGCCCGCGGCTGCGGTGGTCCGCACAGGGGACCTCCTCCATGTTTCCCGGGCCGGGGCCACACCTGGATCGCCACGGGTTCTTGCTACTGGCCGCAAGATCTGTGGCGGTTCATCCGTGCATCACCAGCTCTCCCCGGTTTCCACAACCGTTTTGAGGCCGCTGAGCACGAACATCCAGGCTGCCCCGACGTTCTTGGCCGTGTTCGGGGAACTATCGAGGCGGTCATGGATCACGGTGAGACAGCAATGGCCGTCTTCCTGAGGTTCGATGAGCCAGGTGACGCGGCTGGCAGGTTCGTCCGCCGAAGGTGGGTGATAGAGCGAACGCCAGGTGATCACGAATCTGTGGACCGGATCCGATTCCAGCACCTCCCCGTCGACCAGGGGAGCGTCGGTCGAGCGATAGACGCACGGTGAGCCGGGTTCCGTGGTCGTGTCGATGCTGGACCCATAGAAGTAGCGACGGGTGAATTCGGGTTTCGTGATGGCCTCCCAGATTGCTTCGGGAGCAGCCTTGATGAAGATGCGATGCACCTGTGTGGTGGTCATGAGTCCTCCAGATCTGATTTCAGCTCCATCAGGGCGGATGCCTGGTGGGCGGTGTATTTGTCGATCCAGCGGGCATGGATCTGGTGGATCGGAATGGGGTTGAGGAAGTGTCGTTTGACGCGGCCGTCGCGCTTCGTGGTCACCAGACCTGCTTCTTCCAGGATGTGCAGGTGTTTTGCGATGCCGAACCGTGTCATTTCGAAGTCCTTCTCCAGTTCCTTTTGGGTGAGTCCCTCTTCGGCGAACAGCCGGTCGAGCAGCATGCGTCTCGTGGGATCCGCCAAGGCCTTGAACACCTCGTCCATGTCCACCCCGAGAAAATATGTGACTTAATGGTCACGTGTCAAGGGGAGGTGTGAAGGTTGTGGATACGCTTCCTGCTCGCGTGCGCTCCAGAGGCGATGGATGCAAGGAAACAGGTGAATGAGGACCTTCTTGAACTCGGCTCACCCAGCTACGGGGAAGGGGGTGTGCGTTGGTTCAACCAGCTTCCCGTAGCTTCCCGCATAACTTCCCGGGGCGTTAAGTTAAGTGGGAAGCTGGGCGGGAAGCATGGATGAGAAAGAGCTGCGCGAGCTCGTAGAACGACTTCGCCTGGTGGAGGAACACGTCCAGCCGGCCTGGGACGAGGAACCCGTGCCCGGGGCCAGCCCGGAGGACCTGGACGCCGATGCGCTCGCCAGCTACCTGGAGGGGCAGCGCCAAACCCGTCCCCGGACTTTCGCCCAGGGCGATGACGCGGCACCCAGGTGCAGCTCAACATGTACGTCGACCGGCTCGAGGTCATCAACCCCGGTGGGTTGTACGGCGCAGTGACCCTGCGAACGCTCGGGACGGCGGGAATCAGCTCGACCCGCAACCAGCGGCTGGCCTCTCTGCTCGAGAACGTGCGGCTCCCCGATGGCGGTCTCGTTGCTGAGAATCGGGGAACTGGTTTCGCGGTGATGGCTGCGGAACTTGAGAAGGCCCTCATGCCCCCGATCGAGATCCGCGACGACATGGTGAGCTTCACCGTCACCTTCCGTCGGCGTCGGCTGGCTTGTGGGGAACGCAGGAACACGGCCCGCGCGGGGATCGAGAAAACACTGTGGGAACGGGCCTCGGCGACAACCGCCGAGCTGATGGCCGCGACGGGATTCAGCCGCACCGCCGTCCAGCAAGCCCTCAATCAGATGATCGGGGAGGGGACGGTTGAGGCAATGGAACCCCCTCGCAGCCCCGCCAGCGCTACCGCACCAAGGCGGCTGGATGAACCGGGAGCAGACGCGTGAACCGGGCAGGCGAATGGGGGGAGACAGGGTCAAGACCCGTCTCCGTAGTCGCCTTCGAGCCACCCGGCCAGACCCTTGTGGGGATCGACCGTTGGTGGCGAAGCCAAGTGAACCGGTAGCTTCCGGGCAGCGGATCTGGGTTCGTCGCACCGGAGAAGGTCTTGCGATCACGGGCTGACCGGCTCCCGTCACCCCTGAGGACACCCCGAGCGTCCCCGAAATCATGAGCTACAGCAGAGTATTCGCCCAGCAGTGCGGCTATCGTGCCACTGTGGGCTCGACAACTCTGACTGGACTGGTACTGCTGGCAGCTTTACTCATCGTGGGGTGGGTGGCATGGCGGCGGGTCCGCCAGGAACCGCGGCGATTGGCCAATGCTGGGTGGATTGCCGTCACCGTGCTGCTCGGCATCCAGGTACTGGCGGTGCTCGGTTTCGCGGCCCCATTGGTGGGGCTGGGTTTCCTGGTGCTCATGTCGCCCTTGATGGCCGTCGGTTTGGCGGGTTTCCTCATCCTCAATGGTGTGGTCATGCTCTGCAGGGAACGTTTCTCCTTGGCGCATTCGTTGTCCCTGCTCGCTGGTGTTGGGCTGGTTGCGGCAATGGTTGTTTGTGTCGCCGTGGTTTTTACCGAGGAAAAACGGGCCTTTCCCGTTCCGGCGTTCATCATGCTCACTACCGGTTGGGTGGCGTTGATGTTCTTTTGTTTCGTCGGGTACTCCTGGTTCTACCAACGTATCGTTCGCAGAGTTCACCCGGATTTCATCATGGTGCTGGGTGCTGGGGTTCCTTCTGGGAAGGTCACCCCGCTGCTGGCCGGGCGTATTGACCGGGCCCTTGGGGTGTGGCGGGGTGAGGTGGGTGTTGGGCGGCGTCCGTTGTTGGTGATGAGTGGTGGGCAGGGTCCTGATGAACCTGTCAGTGAGGCTAGGGCGATGGCGGAGTATGCGTTGGAGCGGGGTGTTCCGGAAGCGGCTTTGGTGTTGGAGGATCGCTCCACGACGACCCGGGAGAATTTCCAGATGTCGACGGATCTGGTTCGGGTCGAGCCGCGGCTGGGCCCGGAGGCTATGGGAGTTGCTGTTACCAGCAATTATCATGCGATGCGTGCTGCGTTGTTGGCCCGCGACTTGGGTACGGGTATTCAGGTGTTGGGGGCGCGTACTGCGTGGTATTACTGGCCGAGTGCCATGTTGCGGGAGTTCGTGGCGGTGGTGCAGAGATCCCCCAAGGCCTACGGGCTGGGCCTGGCCCTGACGACGATGCCATTGACATTGCTGGTGACACTAATCTTGCTGTCCTGACAGAAACCGGGCTGCTATAGGTTTTGTGGACAGCGACGAAAAACCTTGGATTATGGATTAGGCCGCTGTCTTGGCTTGTTTCCATTCCCGTCAGATTTCATTCGGGGTGCGGCACCCGATCGAGGATTGAACCCCGGTGTGACTGCAGTCTCATCTGCGCTTAAAACCGTTGAGGACATCCACAAGGCGATCACTCGACGCCTGAAACGAATTTACGGATCAGGACACTGGGAACTGTCACAGAACTCACGCCCGGCTGTGGAACGGTTGGTGGCCGGGTTCGCAGTCAGCTTCTTGCAACTTCCCAAGGCTTTAAGTTGGGTGGGAAGTTCTGCGGATCGAATGGGGATCTTCTCGAAACCGGGGTCGTGTCGAAACCATGGTGAGGGTGTTTGGAGGCTTGCTTGTCGGGTTCCGGGTGGTTTCAACTCGGGTCGCTCGTTGCTCGCGCCCCGGCTCAACCAGCTTCAGAGAAGGGGCGTTCGCGTGTTGGCTTAGTCGTTGAGCCTGACCTCCCGGTCGCAGCGGGCGATCACTGTCGGGTCGTGGGTGATCACCAACATGGGGATGCGTTTCCTGACCTCGGCCAGGACCTCGCAGATGGCGTCGCGGGTGGTCGCGTCCAGGCTGGAGGTTACCTCGTCGAGCACCAGCAGCCGCGCCCCGGAGACCAGGACCCGGGCGATCGCGAAGCGCTGCAGCTGGCCTCCCGACAGCTGTCTCGGATGACGGGTTTCCCAGCCGGGTGGCAAACCGACCAGTTCGGCCGCCTCCTCGACGCCCGTTCCCGCCCTGCCGAGTCGCACCGCCCTGGCATGGGCGCGCGCCAGGGACCGTCCGAGCGACCACGCCGGGTTCACCGACGTCGCGGGATCCTGCGGCACCCACCCGATCGTCCCGCGCGCCGAACGGGGCCAGTCGTCCAGCCGCGCCGGCAGGGCCGTCCCGGCCACGCTCACCTCGCCGTCGCGCCTCGGCCAGAGTCCGACGAGGGTCCGCGCCACCGTCGACTTTCCCGAACCGGACGGTCCCGTCAACGCCACCGCCTCCCCGTCGAGGACGTCCAGGTCCAGGCCGGTCACGGGGGGATCGGCCAGCCCGGGCGCGCTCGCCGTCAACGACCGCACGCACAAAACGGGCTCCGCGTCCCTTCGCGTTCCGCCGCCTCGTGATGTTCCCGGGCGATCCGCGGCCACGACTTCCCGCGCCGGGACGCCGTCGGTGAGACGCCCGTCACGCATCTCCACCACCCGGCTGGTCAGGCGCGCCGCCACCGCGGGGTCGTGGGTGATCACCAGCAGGGTCGCGTCCAATTCCGCCACGAGCTGTTCCACTAGACCCAGGGCGGCGTCGACGGCCGACGGGTCGAGCCCGGCGGTCGGTTCGTCGAGCACCAGCAGCTCGGGGCGGCGTGCCAGGGCGCGGGCCAGCGCCACCCGCCGCCGCTGCCCTCCCGACAGCTCCGCCGGGAAACGGTTCAGGAAGTCGCGGGTCGTCGGCAGCCCGAAGACCTCCAGGGCCTCGTCGCGGAGTCGCTGCGCATCCTCACGCGGACCCCGCGACAACTCCGTCATCAGGTATCCGATGCGGCGGGTCGGGGTCAACGCCCCGGCCGGGTCCTGATCCAGCCGGGCGACGCGACGCCGCAGTCCCCGCAGGGCCCCGGGGGAGGCCAACCGGCCATCGACAACGACGGGCACATCCAGCACCGTCACGTTCCCCGCCCCCAGTTCCAAACCAGGCGCGATCGAACCCAGCAGGGCCAAGGACAGGGTCGACTTCCCCGAACCGGATTCCCCTACGAGCCCGACCCGCTCGCCCCGTTCCACGGCAAGGGCGGTTTTGTCCAGGATCGTTCCGGCGACCGAACGGATCCGCAGGTCGTCGACCTGCACGGCTGGTTCAGTCACGGCGACCTCCGAGGGCATCGACGAACAGGTTCACGGGCACCGTCAACGCCACCATCGCACCCAACGGGGCCAGCACCGCCCACGGATTGAGCCCCAGCCCGTCGAGGTTCCGCGACACCATCGTCGGCCACAGGAAACCGGACTCGGCGGCGGTGGTGCCCAGGAAGGAAATGGTGGCCATCAGGTAGAGGGCGGTGATCGTCGCCAACCCCAGGTCGGCCAGGACGGGACGCAGCAGCACCGGCACCACCTCCCGGACCAGCGCCACCGACGTCCTGTCGCCGGCCACCCTGGCCTGTTCGAAGAAGGCCGCCCCCAACAGTGGCTCCGCGGCCGCCCGGTAGTAGCGGGACGTGAACGGCAGGGTCAGGGCGGTTGCGATCGGGATGGTGGCATACAGCGACGCCCCGGCGCGCTGATAGACCACCAGCGAGGCAACAATCATCGGTGTCACCAGGACGACATCCAAGACGAA
Source organism: Arachnia propionica (assembly GCF_037055325.1). Lineage (NCBI taxonomy): Bacteria > Bacillati > Actinomycetota > Actinomycetes > Propionibacteriales > Propionibacteriaceae > Arachnia > Arachnia propionica. The sequence continues at coordinate 2,419,045 of NZ_CP146373.1, read as the reverse complement.
CCGCGCGAACCAGGCCCCCCGGGCCCGGGTGGCGAGCCACAAACCAGCGGCCAGCCCGACGCCCTGCGAGACCACCGCGGTCAGGAGGGCCGCGATCAGCAACGCCCGGCCGCCCTCCAGGAGCTGGGGCAGCACCGGCCGCCCCAGGTAGTCGTGCCCCAACCCGCCCGGACCGCCCACCGAATAGGCGAAGGACGTCGTGGCCGCGGAATTCCCGGCCGCTGGCGCCAACCACGGGGCGACCATGGTGACAAGCACCATCAGCAGGGCGATGCCGCCCCAGATCCTCGCTGAAACGCTCACCTCACACCACCGCAACCATGCGTTCCTGGCGCACCGACAGCGCATCCGCGACGGTGAAGGCCACCACCGCGACCACCATCATCAACGCCCCCGCGGCCATCACCACCGGCACCTCCCTGTCCCCGACGGCCCGCACCAGCGCGAACCCCAGACCGGGGAAGGAGGTCACGGTCTCGACCACCACGGCCCCACCCAGCAGGTAGGGGATCGTCTGCGCGAGCAGCTGCAGGACGCCGGGAGCCACCGACGGCAACAGGTGCCTGGACAGCACCCGTCGCCGCGTCAGGCCCGCCAGTTCCGCCTCGCGCACGTAGGGTGCCGCGGCGTGGGTGGCCACCAGGGCCTGGACGCGACGGGTCAGGGATGCGGAACACACCAGCCACAGCGACAGCGCCGGCATCACCAGGCAGACGGGGTTCTCCCACACCGTGCGACCCGCACCGGGCACCGACAGCACCGGCAGCCAGCGGGTCCACACCGCCAGGACGGCCAGCAGCGCGATCGCCACCACGAACTCCGGTATCGCGGCAGCGGCCACCGAGAACCCCGTCAGGAACCGGCTGACCGGATGCCTCGGACGCGCCCCGGTGACGACCGCGACGGGCAGGGTGAGCAGCACAACCCCAGCAGCACCACCGCGGCCAGGCTCAGCGACGCCAGAACCGGTTGCGTGATCGTCTCGGCCACGGGCCGGGACGTGATGAGCGTGGTCCCGGGATCCCCCCGCAGGATGCCCGCCACCCATTCCAGGTAGCGTTCCAGGACGGGCCGGTCCAGACCCATCCGGGTCCTGGCCGCCTCCACCGCGGCGGCCCCGTTCCTCGAGGCGCTCGCAGTTGCCGCATCCCCGGGCAGGGCCTGGATCAGCAGGAACAGCAGAAGCGAGGCCGTCAGGCATTGGCCTGCGGAGCGCGCCAGCCGCCGCAACAACCAGCCGGTGAAGGTGGGTTGCTGCGGCGACGCGTCGATGGTTCGTACCAAGGCCAGATCAGCCGACCGGGTTGAAGGTGGCCTTTGTCAGCCAGGGAACCGCTTGGACGGAGGTGAAATTCTCCAGCCCGGCCCGGTACGCCGAGACCTGCTTCTGGTAGCCCCAGATCAGGTCACCGCCCTGGTCGTGGATCTCCTTGCTGATCTCGCCCACCAGCTTCTTCTGCTCGGCCGCGTCCAGGGTGGCGGTGGCTTTCGTCAGGTTCTGCTGGATCGTCTCGGAGGTGAAACCGGAAAGGTTGAAGGGGTAGTCGGGCATGACCTGGCTGCGGAACTCGGTGATAGGGTTGCGGTTGATCCAAAAGGCGGTCGCCGCCTGCGCCTGGTGCAGCTCGGCAGGGTTGCTGTAGTAGGTCTGCGGGTCGCGCTTGTCGACGGTGATCTGCACCCCCACCTCGGCGAACTCCTGGGCCATCAACTCGGCCGAGGCGACCATACCCGGCATGACGTCGGCTGCGACGATCGTGAAGGACGTGACCCCTTTCTCCGCGAAGATGCGCTTGGCCTCCTCTTTGTTGGCCGTGGTCTGGGCGACGTCCTCCGGGTAGTTGTCGTATCCCTTGCCGAGCATGTCGTTGGCGACCTCACCGGTGGATCCGAGGACGGTGGTGACCAGCTTGTCCCGGTCCACGGCAAGTTTGGCGGCCCGCCGCACCTCCGGGTCGTTGAAGGGCGCGACGCGGGTGTTGAGGGCCAGCTCCAGGGCGGATGCGGACTCCAGGGTGGGGTCGGCCACCTTGACGTTGGGAGCTCCGGACAGGGTCGTGAGGGCAGCCGAGTTGAGGCCGGTGGCGAGGTCGATCTCGCTGGTGCGCAGGGCGTTGGCCTGGGCCGTGGAGTCGGGGATCGGCACCATCGTGACCTGCGGGATGGACGGGGTGCCGTCCCAGTATTTGTCGTTGGCGTGTAGCTGGTAGCCGGTGCCGGGGTCCCCCTTGTCGACGACGAAGGGGCCGGCGCCGATGCCGGTGAACTGGCCCTTCGGGGCGATGGCGGAGAACATTCCCAGCGAGGATTCGAGGAAATCGGAGGCGGGTTTCTTCAGTTTCAGCGTCGCCGTCGACCCGGATGCGCTGGAGGCCTCGAAGTCGATGTCGGAGTACAGACTGGCGTAGCTGGGTGACTGGGCGAAATGGGCGAGGGAATCCAGGACGTCCTGCCCAGTGGCGGCGGTGCCGTCGGAGTAGGTCAGGCCGTCGCGCAGCGTGACGGTCCACTCATCGGCGGTGGCGTTGGGTTCGATGGACTTGGCCAGGGACAGCGCCGCCCCCTTCTTGGTCATGATCGCCAGGGAGTCGTAGACGTTGAACGCCAGCAGCATCGAACCCGGTGAGGAGGCGGTGGCCGGGTCGAGTGAATCGGTCGGGGCGAAGAGCGCCCCGATCCTGACCGGCTGGGAGGCGCCCGAGGCCGACGGGGAGCTGCCGCCGGAACCGGATGCGCATCCGGTCAGTCCCAGGGCGGCGGCCACGATGACGGCGCCCAGACGCAATCTCCAAGGTTTCATCATTCCTGCTTTCTCGTGTTGCTGTTCGGTTTTTTTGACTCGGATTCAGACCAGGGACCATCCGCTGGCGCTGCTCCGGTACTGCCAGAAGTCGCGGTAGGGGCCATCGACGCCCACCAGGTCCTCGTGCCGGCCCTGCTGCGCAACCTGGCCGTCGGCCCCCAGCACCACCACCTGGTCGGCGGCGGCGATGGTTTCCAGCTTGTGGGCGATGACGATGAGGGTGGAGGAGCGTCTCAGCTCCTCCATGGCGGCCACGATGTTCGCCTCGTTCTCGGCGTCGAGGGCGCTGGTGGCTTCGTCGAGGAGCACGATGGGTGCCCGTTTCAGCAGGGCGCGGGCGATGGAGACGCGCTGCCGTTCGCCGCCGGACAGGGCCCGACCGCCCTCACCGACCCGGGTCTCCCAGCCGCCGGGGAGCCGTTCGACGATCTCCGTCACCCCGGCGAGATTGGCGGCGTGGTGCACCTCGTCGTCGGTGGCGTCTTGGCGGCCCAGGCGGATGTTGGCTTCCAGGGTGTCGTCGAACAGGTAGACGTCCTGGAAGACCATCGACAGCTGTGACATCAGGTCCTCGGTGGTCAGCTGCTTCACCTCCACCCCGCCGACCCTGAGCCGCCCGGAGTCGACGTCGTAGAATCGCGCGACCAAACGGGCGATGGTGGTCTTGCCGCTGCCGGAGGGGCCGACGAGGGCACACATCGAACCGCTGGGCACCGTCATCGAGACCCCGCGCAGCACCGGCACGCCAGCTTGGTAGCTGAAATCGACGTCGACCAGTTCGACGCTGCCGTCGGAGGGTGCATCGGGGGATGTGTCGGGTTCGGGCAGCACGGGGGAGTCCATGACCCGATCGATGTGGTTCATCATCTGTCGGCGCTCCTCGAAACCGATCATCATGGCCCCGATGTCGCTCAGCATCGTCATGAACCGCAGGCACATACCGATGGTGACGATCGCCTGAAGCGGGGCGAGTTGTGACGACAGCGCCAGGGTGGCGGACAGGACGATCATGGAGATCACCACGAGCTGGGCGAAGGCGCCGTTGACCATGTTGCCGACGGCCTCCCACCAGAAGGCGCGCCGCGAGTCGCGGTGGTTGTTCTCGAATGCCGTCTTGAGGCCCGGTGGGTTTGGTGCGTTGCAGGAACGCAGCGCCCCTTGGCAGCGGGAAAACTCGATGATGCGGGCCGCCAGTTCGACCTCGGAGGGTTCGGCGATGGCCTTGCCGTGGTTCAGGATGCGCCGTCCGATGATGAGGCCCACGGTCAGCACGGGAGCCGCGCAGGTCAGCAGCAGGCCGAGCCGCCAGTCCCAGAACCAGGCGCCGATCCCGATCACGACGCAGGCGGCCGCATCGACCCGCAGCTTGTACAGGAAGTGCGCCACCGACTGCGACAAGGACATCATCTCCTGGCTGGCCATCCGCGACATCCAGCCCGCCGACGACGGGTCGAACCAGGACAGGGGCAGCCTCGCGACCTTGTCGCCGATGCTGTGATGGACGCTCTGCATGAAACCGAGTGCACCCAGGTACCCGGTGCGGGTGCCTATGAAGTCGATGGTGAGGGTGGCGACGGCGGTGATGAGCAGAACCACCAGCCAGCCGCCGAAATCCAGCCCCCAGCTCGGGCCACCCGTGGTCAGGGCGACGGATGTGGGGAGCAGGGCCAGCAGCGCGAACCCCGTCAGTGCCCCGGCCACCACACCGATGGTCAGGCCCGTGGACAACTGCCGCCACTGGGACGGTGTCATGAGGCGGCGGTAGCGGGGCAGCAGCGCGTTGCGGTCGATGTCACTCATCGCGGGTCCTCCTTGGGTGAGGCGGTGAGTAGCTCGCCGCTCTGGCGCAGCAACGCCTGGTAGTGGGGTTCGTCGAGCAACTCCTCGTGGGAACCGACCGCCTGGATGCGTCCCCGGTCCATCACCACGATCCGGTGGGCTCCCCGGATGGCGGCGGGCCGGTGGGCGATCACCAGCACGGTGCGTCCCTTCACCAGGGTGGTCAGGGCCTGCTGGATCTCGGCCTCGGACTCGGGATCCGCGAAGGCGGTGGCCTCGTCGAGGAGCAGCACGGGGGCGTCGACCAGGAGCGCCCTGGCGATCGCGATCCGCTGCTCCTGCCCACCGGACAGCGAGGTGTCGGTGCCGATGACGGTGTCGTAGCCCTCGGGAAGCGACATCACGAAGTCGTCGATCCTGGCCATTCTCGCGGCCTCCCGGACCTCGTCGAGTCCCGCTCCCGGACGACCCAGGGCGATGTTGTCGCGGACGGTGGCCCGCAGCAGCTGGGCGTCCTGGAGCACGAACGAGACGTGCGAGTAGAGGGTCTCCTCGGTTAGCTGCCTCAGGTCGACGCCCCCGAGCCGGATGCTCCCGGAATCCGGATCGGCGAAACGGGCGATCAGCGTGGCCAGGGTCGACTTGCCGGAACCTGAGGGGCCGAGCAGGGCCGTCACGGTTCCTTCCTCCAGGGTGAGACTGACATCGTCGACGGCGAGGGTCTGGCCGTAGGAGAAGGTGACGTGATCGAGTTCGACGGTGCACCCTTGGGGGGTCTGCGAGGTCTCGGGGTAGGGCAGGACAGGGGTGTCGAGGATGGCGCACAGCCGGATCGCCGCGGCCCCGGCCATCTGATAGGACCAGGAGATCGACGAGACGACCTGCACGGCGCCGGGGAGCACCAACGCGATCAGCGTGGCCGCGAGCACCTTGGGCAACGTGACCGTCCCGGCCTGGATCAGCAGGGCCCCGCCCCCCAGGTTCACCACGAGCAGCAGCGGAATGGAGATCCACGCCATGGAGACGCAGCTGATCGAGACCAGGGGCAGCGCCCAGGCGCGGAAGAACCGGGAGAACTCGTCGGCGGAATCCACGTAGGCGGAATGCGCCCTACCGACTCGCCCGAAGGCCTTGACCACTGAGATCCCGGCGACGAACTCGGCCATGGTGGAGGAGACTTTCGCCAGTTTCGCGTCCATCTCGGCGGTCTTCTCCGGCATGCCCTTCATGGAGACGGCGTAGGTGGCCATGTGTAGCGGGATTGTGGCGATGCTGAGCAGCCCCAGCCGCCAGTCCAGCCAGAACGCAAGGCAAAGCAGGGCCAGCGGGGTCACCACCGCGTTGAGGATCTCGACGGGGCCGTGGGCGATCACGGTGTGGACGGTGCGGGTGTCGTCCTGGACGCCCTTGCGGATCATGCCCGAGGTCGACTCGGTGAACCACGACAGCGGGGCCCGGGCCAGGCGCTGCGCGATGCCGCGCTGCAACTGGTCGCGCAGCCTCAGGTCGGCGACGTGGGTGATGAGCAGGCCGACGAAGTACAGCAACAACTGGCCGGAGAAGGAGCCGATCAGCAGGTTGATCGCCGACCATGCCCGGTCGGCGTCGACGACGGTGCCGGCGCTGTGGGCGGCCAGCAGGAGGTCACCGAGCTGGACGAGGGCGAGGTAGGGGGCGGTCGTGAGAATGGCCGAGGCGATCACGAACACCTGTCCCAGCCGTTGCAGTCCGCGCACCGGGGCGGCCAGGCGCTTGATTGCTGCCTGCCCCTCCTGCGCTTTCTGCTTGTTCGCCGCCCTCGGATCGGCCCGCTGGTCCGGTTCGACGCGCTCACGTTCCTGCGTCGTCATGAAGTGCACCTCGAAAGATTGGAAAATGGTCTTCAGTGTTCAATGAGGTTCACCTTAACGCCACGCTGTGACGTGGGCAACGAGTACGTTAACCGCATGAGATCACACGGGAGGCGCACCGGCCCGAAACCGGGCTTCACCCACGACGACGTCGTCACGGCCGCACTTGAGATCGGGGTCCGGGACTTCACCCTCGCCGGGGTGGCCAAACTCCTGGGGGTCGGCACCCCGGCGCTGTACCGCACCATCGCGTCGCGGGACGACCTGCTGCGTGGCTGTCTGAAACGCCTGGCCGGGGAGAACAGGTTCACTGTCCCCGAAGGCGATTGGCGGGAACTGCTGCGGCACCAGGCCGAGTGGTTATGGGGTCTGGTGGACCGCCACCCTGGGCTCGCGGAGACGTTCCTGGTGGTCACGTGGGCGCACCACTACTTCGCCCGGGGTATGAAAACCTGCATCGATGCGCTGGTCGAGCGGGGGTTTAGCCCGGACGACGCCGTTTTCGCCGTGGATTTCATCGGCGACACCGTGCTGTGCACCCATCTGGTGATCGAGGCGAACCGTGCGATCCTCCCGGGGGAGGACGGTACGGTTGCGACGGGGCTGGAGGCCGCCGTCGAGAACTTCAACCGGGAGAAGTTCGCCGAGGATTTCCCGGAGCAGCTCGTGCCCAATGACGACTGGACGGACCGGGGTTTCCTGGACCGCAAGATCCATTTCATCATCGAGGGAATGGCCCGGCGGGTCGGCGGGTGAGAGGTCGTGGACCGGTCCCGTGGGACGATGGTGACATGCCCCGGAAAGACAAGGACGACATCGAGGCCAGTTCGATAAACAAGATCTCCGAGAAGAAAACGGATGGTCTTGGGAAGGAAAATCAGACCGGGAAAACGAAGGTCGGGGATGAAGAGGTTGTACCTCGGTGTGTCCCGGTTTTCAGGGCGCTTCGGGTTGGGGGAGTGCTCACCTTTCTGGCGGCAGTGGTACTGACCTTTGCATGGGGGATGCGTGGAGAACGCGTTGATTCCCATGAACCCGTTCCGTTGTGGATTGTCGGTGCGATTTTGTCTTTCGTCTGGTTTCTCGCTGCCGGGAATGGGAAACGGAGGGTCGTTCCTGCGGTAATCGTCGGGCTGGGGTGGACCGCGGTCGCCATCCATCAGATGCGATCGTGGTGGATGCTCATTGATAAAACATCGGTTGGTGCTGCCCGGCTTTTGGTATGGGCTCTGGGTGCGTTCGGCCTGGGAATCGTCGCCGTCTTTGATCTGTTGCTGCGCGGGATACGCGATCAGCGAGGGTTTCCGGAGGGCGGCAAGGGCGATCCCGCCGGGATCGTGTTCTCCCGTCATGATGACGACAACGCCGGTTTGGGGATCGCCAGAAGGGTGCGATGGGTGGCTGTTGCGCTGGTTCCCGTTCTTGTTCTGACCGGTGCGACCGTTTCGTTGCGTGCTCTGACGGATCCTCCGGCCCAGTCGACTCCTTTTTCCCACACCACGGCGGCCATGCCGGAGGGTGCATTGCCCGAGTTGCCGGCCACGGTGGGGTCCACGGTTGCCTGGACGAAGGATGTTCCCAATCTGCTCGCTGTCACCGCAGGAGCGGCAGGCCCGATCATCCTCACCACGGACGGGTTGACGGCGCTGCGACCCGATGGAACCACCCTGTGGACCTATCACAGACAAGCCAAGTACGAAGATCCACTGATCAGTCCTGATGGTCGGCATGTTGTGCTGAGGATGTCGATTCCCCGAGATGGGTCTGATCAAGGGAATAGGAGGCACGATCAGACCGAAGAACCGGTGTACGACAATTCGACCCTGGTGCTGGATTCCCTCACGGGGCAGGTGACCAGTGAACACCCCGCAGGAGGAAAGGGCATTCAGCTCACGGATTCTGTTGTTCTGGACGGTGACATCGCCTACGAGCTGGCCGATGGCAGCCAACGTTGGACATTGCCGGATGATTTTGAGGTCGCCAACAGCCACACCAAGTCCGCAGGGCATGCCTCCGTGATCCTCCAACGCCGACAGGAAAACAGCGATCGGTCCAAGCCTGCCCTCCTGCTCGTTGCCCCCGATACAGACCCTTCAGCTGCCGTCGAAGTGCAGGGTATTCCCACCGGGGATGCGTGTGGACATTCCGAGGGGGTTGTCGTGGTGAATGGATGGGTCGCACAGTATGCGGAGGCCCCGCCAGAGGAGAAGGAAGCGGATGGCGAGAAGCTTGTAGAGAGCGCCGCCATGCAGGCGGTCACACTCGATTCTCTGGCGGGACTGGAAACGAGCGCGCCAATCCCGCTGGGCAGGACAGCCGGAGTCAACTACCGCGCATCCACTGCATCGGAGACGCTCGCCCTCTATCCCGAGTACTCCGCGGACGAGAAAAAGGGAAGTTGCACCATGATCTCCTCGGGGGGATCGGACAAGGCCTGGGTGGATGCTGTGTTCGATCCCGCCTCCCGTACCACGACTCCCGCCTCCCAATACGCGGGTGTGGCAGCCGCCAAGGTTGGTGTGACGATCGTGGGAGAAGGAGAGACCCTCGCCGGGGCGGTTGTCGTGCAGCCCGGAAACGGCTCCGACGGGGCCACGATTCCCATCGCGCCCGGATCCACCTACCTGTCTCTCGAATCGTATGGTAAATCCGGCCCCGGAAGAGGCGGTGACTGCCACCATCATGCTCCTGTCCAACTCGCTGCAAGATGCGATGGCCTAGACGCCGTATTTAAGAATGCGCCGGGGGTCACCGTGGTTGTTTTTGACCCAGCAAACGGAACAAGATCGAATTACCGCCGCCTGTATGGCCTGACGGGAGGCATGTCGTGAAACCTGGGAAATCGACCCGGTCTTCCGTCGTCGCGGGACTCATCGTGGCGCTGCTGCTCGGAGCGTGCTCGCTGGGTCGGGACGTCCCTCGTGTCCGGATCAGCAACCTCGACGACGCATCGGGTGTCGTACAGGCTCCCAAGCCCACCAAGGCTGGCTGGTCCGCCGTTGTGAGCGACCTGAGGAATAGCACCGTGATTCCCACCGCCAGCGGGCCGGTCATCGTCTCCGGAAATCATGAGCCCTGGGAAGAAAAGGATAGGTTCTCCGTCACTCAGGTCGTCTCCTTGAATCCCGCGGATGGATCGGTCCGGTGGGCCGCGACCGTCGAGCAGCCGATGGAAAACGGTCTCCGAGCTGTGCATCAAGAAACCTTGGAGAAAAGACACGGAAATTTTGCGGCTCCCGAAACTGTTGTCGCCAGCCCGGATGGAAAGTACGTGGCGATTCAACTCGAACCGTACATGGTCAACGGGAAAGCCAAGGACATTGCCGATCAGCGCATGAACACCGTCGTGCTGGATACCGAGACCGGGCAGGAGATCCGCACCGTTCAGGTCTCCGGTCTGGTCCTGGGGCAGGCCCTGACCAACGATTCCCTGGTGGTGCAGACCGCGGAAAACTATTTTCCGGCAGGCACCGGAACGCTTCACATCTATTCCCTGAAGGACGTCCGGGCCGATCCGGCGACGGTGCGTGCCGATCAATGGCTCATCGGCGCCACCGCCGACTCCTTGATCCTGGCTCCAGGAAAACGTCCGAAACGGGTCAATACGGATTTTCCCTACACCGTGACTCGAATGAGCACATCGGGCGAAGACCTGGGAACCCTGACAGGCATCCTCAATGTTCATCCCGGCGGTTGGGTGGAGCGTTTCAGGGACCCGGCTGCCGCAATCCGGGAACCCTACGCGAAACATCCCCAGGAACTGATCAATGTTGACACTAAAGCGAGCATGGACATCTCCGACATGTCCGTCGATGACGTGATCCTCCTGACGGGGCCCGGCCTCCTGCTGGAAAGAGAAGTGCGGATCGAAAAAAACGCAAAGAAATTCGGAGTCGGGTGGATGCAAGCGCGCGCCGAGAGCAAGGACATGAGTGTTGAGGATATGAAGACCATCTTTGTTGACACAGACTCAGGAAAAGTGGGGATCGCGGTCTTCTCGATGGGAGAGGAGTGAGGCGGTAAAGTTCGTTCGCAGACGGTGCGTCGATCAGCAAACCCCCATTTGATGCACAGCCGATGTTGGCTGTTGATGCACCTCCATGATGGCCGATAAGGGTAAGCGGGGTGTTGTCGGAGTCGCCGAGCCGGTTGTGTTCGACAAGAACGATGATCATGTCCCCGAAGGGTCGGCGGCTTCGGACTTTTTGTCGCGGTACATCCCGGTGCCCAGGGCATTGCGGCCAGCCGCCGATTTCCTCGCCTCCGGCTCCGTAACGAGATTTTTCCACCTGCTTATCCGTGTGCGACCAGCCCGCAGGACGTGGCCGCCTCGTCGATCATGCGGTTCCCGTCGCAACTCGTTGTTTCAGCTCCTCGCCGATGCTTCGACGCCGGCGCAACATGGAGCCATTCCTTGCGTGGTCGATGACATCTGTTCTTCAGGGCTGCCCGTGACGCGCTCGGCGTCCTCCAGAACCTTAACTTTTGGTCAGAGTTTCCCTTTGTTGTCTCCGGGGGTTGCGTCTGGTTCTAATGTCAGTGGAATCCCGGGGCGGAGGGGCCGGTTCGGGATTGTGGCACCAATGGAGGTGTTGTGTGATGAGTCGGATGGTGATGTGTCGTGTCGGTGTGGTTGCGGCGGTGATCTCGGTGCTGGTGTCGTGTAGCGGGGGGTCGTCTGCTCCGGGGGGTGGTGTGTCGGGGTCAGGGAGTCCTGTCTCGTTGTCGCCGTCTTCCGAATCGCCGTCTTCTGAGGTTTCGTCTTCGCGGCCGTCGAAGTTGGTGACGCCGTCGGGGCCGCAGCCGTCGGAGACTTTCACTCCGGAGCAACTGGAGGCAGCCAATGTTTTGGTCGATTACTACCGAATTCGTGATGAGATTCTCGGTAATCCTGATGGCGATCCTCAGCCTTTGAAGGACATCACCACGGGTCAAAGCCAAGAAGTAGACATAAATGTGCTGAACGACTACCGCAGGCAAGGACATGTGCAAACAGGGGCCACGGTTGTTCACATCACGGGTGCGTCGGAGCCGGTCGAGGTTGATGGCGTGCGGACGGTGAATGTGCAGATGTGCACGGATGCAGGGAAGGTCGATGTGATCGATTCAGCGACCGGGAAATCCGTGGTCATTTCGTCGCAGCGACCGCGGTACCTGCAGTGGAATGTGGCTGTGGTCAAAACCGAGGAAGGGTGGAAGTTCGGGGATGCCACGAACGACTCGGCTCCGGGGTGTCCGAAATGAAACGCATAATCGTCATCACCATCATCGCTGCCTGCTTCTTGGGCATAAACAGATTCGTGGATCAGGCCGGTGCTGATTCTGGAACTCGATGTGGAAGAAGAGATAGTAATTCTGGGTCCTGTATGATTGAGGTGCGGGCTCCGGGGTCTGGTGGGCAGCCCGGGAAACCCGGGCGGCCCGGGAAGTCTGGGCGGGGTTCGGTTGGTCAACACCGTTCTTCGGACCAGTGCGGGCTCTACAAGCCTGATGGGACCTGCGCCAGATATTTTCCCGGTCTACCCACTCCTCCTAGCGATGAGCCTACTGTTCCTGCGGGTGCGCCGGAGCCTGTGGTGTTGGCGAAGGTCGCGGTGGAGCGAATGGATCTTCACGCCCCAGACATCGGATTGTGGCCTGACCCGTTAGAGAAGCTGCCTACAGGGCATAACTATGTCGGGTGGCATAACTGGATGTGGATCAGAGACCCGGGTCCTGCCACGTGGGGGCCGATCACCAAGACTGTGACCGAGTCGGGGTATGCGATCACGGCTACTGCGGCGGTGACGAAGGTGACGTGGGAGATGGGCAATGGGGATACCAAAGTGTGTGACAAGGGAATGGAACACCCCGCCTGGCAGAAAGACGACAAGCCGTCGCCGACGTGCGGATATGTCTATCATCAGCGCGGGGATTACACGATCACCGCGACCGCACACTGGGTGATTGTGTGGAACGGCTTGGGGCAGCAGGGAACCATCGAGATGGATCTCTCCTCTCAGGTACACACGAGTGTGATCGAAGCATTCGCAGTCAACATTCCCAACGGCAGGCGACACAGTGCGCCGTCACCGTCGCCGTCACCGAACCCGACTGGTACCCCGACCGCACTGGCGCCCTGTCCTACCAACCACAACAAACACGGCTGCTGACCCTGCCACGTGAGAGGTGGTTGAAGGAATCCGTGGACGGCGGCCATGTACGGACCGTTGCGGGCGTGAGTCGGTAGGCCGTTGTGTCAGGTTTTCTAGGAGGAATGTAGTTCGGAGGTTCCTTCTGCCCTGACCGGAAGGGTTCTGATCCCGATGATGTTCAGGAACATACAGGTGTATTCTCCCGTCACTTTGACCTCGATGACAGTGCCGCCGATCATTTGGGCAGTGCCACGGAATCGGGACGCCGCCACGTATTTCTCGGCCGCCTTTTTTGCGACATCGGGTTCGGGGCTCAGGCGCCCGTCCGTCAACCCCAGGTGTTGCTGGCCTGCCCGGGCTGCTTCCGCAGCGATGCCACGGGCCTCCTGTGTGGCTCTAGCGTGACCGGAGAAATCCACTCCGATTCCGATGATCACGATGAAACCGATCAGTACGACCGCCGTCCACACCGTTATGGCACCGCGCTCGCCGCATTTCCGAACGCTCCTCATGACACGATCCTAGACCCTGCGTGGCCTTGATGTGGTTTCTCTGTTGAGGATGACGTTTCCGCGGGCGGCCTTGGCGAGAATGGATTCTGCGATGGCGATCTAGGTCAAGGGCCGGGGGTCGTCGTCGCGGGCGGCGAGGTGGTCCTCGATCGCGGTGATGAGGTCGGGTGGGGCTGGCAGGTCACCAAATCCTCCTGCCGCATGAGTTGGCGTGCCGTCCCCGGTTTGCTGGCCTTTTTCACGTTGGCCTGCGCTGTGAAGCCAGCAAACGTGAACAAGGCCAGCAAACCAACCTCAAGGCCAGCAAAACGGTGGGGAGGGGAGGTGGAGAACGCCGGGGAGAGTGGGGGGACGGGGAGAGGTCAGAGCCGGTGGGCAGGGCCGCCGGGGCGGGTGACCAGGGTGGTGGCCCTTTCTGCGACCTCCGGGAATTCAGCCGAATAACGTTCCAGCCATGCGGTGGCGAAATCATTGGCCTCGGTGGTAGCCACGAGAGCCCACACCGAACCACCGAAGCCCGCACCGAAACTGGAGGCGGCCTGCGCCCCCAGGTCGCGGGCCAGGGCCTGCATCCGGATGGTCTCAGGCACCTGATTGCCCAGGTTGTCGTGGGCGTTGCGCTGGGAACGGTCGGCCAGTCTGCCGAGAGCCTCGAGGTCGCCGTCTCCAAGAGCCGTGACCGTCGCCGGTATCAGTTCCTCCGACTCGACCAGGAAAGCCCGCAGTCGCGCCGACAGCGCGGGGGAGTGGGCGACGACCGCGCTGAGGCCTTCCCAGGTGTCCTCATCGCCGGCCAGGATGCCGCCGATCGTGGACTCCTCGGCGCCGGTGGCGGAGTTCCAGGCGGCGACGATCTCCCGGGTTTGCAGCGACGCCGCGTTGTACAGTTCCAGGGCCGCCCCGCTCTTCTCAGCCAGGACCCCGGAAACCCCGACGACGAAACTCAGGTCCCCGGGCAGCGTGACGGATTCGCCCTCCTGGATCGGACAGAACCGGAATCGCGTCAATCGGTCGGCCTGGCAGCACAGCATGGCGGTGTGGTCTTCGGAGCCGCCGAAGGTGCCGACCCCCCGCACCCCGGTCAGTGACCCGAGGCTCATGCCGTTCTCGATGCAGGCCAGGTATCCGGCCAGATCGGTGACGGAGGTGATGTTCTCCTGCCACTCGGGGCTCTCCCGGAAACCGTTGTGGTCGATCAGGGTCAGTGCCACCGCCACAACCAGGGCCGAACTCGACGACATGCCGGAGGCCAGCGGCAGCGTCGAGTCGATGACCAGCCGCGCGGGACGCAACTTACCGAAGTTGAGGGCCAGCCGGTCGATCACCGTTTGCAGGTAGCCGCCCCAGTGCCCAGTAGGAAGGGTGTGTGGGCGGTCGGGAATCAGGGCCAGCTCCTCACCGGGCGAGGCCGTCGTGACGGCAGAGATCCCGCAGGCCGCATCCTCAAGCTCGATCGTGATTCCCTGCTCCACTGCGGCCAGCAACGAGTTCCCGCCCGCGTAATCGGTGTGCTTTCCGAGGACCTCCAGTCGCCCGGGCACGAACCACGCGGTCACAGGCGCACTTCCCGGGCGCGCAGGGCATCCACCACGGAAGCGATGTCCCCGCGACTCGACATGTCGAGCACCCCGAGGTCCGCTCGAACCAGACGGTACGGGTCGCCGTCGGCGATGGCGCGTCGCACCGCGTCGGTGATCTCGTACTCACCGCGCGCCGACATCGGAATGGCGCGAGCGGCCGCGAAGATCGCGGGCGTGCACAGCCAACAGTTCATGGAGATCACGGCGCCCTCACCCAAGCGCTTCACCGTGGCCTCGTCAGGTTTTTCCACCAGCTCGGCTAGGTTGCCCTCGGCATCGGCGATGGCCAGCGCGAACGCGGCGATGCGTTCGGCGGGAATGTTGGAACGGTTCACCATGCCCTCGCGGGTGAAACCCACCAACGCGGAACTGGGCACCTCGTGCAACAGCTCGAGGGCCTCGGTGGGGTAGTAGTTGTCCGAGTTGAGCACCAGCACCCGGTCCTCGCCCGCGAATTCCTCCGCCGCCAGCACCGCGTTGGCGGTTCCGAGGGGTTCGGCCTGCACGGCGTAGGAGATGTGCACACGCTGTGTGCTGATGCCGTCGTAGTGGTCGCGGATCAGGTCGTGCTCGGGGCCTATCACCAAGCAGATCTCAGTGAAACCGGCGTCCGCCAGGGCTGAGATCACGAAGTCCAGGAAGGGACGACCGTCCAGAGAGATCATGGCCTTCACACCGGCATCGGCAGCCCTGCTCTGCTCGGCGCTCAGCGCGACATTCTCGGCTGCCTTGCGCATGCGTGACCCGAGACCGCGAGCGAGAATGACGGCTTTGTGCGGTGTGGCGTGCGAAACCATGCACGAAAGCCTATTGAAACTGAGCGAAATGCTCGCCTCGGTGTCAGAAATGCGCAGAAATTTCGCAGGGAGAACGCAGCTCCCCGCGCCGGATCAGAGAATCCGGGATGCGTTGTCGAGGATCATCGCCATGGACACCGCCCCAGGATCGATGTGCCCGACGGAGCGTTCCCCATAGTGCGCCGCACGACCGCGGCGGGCCACCATGTCACGGGTGGCCTCGGCGCCCGCCCGGGCGGCGGCAGCTGCCCGGGCCAGGCTGGCGGAGGGCTCCTCGTCGCGTTCCATGGCCGCGTGTTCGAGCACGTCGACGGCGGGGCACAGGGCGTCCAGCATGGTCTTGTCGCCCACCTTCGCCCTGCCTCGTGAGGCGATTCCGTCGCGTCCGGCCTTCAATGCCTGCCAGATGCTGGAGACGCTGTGCGGGGATTGCCAAAGCTGCCCGACGCGCAGGAAGAACGTCCCGAACAGGGGCCCCGAGGCCCCGCCGACGGAACTGACCAGGGCCATGCCCACCTGGTTGAGGTACTGACGCGTGGTGGTGCACGGACTGGGAACGATCGTGGATGCGGTAGCCATGCCACGTGCCATGTTCGTGCCGTGGTCGCCGTCGCCGATGGCGGCGTCCAGCCCGTCCAGCTCGTCGATGCGTGCCTCGAACTCCGCGGCGGTTGATTTCAGCCAGGCGCTCAGGGCATCAGGGCTGTCAAGCATGGGCGTCCTTTCCGTTTCGGGGTGATCTCCCCGCAGAAGCAGTCGAAGTGGATTTCAGCGCAGGCCGCGCAGGAAATCCTCGTCCTCGTCGGGGGCGAGAGGGCGTGGCCGGGAGCGTGAGCTGGGGCGTCCCGAGAACAACCAGGCGAGCGGGCCAACCACTGGGACGCAGATCACGACGAACAACCACAGCCACCGGGGCATGGCGCGTACGCGGGCTCCCTTGGTCTGTGCGAGTTCGACGACGCAATAGATGGTGAGCATCACCACCGCGACGAACAAGAGCACCCTGAGCACACGACAATCCTAGCTCCCGGAACCCGGTTTCCACTCCCGGTGTTAGGGTCGCGTCGCGACCGAAGAGCGGAGGTGGTGACGATGAGCGCGGATGTGTCCCGGATGCTGGAAGGCGCAGCGGCGCTGTGGCTGGCGGACGGGCCGGCCCCCCGGCTGCCGCGAGATGTGGGGGCGGTGGTGCAGACCTCCGGCACGACCGGGTCGGCCCGACGCGTCGTGCTTTCCAGGGACGCGTTGCGGGCAGCCGCGAAAGCGGCCCGGGAACGCGCGGGAGGCGACCTGACCTGGCATCTAGCTCTGCCCGGGCGCTACGTGGCCGGGTTGATGGTGCAGGTGCGCTCGGCGACGGCGGGGAGGAGGACACCCGTAGTTCCCGCCGACCTCGAGGGGCTCGCTCCCACCGGCGACGGTGACGCCATCAGCCTGGTGCCCACCCAGCTGCACCGCGCCCTGCAGGATGCCGCCGTCACGAAACGACTGCAAGCCTTCGACCTGATCCTGCTCGGTGGCGCACCTCTTGGTAACGAGCTGCGGGAACGCGCTGACGACGCTGGGTTGGCCGTCGTCGAGAGCTACGGCATGTCGGAGACCTGCGGTGGGGTGGTCTGGGACGGGACACCGCTTCCAGGCGTTGGGGTCGAGCTGCGTGACGGTCGGGTGCTTATTGGTGGTCCGACCCTGTTCGACGGCTACCTGGGCGACCCCGCCGCGACTGCTGCGGTCATGAACGACGGTGCGCTGCTCACCAGCGACCGGGGATGCTGGGCGAACGGGAAGCTCGTGATCACAGGACGCATCGACGACGTGATCATCTCCGGCGGGGTGAACATCGACCTGGCCGAGGTACGGGCCGCCGTGGCGCGCCTCGATCCGGAGACCGCGGTGCTGGCCGTCCCGGACACAGAATGGGGCAGGCGGGTTGTGTTGTTCGCCACGAGCGGGGACCTTGCGGGCTGGCGCGAGGCCCTTGCGGGCGCGCTGCCCCGGACGTGGCTGCCGCGGCAGCTCGTCGTCACCCCGATCCCACGCACCCCCGGGGGCAAACCGGACCGTGAGGCGTTGAACCGTCTTGTTGCGGACCGATAGCACTAGCATGACCCCCATCATGAACTTTTCCACATGGGTGGCCGGTGCCCGGCCCCGGACCCTTCCCGCTGCAGCCGCACCCATCCTGGCGGGAGTGGCCGCGGGACTCGGGACCGGACCCACACCACCCCTGTGGCGCCTGATCCTGGTTCCCCTGCTCTGCCTCGGGGTGGCGCTGGCTCTTCAAATAGGGGTCAACTACGCCAACGACTACTCCGACGGTATCCGCGGCACTGACGACGTGCGCGTCGGCCCGGTCCGGCTGACTGCCTCCGGCCTGGCGCGTCCCGAGTCGGTGAAACGAGCTGCCGTCCTGTGTTTCATTGCGGCCTCGGTGCTGGGAAGCGCGATCGTCGTGATCAGCGGGCACTGGTGGCTGCTGGCTGTCGGAGCCGCCAGCATCCTTGCCGCCTGGTACTACACGGGCGGTTCCCGGCCCTACGGGTATCGCGCCCTCGGGGAGGTCATGGTCTTCCTGTTCTTCGGTCTGGTGGCGACGGTCGGCACCACCCTGGTCACCTTCGACTCGGCCCCGCCGGTCTCCTGGGTGGCGGCCATCGGGATCGGGGCCCTGGCCAGTGCCCTGCTGGTGGTCAACAACCTCCGCGACCTCACCGCCGACGCCGAGGTGGGCAAGCGCACCCTGGCCACCCGGCTGGGTGATTCCGGAACCCGGGTTTTCTTCGTGGCGCTGCTGGTGGTGGGTGCGGTCTCGGTGCTGGGGGTGATGGCGCTCAGCACACCTTGGGCGGGGCTGGGGCTGCTGGGGTTCGTCCTGGTGCTCGGTCCCGCCGCGCGGCTGCTGGGCGGGGCCATCGGACGTGACCTGATCGCGATGCTCCAGGCCACGTCCTTCACGGAGCTGGCGATGGCCGCCGGGTTGCTGCTGGGGGCGGTGGTCGGTCGGTGATCGTCTTCGACATCCCCCTGCAGGTTCCGTTCCGGGGCGTCACCCGGCGGCAGGGAGTCCTGTTCGAAGGTGAGGCGGGCTGGGTCGAGTGGAGTCCCTTCCGGGAATACAGCGACCAGGAGGCCGCCACCTGGCTGCGGGCCAGCGCCACGGTGGCCCGAGAGGGTCATCCCGAGCCACTGCGGGATCGCGTCGCCGTCAATGGCATCATCCCTGCCATCGGCCCCGGTGAGGTGGCACGACGAGTCGCGGAATCCGGGTGCCGCACCCTCAAGGTCAAGGTCGCGGCCCCCGGCGAGAACCTCGACGACGACGTCGCCCGAGTGGCGACCGCTCGCGCTGCCCTACCCGGCGGGGCGATCCGTGTCGACGCCAACGGGGCCTGGACACCCGACCAGGCTGAGGATGCGATCCGGGAACTCGCGCAGTTCGACCTCGAATACGTGGAGCAGCCCTGTGCCAGCGTGGAAGAGCTCGCCGAGCTGCGTCGGCGCCTCGACGGTGTGGTCGCGATCGCTGCCGATGAATCCATCCGGCGGGCCACCGATCCGCTACGGGTGAGGGAACTCGACGCCGCCGACGTGGTGGTGCTGAAGGTACAGCCGCTCGGCGGAGCCATCGCCTGTCTCGACCTGGCGGAGCGGCTGGGGCTTCCCGTGGTGGTCTCCAGCGCCGTGGAGACCTCCGTCGGCTTGGAGGCGGGCCTGCGGCTGGCCGCGGCCCTTCCGGAGCTGCCGTTCGCCTGCGGCCTGGAAACCGGCAGGCTCCTGACCTGTGACGTCACCGCGCACCCGCTGCAGCCGGTCGCGGGCCAGATCGAGGTGCGCCCTGTGCGCGTCGATGCCGATCTGCTGACAGCCTGCCGCGCTGACGCGCGCACCGAACGCTGGTGGCTGGACAGGATGCATCGGGTGGCCGCGGTCGCGGGAGTGGGTCTGCCGTGAACTCCCCGTTGCTGGGAAAGGTGATCGTGGAGGCCCTGCTGGCCTCCGGGGTCCAAGACGTGCTGCTGGCTCCCGGGTCCCGCAACGCCCCGATCTCCTTGGCGCTTCACGCCGCCGAGGCCGCCGGGTTGCTGCGGCTGCACGTCAGGATCGATGAGCGCGTCGCGTCCTTTACCGCTCTCGGGATGGCGAAGGCCTCGGGCAGGGTCGTCGCGGTGGTCACCACCTCCGGGACGGCGGTGGGAAACCTGGTGCCTGCAGCCATGGAGGCGCGCGCCTCCGGGATTCCGCTTTTGCTGCTGACCGCCGACCGTCCCGCGTATCTGGTCGGCACGGGAGCCAACCAGACCTGCGATCAACTGGGGATCCTCGGGCCCGCCGCGGTCGGGGTGCTGCGGCTGGCCTCCGGCACAGGCACCGAACGGGCCTGGCGTGCGACGATCACCCGTGCCTGCGCCCTGGCCGCGGGTACTAGGACCCGCCGCCCGGGGCCCGTGCAGGTCAACGTGGAGTTCGAGACCCCGCTCGTTGATGCCGCCACGCCTGCGCCTGAACCTCAAGAGGTGCTCCCGGGCATCGCCCCGAGTGTCGGCGCCGAGGTATACGAGGTGACGGGAACGGCTCGCACGGTGGTGCTCGCAGGGGACGCTCCTCCTGCGGTGGGGGCGGAGGCCAGGGCCGCTGCGGAGATGGCAGGTGTCCCGCTGCTGGCCGAACCCTCCAGCAACGCCCGCACCGGCAGTGCCGTGCCCCGATACCGGGAACTGCTGCCTGTCCTCGGTCCCGGGATCGAACGCGTGGTGGTTTTCGGACACCCCACGTTGTCCAGGCCCGTTTCCGACCTGCTGGGCCGCAGCGATGTCGAGCTGATCGTCGTCGCCCCACATGCCGACTGGATCGATCCCGGGCACACCGCCGCGCGGGTGGTCGATCGCGTACTACTGCCACCCGGGGACCCCGCCTGGCTGGCCCGTTGGCAACAGCAGGCGGATACGACCCCGCAGGAACCGCATGAGCTCACGGGGCAGACCGTGGCTGCAGAAGTGGTCGCGGCTGCGCGTCCCGGCGAGAATCTGGTGTTCGGTGCCAGTTCCAGCATTCGTTACGCGGACCTCGCGCCGATCAACCCGAACCCCGGATTTTGCTGGGCGAATCGCGGTCTTGCCGGGATAGACGGTACTGTTGCAACTGCAACCGGGATCGCACTGGTGACCGGAGCGCCGACGACATTGCTGCTGGGTGATCTCACCCTGCAGCACGACCTGGGGGCGTTGGCCCCGCCCGAGGTTGGACACGAGGCGTGTTTGCGTGTCATCCTTTTGGATGACCATGGAGGAACGATCTTTGCCTCACTGGAGCAGGGACAGCCGGCGTTCGCAGCCGCTTTCGATCGGGTGTTCCGCGCTTCACAAGGGGTTGAGCTGGGTTCTGTGGTCCGTTCGATGGGGTGGCGGACGGCGGAAGTTACATGCATACAATCACTGCGTCAGATGCTCGCCAGGCCAAGCTCTGACCGAGAGTTACTGCATATTGTCCTGGGGCAGGACTAGCCTTCAAGGAGTGGCGAATGAATACTCGTTCAAGGAGGGAAGACGAAGTGCGTCAGTTCCACAAGCCTGTGAGGCGACCAAGCGACATCCTTGAAGAGTTCAATGGTTCAGGGGACCCGGCGGACGAGAGCAGCACGGCTCACGACACCGCCGCTGTCCTCGTTCACATGGTGGGCGACAAAGCGGTGCCCGCGGTGCGCACCCGGTTGGTGGAGTACATAGCGGCCGAGGGCATCGAGGACCTTTTGGAACTCTGGTCCCGGATGGCGGCGGTCTCACTGCCTGGGTCGCTGTGGCGGTTGCGGCAGATTGAGCGGAAGCTTCCTGAGGGGCCTGTCGCCGAGGACGTGCGCAGCGTTCTCGCGGGGGAATACGAGGGTGATTTCGGGGATCTGTGTGCCCGGGCAGCCATCATCGGTAGACGTCTCGGGCCTCGTTGGGATCAGCTCGCCGCTGAGCTGGAGGGATGCTCCAAGTCCTGGTACGCCGGAAAGCTCTGGTGATTGGCACAGTTCACGCTAGTATGGGTCTCACCGGATCGCGGTAACCCCGGGCTCCACCTTTAGCCGCTACGAGCGGCCTTTCGCCGAGAGGCGTTCCCGGTCCGGTCTGCACGTCGGGCGGTTGGCGGTTTTGTCAACCGCCTGACGTCGTCTCCGGAAATGGCATCAGCCCCACCTTGGATGCGCAGGACGCTCGATGAGCGATAGCGTGATCCTATGGACATTGGTGTACCTCGGGAAGCCAGCGATACGCGCGTAGCCGCGACTCCCACAACCGTTGCTCAGCTGCGGAAGCTCGGCTATCACGTCTTCGTGGAGACAGGGGCCGGTCTCGGAGCTTCATTCGACGACGATGCGTACCGCGAAGTCGGCGGAGTGATCGTCGACAACGCCTGGAACCGTGACATCGTGCTCGCAGTCGGGGCACCCTCGGATGCACAGCTGTTGGACATGCGTTCGGGAGCCACGCTGATCTCCTTCCTGGCGCCTCGGCAGGACCCGAGCCTGACCAGGAGGATCGCGGCCCAGGGCATCAACGCGCTGAGCATGGACATGGTGCCGCGTACCTCTCGTGCCCAAGCCCTTGACGCTCTCAGCTCCCTGGCGAACATCTCCGGTTACCGGGCCGTCGTCGAGGCGGCCCATGCTTTCGGGCGCTTCTTCACCGGTCAGGTGACCGCGGCGGGCAAGGTGCCCCCCGCCACCGTGCTCGTGATCGGCACCGGTGTCGCAGGACTCGCTGCCATCGGCGCCGCGAACTCGCTGGGGGCCATCGTGCGGGCGACCGACGTGCGTCCCGAGACGGCGGAGCAGGTCACATCCATGGGCGCCGCCTTCCTGCACGTCGGCCAGGCTGATCAGGGGGTCAGTTCCGATGGCTACGCCAAGGAGGTCGGCGCCGACTACGCGGCACGGGCAGCCGAACTGTACGCCGCCCAGGCGCGTGAGGTGGACATCATCATCACGACCGCGGCAATTCCGGGGAAACCTTCGCCCCGGTTGATCACCGCCGAGATGGTGAAATCCATGAAGGCGGGTTCGGTGATCGTGGACATGGCAGCCATCGGTGGTGGCAACTGCGAGCTCACCCGGCCCGGTGAAAGCTACGTCACCGACAATGGGGTGACCATCGTTGGTTACACGGACCTGTCCTCCCGGCTTCCCGGGCAGTCGTCGCAGCTCTATGGCACCAACCTCGTCAATGCTCTCAAACTCATGACCCCCGAGAAGGACGGGAACCTCGTCATCGACTTCGACGATGAGGTGGTGCGCACCATGACCATCGTCCGTGATGGGGAGGTGACCTTCCCGCCCCCGGAGATCAAGGTCTCCGCGGCGGCGCTCGCTCCGGCCGCCGCAGACAGGCCCTCGGCGCCCGTCACGCTTCCGAAACCCCCGCGCCCCTGGTGGCACCAGGTTGCCTGGGTCGGGGCAGGGTCGGTGGCGCTGATCGCGCTACTGACCCTCGCCCCGCAGCGGCTGGTGGACCTGATGGCCGTTTTCGTGCTGGCCATCGTCGTCGGCTACTACGTGGTCTGGAACGTCACCCACGCCCTCCACACCCCGCTGATGAGCGTCACCAACGCCATCAGCGGCATCATCGTCGTCGGCGCCATGACACAGCTGCCCATCGACAACTGGGTCATCAGGATCATCTCCTTCGTGGCGGTGCTGATCGCATCCATCAACGTCTTCGGTGGGTTCACGGTGACCCACCGCATGCTGAACATGTTCCGGAAGGGCTGAGCCGTGCTGGATAACCTGCATAACCTCGTCAACGCCACCTACATCGCTGCCGGCCTGATGTTCATCCTCGCCCTGGCGGGCCTCAGCAAACACGAGACCGCGAAGAAGGGCAACGCGTTCGGAATCCTCGGCATGGTCCTCGCCCTGGTGGCCACCAACTACGCCATCGCCCAGCCCGCTGACGGGAGAAGTTTCGACTGGACCTCCGCTGCCCTGTTGTACGGGGCGATCGCCATCGGCGCGGTCATCGGCACGTGGAAGGCCCGCCGGGTCGAGATGACTGGGATGCCGGAGCTCATCGCCCTGCTTCACAGCTTCGTCGGGGCCGCCGCAGTGCTCGTGGGATTCAACGTGCACCTGACGGCCACCCACACCGACCACACCGACGTGCTGCATGCCGTCGAGGTGGTGCTCGGGATCTTCATCGGCGCGGTCACCCTCACCGGTTCGTTGGTGTCCTGGGGCAAGCTCAACGGTCGCATCGCCTCAAAACCGTTGATGCTGCCCGGCAGGAACTGGATCAACCTGGGCATGCTCGTGGCCGTCGCCGGGCTCGGATGGTGGTACGTCGCGACGCTGTCGCTGGTCCCGCTGCTGCTGGTGACCCTGATCTCCCTGGCCCTGGGTTGTCATCTGGTGGCTGCCATCGGTGGCGCCGACATGCCTGTGGTTGTTTCGATGCTGAACTCCTACTCCGGGTGGGCAGCGGCCTTCAGCGGATTCGTGCTGGACCAGAGCGTTCTCATCATCACGGGTGCCCTGGTCGGTGCCTCCGGCGCGATCCTGTCCTACATCATGTGCCGGGCCATGAACCGCTCCTTCGTCTCCGTGATCTTCGGAGGGTTCGGTGACGCCCCCGTGGCGGACAGTGGCGTGGCAGGGGAACACCGTGAGGTCAGTACCGCCGAGGTCGCGAAACTTCTGACCGAGGCCCGTTCCGTCGTGATCGCACCCGGATATGGGATGGCGGTGGCCCAGGCCCAGTATCCCGTGGCCGAGCTGACCGCGCGGCTACGGGAGCAGGGCGTGAATGTGCGGTTTGCGATCCATCCTGTTGCGGGACGGCTGCCCGGCCACATGAACGTGCTGCTGGCCGAGGCAAAGGTGCCCTACGACATCGTCCTGGAGATGGACGAAATCAACGACGACTTCGCCGACACCGACGTGGTGCTGGTGATCGGGGCCAATGACACGGTCAACCCTGCCGCGAATGAGCCCGGTTCCCCGATCTCCGGTATGCCCGTTCTCAAGGTGTGGGAGGCCGGCCAGGTGGTGGTTTTCAAACGTTCCATGAACGCAGGCTATGCAGGCGTGCAGAATCCGCTGTTCTTTAAAGAGAACTCGGTGATGTGTTTCGGCGACGCCAAGGCGACGGTCCAAACAATCTTGAACGACATGAGCTCCACCACCGGCTGATTCCTTGCCGTTTCAACCGGGGAAACGGGAGCATGTTTTTCTGCATCTCGTCCTCTCTTCCGAGAAGGTGTGGGGAACGCGAACGGTGCTAGCATTCCGCCCGTGAATTCGCTGTCCGAGGCCCCCGCACGTCACGGCAACCGGTTCGACGCGCTTGATGGTCTGCGGACCATAGCGGTAGGGCTGGTGGTTCTCTTCCACGTCTCGGCCCCCTACATGGCGGCCGGGTTTCTGGGCGTGGACATGTTCTTCGTGCTCTCCGGTTTCCTCATTACCTCGGGACTGATAGCGCAGGTCGAACGCAGCGGACGGATATCCCTGGGCGATTTCTGGAGTAGGCGGATCAAACGACTCATGCCCGCCGCCCTGTTGGTGGTGTGCGTCGTCCTCATCTGGGCGGGGAATTTTGCGCTGGTGCATCGCCGCGACAATCTCTCCCTTGACGCCTGGTACACGATCTTCTACCTCGCGAACTGGCGATTCATAGGCTCGGCCTCGTATTTCGAGAATGACGGCACTGTCTCGCCCCTGCTGCACATGTGGAGCCTTGCCGTCGAGGAACAGTTCTACATTGTCTGGCCGTTGCTCATCGCCGGAATCACCTGGCTGGTGCTGAGGGTTTTCCGGGCCGGGAACCGGAATGCGGTGCGAGTCCTGGCGGGGGTTGCTGTCGCGATCGTCGTGGCCTCGGCGGTGCTTCTGGCGCTTTTCTACGCGCCGCAGGCGGCGGAACGGGCCTACATGGGAACCGATGCGAAGGCTTTCGAACCGATGCTCGGGGCACTGCTGGCGATCCTTGCCGCCAATCCTCGGTTCGCTGCATGGTGCACCCGCTGTGCCAGGTTCCTGTTCTGGGGCGGTGCGGTCTCGACCGCGGTCCTGTTCGCCGTGCTGGATGGTCCCGCTCCGTTCTACTTCCACGGGGGTGCGCTGCTGTTCTCGTTGGGGACCGGCGCGCTCATCCTCGGCGTCCGCTACGGCCTGGCGACGCCCGAGGCCAAAGTGCTCGCGTTCGCGCCGATCAGTTATCTCGGCAGAATCTCCTACGGCCTGTACCTGTGGCACTGGCCAGTGGCGGTGTGGTTCGGGGTCAACTCCGGGACCTTCCGACCTTTGCGGACGGTGGCTGTGTTGGTGTTGACCCTCGTGTGTTCCTCCGCCTCATATCATCTGCTGGAGATGCCGATCAGGCAGGGGCGAATCGGGAATTTCCTCAAGCCGTGGAGAGCGATCGTCGCAGGAGCCACTGCGATGGTTATCATGGCCCTGAGCAGCGGTTTCGTGGGTGGCACCCCGCTCGCGCGGGCGCTGCGTCTGGGACACGGTAGTGGGGAGATCAGGCGTGACGTCATCATGCTGGTCGGTGACTCTGTTCCGCTGCGGATAGCCGATCCGCTGGCCGTGGCCGGACAGGAACGGGGATTGACCGTGGTAGAAACAGCCCAGGGCATGTGCACACCGATGGGCACATTCCTGTACTTCGGGCCCAACGATGAGTTCGGTAAGCTCTGCCCGCCCGTCAAGGACGTGCAGGATGAGGCCATCCGAGTCCACTCTCCCGGAATAATCCTGTGGTGGTCTCGGCACGAGTACATTGACCGCTACGAGGGCGACCGGGTGCTCTCCCCGGAGTCGGACGAGTTCTGGGAGGCGCAGCGCCGCGACCTCATCGCCACCGCCGACCGGTTGACGGGGCGTGGGGAAACCCTGGTGATCGTGCTGACTGAGCGCCCCGGCATCGGCCTGATGTCACGTCCCGACAACGAGCTGGCGTCCATGTTGATCAAGTACACGATCGAGCATGACGAGTATCGGCAGCGGTTCAACCAGATCGTCACGGAAGTGGCGGCGCAACGCGATGACATCCGCACCATCGACGGGGACTCCCTGTTCTGCGGCGACGCTCCGGGCGTTGGCCCTGGGCCACTGTGCGATGACACCGTGAACGGCAACTTGATGCGGCCCGACGGCAGTCACGTGGACAACGACCTGTTCGGTCCTCAGGTGGCTAACAAGCTTCTGGACATGACCCTGTCAGCCGCCTCCTGACAGGGACGGCTGACCGGCTATCCGGGATGCGATCAGGTGGGTTGGGCGTCCTCGTGGGTTTCCGCATCGAGCCGATCCATCCACTCCCTGACGTGCCAGGTGGCCCGGACGTCGTCCTCGTTGTACTCCAGCACGCGCATGCGCGCCGCTTTGCGCTCCGCGGCGTTGAGGCCGTCAACGGCGGTGGCGAACCAGGTCTGCGAGTTCAAACCGCCCGGTTCCTCATCGCGCCACGAGAACCCCGCGCCCTTGCTCGCGACCACCTTCAACCCCAGACCGTCTACGGCGACGAAGTTGTCGCGGACCAGCTGGAAAAGATCTACGAAATGGTCCTTGATGAGCTCGCAGACCGCTGACAGATCAGGGTTCCCGCTGCGCTGGGCGAGGCGACGCAGGCGCACCAACTCGTAGTCGGAATAGTGGTAGACGAGCAGATCGGGGTGTTTGTTCACCAACCGCAGGAGCCAGCGGGCGAAATTAATCGCGAGATCCAGCTCTCCGCTGGGGGAGAGGTAGGTGAAAGAGCTGAAGTGCTGATATTTCTGTTTCCCCGTGGCGCGGTCGGTCAGCATGACCCCCCACAGGTAGGTGCGGTCGCCGTCGTCAGTTTCGATGTCCAGGTCCACCTCCACCGGTGCTCGCGGAGCCTCGATGGGTTCCAGCGAGGCCTTTTCCAGGGCGACCCCTCGCTTCAGCATCCGGGCGCGCCGGGCGGCGGTGCGCAACCTGGCCTCCGAGCGGTCGCGATGCGCGGTGAGCGGCAGGTAGTCGGGAAGCAGAGCATCAACATCCGCGTCGGCTAGCTGCGAGACCGTCGTGATACCGAGCCCCATCAGGGTCTGGAGTTCGCGGACGTCGAGTGGTGTCTTGGAGATGCGTAGCGAGATGTCGTCGTCGTCCATGCGAGGTCGACACGTCTCCCACCAGGCACACCACTCGCACTCCGGCACTCGGATGGGACGCACTGCAGGAGGGCGGGAATCATCCATTTCGCGGGTCATCGCTTGCTGGGCGACGTGCACCCGGAACCCGTGCTCGTGGTCGTAGCGTTCCAGCGCCGAACGGAGCCGGTGACCGCTGGGTGATGTGCGGGAGAAGGTGCGCAGGAAGCGCAGCTCGAGGGGCACCCAGACGATCAGCCCCCTGGTGCGGTCGTCGAAACCGATTGATCCGACGATGGCAGTGGAGGCCGAACGACCGCAGGCCTGGAGCAGTCTCCAGTGATGGGCCAGCTCCAACAGCACCCCCTGCCGGTAGGACCGGAAACGGTATCCAGGGAGTGGTTCTAGAACAGTTGGGGAGGTGAGCGTGGAGACGCGCAGTTCCTTGGCGTTTCGCTGTTCCTCCAGCAGGCGATAGGGCTTGACACGCAGCGGCCAATAGCCGGGACGTCCACCGGGCCGGTCGCTACCGCGTACGAGGGCATCAGGGCTTCCGACACGATGTCCCTGCTCGTCTGCCGGGAGTGTTCCGCCAATGATCACAGATGCGCCGGCGCCCATTGCGTCCAAGGTTTCGGTCGGGTTCTTCTCTCCGCGCAAATCGACCACGTCGGCGGCGCGGCAGAGGGCCTTCAGCATGGAATCGCGGAACTCCGAGCCGCCCGCGAATGCCTCTAGCAGCGACTCATCGAGAGGGTTCTCGGGTTTCGGGGTGCCAGGGTCGAAAGCGTTGAAGGTCTTGACGGGGCAGCTTCGGGCTGCGTACGGGTCCAGCAGAAACGTCATTTCCAAGCCCGGTGCAGAGCAACTATGCCGCCCGTCAGGTTTTTCCACTCGACGTTTTGCCAGCCGCAGTCCGCGATCAGGTTTGCCAGCTCCTCCTGCGCGGGCCACGCGAGGATCGACTCCGCCAGGTATCCGTAGGCAACGGGGTTGCTCGACACTTTGGCAGCCACGGGTAGCGCCCGCAATGCGCCGTGGGCGTAGATGAACCGCAGCGCCCGGTTCACCGGGGTGGAGAACTCCGCGATCACCATGCGCCCGCCCGGGCGGGTCACGCGCAGCAACTCCCGCAAAGCGGCGGCGGTATCCTCTACGTTGCGCAGGCCGTAGCTGATGGTCACTGCGTCGAACACCGAGTCGGCGTAGGGCAGGGCCAAGGCGTCGCCGCGAACGAAGGACAGCCGCGGGTGTTGCTGCTTGCCCGTTTTCAGCATCCCCATCGACAGGTCTGTGGGGAAGACGTGTGCACCCGTCTCCACGAAAGGCAACGATGACGTGCCGGTGCCGGCGGCCAGGTCCAGGATGCGTTCCCCTGGACGTGCGGCGACGGCTGTCACGGTTTCCCGGCGCCAGCCGCGGTCCCTGCCCAGCGACAGCAACGAGTTCAACAGGTCGTAGCGTGCGGCGACACCGTCGAACATGGCCGAGACCTCGGCGCGTTTCTTGTCGAGGTTGGCTCGGGTCTGGTGCATGCGCACACCTTATCGCCAGCCCTTGACAAATTTCAGTGCAGAACGGCCAACAAATCGACGCGATCGATGCCGTGGTGGCGCCACTGGCCCATCAGCTGGCCGACGACGTCGTTGATCGGGGCGCGGTTGAGTTTGTGTACCACGTGCGGATACCCCGAGGTTTCCCCGGCTACCAAACCGCTGCCGAAGACCTTGATGTTCCTGGGGTATGGCGTGTCCTGTCCGATTGCCACGATGTCGGCGTCCGAGTCCTTCTCCCGGATCACCCGCACCAGCTCGTCCAGGTAGACCGGGTCGGTCTGGGCGTCGTAGCAGTACCGGGTTCCCAGCTCTGAGTGCTGGAGGGTCCCGATCAGTGCACCGCAGTCCAGCGGGTGGGGACGCCACGTGACGGGGACGTGGTAGACGGCGTCCATGGAGCGCACCAGCATGCAGTCGAGTCCCACGACGTCGTTGGGATCGACGAATCGGAACCTAGCGACGATCTCCAGGTCCGAGGAATCGCCATCGAACCACCATTGATCGGGAAGCCACCTGGCAAGCAGATCGAGTTTGCCGGGATGCAGTGTGGCTTCGGGCTGGACGCGGGCAATTCCGCTCATACGGGCTACCTCCGTTGGTAATTTCCTGCATCCTACACAAAAAGGGCAAATGAGGACAGCACATGTCATGAGCGTCGCATACCGCTGCGTGGTGCCCTGGTGCCCGGCTGGGATGCGCCACAATGGTCGCCGTGGCGAAGAAGGACATCGTTCTCAAGGTTGAAAAACTGAAGAAGGCCTACGGGCCCGCGACCATTGTGGAAGGCTTCGACCTCAAGGTGGCCGCGGGAGAGGCCGTCGCGCTCACCGGGCGCAACGGCGCGGGCAAGTCGACGGTGCTGCGGTGCCTGGTCGGGGCCGATCGGCCCGATGAAGGCACCGTCGAGGTGCTGGGTGTGAAGATGAAGGAAACCAGCCCGGAGATCCGCCGCAACGTGGCCACCGTCATTGACGATCTCGATTTTTTCCCCGACCTGTCTGTCGTGGAGCATCTCGACCTGCTGGCGCGGGCCCATGGGATCGCTGACCCCGACGACCTGGTCGACGAGATCCTCGAGGAGGTGCAGCTCGTTCCCCAGGCCGGGCAGCTGCCCTCGACCCTGTCGTCTGGTCAGCGGCGACGCCTGGCGCTGGCCACTGCTTTCGTCAGGCCCCGGCGCCTGCTGGTCCTGGACGAACCGGAGCAGCGGCTCGACGTCGAAGGTATCGAATGGCTTGGGTCCCGCCTCAAGGCGGAGCTCGGTGACGGTCTGGCGATCGTGCTGGCCAGCCACGAACCCAGCCTGCTGGCCGCCATCGGCGCCCGCGAGGTGAGGCTGGGGGAACGTCGATGAGCGACGAACGGTTCGGGGTCATCGGCGAGGTCGATGAGAAACAGCTCCGTCTTCTCGTGCGCGACTGGCGGCGCGGCAGGGCTGACCGCAACCTCTTCCAGGCCATGCAGGACGCCTACGTGATGGTTTTCGCTCTCGTCCTGATCGGCGCCATGGTGATCAGCTCCATCATGCAGGCCCAACGCAGCGTGGCGGATTGCGCGGCCGATTCCTGCCGGGCGGCGCGGGGGCTGCTGCCCTGGGTCGCCGTCGCGGGATTCCTGGCCCTGGCCCTCGTGGCTGCGCGCCTGTTTGGTCCCGTTGTGGCCTCGGCCGCCGAGGGTTTCTGGGTCATGGACGGCAATGTCGACCGGCGCAGGATGCTTGCGGGGCGCCTCGTTGCCTCGGTGATTGTGGCTTTGGTTTTCGGCGCAGGACTCGGGGTGCTCGTGGCGGCCCTGGTCGGTGGCAACACCACGGAGGTTCTCACCTGGGGGCTGGCATCCGGCCTCGGATGCTTTGGGCTGGTGGCCTTCGCGGCTGCCGAGCAAGGAGCGGAACGGCGCTGGATCACCACCGCGCTGCTGTGGTTGATCGGGATCATCGCCTTCGCCGCCCTGCTCGTCCTGGTCACGATCTCCGCCGGGGTGGCGCCCATCAGTCTCGTGGCCGCGCTGAGCGTCGACTTTGCCTGGGTGGTGGCGGGCGGTGGTCTGCTGCTGGGTCTGATTTCTATCGTGCCCGCCTGGCTCCGGCTGCGCCACATGCGTCGCCAGCGACTCACCGCGGGTTCATCGCTGCTCGCGGGCATGCAGGGCGCCGCTTTCGCCCTCGATTTCGCCCTGGTCCGCGACATCCTGGTCGAGGACCAGGCACGACGTCGTGGGCACGTCCGTCCGACCCGTGGGTCGGGCAGTGGCGTGTGGGCCATCGTCCTGCGCGACCTGCAGCGGCTGTGGCGTGCTCCCAAGCCGCTGGCTTTCTGGCTGGCCTCCATTGCTGTTCCCTACGCCGTCCACGCACTCCGCATCGAGGTGCTGAACCCGTCGATCTCCGCGCTGGTGCTGATGACTGCCCTGATTGGTTTCTGCAACACGCTGCGTGTGCTGACCCGCACCAAGGGTCTCCAGCGCTGTTTCCCGTTCTCCCCGGGTGATGTCAGGCAGGCCGCCATGACGGTGCCCGCCCTGCTGGCGCTGCTCTGGGCGGCTGCGACGATGCCCGCTTTCGGGGGGATCTTCGGCGGAGCTGAGTTCGATCCGGTCACCGGGCTCTCGGTCTCACTCATCACCGCGTTGGGCGGTCTGCTGGCGGCCTTCCGCTGGGTGTGTGCGAAGCCCCCGAACTATGGCGGCCCCATGGTCTCGGTCGGGATCGGGGCCATGCCGCCGGGCATGATGTTCTCCTTCATCCGCGGCATCGACATCGTCGCGTTGATCACCCTGCCGCTCGTCCTCGGGTGGCCATCCTGGATCTCGTTGGGCATTGCGACGGTCACCTGGCTGGTCCTGCGTTCCGGATTCGATCAGCAGGCCCTGATGGATGAACGTGAGGAGCAGCAGCGCCTGCTGGAGGAGCAGAAGTCCGGGCGTTCCGGTCGTGGTGGGGGCGGTTCGAAGGTGAGGGTGCAGCGGAAACGCTGACCTCGCCGCCCGCTGCTCGTTGCACGTAGCTGAGAGTAGGCATTCCTTCTCAGTTTTCAGTGCGCTAGGCTGACGTTAATCAAGCTGGAAGGCGGGCGCGGATGACCACTTCACCAGAGGCTTCCCAAGACATGTGTCTTGAGCGCGCGCGCTCCTTAGCGGGACGGATGCTGCGGGGAGGGGCGGCCTGCTCCCTGGTGGCTTGGCGGATCAGCAGTCAGTACGACTTCGTCGCCCACGGGCTGACCGCCCAGGGAGACATTGTGGTGGCTGTCCGCCCCGACGAGGACTGCCTGTTGTCCACCCTGCCCCCCGGCTCCGGGACCGTGGTGCGGATGGACCTGACCCGATACAGCAACGACGTGATGCTCTCGGTCATCGCGGCTTCCGCCCACCTGCTGGGCGAGCTCGTCCTGCTGCCGAATGCCGCCGTGGACCGCCTGCTGTCCGAGAACCAGCTTCCGGGGCGGGTCGCGGAACTGGCGCAGATCAGCGGTACCCGGATCGGTCTGGTGGTCACGGACCGCGTCCTGGTGCACGACCACAGTGGGGTCACCCCGGTTTCGTGGGAGGAAGTCCATGCGACCTGTTCGGAAGCGCCCGAAGTCTGGTGTGACGATTTCGAGACGCACGACGTCGTGGCCTCGCAGGGATGTGATGCCCTCTGGTGGGTGTGCCGTGCCGTGATCAACGGCAGTCTGCCGGGGCAGGCCGCCCTTCGCCCGAGCAGTTCCGGGCTCTGCGGACACGTGCTCGACAGGGTTTTCTGCATCGACGTCGACCGATCGGGAGTCACGTTGATGCACGTAGGGGAGCATGAGACCGCGACAGTCTTCGCGCGTTTCGAGGATCGCCCTGCGACGCTGTCGGCATTGACGCAGCAGGTGTTGCGTCTTGTTGAGGACTCGAGGCCGGTGCACCCCCACCGGTGCATCTGACGGCTGGCCCCGGGAGAAAGCTCAGGCCCCGCACCGAGCGGGGCCTGAGCTTTTGCTTTCAGACGTGGCGGCCCTGTGGGCCGTTCAGGGGACTCAGCGGGCCTCGTAGGAGGTGCAGACGCCGTCAACCACGGTGACGCCGGAGGCGCTGCAGAGCAGGTCCTTGTTGTGGGCGCATTCGAGGCGCTGGCAGGCGCCGACGCGTCCCTCAGCGGTGGGCAGGCCAGCGCGGGCGTCGAGGGTGATGAAGGTGGTGCAGGCCGAAGAGCCGTCAACGGTGATCGCGAAGGCGGTGCAGCCCTTGTTGTTGAAAGCGCAGGTGGTGGTGTCGCAGGACTTGACGGGGGTGACGGTGGGCATTTCTAGGACCTTTCGTCTGTGGTGCATCTGACGAGAAATACGTTACGTCTGGTTCCAACCCCCTGCAAGCAAGAGAATCCTTTGCTGACTTGGGTAAATGAGCAAAAACGACGCGGAATTCGCCCGTCTTTAATGGTCCCTTGTGTTTCGAAAATTGAAAGCTTGCGAAATGTTTTCCGTCGCTTGTGTGGGGTGCGTCGAGAAACCCCTAGTGAAGGAAGAAGAAGCAGGAAAGGCTTGCCTCGAATCAGCTGACTCGGGACGCATTGCTCCTGCCGTGAGTCGCCTGTCCCTTCTGATGGAAATGCTTACCTTGCTTTTGCCTATCGACTCTACGGCTCGAGTGGGCGGGCGTGAGACGGGTGGATGGGCCTAGAGCAGGTGATTGTGAGGCGGGGGAGGCGTTTCAGACCAGGCCGAGAGCCTGGAGCATCGGAATAAACTTGGCCTCGGTCTCGGCCAGTTCTGCCTGTGGGTCCGAGTCGGCAACGATTCCGGCGCCCGCGAACAGGCGGATTTCCCCGGGGTGGGCAGGATTGATGAACCCGCCGCGTAGAGCAATGACCCATTCGCCGTCGCCGTCGGAGTCCACCCAGCCGATGGGGCCGGCGTAGCGTCCCCGGTCCATGGATTCCAGTTCCGCGATGATCTCGCCCGCGAAGAAGGTCGGGGTGCCGCAGACGGCCGCCGACGGGTGCAGCGCTCCCGCCAGCGCCAAGGAACTGATGTCGGGTTCCGCCACCCCTGTGATGTCGGTGGCCAGGTGCATGACGTTCGGGAGGGTCAGTACGGAGGGGGCTTCCGGCACGTTCATGGCGCCGCAGTAGGGCTCCAGTGCCTCGGCAACGGATGCGACCGCGAATTCGTGTTCCGCGACGTCCTTGCCGGAACCCGCGAGCTGTTCGGCCCTGTGGAGAGGGTTGGTGTGGCCGGGGTCCAGGGAAACCGTGCCTGCCAGGACGCGAGACGTGACCAGGGTGCGGTGACGGCGGATCAGTAGCTCCGGGGTCGCGCCGACCATGCCGTCGACCAGGTAATTCCAGGCCATCGGGTAGGCCCGCAGGAGCCTGCGCAGCACATGACGCGGGTCGATGGGGGCTTCTGCGACGGCCTTCAGGGAGCGGGCCAGCACCACCTTGCTGATTTCGTTGGCGCGGATGCGCGCTACGGCCTCAGCGACGATGTCCGCCCAGTCCTGACCGGACAAGCCGTCAGGGACCAGTCGGATCCCCTCGGTTGGTACCACGGGATCGCCTCTGCCGGGCAGCTCCAGGCTGAGGCGGCTCTCGCTGATCCTGGTCATCCAGGCCTGCCCGTCGCGTTTGCCGATGATGGTCTCGGGGACGATCAGCACGGAACGGGTGCGGGAGCGGTCCGGGTCGAACGCGAAAGAACCGACTGCCAGGGGGCCGGTTCCCCAGGCGCCGGGGAGTTCCGAATCGTGGTCGATGTGGGCGCTGACCTCGCTCCACCAGACGTCGGCGGCGTCGGGGAAATCGGTCTCGAAGCGGGCCACCTCGCCCAGGGTGATGAATCCCTCGCCTTTCCTTAGGAATGCGGTGGCTCGCTCGGTGGTGAGAAAGTGCGCGAGGTCCCCCGGATCATCGATGGAGACGGTCGTGGCGCGCAACCGTTTCGTCGCGAAGTCAAGGCTCACCCGGGGAACGATAGTCGAGGCTGGCTCCTAGAGGCCAGAAGGGTTGGATGGCCAGGGACAGCCGAGGTCGACACGCTGCTCGGCGCGTGCGATTAACGAACGCTTTCCGTTGTTAAAAACTGAGGTGTTGTCCCTAGTCAGGGTCGATTTATCGGAGGTTTCCGGGTGGTTGGTGAGAAAGAGAGGTCACCCCATAGACTGAGGCCTGAAGTCCGGTTCACGGCAGCCTTGGGAGCCGGGTTCCTGATGAGTAAGGCGAGGAGAGTCGAATGCCAAAGGCGGAAGCCGACGTCATCGTCGTCGGTGCGGGTCCTGGGGGATCCGCTGCTGCGGCCAATCTGGCGCGGCGGGGAGTGGGCGTTCTGCTGCTGGAGAAGAGCCATTTCCCGCGCGAGAAGGTGTGTGGCGACGGGTTCACACCGCGCACCACCCGGGCTTTGGTGCGCCTCGGCATTGACACCTCTGAAGAGGCCGGATGGCTTCACAACAAGGGTCTGCGTGTGTACGGAGGGCGGGTCGAGCCCTTCCAGTTGGAGTGGCCGAAGCTCGCCGACTTCCCCTCCTACGGGCTGGTGCGAAAACGCGCTGACTTCGACGATCTGATGGCCAAACACGCCGTCGGGTGCGGGGCCGAACTGATCCAGGGGGCCAACGTGACCGAGGCGATCCTGGACGATCGCACCGGTCGCATCGTTGGGGTGAGGACCCGAGACGGTGAGGAATACCGCGCCCCACTGGTGGTAGCTGCTGATGGCAACTCCTCGCGGCTGTCGGTTGCCATGGGGTTGAACAAGCGTTCCGACCGTCCGATGGGGGTGGCCTACCGCACCTACTATCGTTCCCCACGCAGCAACGACGACTACCTCGAATCGTGGCTGGAACTGTGGGACGGCAAACCTCGTGAATCCACTTTGATGCCTGGCTACGGCTGGATTTTCGGGATGGGCGACGGCACCTGCAACGTCGGGCTCGGCGTTCTCAACACGTCCCGGTCATTCCAGAAAACCGACTACCGGGAGCTGATGAAACGCTGGCTCGCCAACACCCCCGAGGAGTGGGGTTTCCGGGAGGAAAACCGTCTCGGGAAGATCCAGGGCGCGGCGCTCCCGATGGCTTTCAACCGGCAACCCGTCTACGGTCGCGGCCTGCTACTGGTAGGTGACGCGGGCGGCATGGTCAACCCGTTCAACGGCGAGGGGATCGCCTACGCCATGGAGTCCGCGGAACTGGCCGCCGATGCCATCGCTCAGGCCCATGCCCGCGGGATCGGCACCGAGTCCGCCGAACGCGCCCTGCACGGCTATCGCATTCAGCTGAAAGCCAGCCTCGGCGGCTACTACAGGCTGGGAACCATTTTCGTGAAGCTCATCGGCGACCCGCGCGTGATGCACCTGTGCACCACCTACGGGCTGCCCCGCAAGACCCTGATGCGCTTCGTCATGAAGCTGCTGGCGAACCTGACCGACAGTCACGACGGGGATGCCATGGATCGCGTCATCAATGCCTTGTGCCGGGTAGCGCCGGCGGCGTGAGCAGACAGGTGGAAGGGAAGGAAGCACAGTGAATCTCTACATTCCAATAGTCGGGATGGTGGTGCTGGCCACGGTGTTCGTGGCCGTGTCCATGACCCTGAGCATCCTCATCGGGCCCGGGCGCAAGAACCGTGCCAAGTACGACTCCTACGAGTGCGGCATCCAGCCCACCCCGCAGCCTGTCGGCGGGGGACGCTTCCCCGTGAAGTACTACGTGATCGCGATGTTGTTCATCGTCTTCGACATCGAGATCGTCTTTCTCTACCCGTGGGCCGTCACCTATAGCCAGCTCGGGCTCTTCGGGATCATCGCCATCATCAGCTTCATCGTGACGGTGCTGGTGGCCTATTTCTACGTCAAACGCCGCGGCGGCCTGGACTGGGACTGAACGAGAGGACCACAGATGGGTATCGAAGAGAAACTTCCCTCCGGGATCCTGCTCACCACGGTCGAGGGGATCTTCGGCTGGGTGCGCAAGGCATCGTTTTGGCCCGTGACCATGGGCCTGGCCTGCTGCGCCATCGAGATGATGGCCTACGCCACCCCCCGCTTCGACTCGGCACGCTGGGGGCAGGAGGTCTTCCGTGCCTCGCCGCGCCAGGCCGACCTGATGATCGTTTCCGGACGGTTGTCGCAGAAGATGGCCCCCATCGTGCGGCAGGTCTACGACCAGATGCCGAACCCCAAGTGGGTGATCTCGATGGGTGCGTGTGCGTCCTCGGGCGGCATGTTCAACAACTACGCCATCGTTCAGGGCTGCGATCACATCGTGCCCGTCGACATCTACGTGCCCGGCTGCCCGCCCCGCCCCGACATGCTGATCGATGCCATGTTCAAGCTCCGCGAGGAGGTTGCGAAACGCCCGATCGGTCCGAACGAGGCCGCCGCCATCGCGGCCCGCGAGGAGGCCGCCCTGGCTGCGCCCGCGACCCACGAGCTGAAGGGACTCATGCGATGACCGAGACCCCCGGCGAGATCACCCCACGGCAGAACACCCCCCAGGCTCCGGTGTTCGAGACGAAGGCTGGCATGTGGAGCCGAGGCTCCGGCGACACCTCCGGGTATGGCCACATTCAGCGGCAGATCTCCATGCCCGGCCAAACCCAGGGCCCCTTCGGGGAACCCTTCGATACCATCGTCGCTCGCGGAGCAGAGCTCGTCCCCGCCTTGGCCGGTGGGCTGGTGCTGTTCGACCGCGGTGAGCTGACCATTTTCGTGCCCCGTGAACACCTCCGCGAGACCGTGAAAGCATTCCGCGACGACGCCCACCTGCGTTTCGAGATCTGCGTGTCGGTCAGCGGGGTGCACTACCCGCAACAGACCGGTGCGGAACTGCACGTGGTCTATCACCTGCTCTCGATCACCCACAACCGTCGAGTCCGCCTCGAGGTGACGGCCCCCGAGAACGATCCGCAGGTCCCGTCGGTGGTGGCCACCTATCCGATGGCCGACTGGCACGAACGCGAGACCTGGGACATGTTCGGGATCCTGTTCGACGGCCATCCGTCGCTGACCCGCATCCTCATGCCCGACGACTGGGTGGGGCACCCGCAGCGCAAGGACTACCCGCTGGGCGGCATCGACATCCAGTACAAGGGCGCCACCGTGCCTGCCCCCGATCACCGGAGGACGTACAACTGATGAGCAACGACATCTTCGCCGCCACCGGCGAATCCACGGCTGATCGGGTCTATCTGGCCCAAGGAGGCGACTGGGCGCAGATCGCCGCAGAGCAGGCCGAACGTGGGGACGAGACGATCGTGGTCAACATGGGCCCGCAGCACCCGTCCACCCACGGCGTGCTCCGTCTCATCCTGGAGATGGACGGCGAGACCGTCACCCACATCCGGCCCGCCATTGGTTTCCTGCACACCGGCATCGAGAAGAACATGGAGTTCAAGACGTGGACCCAGGGTGTGGCGTTCTGCACCCGCATGGACTACGTCGCGCCGCTGTTCAACGAGGCCGTCTACTGCCTGGCCGTCGAGAAACTGCTCGGTATCACCGACGACATCCCGGAGCGCGCCTCCGTGCTGCGGGTCCTGGTGATGGAGCTGAACCGCATCGCCTCCCACCTGGTGGCGATGGGCACGGGCGGCATGGAAATCGGTGCCCTCACGGTGATGACCATCGCCTTCCGCGAACGCGAGATGATTCTCGATTTCCTGGAGGGGCTGACCGGGCTGCGCATGAACCACGCCTACATTCGTCCCGGCGGGGTGGCCAACGACCTGCAGGAAGGCGGTCTGGAACATCTGCGCACCGTCATCGCCTGGCTGAAGAAGCATCTGCCCGAGTACGCGACCTTCTGCAATGAAAACCCGATCTTCAAGCTGCGCATGCAGAACATCGCGAAGATGGATCTCACCGCCTGCATGATGATGGGCGTCACCGGCCCGATCCTGCGGTCCACCGGCTACGAGTGGGATCTGCGCAGGGCACAGCCCTACTGCGGCTACGAGACCTACGACTTCGACGTGGTCACCTGGGACACCCAGGACGCCTACGGGCGGTTCCGCATCCGCCTGGAGGAGACCTGGCAGTCGCTGCGGATCGTGGAGCAGTGCCTCGAGCGCCTCGAACGCACCCAGGGTCAGCCCGTCATGGTGGGCGACGCGAAGATCGCCTGGCCTGCGTCGCTGGCCATCGGACCCGACGGGCAGGGCAACAGCCACGAACACGTCAAACACATCATGGGCGAGTCGATGGAAGCCCTCATCCATCACTTCAAGATCGTCACCGAGGGCTTCAAGGTGCCTGTGGGCCAGGTCTACCAGGCCATCGAATCGCCCAAGGGCGAGCTGGGCTGCACCCTGGTCTCCGATGGCGGCCCCCGCCCCTACCGCGCCCACTTCCGCGACCCGGGGTTCAACCATCTGCAGTCCGTGCCGATGATGTGCGAGGGCGGGATGATCTCCGACGTCGTGGTGGCCGTGGCCAGCATCGACCCTGTTCTTGGAGGTGTGGACCGATGAGCGGTCATTTCGTCAGCGATTTCCCCGATTCCGGTTCGGTGGACTACTCGGACCAGTCCACCAACCTCGATGAGACCGCGATCGCCGAGCTGAACGAGCTGGCGGGGCGCTATCCGCACCCGCGCTCCGCGCTGCTGCCGATGCTGCACCTGGTGCAGTCCTACGACGGTCGCATCAGCCCGCGCGGCATCGAGCTGTGTGCCGAGATCCTCGGGATCACCACGGCCCAGGTCTCCGGGGTGGCCACCTTCTACACCATGTTCAAGCGCAGGCCCGCTGGGCACCATCACCTGGGGGTGTGCACCACGGCCCTGTGCGCGGTCATGGGCGGCGACATCCTCCTGGAACGGGCCAAACAGCGGCTGGGCATCGACGAGGGCCAGACCACCCCGTGCGGGCGGGTCTCGCTGGAACGCCTGGAGTGCAATGCCGCCTGCGACTACGCGCCCGTGGCGATGGTCAACTGGGAGTTCTTCGACGACATGACCCCGGAGAAGCTTGATGAGCTGATCGACGCGCTCATGAATGGCGAGGAGGTGGTCTCTCCACGCGGAGCCACCATCACGTCGTGGAAGAAGGCCGAACGAGTGCTTGCCGGGTTCCCCGACGGGCGCGCCGACGAAGGTCCCTCGGCCGGGCACGCATCCACCCTCGGCAGGCGGATCGCCGCCGAGAACGGCTGGAGCGCTCCCGATCCCGACAATCTGCCGGCAGCACCCGAGGAGGAGACGAAGTGAGCGACCTGCTCGCCCCAGTCCTCAGTGACCAGTGGGGCCAGGACAAATCCTGGAAGCTCTCGCGCTACGAGGCCGCGGGCGGCTACCGGGCGCTGCGCAAGGCGCTGCTCGGCATGACCCAGGCAGAAGTGATCGCCCTGGTCAAGGACGCGGGTTTGCGTGGCCGCGGTGGCGCGGGTTTCCCGACGGGAATGAAGTGGAGCTTCGTGCCCCAGGACAACCCCAACCCGAAGTACCTCGTGGTCAACGCCGACGAATCGGAGCCCGGCACCTGCAAGGACATGCCGCTGCTGATGGCTTCCCCCCACACCCTCGTCGAGGGCGTGCTCATCTCCTCCTACGCCATCGGCTCCCACCAGGCGTTCATCTACTGCCGCGGTGAGGTGCTGCACGTGATCCGGCGGCTCCAGCAGGCCGTCAAGGAGGCCTACCAGGCCGGCTACGCGGGAAGGAACGTGTTGGGATCCGGCTATGACCTCGACGTGATCGTCCACGCCGGGGCCGGGGCCTACATCTGTGGCGAGGAGACCGCGTTGCTCGACTCCCTGGAGGGTAGGCGCGGCCAGCCGAGGCTGCGTCCCCCGTTCCCAGCGGTCGCGGGCCTGTACGCCTCCCCGACGGTCATCAACAACGTGGAGTCCATCTCCTCGGTGCCCTCGATCGTCAACAACGGGGCCGCCTGGTTCCAGGCGATGGGCACGGAGAAGTCGAAGGGTATGACGATCTACTCGCTGTCGGGGCACGTCGCCCGACCCGGGCAGTTCGAGGCCCCCATGGGCATCACGCTGCGGCAGCTGCTGGATCTTTCCGGCGGCATCCGGGCGGGTCACGAGCTGAAGTTCTTCACCCCGGGTGGTTCCTCCACCCCGATCCTGACCCCCGAACACCTCGATATCCCCCTCGACTACGAGGGCATGGCATCGGCGGGCACGATGCTCGGCACCAAGGCGCTCCAGGTCTTCGACGAGACCACCTCCGTGGTGCGCACCACCCTGCGGTGGGTGGAGTTCTACAAGCACGAGTCGTGCGGCAAGTGCACCCCCTGCCGTGAGGGGTCGTGGTGGCTGGTGCAGCTGCTGATGAAGTTCGAGGCCGGCACCGCAGAGGAGGGCGACGTGGACAAGCTCCTCGACGTCTGCACCAGCATCGGTGGTCGCTCATTCTGTGCCCTGGCCGATGGCGCCGTCGCCTGCGTGACGAGTGCGGTGCGCCACTTCCGGTCCGAGTTCGAACAGGGCTACCACACGCCCGCCTGGGAGCTTTTCCCCTACGAGCGCAGCGCGTTGTTCGCCACGGAAGGAGAAGCCCGGTGAGTCAGCCAACCGAAACCGCAGCCAAGGTGGCGCCGAAACCGGATCTCGTCACCCTCACCATCGACGACGTCCCGGTCAGCGTCCCGAAGGGAACCCTCATCATTCGGGCCGCCGAGATGATCGGTACCGCCATTCCCCGGTTCTGTGACCATCCGCTGCTGGACCCTGTCGGGGCCTGCCGTCAGTGTCTCGTCGATATCCCCGACGCGGGCAACGGGCGCGGTTTCCCCAAGCCCCAGGCCTCCTGCACCATGCCGGTGGCCGAGGGCATGGTGGTGCGCACCCAGGTCAGCTCGCCCGTGGCGAAACGCGCCCAGGAGGGCATCCTGGAGCTGCTGCTGATCAACCACCCGCTCGACTGTCCCATTTGCGACAAGGGTGGCGAGTGTCCCCTGCAGAACCAGGCGCTCAGCAACGGGCGCGGCGAGTCGCGCTACGGCGGAGTGAAGCGCACCTACCCGAAGCCGGTCAACGTCTCCGCGCAGATTCTCCTCGACC
This sequence comes from Arachnia propionica, assembly GCF_037055325.1. Lineage (NCBI taxonomy): Bacteria > Bacillati > Actinomycetota > Actinomycetes > Propionibacteriales > Propionibacteriaceae > Arachnia > Arachnia propionica. Next base: position 2,376,952 of record NZ_CP146373.1, on the reverse strand, counting down.
GCGAACGCTGCGTGCTGTGTGCCCGCTGCACCCGTTTCTCGGAGCAGATCTCCGGGGATCCGTTCATTGCGCTGGTGGAACGCGGCGCGCTGCAGCAGGTCGGGTTCTACGAGCAGGATCCATACGATTCCTACTTCTCCGGCAACGTGGTGCAGATCTGTCCGGTGGGTGCGCTCACGTCGGCCGCCTATCGCTTCCAGGCACGCCCCTTCGACCTGAAATCAACGACCACCACCTGCGATCACTGCGCGGGGGGCTGTGAGATCCGTGCCGACCACCGCCACCACCAGGTGAAGCGCCACCAGGCGGGCGATGCCCCCGAGGTGAACGAGGAATGGCTCTGTGACAAGGGACGTTTCGGTTTCGTTTCGGGACGTGGCGAGGACCGCTTGACCCGACCACTGGTCAGGCGCAACGGGGTCCTGCAGGCCGCCAGCTGGCCCGAGGCCATCGACGCCGCCGTCGCCGGATTGAAGGCCGCGGGACCCGCGGTCGGTGTGCTTCCTGGCGGTCGGTTGACCGTCGAGAACGCCTACGCCTACTCGCGGTTCGCGCGCACCGTGCTCGGTACCAACAACATCGACTTCCGCTCCCGGGCCGCCTCCGAGGAGGAGGCCGAGTTCCTGGCCGCTCGGATCGCGGGGCGCGGAATGGACGTCACCTACGCGGATCTCGAGGCCGCCAAACACGTGGTTCTGGTCAGCTACGAACCCGAGGACGAGACCTCCGTGGTGTTCCTGCGACTGCGCAAGGCTGTGCGCAAGCACGGCCTCAAGGTCACCACGCTCGCGCCCTTCGCGTCCCGCGGAACGCAGAAGCTCTCTGCGACGCTGATTCCCGTCGCACCCGGAGCCGAGGCACAGACGCTGGAAGCGATGGAGCTGGAGGAGGGCACCATCATCCTCGTCGGCGAGCGGGCTGCCTGTCAGCCGGGCCTGTTGTCCGAGGTCTCCTCCAAGGCGATTCGAAGCGGGGCGCGTCTGGCGTGGATGCCGCGTCGTGCGGGCGACATGGGTGCCATCGCGACGGGCTGTCTGCCGGGTCTGTTGCCGGGCGGTCGCCCCGTCGCTTCCGCGGAAGCCCGGGTCGACATGGCCGCGGCCTGGGGGGTCGAGACCCTGCCGATAGAACCCGGCCTGAGCGCTGCCGAGCAGTTCGCCTCGGCGCAGGAGGGCTACCTCAAGGCGTTCCTGGTGGCGGGTGTCGATCCCTACGACATGCCGGAGGTCGATTCTGCACTGCATGCGCTGCGCAAGAGTTTTGTGGTGCACGTCTCCACTCGCGCCAATGCCGTGACCGAGGTGGCCGATGTGGTCTTCCCTGCCTGTCTGACGGAAGAGCAGGCCGGGCACTTCCTGAACTGGGAGCAGCGCATCCGGCCCGTCGCTCTGGTCAACGAGGGCACGAAACATCCCATGAGCGATCTACGGATCCTCGCGGCCCTGGCCGACGCCATGGGAACCGACCTCGGGTTCCGCACATCCGCTGCCGCCTGGGCCGATTTCCGGGAGCTCGGGCCCTGGGAGGGCGAGCGGGTCGCGGTTCCACGCAAACTCGACGCCGGTGTGACCCAGGGAGGCCTCGTGGTCGCCTCGTGGCGGGAGGCTCTCGACGCCACCAGCGGTATTGACTTCGAGATCGCGTTGCGCAGGACCGCCCGGCCTGCCGTCGCCCGGATGTCCCCGGCGACGGCTGCGGCATTCGGGATCGGTGAGCTGTGCCGCGTCGAAGCCCCTGGGTCCTCGCAGTTGCTGCCCGTCCAGCTCACGGAGATGGTCGACGGTGTGGTGTGGGTGCCGATGAACCCCGGGGAACCCGGTCGTCTCGGCGTGGTGCCCGGGTCCATCGTGACCGTGACGCCCGCCTCCAGCGATGAAGGAGATCAGGAATGAACGTGTTCTTCCAGGATCCGTGGTGGCTCATCGCCATCAAGGTCCTCGCCCTGTTCGTGATCCTGCTGGTGTGGACCATCTTCAACGTCTGGTACGAGCGGCGCCTCGTCGGCAAGATGCAGCACCGCCTCGGACCGATCATGAACGGCCCCTTCGGTTTGGGTCAGGCGCTCGCTGACGGCATGAAGTTGCTCGTGAAGGAAGATTTCCGACCGAAGCACACGGACAAGTGGGTGTTCAACCTGGCTCCGATTCTGACCGGCATGGCGGCCTTCACCACGTGGACGGTGATCCCGTTCGGCGGTGAGGTGGAGATCTTTGGGGTCCCCACCCGGCTCCAGGTCACCGACCTTCCAGTGGCGGTGCTTTTCGTGCTGGCCATCGCATCCATCGGTATTTACGGCATCGTGCTGGCTGGGTGGGCGTCGAACTCCACCTACGCTTTCCTGGGTGCGATGCGCAGCTCCGCGCAGATGATCTCCTACGAGATCGCGATGGGACTGTCCATCGTTGGGGTGTTCCTGCAGGCGGGCACCATGTCCACCTACGGCATCGTCGAAGCGCAGCGCTCTCCGATCATCTTCCGGCTTCCCTTCGTGGAGGGCGAGGCGAACATCGGGATGATGGGCTGGTACGCGTTGCTGTTGGCGCCGTCGTTCGTGATTTATGCCATCGCGATGGTGGGCGAGACCAACCGTGCCCCCTTCGACCTGCCCGAGTGTGAGTCCGAGCTGGTTTCCGGCTACCTGACCGAGTACTCCGGCTTCCGCTACGCGATGTTCTTCCTGGCGGAGTACATCAACATGGCGACGGTCTCCGCGGTGTGCACGACCCTGTTCCTGGGCGGTTACCTGCCCCTGTGGCCGCTCAACCTCATCGAATCCCTCAACAACCCGTGGCTCGGCCCGATCTGGTTCGTCCTCAAGGTGCAGCTGTTGTTCTCCGTGTTCGTGTGGTTGCGCGGCACCCTGCCCCGGTTCCGCTACGACCAGTTCATGGACCTGGGCTGGAAGCGGTTGATCCCGATCTCTTTGCTGTGGATCGTGATGGTCGCGCTCGCGCCGCGCTACACCCTCGCGCTGGCTGTCGCGCTCGTGGCGATCCTGGTGGCCTTCGCACCGAGGAAGAAGGAACCCGAGCGGGTGCCTCCCGTGGACCCGAACAAACCATTCGATGCCTTTGCGGGCGGCTATCCGGTGCCGCCCAGGCCCGGTCAGGTGCTGCCTGAACTGGCCCGGGTGATCCGGTCCGAGACCGTTGCGCCGACCGAGAGCGAGGAGAGGTAATGGGAATCTTCGACCCGTGGGCCGGCTTCGGCATCACTCTTCACACCATCTTCCGCAAGACCTTTACGCAGGGTTATCCGCAGAAGGGCAAGGAGAAGGTCACGTTGCCGCGTTTCCATGGCCGCCACCAGCTCAACCGCTGGCCCGATGGCCTGGAGAAGTGCGTCGGCTGTGAACTGTGTGCCTGGGCCTGTCCTGCCGACGCCATCTACGTGGAAGGCGCCGACAACACCGATGAACAGCGGTTCTCGCCGGGGGAGCGGTTCGGGCACGTGTACCAGATCAACTATCTGCGCTGCATCTTCTGCGGGATGTGCATCGAGGCTTGCCCGACGCGTGCGTTGACTATGACCAATGAATTCAAGATCGCCGACAAGACCCGTGGGAAGCTGATCTACGAGAAGCAGGACCTCCTGGCGCCGCTGGTGGCGGGCATGGAGCAGCCGCCGCATCCGCGCCGCCTCGGTGATGATGAGAAGGACTATTTCCTGGGGTTGCCGCCCACCGGTCAGCCCGACACCCGAACGGCGCCCAAACAAGGAGCGGTGAAATGATTCCCCTTCCCCCGCTGACGGGTGAGCTCGTCGCCTTCGTGGTGTGTGCGCCGATCATGGTGCTGCTGGCCATCGGCATCGTCGTCGCCCGCAAACCCGTTCACTCGGCCCTCTGCATGGCCGGAGTGATGGTGGGGCTCGCGGTCCTCTACGCCGCCCAGGACGCCCCGTTCCTGTTCGTGGTGCAGATCATCGTCTACACAGGCGCCATTTTGATGCTGTTCCTGTTCGTGGTGATGCTGATTGGCGTTGACAGCCGCGACTCCGTGGTGGAGACCCTCAAGGGCCAGCGGGTGGCGGGCATTCTGGCGGTGCTCGGCCTCGCGGGTCTGCTGGTGTTCGCCATCGGACAGGCGGTCTTCGTCGGTGGTCCGGCGGGATTGGCGCAGGCCAACGAGGCCGGCGGCGGCAACGCCCAGGGTGTGGCCGCCCTGCTGTTCTCGCGCTACGTGGTGCTGCTGGAAGCCACCTCGGCGCTGCTGATCACCGCGGCGGTGGGCGCCATGGTGCTGGCCCACGGTGACCGGCTCCGCGAGCCCCGACGTCAGGCCGAGAACATGGAAGCTCGTATCGAGCGCTATGCGGTCGGTGGTGTGCACCCGGGGCCGGACCCGAACTCCGGCGTCTACGCCCGCTCCAACGCAATCCACGCGCCTGCGCTGCTTCCCGACGGCACCGTCGCCGAGAAATCTGTGAGCCACGCCCTGACCACCCGTGGTGCGGTGGTGGCGGTCGATGACCTGCGCAACCCGACGACCACCACCTTCGGTGAGATCGAGAAGGTTTCCGCTGAACTGGAAGGAGAAGCCAAGTGAGCACCGAAGCCTATCTGGTGCTGGCGGCGCTGCTGTTTGCCGTCGGTGCGCTCGGATTCCTGCTGCGCCGCAACGCGATCATTGCCTTCATGAGCGTGGAGCTGATGCTCAACGCCGCGAACCTGGTGTTCGTGACCTTTGCCCGCCAGCACGGCGGACTCGACGGTCAGGTGGCGTCCTTCTTCGTCATGGTGGTGGCTGCTGCCGAGGTCGTGGTCGGCCTGGCCATCATCGTCGCCGTGTATCGTGCCCGCCGTTCGGCCTCCGTCGACGACGCGAACCTGCTGAAGTTCTGAGGAGGCTGCCGTGCTGTTGTTGGAAACCATAGCGACGGTACCCGCCATGGGGCTGTTCAGCCTCGCCTGGCTCCTGATCGCGATTCCTCTGGCCGGGGCGGCGCTGCTGCTGGTCCTCGGGCGTTTCTCTGACTCGTGGGGCCACTGGCTGGCGACCGCGTGCTGCCTGGCGTCGTTCGCCATCGGGGTTTTGCTGTTCAGTTCAATGCTGGGCGCCGATGAGGGGCAGCGGGCCGTCACCGTGTATCTCTACGACTGGATCAGCACCGGATCGTGGAACCTCAGCTTCGGGATGTTGATCGATCAGCTGTCGATCCTGTTCGTGCTGCTCATCACCGGCGTCGGGTCGTTGATCCACATCTACTCGATCGGTTACATGGCCCACGACGAGCGGCGGCGCAGGTTTTTCGCCTACCTGAACCTGTTCATCGCGGCGATGCTCACGCTGGTGCTGGCCGACAGCTACCTGGTGCTGTTCCTCGGGTGGGAGGGCGTCGGTCTGGCCTCCTACCTGCTGATCTCCTTCTGGCAACATAAACCCTCTGCGGCTGCTGCGGGTCGCAAGGCTTTCGTCGTCAACCGCGTCGGCGACCTGGGAATGGCGATGGCCATTTTCACGATGCTGTCGCTGTTCGGCAGCACCGCCTTCTCCGAGGTCAACGCCGGTATACCGCGGGCCGATGTCGCCACCGCGACGCTGCTCGGTTTCCTGCTGTTGCTCGCGGCGTGCGGCAAGTCGGCGCAGGTGCCGTTGCAGTCGTGGCTGCTCGACGCCATGGAGGGCCCCACTCCGGTCTCCGCCCTGATCCACGCGGCCACGATGGTCACGGCTGGCGTCTACCTGGTGGTGCGCAGCCACGCGATCTACGAGATCAGCGAGGCCGCGACCCTCGCGGTGGCGATCGTGGGCGTCGTGACGCTGCTCGCCGGCGCCTGGATCGGCACCGCCAAGGACGACATCAAGAAGGTCCTGGCCGGTTCCACCATGTCGCAGATCGGCTACATGATGTTGGCCGCGGGTCTCGGGCCGGTGGGTGCGGCCTTCGCGATCTTCCACCTGATCACCCACGGCTTCTTCAAGGCGAACATGTTCCTCGGTGCCGGCTCCGTGATGCACGGCATGAACGACGACGTGAACATGCGCAACTTTGGTGCCCTGGCCAAGGCGATGCGGTGGACCTTCCTGACCTTTGCCATGGGATATCTGGCCATCATCGGGTTCCCCTTCACCGCGGGCTACTACTCCAAGGACCACATCATCGAGGCCGCCTTCGAACGCAACATCGTCCTGGGTGTCCTGGCGCTCATCGGAGCGGGTATCACCGCGTACTACATGACGCGCCTGATGATGATGACCTTCCTGGGGCGCAGCCGCTGGGAGGAGGACGTGCACCCGCACGAATCACCGGCTGTGATGACCATTCCGCTGGTGATCCTGGCCATTGCCTCACTGGGAGCGGGCCTTGTGATGAACAACTGGATCCAGGGCTGGCTGGCGCCGGCCACTGGGTCGCATCCCCACGAGACCGGTCTGCTGGCCTTCAGCTGGATCGGCGTGGTCACGCTGGTCGTCGTGGCGTTGGGTGTCGCGCTCGGGTGGTGGCTGCACAGCGGTCTCATCCCGAAACAGGCGCCGCGGACCCGCAATCCGCTGGTGCTGATCGGTCGCAACGACCTCTACGGGGACGCCATCAACACTTACGCGGTGATCTGGCCCGTGAGTGGCATCGCGACCGCGCTGAGCCTTGCGGATCAAGGCGTGGTCGACGGCCTCGTCCGGGGCTCCGGATATGGGGCGAAAGGTGTGGCGGGCCTGTTGCGGAAGGCACAGAATGGCTATTCCCGCACCTACGGCCTCACGCTGGTGATCGGCGTCGTGATCCTCGGTGCCATCGTGGTGTTCGGACGGCTGGTCTGAGGAAGGAAGAACTCACGTGATCAACCACTCGATTCCCCTCCTGAGCATTCTCGCGCTGTTGCCGCTGTTCGGCGCCCTGGTCCTGACCTGCGTGCGCGGCACCGCCGCCCGCGTCATCGGCCTGTGCTTCGCGTTCGCCACCACCGTTCTCGGGGTGTTCGTCTTCGTCCTGGGGACCACCGGCCCCCACCTGAAGAAGCCGCTGTCGGAGACGGTGTCGTGGATCCAGATAATCGGGACCTCCTACGCCCTGGAACTGGACTCCATGAGTGCCGTCATGGTGCTGCTGACCGTGATCCTCACCCCACTGGTGCTGATCGCCGAGTGGCACGTCGGCGACGCGGAGGGCGCCCGCTGGTCGACGCGGACCTTCTTCGCCCTCGCGCTGGCACTGGAAGGGCTCTCCCTCCTGGTGTTCCTGGCCAACGACGTGCTGCTGTTCTACGTGATGTTCGAGGCCACACTGATCCCGATGTACTTCATGATCTCGGGTTTTGGCGGGCCGGAACGGGCCGCGGCGGCCGTGAAATTCCTATTGTTCTCGCTGGCCGGTGGGCTGGTGATGCTGGTGGGCGTCGCCGGGTTGTATGCGGTCTCCGTGGCGGCAGGGGATCCCAGCTTCCTGATCAGCGACCTGAAGGGCCTCGACCTGGGTGGCGACATTGGCTACTGGTTGTTCGCGGCTTTCTTCTTCGCGTTCGCGGTGAAGGCACCAATGGCCGGTCTGCACACCTGGCTGCCGGACACCGCCGAGCAGGCCACCGCCGGCTCGTCGACGATGTTGGTGGGCATCCTCGACAAGATCGGCACCTTCGGGATGATCAAGATCTGCATGACGATCTTCCCCGAGGCCTCGCACTGGGCTACACCGGTCATCCTGGTGTGGGCGGTGGTCTCCATGTTCTACGGCGCCCTCATGGCGCTCGGCAGCCCCGACCTGCTGCGGTTCGTGTCCTACACCTCCGTCAGCCACTTCGGGTTCATGGTATTCGGGATCTTCGCGCTGACCACGCAGTCGCTGAGCGGGTCGATCTTCTACATGCTGAACCACGGCTTCTCCACGGCAGCGATGTTCCTGGTCATCGGTTTCCTCGTGAAACGCCGCGGCACCGCCGCCATCGAGGCCTACGGCGGGGTGCAGAAAACCGCCCCGGTGCTGGCCGGTTTCCTGTTGCTCTCGGGCCTGTCGGTGCTCGCTCTGCCCGGCATGTCCAGCTTCGTCTCGGAGTTCCTGGTGATGGCCGGTTCCTGGCAGCGCTACCCGGTGCACACCGCAGTGCTGACCCTCGGAATGGTGCTGGCTGCGGCCTACGTGCTCACCGTCTACAAGAAAACCATGACCGGCCCCGTGCCCGACGACGTGCGCAAACACGTCTCCACGGACCTGAACCTGCGCGAACGCCTGGCAGTGGTGCCGCTGCTGGTGCTGCTGATCGTCTTCGGGTTCTTCCCGAAGCCGCTGCTCCAGGTGGCCGATGATGCGGCACAGGGCGTGATGCAAGCCGCCGGTGAGACCAATCCCGCCCCCACGATCCAGGGAGAGAACTGATGAGCCCGCTTGAGATCACCGTTCCGGTCATGGAGTGGATGCTCGAGGCACCCCTGATCACATTGCTGGTCGGCGCCACCCTGGGGGTGCTCCTCGAGGCCGTGGCCCCTCGCGAGTACCGTTACCCCGCGCAGACGGGACTGGCGATGCTGACGGTCCTCACTGCCATGGGGTTCACCGTCTACAACTGGGTGCGCGGGGACTTCAAGATTGTCGCTCCTGGAAGCATCGCCGTGGACGGGCCTACGTATTTCTTCTGGTCGCTGCTGCTGCTGGTTGGTCTGGGAGGGGTGGCGTTGTTTGCCGAACGCGCTGTCGCTGGCGGGGTGTCGGCCTTCGCCGCATCCGCCGCCACCGTTCCGGGGTCGCCGATGGAGCGGGAGGCCGAACGTCAGCGCCGTGAACACACCGAGATCTTCCCGTTGATTCTGTTCGCGTTGTTCGGGATGCTGCTGTTCGTGGCCGCCAACGACCTGCTGACGCTGTTCGTGGCGCTCGAGATCTTCTCCCTGCCGCTGTACCTGCTTTCAGGGATGGCGCGGCGTCGGCGCTGGCTGAGTCAGGAAGCGGCACTGAAATACTTCCTGCTCGGCGCGTTCAGCTCCGCGTTCTTCCTGTTCGGTGTGGCGCTGCTGTACGGCTACGCGGGTACCTTCGCCTACGCCGGTGTGGCGCAGGCCATAGTCACCGACGAGTCGCCGCCAGTGCTGCTGCTGGCCGGCCTGGTGATGCTGGCCGTCGGACTGCTGTTCAAGGTGGGTGCGGTGCCGTTCCACACCTGGACTCCGGACGTCTACACTGGCGCCCCGACCCCTGTGACCGGTTTCATGGCGATCGCCACCAAAACGGCCGCCGTGGCCGCGCTCCTGCGGGTGTTCTACGTCGCTCTCGGTGGGGCGCGCTGGGACTGGCAACCGATCATCGCCACCGTCGCGGTGGCGACCATGGTGGTCGGCGCGGTGGTGGGCCTGGTGCAGCAGGACATCAAACGTCTGCTCGCCTACTCCTCGATCGCCCACGCCGGGTTCATCCTGGCAGGTTTCGTCGCCGCGGTGGGTTTCACGGTCGAGGACCGTGTCTCGTCGGTCGGGTCGATCTCCTTCTACCTGCTGGCCTACGGTTTCGCCACCCTTGGTGGCTTCGGGGTCATCACGATGGTTCGGCGCGCCGGGGGAGAAGCGAACGGGATCGCTGCGTGGCAGGGGCTGGGACGGACCAGCCCGTTCGTCGCCGGGGTCATGACCCTGTTCCTGCTCAGCTTCGCCGGTATCCCGCTAACCGCGGGTTTCGTCGGCAAGCTGGTGGTCTTCGCCGCCGCCTGGCAAGGCGGGTACGGCTGGCTGGTTCTGGTCGCGGTGATCGCGAGCCTCGTGGCCGCCTTCTTCTACCTGAAGGTCGTGGTGGCGATGTGGTTCAAGGAACCCAAGCGCGGTGAACAGGGCAGGGTGGCCGAGGCCTCCGGCTGGACCTGGATCGTTGTTGCGGTGTCCGCTGTGGCGACAATCGTTCTCGGTTTGATTCCGGGTAGCATTCTTGACCTGGCGGCTGGAGCCGCTCAGTTCATCCGCTGACCCCTGGAGTCATCTTGACCCTCGACATCGAAGCCCTCTCGATCCGCTTCGAGGAGCAGCTGCGGCAGGTTGCCGTGGCCGATTCCCCGTTCGTCACCGAGGCCGCCAGCCACCTGATAGCGGCTGGAGGAAAACGGTTCCGGCCTCAGCTGGTGTATCTCGCGTCGGAGTTCGGTGGTGAGGTGGACGAGGAGCGGCTGCTGAAGGCAGCCCTCGTGATGGAGCTGACCCACGTCGCGAGCCTCTACCATGACGATGTCATGGATGAGGCCGATGTGCGCCGCTCCGCGCCGTCCGCGAACTCCCGGTGGGGCAATTCCATAGCGATCCTGATCGGCGACTATCTGTTCGCGAAGGCGTCGATCCTGGTGGCGGACCTTGGCACCGACTACGTGCGGCTTCAGGCGAAGACCTTCACTCGGCTCGTGCAGGGGCAGATTGCGGAGACCCGTGGCCCGGAGACGGGGGAGGTGCCGCTGGAGCACTACCTGCAGGTGATCGCTGACAAGACAGGCTCGCTGATTGCCGCTTCCGCGCTGTTCGGTGCGATGATTGCGGGGGCTCCTCAGAGAATTCGGGATGCCTTGGCGGCTTACGGCGAGGAAGTCGGGTTGGTCTTCCAGCTGAGCGACGACATCATCGACATCACCAGCGATGTCGCCGGCAAGACCCCGGGCACAGACTTGCGTGAGGGGGTGCCGACGCTGCCGACGCTGCTGCTGGAGGCTTCCAATGACCCCGCTGATCAGCCCCTGAAGGACCTGCTCGCTGGGGACCTGAGCGATGATGCGGTTCTTGCGGAGGCGTTGGCTGCGTTGCGTATCCATCCTGTCATCGAGAAGGCGCGGGTCGAGGTTCGCCGCCACGCAGACCTGGCCAGGCAGCATCTGGGGCCGCTTCCGGAGGGCCAGGTCAAACAGCTGCTGCTCCAGGTCTGTGACGACCTGGTGGAACGCTCCGCCTGATTCCTCGGTCGCGCTTCCTGTTCAAGGGTGGAGCTACGTGCCGTACGTGGTCAGCGCTTCGGCGGGAGTTCTCGCGACGCGGATGGTCAGCGACCGCGTCGATTGTACGATCCAATGTCAATGGTTTCCGGGGATCTTCCTTGTGGTCACGTCCTTTTCGTGACTGAAACACATGCGCCGAGGCCTGGTGGCCCGACGCCACGCTATGTCCGGATGCGCGACGGATACCCGGAAATGGCTGTGGGTGTGGCGCCGTTCCTGTGGAGACGGGAAGTCCTGTGCCAGCGAAACAATGCTCACGTGCGCTACGGAAGTCGATGAGTGTGTTCCTATCCTTTGTCGGATGGGTCGTGGGGTGTGTTCCGAGCCCGTGGATCAGGTTTCGTGTTAGTGGCAGCGCGGTTGTTGCGCTCGAAGATGTTTTCTACTCTGTCGCGACCGCGTCGCAGTGCGTCTGTGGAGATGAAGACGTGGTGTGAACACTGGTTTTGCGCAAGGTTTTCGGGGAACTCCACAGTGGAAGAGCACCTGAACGACAGGTCTGGCTGCTGGTAGAAAGATGGCTCGCGGGACAAAAGGTGGGATGTGAGCTATGCATAACTGACCAAATGGTGCACCCTTCAAGCAATTCGTGTTAACGTTCGTCAGCCTCCAAAGGTCAGCTGATCGGAGGACAAGAACTACATGTATTGACATGAGAGGGAAACGACGTGTTGAAGAGGACCAAAGCTCGCAGCGGGTGGAGGCCGGGGGTGCTTCTGCTTACTTTCCTGATCGGCATTGCCGGTCTGGTTGCTGCGAGCCCCGTGGCGCGGGCCGCCGAGGTGAACGCCATCGACAGGGGAAGCATCCGGCTGTCGAAACTTGATGCCGGCGATCCCGCGGTCTACCTGTGGAGTGGTGTGCGGATCGATGCACAGTGGAGGATCCCCGATCAGAGCGGCAAAGCGGGGGATACCTTCAGGCTCAACCTGCCCAAAGAAATCGGAGGTTCCACTGGAAGTTTCGAGCTCAAGGGGGCCGAGGGCGATCTGCTGACCTACGGTACCTGCGAGGTGAGGGAAACCGACGTGGTCTGTACCTTCAACGAGAACGTCGAGGGCAAGAACAATGTCGGTGGCTCGCTGTGGGTGAGCGCACAAGTGAGCACCCTGATCAACACCGACAAGGTCACTTTCCCCCTCAGCAGCGGCCCACTCGATGTTCCGCTGCCCGATGGGCAGAGGAACATCGGCTACAGCCCCAAGGTTCCCACCGAGATCAACAAGTCCGGGTGGTTCCCGACCGATGACCTGAGCGTCATCCATTGGCGGATCGTGGTTCCTGGCTCCCGGGTGGCCGATCGTTCCCGCATGGTCATCACGGACAATTACGCGGTGACGGGAACCACCTTGACCGTCATCGACGGTAACCCGTCCGTCCACTGGGTCCCCAACACTCCGAAGTGCTGGAACGAGAGTTACACCGACGAGTGCCATCACTCCGTGGACGCATCCACCACGCCATCGCTCAAGGTTTCCGTTGACGATTCCAAGGACGTCGTTACTGCCACCATCGACAACAAGGGCAAGAAATTCGAGGCCGATCGGCTCTACGTGTTCGATCTGCGGCTGAAAGCCGACGGGCCGATCCCCGCAGGGGCGCAGTACAGCAACAAGGCCACCGTCGATGCCGAACACCGCACTGCGACCGCTGTCAAGAGCGTGTCGGGTGGTGGCACGGGTTCCGGTGACACTGTCGGGCATCTTGCCGTGAAGAAGGCCGTCGTGGGCGGCCAGGTCCCCGCCGACACCGCCTACCCGGTGACCTGGTCCTATCAATACAAGGGGCAGACACGCAGTGGCGAGCTAGCGGTGAAGGCCGATGGCACCCTCGAAACCCTCAACAACGTCCCGAATGGCACCGTTGTCACCCTGACCGAGAAGGTTCCCTCCAGCGGTGACATCGACTATGGCGACCCGGCGTTCTCGGGGCAGGGCGTCAAGGACGGGGTTCCCGACGCCAACAGCGCCCAGGTCACCATCGAGGGCCTCAAGACCGTCGAGGTTTCCCTCACCAACCACGTGAACCCGAAACTGGCCCCGGTCGAAGTCACCCTCGGCGTGTGCACACCGGGCTCCAGCGAGCCCTCCAAACCCACCGTCAAGGTCGGCGAGACCGACGGCATCACCTACTCCACCCCAAAGCTCACCACCTCCGGTGACAAGGTGACCGTCGAGGTCACCGCCACCCCTGCGACGGGCAGGGAGATCGATGACCAGCATTTGCCGGAAGGCTGGAAGGCCAATAGCGACGGCACCTACACCTTCACCACCACCATCACCCAGCCGACCTGCGTGAAGACCGTCACCCCCGTGACCCCGACCGTCGGTGCGCAGGCGTGTCCCGTCGACTCCACCACTCCGTCGCAACCCACCGTCACGGTGGCCGAAACCCCCGGGGTCACGTACGGCCAACCGGAGATCAAGGTCGCTGATGGCAAGGTGACCGTCACCGTCACTGCAACTGCCCAGGAAGGCCATGAGTTCGGTGGCCCGATGCCGGAGGGCTGGAAACGGATTGACGCCAAGACCGCTGTCTTCGCAGGAGAAGTTGAGCTCCCCGTCTGCGAAGTTCCGACCACTCCGAGCCCGACCCCGTCTCCGTCTCCGTTGGTCACGCCGACTCCGGCCAGGTCGCTTCCGGCTCCGGTGAGGCCGGGTCTGCCGAAGACCGGCGCCTGATTTCCTGTTCTCATTGGTCGGGGCCCGATATCGCGTGATCGGGCCCCGACCGTTTCCTTCGTCACCCACATCCATCTTTCCGTAATGTACAAAAGGGAAGATGAGGGAATCATCGCGGACGGCTACGCTAACCCCGCGTATGTGCTAATCGACTGGAAGTAGGAACTTCTAAGCGATTGCGCGGTAGCGTGATTTAAAACATGGGGGAAGCTGTTGTGAAACAGAAGCGGACTTGGGAGAGCAGAGGGCGTTTCGGTCCGTTGTTGCTCGTGGTAGCGATGGTCCTGTTCGGACTGGTACAGGGTGTGCAGACGGCGCATGCTGACGTGATTAATCCGATCGTTCCTGGAAGCGTGGAGCTGACGGACAAGACGTCGCCTGCTGGGCCCACCTACGTCTGGAATGATGTGGAGCTCAGCGGTCGCTGGGCCATCAACGACTACAGCGGCCAGGAAGGCGACACCTTCACGATCGGCCTGCCTGCTGCTTTCGAGGGAACCAGCGGCACCTTTGAACTGGTTGGTTCGGCTCAGGATCCCGTCAGCTACGGGACCTGTACTGTTTCCCGGGCTGAGGTGTCGTGCGTCCTGAACGGCAACGTCGTCGGCAAGACTGGTGTGGGCGGCGAGTTCTTCATCAACACCAGGGTGGGGGCAACTCACACGGGAGATACCGCCACATTGCTCGTTAACGGAGGAACGCCGATTGAGGTTCCGCTCCCGAACGGGCAGACGGACATCGGCTATTCCCCGTATGTTCCTGACGACATTTCAAAAGTTGGCTACTTCCTTGGGGATCCCTACGACAGCTTGGCCTGGAAGATTCGCATCCCCGGGCAGGAGCTGAGTGGTAAAACCCTGACGATTGATGACACGTTTAAGGTTCCGGGCTCTACGCTGACCGCGAAGCCGGGAGAAGTCATTCTCTACCGGATCCCCAACAACAATCCTCTGTGCTGGAACGAGAACTGGCGTGCTGACTGCCGCACCGTCGTTTACAAGAATGATGGTGCTAATTATCCGGGCGTGACCGCAAACATCGACGACACCAGTCGGATACAACTCACCTACAACAACTCCGAAGAATTCTCTGGGGATGACATGTACCTGTTTGAGTACATTCTTTCTGTTGGTGAGGAGATTCTCGTCGGTGGGCAGTACCCGAACGCCGTCAAGGTCAATGATAATTCCTACGAAGCAACAGCCATCCGGGAAGCAGCCGGCGGTGGAACCGGTGCAGGGGGTAGCGACACCGTTGGGCATGTGACTCTTGGGAAGACCGTGGCCAATGACGCGGCTGGCGCGGTGCCGACGGATACCGTCTTTCCGGTGGATTACAGCTACACGGTCAAGGGGCAGGTGAGGACCGGAACCTTGAACGTGAAGGGCGATGGGACGCTGACGACCTTGAACAACGTTCCTCATGGGACTGTTGTGACGTTCACGGAGAAGGTTCCGGCTGTGGCTGGGGTGGAGTTCGGCGACCCCGCGTTTTCCGGGGATGGTGTGACTGATGGAGCTCCGGATGCGAACAGTGCCCAGGTGACGGTTGAGGGTTTGAAAACTCTCGAGGTGACTTTGACGAATCCGGTGAGTCAGCCGGGTGTGGTCGTGGGTTCTGTGAAGGTGACGCCGGGTGTGTGTGCTCCGGGTGCTTCGGAGCCGTCGGATCCTACGGTTGAGGTTGGTCCTACAGAGGGCATCACTTACTCCCAGCCGCAGTTCACCAGGGCTGGGGATCAGGTGACGGTCAAGGTGACTGCTACGCCGGTGGTTGGCAGGAAGGTTGATGAGAAGAACCTGCCTGAGGGGTGGGTTGCGAATGGTGATGGTTCTTTCACATTCACCAAGGTCGTTGCTCAGCCGACCTGCACCCGGGATGTGGTGCCGGTGGTTCCGGTTGTGAAGGCGGGGGTGTGTCCGGTTGATTCGACTACCCCTACCCGGCCGAGTGTTTCGGGTGTTGAGGATACCGAGCAGATTGATTATGGGGAGCCTGTTATCACTAGTGATGGTGATCGGGTGAGTGTCACTGTGACTGCGACGGCGAGGCCTGGGTATCGGATTGATACTGCGAATCTCCCTGAGGGCTGGAGTGTGGTCAATGGTGTGGTGACCTATACGACGACGGTGACGCAGCCGAAGTGTGTGATTCCGGTTGTTCCGAGGGTTGATGTGGGTACCTGTCCTGCGGATTCGTTGACTCCTTCGGCTCCTTCTGCGGTGTTTGATCCGGTTGAGGGTGTGGAGTTTTCTGAGCCGAAGGTTGAGGTCAAGGCTGGGAAGGTGACTGTTACGGCGTCGGCTACTGCGAAGGCTGGGTTCCAGTTTGGTGGTGTGTTGCCGGAGGGCTGGACCCGGGTGAGTGAAACTAGTGCGACGTTCACTACTACTAAGGATCAGCCGGTGTGTGGCGCCCCAACACCGACCCCGACGGTCACTCCGACGCCGAGTCCAACGCCGACTCCGACGTCGACGGTTACCGTCACCCCGACCCCGGTCAGGCCGCTTCCGCCGCCGGTGAAACCGGGTCTGCCGAAGACCGGCGCCTGAGGCGCTGAGTAACCCACGAAGTACGCGGGCCCCGGTTCTACGGAATCAGGGCCCGTTGCGTGTCCTCGAACAACGACGTTCAGGCGCTGTCTCCACCAAACTCGTCGCGGTCAAGGCACTCGCTGCGCAGAGCGTGTCCTGTGAATGAGCACCGTCACGTGATCGGTAATAGCGATCCGCTCTATCCCTCCCATTCCATGGCGTCCCGACCGCAAAGGCCGGGCAGTCAATCAGGTGCTGCCCGTTTGCTCTGGCCCTGCCGCGGCATGATGATGTCTGAAAGTTGTGTCCTCAGATGAATCCTGTTTGAGGGGTTTGGCCATCCGTTGACATCCATGTGAGTTGATTCAATCAACGTGAATGCTCCCGTCAATCCGCAGTGCTACTCTCGGTGAACAAAGTTTTTGCTCACTGCAGCCGTTCCTGCGTGGTGACTTTTGGCCCGAAGACACGGGATTTCTTGGACGAACGGCCAGAGTTTCGACGCGATGCCCTCGCCGTGAAGGGTAACTTCTGTTAAGTTGGGTGTTGTTCAAAGAATCAACTCTTTATGGAGATGGGGGCGAGTTGAAGTTTGGGGGTAGGCGCAAGGTCAGCGGAGTCGATCGCCTTCTGCGTGTAGTCGTGATTGGGGCATTGGTGGCTTTTCTGGCTGCTGGGACATCGACGGCTGTCGGTGAAATGGAACGGTGGCGGCAAGCGGGCTTTGCCGGGAGCCTTTGGGGACTCCAAGTTGACCTGGAGGAAAGCGGAGCGCGGATCATGCCTGAGATGGTGGTGCGCATCTGTTTTCGTGGTCAATTCCATACTGCTGGTGGAGGTGAAGGCGATGCTTTCTGGACTCAGATGATAGGGCTGAACCGTCGCGCGGAATCATCCCTGAAGGAGATGCCATCGCATTGCGCTCGTCTTGCGAGACTCCTGGAGAAATCTAGAGGTGCGAGCCTTACTCTTCGTGGCGGCGAAGAAGTATGTTCTGGAGAAAGGTCTCTTTGGCTTCCATCCTCCGTGAGGAGAAAATCTTCGCCGTCTCGTCGCATGTTTGATGCGCACTCGGATGGCGCAGGTGGAGCGTCTGGGTTCTCTCGGCTGGTCGAGAACGGCGAACGTTTCGTAGAGACCTCCCCGGCGATGCTTTCCGAGGTGCTCATCGCCAACCAACAGGGGCCGAACAAGGAGGAATCTTCGGGAGCTGAGCCTGAGGAGTCGACGCCGCCTGGGCTGGTGGTGGGGTTGCTGTGCGTGGTCGCGGTTGCTGGTGCGCTGGCCGGCAGACATGTCGGACGTCCTGTCGGAAAACGTGAGGGGCGAAAATGAGTCGATTCGATGCGTGTTGCCAAGCTGCTGCTCTGGCTTCTGTGAGCTGCATAAGCCGGCGACCTCCGGTGTTGTTGAGAAAAGTTCAGAGGCCGTTTTTGCTCAGTAGAAACCTGTTTCCTAAAGAATGTGGAGCGCAGAGATGTCAGTAAATCATATGTCTCTTTTGAATGCGTTGCAGGGAAGAGGGTGTATGTACTGTTCCTGCTGGGTCAGTGATGTTTCATGCGGTTGCTCGCTGAGTGTCTCCTGTCCGATTGCGCTGCGCTTTTTGGCTCGTGACAGTCTCGCGAGAAAGTCTTCGTCGGGAGGAGGGAAAACCTCTTGGTTTCGTGGTCCATCAAGCGTGTGATCGCGACATGACATGACAAGCGAATGTGGCTCTTAGGTGAGCCATCAGAACGGGCGCTCCGTGCGCCCTGGGGGTAAAGAGCCGTATCCCCCTTCGGCTGGCGGCGCAATGGCGCGCTGCGCCCCTCAGGAGGGGTGGGATTCAGTTCTGCCCAAGGAATCCCACCCCTCCCCTCATGTGGCCTTTCGGCAAGTGTGTGATCATTGTCCTCCTTTCAGTGGACAGATTTTCCTGATAGCTTCAATCCGCTGTCGAATCATGCGAGTGAGTTCAGGGGATTCCGGGATGGGGAGATACGTCGACGCGCGAAATGCGCGCATGGCCGTCATGGGGGTGTCGGCCATGCGCGCTGCATCGACTGTCCTTGGTCCGCCGATGTTTCACGAGGAAACCGGCGACCTTGCGGAAGGGAATCTGAACGGCAGCGAGCCGGGGGCCGAATCTGCTGTTCCCGTCTGTTGCCCGGCGCCAGTGGCGCCGGGCAACAGGTAGCGGACAGTACTGGGCCACCGGCGTACGTGACGCGGGGGGTGCGTCCTTGGGGAGGGGCCTTGGCTGGATGAGTCTGGTCCCTCCACAACTTCCTCTTTCTCAGCGCCCGGTTCTCGCTGAGCTGCAGCTCATGTCCGGGAAAGAATCCGTGAGGGTGCTGGGCCATCGCTAGACCCACCATGGAGCATCGGGGTGCGCTGGTTGGATCGTCTAGCCCTGTTCTGGCCTGTTCAGTGGGGCAGGTGCATGGGAATGTGGAAAAACCCGGAATCACATCCTCGAGGCCTCTCGCGAGAGCGCTGCGTGGTGTAGCGTGTTGGAGTGGGTCTGCGTGATGATCTGGGCTCACGACCGAGTTCGATGTTGCCCCGGTTTCCGTGAGCTGAGACGCTCCGGAAGCGGGTGAGGAAGGAAACAGATGTCAACACCGCACGGGCCCGATGCCTCCGGTCAGTCGGGAGAGCAGGAGAACCCCGTTCCGCAGCAGCCACAGGAAACATCGGCGCCGCACGCTGAAGTGCAGGCGGATGCCCCGCAGTTCGTTCCCCCGGGGGGACAGCAACCCCAAGGGGGCCACGCGTCGGGGAAACCGAACGCATTGAACCAGGGCTCTGGGCAACAGGGGCCTTACCAAGGTCCTTCGCAGAATCCACAACAGGATCCGGGGTCCTCCCACCAGGGGCCGCCACAGCAGGGACCCGGGCAAGGGTACACAGGGCAGCAACCTATATATGCGGCGGGTCATCTCCAGCAGGGGGCAGGGAACCCGGTGAAAAAGTCGAAGACCCCGCTGTGGATTGGCCTGGGTCTTGTCGCCGCGGTGGTGGTCGTGGCGCTGGTGCTGGTGCTCTCGGGTGTGTTCTCCAACAAGACTGCTGCGGGAGGGGACGGTTCAGAACTGCCTGCGGACCCCAAAGAAGCAGCTAAAGCCGTTGTTACGAATTATTTGACCGCGGTTTCGGAGGGACGCGCGGAGGATGCCAAGAAATTCCTGGGCTCCTCATCCGCCACATCCGATGCATCGTTGCTCACCGACGAGGTGTTGAAAGATTCGCTGACCCGGGCCCCGATCACCGAGATAACGGTCGGTGAAGTCACGACTGAGTACAGTAGTTCCCAAAAGGTTTCTGTCACCTACAAGGTGGCCGGTGAGCCGGCTACCGAAGAGTACACGGTTGGCTCCAGCGACAACAAGATCTTCACGTCTCTTCCCACCTTGGGGCTGTACATGCTCAAGGGGGTCGATCTCACCGTGAACGGCGTGACTGTCAAGAGCAGTGAGACGAACCGCTCGGCTTTCCCGGGAAGTTATGTCGTCGCATCTGCCAACAAGTACCTTGAGGTTGAAGGAGAAAACACCATCCTCATCACCAGCAGCAAGAACGACACGCCATCTTCGGATCTCAAGCTCAAGGTGAGTCAGGCTGGCATCGATCTGTTCCGTGAGAAGGTGGTCCCGGAGGCAAAGGCCTGCCTGGCCTCCACGAATCTCGATCCAGGGTGCAACATGGCCATCAGCGGCACGCTGAAGGATGGAACCACCCTCGTTGAGGGTAGTATCACGCGCACTCAGGACTCCGAGAATGCATACAAGCTGGAGAATGTCGTTCCTGAGCCGGGTTCGTCGGTACCGACGATCATCTCCGCCAGAGACATGGGTTCTGTGAGCCTGTCTGCCACGTGCACCGACTCGAGCGGAACAGAGCCGTGCGATCTCTGGGGATTCGGTAAGGGATCGAGATTCCCGAAGGCGACGCTCAATGTTGCCGAGGATGATCCCAAGGTGGTCTGGGAAGACAGATAAGAAAAACCTGCTTCAGTGTGTGGGCCCGGCGATCCACGGATCGCCGGGCCCACACACTGCCCACACGATATTTCAGTCGATTTTCCAGAAACTCTTCCCGGACATGGCGGCCTGCAATGCATCGTGCGGACTCTCCGCGCGTGCCTCGGCCACCTGCGCGCGCAGCAGGTCGTCGTAGGCAGGACGTTCCACCTGCCGGAAGATCCCGACCGGGGCGCGGTGCATCACGCCGTGGTCGGTGAGCTGCGCCAGGGCGAAGGCCTGTGACGGGTCCGGGCGTCTCGTGTCGTGGATGACGATCCTCTCCGGGGCAGTGGTGGCGGTTTCGGCGACCCGCAACCCCCCGTCGGGTTCCCGGACCACGCAGAACTGTTCCTCGGTGCCGAAAACCACGGGTTCACCGTCGCGGAGCCGGATCAGCGCGTTCGCCGACTCCGGGCCCTTCAGGGCGTCGAAGGCCTCGTCGTTGAAGATTGGGCAGTTCTGGTAGATCTCGATCAGGGCGGCGCCACGATGCCGGACCGCCGCGTTCATGACGTCAGTGAGCTGAGCTCTATCGGAGTCGACGGCGCGCGCCACGAACGACGCCTCCGCGCCGAGCGCCAGCGCCACCGGGTTGAACGGCACGTCCAAGGAGCCGTAGGGCGTGGACTTGGTCAGCTTGCCCTGCTCCGAGGTGGGGGAGTACTGCCCTTTCGTCAGCCCGTAGATGCGGTTGTTGAACAGCAGGATGTTGATGTTCACATTGCGCCGCAGTGCGTGGATGAGATGGTTGCCGCCGATCGACAGCGCATCACCGTCACCCGTGATCACCCACACGTTGAGATCCTCGCGGGCCGCCGCGACCCCGGTGGCGATAGCGGTGGCGCGACCGTGGATGGAGTGCATTCCGTAGCAGTCCACGTAGTAGGGGAAGCGCGACGAGCACCCGATGCCGGAGATCACGACGGTGTTCTCCCGGGCGATGCCGAGGTCGGCCATCATGGCCTGGAAGGTGGACAGGATCACGTAATCGCCGCAGCCAGGACACCAACGCACCTCCTGGTCGCTGGTGTAGTCCTTCCGGGATTGCGGTGCCTGCGCGAGGGGAAGCCCGGCGAGCCCGTGCATCATTCCACCTCCAGTGAGTCGATCTCAGCGGTCAGGTCGGCCTCCAGCTCACCCACCGAAATGGGCAGCCCCCGCACCCGTGAATAACTCTGGACGTCCACCAAGTATCGGGCGCGCAGCAAGAAGGCCAGCTGCCCCAGGTTCATCTCGGGCACCAGCACCTTGTCGTAGCCGCGAAGCACATCCCCCAGGTTGGCGGGCATCGGGTTGAGGTGACGCAGGTGGGCCGTCGCCACCTCGCGACCCGCCAGCCGTACCCGGCGTGCGGCGGCTGTGATGGGCCCGTAGGTGGAACCCCACCCCAGCACCAGCAACCGGGCCCGTCCGGAGGGGTCGTGGACCTCGACATCGGGGATGTCGCGGACGATGCCGTCGATTTTCGCCTGCCGGGTGCGCACCATCAGGTCGTGGTTGTCGGGGACGTAGGAGATCGCGCCCGTGGCGGAGTTCTTCTCCAGCCCCCCGATGCGGTGCTCCAACCCCGGGGTGCCGGGCACCGCGAAGGCGCGCGCCAGGTTCTCGTCGCGCAGATACGGATGGAAGACGGGTTTGCCCTTGGGATCGGTCGCGTTCGGTTCGGTGGCGTAACCGGGGATGATCGGGTCGATGTCGTCCAGATCCGGGATTCGCCACGGCTCCGCCCCGTTGCCCAGGTAGCCGTCGGTGAGCACGATCACCGGGGTCCGGTACTTCACCGCGATCCGGCAGGCCTCGACGGCGGTGGCGAAACAATCCGCGGGGGAGCGGGCCGCCAACACCGCCACAGGGGATTCGCCGTTGCGCCCCAGGATCGCCTGGAACAGGTCGGCCTGCTCGGTTTTGGTCGGCATCCCCGTTGACGGTCCGGCGCGCTGCACGTCCACGATCACCAGGGGCAGTTCGGTCATCACGCCCAGACCGACGGCCTCCATCTTCAGGGCCATGCCGGGCCCCGATGTGGTGGTCACTCCGAGCAGGCCCGCGTAGGAGGCGCCCAGCGCGGAACAGATGCCCGCGATCTCGTCCTCCGCCTGCACCGTGACCACGCCGGCGTCCTTGCGGCGGCTCAGCTCGTGGAGGATGTCGGAGGCGGGGGTGATCGGGTAGGACCCCAGGAACAGCTGCATCCCGGCGCGGTCGGCACCCGCCATCAAACCGTACGCGGTGGCGAGGTTCCCGGTGATCTGGCGGTAGCGACCGGGCTTCATGGGGGCCGAGGCCACGTGGTAGCGATGCTCGAAGACCTCGGTGGTCTCCCCATAGGCGTGTCCAGCTCGGAAGGCCGCCAGGTTCGCGTCGCGGATCTCGGGTTTCGACGCGAACTTGGTCTTCAGGAAGTCGATGGTCCCGGAGGTGTCGCGGGAGTACAACCAGCACAGCAATCCCAGAGCGAACATGTTCTTCGTGCGCCCCGCGTCCTTGCGGCCCAGCCCGAAGGGTTTCGCCGCTGCCGTCGCCATGCCTGTCAGGTCCAGAGAATGGACCTTCCAGTCGGCCAGGGAACCGTCGATCAGTGGGTTCGCGTCCCATCCGACCTTCGCCAGGTTGCGTTTTGTGAAATCGCCCTCATCAACGATGATCACCCCGCCCTTGGGAAGGTCACCGAGGTTGGCCTTCAGCGCAGCCGGGTTCATGGCTACCAGCACGTCGGGCCGGTCGCCAGGGGTGACGATGTCGTAGTCGGCGAAGTGCACCTGGAAGGAGGAGACTCCAGGAAGGGTGCCCTGCGGGGCGCGGATTTCTGCTGGATAGTTGGGCAGGGTGGCGATGTCGTTGCCGAGCGAAGCCGATTCGGCAGTGAAACGATCCCCCGTCAACTGCATTCCATCGCCGGAATCCCCAGCAAAGCGGATCACCACCCGATCTAGCGACCGCGTCTCAGCCACGAACAACCCTCTCACTCTCAAAGCCTCGGGCAAGTGTATAGCGGCTCGTCGAAATGGCCTTCATGGCAGGGCGCAGGCAGGAGGTGGAGAAGCTTCTGATGTCGCCGACCCGTAGTATGCCTCCCATGGCCCAGATCGACCTTTCATCCCGCGAAACGCCGATGCGCGCCCTTGACAAGCCTGCGGGAAGGGTTTCGATGGGCGGCGAACTGAGCGGTGGCGCCGATCATCTCGTCCGCTGGATGCGGCAGCGGGAGGAGAATTGATGCAGGTGGTGCAGGCTGCGGCGCTACGTGGGCTGAAGGCTTTCAAGGACGCCTTCAACACACGTGCCGTACTTGCGGGATGCCTTGGTTCGGTGCTGCTGGTGTTGGGGTCACTGACCCCCGCCTACCTGCCTCGGACCTCCCCGCTGACCCGAGCGATGTCCTCGTACGGGCTGGCTGGCGTCGAGTGGACGTGGGTCGGAACCGCCATCACCATGGCAGGGCTGGCCCTGATGCTCGAGTTTTGGCTCAGGGTGCGCCCGGCGCGGCGAGAAGCGCGGGGACAGCCGCAGCTGCGTCACTGGGCAATGCTCGTGATCGTCGCGGCCCCCATGCTGATCGCTCCGCCGATCTTCAGTCACGACGCCTACTCTTACGCGGCCCAGGGCTGGTTGCTCCACAACGATCTCAACCCCTACCTGGTGGGTCCCGGGATCCTGCCCGGGCAGTTCGCCGACCAGGTGGCCTGGGTGTGGCGCGATACAGCGGCACCCTACGGACCCCTGGCTCTCAGGATGAACCACTGGTTGATCGTGCTGGTTGGATTCGATCCCTACTGGTCCGCGGTGATCATGCGGCTTCCCGCGCTGATCGGTGTGGGAATGATCGGGTGGTGTGTGCCTCGGATTGCGGGGCGTTTCGGCATTAACCCGGCTGCCGCCAGCTGGTTCGTCCTGGCCAACCCCATCGTCATCATCGACTTTGTGGGCGGTGCCCACAACGACGCCCTCATGATGGGCCTGGCGATGATGGGGATCTGGGTCACCACCAGGTGGCGCACCTGGTGGTGGGGGGCGGTCGCAGTCGGGGTGGGGGCCGCCATCAAACAGCCTGCGGTCTTCGTCGCAGTGGCCCTGCCCTTCATCACCCACCCCTGGACCTCCTGGAAACTTCGTCCCCTGGCAGCTGCCGCGGCCAGGGCCTTGGCGTCGTTGGCCGTTTCAGTGGCGGTATTCGTGCTGCTGAGTGTCGTGACAGGGCTCGGATTCGGCTGGGTGAACGCGGTCGATGTTCCCGGCAAGGTCACCAGCGCCTCGCCGTTCAACCTGCTGGGCGAAGCCATTGAATACCTCCTCAACCTCATGGGCATCGATCAGGATGGCAAAGCAGCCGTGGGGGCGATGCGTTCCCTCGGACTTCTGGTCTGTGCCATCGGGATTGTGTGGCTGGCTATCCGGCACCTCGGACGTCGCCCCCTCAACTTCACCGGGTGGGGGTTGTTGCTGTCGGCGTTCACCCTCCCGGCCCTCCACTCCTGGTACCTGCTGTGGGGAGGGGTGTTGTTTCCCATGACCCGCCCCAGCACCCGCCGGCTCCGGATCGCGATCATCATTTCCGCGGTTCTGCTGGCCTACGAAGCCATGGTCTTCGCGGTTCGGAACGGAACTTGGCTGGTTGCGCTGCTGCTGATCTGGGCGATCTGGGAATCCGTGAAGGCCCACGAACTCACCCAGCAATGGGACGCCGGGGTTTCTCAGGAGAGCATGGTCAGGTCGTAGTCGACTGCGACGGGGCAGTGATCGCTGACCCGGGAGTCGTAATCGGACTCGCGCAGCGATTCCGCCCTAACCGCCGACCGTGCCAGCCTCGGCGTCGTCAGGTGGTAGTCGATGCGCCAGCCCGCGTCGTTCGCGAACGCCTGGCCTCGCCACGACCACCACGAGTAGGGGCCGTCCTGGTTCGGGTGCATGGCACGCACCACGTCGACGAGGGTCCGGGGACCGAGCTGAGCGGTGAACCAGTCGCGTTCCTCGGGCAGGAAACCATCGGTGCGCTGGTTGGAACGCCAGTTCTTGAGGTCATGTCGGGTGTTGGCGATGTTGAAGTCACCGACGATCACGTACTCGCGCCCGGCCTGCGCCGCGGATCTGCGGGCCTGAGTCAAGTGACGTGCCAGCCCGGACATGAATTTCATCTTTCGTTCGTATTTCGGGGTGTCAGCTTCCTCGGGTTTCCGGGCGTGGTGTTCCGGAACGGCGCCCTTGGGGAGGTAGAGGGAGGCCACACGGATGGGCGCCCCGGCCAGATCCACTTCCACGTAGCGGCCCTCGCCGGCGAAGGCAGCTAGGTCACGGTTGCCCACCCGGTCCACCTCCGACTCGCTGGCTGTGCCGTCGGGTGCGACGACCATCGCGGTGCCGTCGAGGGTGGCGACTCGTTCCGGCGCATCACGGGTCAGGACCGCCACGCCGTTGCGACCCGCCAGCTCGCCGATGGACCACGCGACGTGGTGGCCGGCGAAGGCGTCGCCGGGCAGGTCTTTGAGGCGGCAGCGCACCTCTTGCAGGCAGATGACATCGGCCCTCTCGCGTCGCCACAAATCGTGCAGGCCTCGGCGCAGGGCGGCGCGGATGCCGTTGACGTTGTGGGAGATCAGGCGCAGGGTGCTCATGGCGTCGCATGGTAGTGCCGACCGGAGTGCTACCTTCTGTGACGACCCGAGAAGTTGGAGGAAACACATGGCCGGAGGCCTGGCCGCGCTGCTGGACGACGTGGCGATGATCGCAAAACTGACCAGCGTAACCAGCACCAAGGCAATGGCGGTGGTGATCGACGATGCCGCCGTCACTCCCCGTTACGTCACGGGCCTGAGCCCTGCCCGGGAACTGCCGATCATCTGGCGGATCGCGAAGGGATCGTTGCGGAACAAGGCGATCATCCTGGTGGTGGCGCTGGCTTTGAGCCAGTTCATTCCCTGGATCCTGACTCCGATTCTGATGCTCGGCGGCACCTATCTGTGTTTTGAGGGCGCCGAGAAGTTCTGGGAGGCGCTCTCTGGACATCATGAGGAGGAGCCGGTCGCGGATCGCGGCGAGCAGGACGAGAACGCCCTGGTGCGCGGTGCCGTCACCACCGATTTCATCCTGTCCGCGGAGATCATGGTGATTTCTTTGAATTCCCTCGCCGAGGAGGGTTTCTGGCGCCGTGCGATCACGTTGGTGCTGGTCGGGATCCTGATCACGCTGCTGGTCTACGGCGTGGTGGCGTTGATCGTGAAGATGGACGACGTCGGCCTGAAACTGAAGGAGGGCACGGGGGCGGGGCGTGCGCTCGGGGGTTTTCTGGTGGGTGCTATGCAGAAGTTGCTGGCCGCGCTGTCGGTGATCGGGATCGCCGCCATGCTGTGGGTCGGTGGCCACATCCTGCTCGATGGGGCCGCCAAGCTCGGGTGGGGTGCGCCCCTGGGACTGGTGCATGGTCTGGCCCATGCCACCGCCTCGGTGCCGGTGACCGGTGAGGTGCTCGAATGGGTGGTGGAGACCGCGTGCTCCGCTGCGCTTGGCCTCGCGGTCGGAGCGGTGATTGTCGCGGTGGTCCACCTGATCCCGAAGCGGGCCACCGAAGCTGCCCGGTAGGCTCAGGCCATGGGTGAAGATTTTGACGAACGGGCTGCCACCTGGGACGACGACCTGGAGCGGATGGCCAGGGTTCGAAGGGTCGCTGCAGTTATGCGTTCGGTGGTGCCCCTCGATGGACATCCGGTGACGGTTGAGCTGGGTTCCGGAACGGGAATGCTCGCCCGCTGCCTGGCCGACGTGCTTGGGCCCACCACCCTGCTGGACGCCTCACCTGCGATGATCGAGGTCGCGTCGAAGGCCTTGGCGTCCGAGAGGTTGGAGGGGTGGAGCGCCGCGGTGACCGACCTCGCCGAGGGGATCCCGGGTGGTCCCTACGAGCTGGCGCTGGCGCAGATGTTTCTCCACCATGTCGATGACGTGCCGGCCCTGCTGGGAGCGCTGCTTCGGGTGATGACCCCAGGCGGTGTGGTGGCGATCGCCGACCTCGACCACGACGCCGCGAAGCGCTACCACGCCACTGTCGTCGATTTCCACGGCCATCACGGCTTCTGCCGCGACGAGCTGCGTGGCTGGCTGGAGAAGGCGGGATACCGCGACGTCTGTTTCCACGACGCCGGGGTGGTCGGCAAGGAGGTTGACGGCGAGCGCCAGGACTTCCCGATGTTCCTGGCGGTCGCGAAAGCCTGATGGGTCGCGGTATCGCCGCGATGGCCCAGCGGCCACAGGGACGGGCACTCCCGGCGCCATCCCCGTCGCTGGCGGTCGGCTCGGCGACCCCGATGGGTCAGCGGTAGTTCACGAACTGGACGGCGAAGTCGTAGTCGGCCTCCTTGATGAGGCGCTGGACCTCTTGGAGGTGGTCGCGTGACTTCGAGCTGACTCGCAGCTCGTCACCTTGGATCTGCACCTTCACGCCTTTGGGACCCTCGTCGCGCACCAGTTTGGAGATTTTCTTCGCGTCCTCCTGCTTGATGCCCTGTTTGGTGGTGCAGGTGATCTTCCACTTCTTCCCGGAGATGCGGGGTTCGCCGGTGTCGAGAGCCTTCAACGACACCCCGCGTTTGACGAGCTTCGACTGGAACACATCCAGCACCGCCTTCGCGCGCTCCTCGCCGCTCGACTCGATCTCGATGGCCTCCCCGGACCAGCGGATGGAGGAGTCGGTGTTCTTGAAATCGAAGCGCTGCGACACCTCCTTGGCGGCCTGGTTCAGCGCGTTGTCTACCTCTTGGCGATCAACCTTGCTGACGACGTCGAAAGAGCTGTCCGCTGCCATGGGTTCCTCCTCGGATCGTGGGGCACCCATTGTGCCAGCCTCGCCCGGTTTTTCTCCCCGCCGCCGCTCCGCCACCCGCGACCCGCCACCCCGTCGCTCCGCATCCCGCGAGTTATGTCATGTGGAAAGAAAATGTGGGGTACACGGTACAAAACCTTTCACCACAGCCTCAAAACTTTTCACGGGAGCCCGCTCGCACCCCGGGTTGGACGTATCCGTCCGGCACTGATACTCTTTCCGTCGCTGGTCAGCCAGCGTTCGGCAGGTTGCCCGAGCGGCCAAAGGGAGCGGTCTGTAAAACCGTCGGCGTTGCCTACGTTGGTTCAAATCCAACACCTGCCACTGCCCCGGATCGGATGGATCCGGGGCTTGAACTTTCTCACGACCCGGTACCCGCCCCGCGACGATGGCAGCGGGCCTCGCCGCCACCCGGGATCCGATAGGATTCGGCGGCCACGAATCCGAGTCGCAGCGCCAAGCGTTCGGATCGGGTGTTCCCGACCGCGATCATCGCGGTGAGCGGCAGATGTGGGACACCCGAGAGTACCCTGCGCGCCGCGTCGAATGCGATGCCCCGGCCCCAGTAACGCTTTCCGAGCCGGTATCCGAGCTCGACGGATCCCGTCGGCCCCCACTCCGCGTTCCAGTCGTGAAGGCCCGCGAAGCCGGCTACCCGGCCCTCGACGCACAACGTGTGGAAGCAGTAGCCCTTGGTGTGGAACAACTCGCGTTGGTGGTGCACGAAATCCTCGTAGTACGCGAGATTCCGCACCCGCCCATCCCCGATCCAACGCATCACCTCGGGGTCCCGGAAAAGCAGGTGCAGGGGTTCGGCGTCGGAGGGTTCGGGTGGTCTCAGCACCACGTCGCCGGTGGCATCCATCCGGTCATCGTACGTGGCTAGGCTCTTGTCATGTCTTCAACCCCACACTTCTCCCGTGAAATCGGTGAGATCGCCCCTCTGGTACTCATGCCCGGTGATCCGCGTCGCGCCGAACACATCGCCCGGAACCGGCTCGATGGCGCCCAGCTGGTCTCCGACGTCCGGGGCATCGGAACCTGGACCGGCACCCTCGACGGGGTTCCCGTCACCGTGACCGCCTCCGGGATGGGGGTTCCGTCGATGTCCATCTACGCCACTGAACTGTTCTCCCGTCACGGGGTGAGGCGCATCTGCCGGGTCGGGACCTGCGGGGCCTTCTCGCCCAAGGTGCGCGTCCGCGACGTCGTGATCGCCTCCGCCGCGCACACCGACTCCTCGGTGGCCACCGTCGCGGTCCCCGGGGTGACGTTGTCGCTGGCGCCGGACTTCGACATGCTCGCCGCCGCCGTGACGCAGGCGCGACGGGGCAGCGGCAGGGCGGTTCACGTCGGTTCCGTTTTCACCAGCGACTACTTCTACCACCCCCGCACCGACATCATCCCGGAGCTGTCCAAGCTGGGTACCCTCGCGGTCGAGATGGAGGCCGCGGGTCTGTACGCGGCGGCCGCCCGCAACAACGCCGAGGCCCTGGCGGTGCTGACCGTCTCCGATCACCTCCTCGACCACTCCGCCGACCTCACGGCCGCCGAACGCGAAACCATGTTCGAAGACGCCCTCGAGATAGCGGTGGCCGCCCTGCTGACCCTCGGGTAGAGCGTCGCAAGAAACCGGCTGAGCCGGCCTGCTCGCTCGGCGAACTGGTCGTGTCGAAACCAGGGCGAGTGTGGTCGGGGAGATGGATTCGCCCCGGGGAGGGGAGATCGTCAGGCGGAGGTTTCCCCGCCCTCCAAATCGGCGAGGATCTCGGTGTAGCGTTTCTCGTCGAGCCGGTAGCCGGCTCGCAGGATCAGCCAGCTCGTCGCGATCAGAGCCATGGGGATCAGCAGCATCACCGACTTGAATGCGACGATCCCGGCAGCAGTCACGTCCTCGACCCCCCGGGCTCCGCTGATCCCGGAGACCAGCAGCGCCAGGCCGACGAACCCGCTGCCGATGGCGTTCGAGGCCTTGTAGATGAACGTCTGCACCGCCAACGTCACCGACTCGTTGCGACGTCCCAGCTTCCACTGCCCGTACTCGACGCAGTCGGCGACGAACATCAGCATCAGCAACTGGATGAAAGCCTGCCCGGTGAACAGCAGCACCCCCGCGACCGCCACCACCGTCAGCGACGAACCCGCGAACCAGAACACCACCAGCCCCGCCAGGCACAGGAGGGTGGCCAAGGTGTGGATCTGGAAACGACGCAGGAACCTTCGAACCAGCGGGAAGAGCGCCAACCCGGCCAGCTGCGTCACCGCGAGGATGGCGGCGAACACCGAGTAGGCGGCCTCGTCGCGGTAGACGTACTTGAAGTAGTAGATGCCGAGGCTCGTGACGGTCATGTAACCGCCCATGAAACACAGCATCGCCCCCGCCGCCCACAGCAGCTGGTCGTTGCGGCCGATCACCCGCACCAGCTCCCGGAACGGGGTCTGCGATGCCCCCACCGCCACCTGCTGCCGGGTGAACAGCAGCGTCAACGACTGGAAACCCAGCATCAGCACCACCAGCAGCGCGGCGAAGGCCAGCCACCCCAGCTGCTCGCTGCCGAGCAGCCCGCCGAGGGCCTTCGTCGCGGGCACCACCGCCACCACCACCGAGAACAACCCGAGGTTGGCGCAGATCCTGGCGATCACCCCGATGCGTTCCCGTTCCTTCAGGTCCTGGGAGAGGGCGGGCAGCATGCCCCAGAAGGAGATGTCGTTGATGGTGTAGGCCACCGACCACACCAGGTAGACCACGGTGAACCACACCAGGAAGGCCGCCCCCGAGAATCCGAGATCCACGAAGATTCCCAGCGTGGCGGCCCCCCACAGCACCGCGCCCAGCGCGATCCACGGCTTGAACTTGCCGAACCGGGAACGGGTGTTGTCGACGATGACACCCATGAAGGGATCGTTGAGGGCGTCGAAGATCCGCATCGCCACCAGAACCACCGTCACCACCACCGTCGCCGACTGCGAGATGTGCAGCACATCAGTGAGGTAGAACATCAGGTACATGCTGACCAGCGCGGCCGACATGTCGCGACCGAGTGTGCCCAGTCCGAAACTCAGCCGATTGCGCCAGGGTGCCGGATTCATGGCGGAGAGTCTTGCAGGTCGCGAGGCCGGATGGGGAATCCGGCCCGGTTGACCCTGACACGGTGTCAGGTCCCACGATGGTGTCATGACCGAGACGAGACTGATCCGGATCGGGGAGTTCTCCACTCTCACCCGGCTGTCGGTGCGGATGCTGCGCTACTACGACGCCAACGGCGTCCTGAGCCCGGCCACCACCGACGACTTCACCGGTCACCGGTTCTACGCATCCTCGCAGGTGCGTGACGCGACGCTGATCCGTCAGCTGCGTGACGTCGGGTTCTCCGTCTCCGCCATAGCCGCCCTGCTCCCGCAACGCGACGACCCCGAGGCGCTGGGTCGCGCGCTCGCCGTGCAGCGCGATCAACTCGTCGCCGACGCCGAGGCGGTCCGCCACCGCATCGCCGAGATCGACAGACTCATCTCCCACACCACGAGGAGGGCCACCATGGCCGACATCACCGTCACCACCCATCCCGCGCAGCTCGTCGCCGCCCTGCGCACGAAGATCGACTCCTACACCGACGAAAACACGGTGTGGGCGAAATTCATGGAGGCGTTCCAGAAGCAGGGCCTCACGTACACCGGCGAGCCCTGTGGAGCCATCTTCCACGACCCCGAGTATCGCGACTCCGACATCGACATCGAGATCTGGGAACCCGTCGCCCCCGGCACCGTCGCATCCGAGCCGCTCGTGATCCGGGAGCTGCCAGAACAGCGGGTCGCGGCGGCCACCTTCCGTGGCGGCTACGACCAGTTCGGTCCCGTCAACGAGGAACTGGCCGAGTACATCACCCGCTCCGGGCTGAAGATCACCGGTCCCATGTACAACCGCTACATCGTTGGCCCGGTACAGGTCCAGGATCCGGCGCAGTACCTCACCGAGATCTGCATCCCGGTCGTCTGAGAACGGATTCTGCATATCCGCCTCCACGATGTCTGCAAACTGATGCCTAGAACGTCTGCGGAATCAAGGCCAGGGAGGTGGATAGTGACAGGGGCGTATCTTCCACGCGTGATGGACGGCGCGATGAGACGTGCGCTCAGGATCTCCGGAGCGGTGATGCTGGAGGGCGTGCGCGCCTGCGGAAAGACCCGAACTGCCCTGGAAGCTGCGGGATCGTCGGTGCTCATGGACGATCCCGCAGTGCGGGCGGTCAACGATCTCGCCCCGGTTCTCATCATCACCGGAACGGGCCCGGTCCTGACCCTGGACGATGGCACGGTCACGTGCGGGCTCCACCGGCTGTGCCCGTAGTTGGGTCCTGGTGCGGAAGTCATGCCCGGCTGCGGCGCACCGGATCGGGTGGTCCGATGTCCCGTCCGGGGCGTCCTCACCCAGGCGACGCTCTTCGCAGCAGGCCCTAAGGGACTCGCCGTCGCTATGAACCTCTATCCTT
Source organism: Arachnia propionica (assembly GCF_037055325.1). Taxonomy (NCBI): domain Bacteria; kingdom Bacillati; phylum Actinomycetota; class Actinomycetes; order Propionibacteriales; family Propionibacteriaceae; genus Arachnia; species Arachnia propionica. The sequence goes on along the minus strand of NZ_CP146373.1, from coordinate 2,344,545 downwards.
GGTTCCCGACCAGGAGGACCAATGATCCAGCACCTCGCCGTGCAGATGCGCGCGGCCATAGCCGAGCACGCTGACCGCCCAGCCACCCGGATCCGGGTCGGCGGGGGCTGGCGCACTCACACCTTCCGGGAGTTCGGTAAGCGCATCGACGAGGCGGCTCAAGGGCTGTTGAACCGGGGAATCCAGCCGGGAGACCGCATCGGGTTGTTCGCGAACAACTGCCCCGAGTGGTCGGAGATCGACTTCGGCGCCGCCACAGTGAGGGCCATCCCGGTGCCCATCTACGCCACCTCCACCCCGGCACAGATCCGGCACATCGCCGCCGACTCCAGGCTACGGATCCTGTTCGTGGGCGGCCGCAGCGAGTGTGAACGCGTCCTGGAGGTCGCCGATGATCTGCCCGATCTGGAACAGGTGGTGATTCTCGACCCCTGGGAGGGCATGCCGGAGCGGGTCATCACCTACGACGACTTCCGCTCCAACCCCGATGCCCGGGCCCTGGAGGCCCGTCTCGCTCAGGCGGGCCCTGATGACCTGGCATCGATCATCTACACCTCCGGCACCACGGGCGACCCGAAGGGGGTGATGCTCAAGCACTCCGCGATGATCGCCCAGAAAGAGGCGATCGAGGAACTGTTCCACTTCGGGCCGGAGGAACATTCGTTGTGTTTCCTGCCCCTCTCGCACGCGCTGGAGCGGGCATGGACCAGCATCGTGCTGCTCAAGGGCTGCATGAACACCTACGTTCCCGACCCCCGCACCGTTGCCAAGGTCTTGGTGCAGGCGAAGCCGACGCTGCTCGTGAGCGTTCCGAAGCTCTACGAGAAGGTCTTCGCGACCGCTCACGCGAAGGTCGCGGCCTCGGGGATCAAACGTGGCATCTTCAAGTGGGCGCTGCGCGTGGGGGCCCGGAACCAGCGGGCCTACCGCAAGGGAAGGCGACCGGCGTGGTTCTGGCGCGCCCAGCTCGGCATGGCCGACCGGCTCGTCCTGTCCTCGATCCGCGTCGCCCTGGGCGGCAACAAGGCGGTCCTGGCCTGTGGTGGGGCGCCGCTGCGCAAGGAGATCGAGGAGTTCTTCTCCGCGGTCGGGATGCCCATCTATACCGGCTACGGGCTGACCGAGGCCTCGCCGCTGGTGACCTTCAACTCGCCGGGTGGGTTCAAGATCGGCACGACGGGGCGGGTGCTCAAGGGCGGGCAGCTGCACATCGGCGAACACGGTGAGGTGCTGTTCCGTGGCCCGAACGTGATGGCCGGGTACTGGAACAACGAGGAGGCCACCGCCGCCGCCATCGACTCCGACGGTTGGCTGCACACCGGGGACGCCGGATACGTCGATGTCGACGGGTTTCTGGTCATCACCGACCGCATCAAGGACATCATCGTCACCTTGGGCGGCAAGAACGTCGCTCCGCAGCCCATCGAGGGGCTCATTCTCGCCGACCCACTGTTCGAGCACGCCGTCCTGCTCGGCGACAACCGGCCCTGCGTGACGCTGCTGGTCAAACCGTCGCTGCCGCACGTGGAGGAGCTCGGAAAATTGATGCAGTGGCCGGGGGAGGTGGCCGATTGGTTGAAGTCCAACGAGCTGGCCGAGGAGCTGCGTCGGAGGGTCACCGCCCTGACCGACAAGCTCCCGAGCCAAGAGAAACCCCGCGCCACCGAGCTGATGGACGACGACCTCACCACCGACAACGGCCTGCTCACCCCGACGTTGAAGGTGCGCCGTCGGCAGGTGGAGGAGCGTTTCAAGGAACTCATCGATGGCATGTACGAGGCACTGGAACGACGTCGGCGCTCCAGTTGAGCCATCAGCCGGACGGGTTCTTGCCGGATGAGTTGGGGCTCACCCCTCATGAAGCTGGTTGAGCCGGACCGCGACGAAGGAGCGGTCCGAGTCGAAACCACGTCGGGTCTGCCGCCATTGATGGTCTGTGTGAGGATGAGGACGACAAAGTCCACGAGGTCTTTCACGGGTTTTCATGAACAGCTGCCCTCGAGTTCGCCTTGAATGAGAGTTCTGCGGCGGCCCATGCCCGTGAACAAGCCTCACAGATCCGCCGACATCGACCTGGCGATGTCCCAAGAAATCTCCGCCCGGGCCTCGTAGCCATTTTCTTGAAACCACATCGCGTCATCCACGCTGCGCACGAGACACCACCGCCGCACGGTCATTGGGTCCAGCTCGGCCATTCCGGCGAACCGCTCCATCCGTTTCCGCACCGTGGTGTTCGTTTCGTCACCGCCCCGGATTTCGCTCCAACGGTTGCGCAGCAGCGGAACCACCTCATACGCGGGGTCGCCTTTTAGTGGCTTGGGGTCAATGGCGGCCCACGCATCCTTGCCGCGCCCAAGGATATTGGCGTAATGGAAGTCACCGTGCAGCAGCGAGGGCTCCGCAGGCAGGACGGCCAGCTCTGCGCACACATCGACGGCAGAGGAGACGAGCTCCTCGGGGCACGGTTCGCCGAGCCGCCGCCAGTTCTTGGGGAACTCCGTGCCCCACCGGGCAGCGATGTCACCGACGCTGCGAAACCCAGCGGATACGGGAACGCGCAGTTCGCGAAGGAGGGCGGCGGCGATGTCCAGCGCTTCCTGAATTGGGATGTCCAGAAGGCCCCGCCGCTCATCCAACCGCTCCAACAACATGGCGCCGGACACCTCGTCGGTGCGCAGCACCGAGACCGCTCCATGACCGCCCCATGTACGTAATGCAACGGACTCGAGCCGGGTCTCGTCGTCGACCCAACTCACTTTCAGGGCACCGCGTTTCCCGTCCTTGCAATGAACAGGCAGGACCACAGCGCACATCCCGTACATCGGCGGTCCCTCCAGGCGAAGGTACCACCTGTCGAGCAAATCTTCCACCGTATACGGCAAGGCCTCCAACCAGTCTTGGGCAGTCTCCCCTTCTCTGTTCAGGATCATGGCGGAAAACTCAGTTGAGATTTGAATCAATTCGACTCTCGCATTCTGGGGCGATTGGAGGAGGTGCCGTCATTCACTTGCATTGACTCTAAGTATCCTCAAATCCCCTCGTACTCACTACCTCAAGCAACGGGAGGGGCTCGGCTGCGAGCCACGCCGTGCAGAGCTCCTCGTGTTCCGCCCCCCAAGCCGGCTCAAACCCATGCGCGAATCTTGGGATCCCACCGCAGGCCCTTGGCCTTCCCAGCCAGCAACGGTTCCAACAGCGCATTGACGAGGCTCGTGGCCAATGCGACGGTGAGGTGGTCCTTGCAGTCCGAGATGGGGGAGGCGAGTCTTCTGTAGGAGACATCCCAGTCCGGAGGTGCCGTGAAGGTCTCCGGGAACGGTAACCCTCGGGACGCTGCTTCTCGGGTGATGGCCACCTCGAGTCTGCCGCCATCGATGGTCTGTGTGAGTGTCAGGAGAACAAGGTCCACGAGGTCCTTCACACGTGTCGAAGGATGACCGTTGTAAAGGGAAAGTGTCGCACACACCTTGTCCGCCATCTGGTCGACCAAAGGGTACAGGCGATACTCGCACTGCGGGAGTTTGGGGAGTGCTAGGACATTCGACGGGATGATGGTCTCCGGGGTGTCTGTCGTAACGGCTTTGACAACGAGATCGACATTCAGCCGGTCCTTTTTGTTGACGCCGATGTAGACGTCGAAACTCACGCGGATTCCTTCGGTGTAGGCCTGCTGCTTACCGCCGAGTGAATCCGTGTGGCTGACATACTCGAAGCGGAAGAAATCTCCCAGGTCAAGGGCCGCAAGGCGCCGAAGCTCGGTCAGGGCGGCGGCCAGTGAGTGATGCCGATTGAACAAGTCGACATCACTGGTTGCCCGCGCCGATGGGACCCTGGCCAGCAGGGCCGTTCCGCCCTTGAGAAGCCATGCGTCGGTTGGCGTCTCTGAGAAGATCCGGCACAGAAAACGGTGGAAGTACTCCAGCCGGATGCGCTCCTGGGCGCTGAGGGACCTGTCGTTCCGGGCTGCTTTCTGAGCGGCTGATCGTATTGCCGACTCGACCGCCGCCGGCGTCCGGTAGGGGTCTGTCATCTAGGATCCTCGCACTCGTGTGGCATGTCGGACTCCAGCGGCGGGGGAGTGGGACGTGATGCGCTTGCCATCGGATGAACCAGCTGATTGCGAATCGTGTTCGCGAGCAGCTCAGTGGTTTCCGGGACGAAGAATTCGGTGTTTCCTGTGTGAAAAGACTTCCAGACCTTCTGGTTCGTTGCTGCGAAGGCTTTTTGGAGTCCTGAGGCGCCGAGGAGGTCACTGAAGACGTTCGGGAGCTTCTCGAAGATGGTCTGCGCCTGGGGAGACGTGAGGATCTTTGCCATGAGGGGTCCGTTTTCTGCGATGCGTCTGACCCAGCTGTCCTCGTCGATTCCCGCCGACCGGGAGAGCTTTTCCAGCAGCGCCGCGCCGTCACCTGCCGCACAGCCGTTGCGGCGCGCCAGGGGAGCCAGGAGCTCGGTGAGGCGTTCGGTGTCCAGGGAAGACTGCCGGGTGGCGTCCCGGAGAGCGTCCGCGACGGTGCTGAGGTCCTGTCGATCTTCGATGAGGTCGGCGATGGTGCGTTCCCGTGTGGTCGTAGGCAGGCCGTCCCGGACGGTGACATCCTCACGGGGAAGGTTCCGGGTGCGGTACCGGACATCGAGCCGCTGGCTCTGCCGCCGTGTCGGCGAGGTGAACTCGCTCCGAGTGGCCCAGAGGTCTCCGATGCCGTGGAGCCGGGCAGCGGATTCCCCGGAGACGACGATCCCCGGGCGGTCGTCGTGGAGGCGTTCGAGAGCCAGCCTGCGGGGTTCGGTCGCGAGCCACGCTGCCCGAAGTTCCTCGTGTTCCGTGCTCGGGGCGCCGGCGCTGCGGTAGACGCCGTGGATGAGCCGGACCAGATGGCCGTCATCGTTGAGCCGTTTGAGGGTCATGTGGTCGATGCCTTGTGCGCGGGCCTGGGCGGTTGTGACCATGCCCCACTGGGACTCGGTCACCTCCGCCAGCTGCTGCAGCGCCACACGTGACTTCATTCTTGAATACTAACTTTCTGTTTGTTAGTTTCCAAGTCAAGTCTGCATCAGAAGATGGCTGTGCGTGATCCACCAAGAAATTTGGTCGAAGCATTTCTGGTTCGCCAGTCGAGGTCCCTCACCCACAACGACTCGTTGCCCGAACCATGTTTTCTGATTCTCTTCGGCGGTCCATTGTCCTTTCAGTCCATCCTCAAGGCACGGCGCTGATAGGTGGAGGAGCGTTTCAAGGAATTCATCGACGGCAGGTGCGAGGCGTTGAAGCAGCGTCGGCGCCCTGGTTGGCGCGTCAGGGCAGCCGCGGGGATGACCTGCTGCCCTCCCGAGGTCGCGAGAAAGTTCCCGCTAGGGTCTTCCGCATGGATCTGGACTGCAAGGAAGCCCTCGAAGCGATCATCAAGCGCCGCCGCGACGTGCGTGCCGAGTTCACCGGCGACCCCCTGGGCGAGGAGGAACTCGCCGACCTTCTGAATGCGGCGCACGCCGCCCCGAGCGTGGGCAACAGTCAGCCGTGGGATTTCGTCGTGGTCCGCGACACCGCCATCCTCGACGCTTTCGCCGAGCACGTCGCGCAGTGTCGGCAGGACTATGCCGACTCCCTCGACGAGGACCAGCGGGAGAAATTCAATCCCATCAAGATCGAGGGGATCCGCGAATCCGGGCTGGGAATCGTCGCCACCTACGATCCGACACGCTTCGGCCCCAACGTCCTGGGACGCCACACCATCAGCGACGCCGGGACGTTCTCGGTGGTGTGTGCCGTGCAGAACCTGTGGCTGATGGCCACCGCCCTGGACCTCGGAGTCGGATGGGTGTCGTTCTACCAGGAACTCTTCCTCAAGGAGCTGCTCGGGCTTCCAGAACGGGTGAGACCGGTCGGCTGGCTGTGCGTGGGTCGCGTGACGAAACTCCAGGAGATCCCCGACCTGATCCGTTTTGGCTGGAATCATCGCATCGCCCTAGAGGAGGTCGTCCACCACGACCGCTGGTGATTTTCCCCGAGCTGGTTGAGCCGGGGGCGAGATCTCGCCCCGGCTCAACCAGCTCTGAATCCTCGCGTCAAACCGGCTGGCGCAGGCTCTCCATCATTGGCCCGCGGTCGAGCTGGGCGGGTAGCCACGTGGTGGTGATGGCCAGCACGAGTGATGCCCCGATCGCGGGCAGCAGCGTTGTGACCGGGATGGAGCCGATGAAGACCTCCATCCCGCCCCCGGACATCAGGGCAGCGGAGGTGGCGCTGAGCAGAGTCACAGCCAGCCCGAAAAGGATTCCGGTAGTGGCGTAGATCGCGCCCTCCAGGATCGTGGATCCGAGGATCGTGCCCGACCTCGCTCCGATCACCCCGAGCAGGGCTCCCTCCTGGCGGCGGGTCCGTCCCACCATCGCGATGTTCGCGATGCCCCCTGCGCCGGCGACGAAGAAGATCGGGACCATGATGGTCAGGAAACCGTTGACCCCGCCATGCATGCCGCCGGCAGCCCGTCCGGCATTGGCTACGGTGTGGAAGACGCCGGTCATGGCGACGGCGATGGCGAAAGGCACGATAGTCGTCAAGCTGAACGCCGAGCGATGCCGGGCGTTGGCGCGGGCGGCGAACCAGGCCGGACTGCGGCCGGGAATCAGGCTCGTCCACCCGATCAGCAGCGGGCGAACGGTCCAGTTCGGGATGAACAACGCCGCCAGGGTGACCATGAGCCCGATGCCTCCGCCCAGGACGGCACGGTCGCCCGGGGACTCGAAATCCGCGGTTGCCGCCTCGGCCGGCACATCGGGCATCTCCGGGGTGTGAGCACTGTGCAGGGCCTCGGGGGGAAGGTTGATGAGGATCGGCATCAGCACCACGGGAATCAGGAAGAAGCCGGCTGCGATCCACTGCCACAGTTTCGTCCGGGTCTTGGGGGATGCCGCCTCCCGCAGCGCCTGCATCTCCGGGACGTTCGCTGCTCGGCGCGCTGTTCCCAATCCGCCGAGCACGCTGAACAGGGCGGTGACGAGCATTGTCGCGGGAATCCCGAACAACGGCATCGACAGGGGCAGGTCATCCGGGAACAGGCTGAATTCACGCCATGTCAACAGGTACACACGGGTCGTGGGCAGGGCCAACAACCCTCCCAGCAGCCCACCGACCAGACCGACGGCGCAGACCTGCCACAGGATGACCGAACGGATACGGCGGCCGGGTATGCCGAGCACCTTCCACAGCGCGTGGGAACGCTGCTGGGCGGTCACCGTCAGGCCGAGGGTCGTCGAGATGACCAGGGCGGTGGCCACTCCTATGTAGGACACCATGTTGCTGCCGAGGATGTTGCTCGCGAGCATGTACGGCCCATCTGGGTGGGTCAGAGACCATTGCACGGCGCTCCACCACGAGGTGATGACGACTCCGATGATGGTGCCGCCGACGGTGGCCACTAGCAGCGACCACAGCCACTCGCTGGCGTGATGACGCAGGTCCTTCCAGATCAAGGTTGACATTTTCCGTCTCCTCAGAGCGCGCGGACCGTGTGGACGAGCTCGGCTATCACCCGGGCGTCGCGGGCGGTCGACCACTCCGCGAGCTGGCCCTGACCCATCACCGCGACGGAGTCCGCCAGGGCTGCGGCCTCGACGTCGTGGGTGACCATGACCACCGTTGTTCCCCGTGAGGCGAGTTCTCGCAGCCAGTTGAGGACCAGGCCGGTGGAGTCGAGATCGAGGGCGCCGGTGGGTTCGTCGGCGAAGACGATCCTGGGGTGGCTGGCCATCACCCGGGCGATGGCCACGCGCTGACGTTCGCCGCCGGAGAGCTGATGAGGCTTCAGGTTGGCCCGATGCCCGAGGCCGACGGCCTCGAGGGCATCCCGGATCTGGCTGTCCGGGAGTGGAGTGCCAGCCAACCTGGAAGGCATGGACACGTTCTCGGCGGCGGTCAGTGATGCGATGAGGTTGTACTCCTGGAACACGAACCCGGTGTTGGCGGCACGGAACGCGGCGCGTTTGGCAGGTTTCATCTCCGAGGTGGTGGTGCCGAGCATGGATACCCGGCCGCTGGTGGGCTGATCGAGACCTGCCATGCAGTGCAGCAGCGTCGACTTGCCCGAACCGGAGGCGCCGACGATCGCGGTGAAACTTCCTGCGGGGAAATCGGCGTCGACCTGGTCGAGCGCGACCACGCGGGCGTCGTCGCGCCCCGGCACATCGTAGATGCGGGTCAGGCCGCGGACGGAGATCGAGGTGGTGAAGTTCATGACGTCCAGCTTTCTGGGTCGTGAGCCCGCGCCCCATCCCGCTGCCCGGTCAATCCGGGTGGGGCTAGCCCGACAGTCACGTCCCGCCGGGAATGTGCCGCTCGAGCGAGAATGCGTTGGCAAGAGCAGAAACACGTTCCTGGCATGACCATCCCGAACAGGATCGGCATGGCTCGGTCAGCGCCCGGGAAAGCCGTGGAATTATTGACCGCATGGGTCTGTTCGACTTCCTGAGCAAACGCTCCTCCGGTCTGAGCGTCGAGGACGCAGTGCTGGCACTCAGCAAGGGTGCCGTTCTGATAGACGTCCGCTCCAAGGCCGAGTACGAGGCCGGGCACGCACCCGGCGCCAGGCCGGTCGACCCCAAGGACTTGCACGACGACCCCCTTGACGCCATTCACGGCGGCGACCCCCTGGCCGAACGCGACTCCGCCGTCGTCGTGATCTGTGACAACGGGCTGCGCAGCTCCATCGCCGCGGCGGAACTTCGGGAGAAGGGCATCCTCGCGGAGTCGGTCTCGGGCGGGTTGATCGCCTGGGGCCGCGACGGCAACCCGATCATCCCCGGCCCCTACCGCCGCCGATGAAACGCTGGATGGGTGCCGCCCTCGCGACGGCAGGAATAGCGCTGGGCGCGGCCTATGTCATGGGACGTGCAACGATCAACCGTCACGCGGTCGATTACGCCGAGTACTGGCGCCGAGCGGCCACTAACGTCCCCGAGGACGCGATTCACTACGTGGCTCTCGGGGATTCCGCAGCTCAGGGCGTGGGGGCCAGTCGGGTGGAGACCAGCTATGTCGCGCTGCTCGCGGAGCGGATCTCGCAGGTGAGCCGGCGGCAGGTCGTCGTGACGAACCTGTCGGTGTCGATGGCCACCAGCCGCGACGTCGTCCGCTATCAGCTTCCCCAGCTGGCAGAACTCGACCGTGCCCCCGACATCCTCACCCTGGACATCGGCGGCAACGACGTGGTGCTGCCCGGAAACACCCTCGAGTCCTTCGAGAAACACTTCGTCGACATCCTCACCCAGCTGCCCCCGGGCAGCTTCGTCGCGGACGTGCCCTGGTTCACGCTGCCAGTGCTGTCCCGACGGGCGGAGAGGTTCAACGACGCGGTGGCCGATCTCATCGCCCTGCACGGTCATCACCGGGTCCACATCCACGAGGCAACCCGGGGCCTCGGGCCGCTGCGCTACCACATCAACACCGCAGCAGACTGGTTCCATCCCAACGATGCCGGCTACCGGGCCATGGCGGACTTCTTCTGGGAGGCGATCGAGGCGTCGGGACGCCTGGACCTGCCGGGGTTTCCCGCGACGGGGCCGCTCGGGTAAACTCAGCCCTCGGCTGATCACTCGGTCGGCCATGCCCTCCTGCTGCGGGAACGACCCGTGGCCGCCAGTCCGAAGGAGGTTGGGCAGTACCCATGCGCAAGTACGAGATCATGGTCCTCGTCGATTCCGATACCGACGAGCGCCAGGTTCCGGGCCTGATCGAAAAGCACCTCGAGGTCATCACCGCCGGTGGTGGCACGGTCGACAATGTCGACCACTGGGGTCGCAGGCGTCTGGCCTACGACATCAACAAGAAGTCCGAGGCGAGCTACGCCGTCATGCAAGTCACCTGCGATCCCGCGCTGGTCCAGGAGATGGACCGCCTGATGAGCATCGACGAACGGATCGTCCGCACCAAGGTGCTCCGCCTCGAGAAGTGAGCTTTCAACACTGAGGTCAATCCCCGGCCCCGAAGGTTTCTGTCGGGGGTGGCGACCATAGTGTTGATGAAAGACAAGTCCGATCCCGGAGGAAAACATGGCAGGCGAAACCCAGATCACGCTGGTGGGCAATCTCACCGGAGACCCGGACCTCCGCTTCACCCCCAGTGGTGCCGCGGTGGCCAATTTCACCGTCGCCTCGACGCCCCGCACCTTCGACCGACAGTCGGGTGAATGGCGCGACGGCGAGGCCATGTTCATCAACTGCGCCGTCTGGCGCCAGTACGCCGAGCACGTCGCCGAGTCCCTCACCAAAGGGATGCGTGTCATCGTGCAGGGCAGGCTGAAGTCTCGCAGCTACGAGACCCAGCAGGGCGAGCGCCGCACGGTGTTCGAAGTTGATGTCGACGAGGTCGGTCCCTCCCTGCGGTACGCCACCGCGCAGGTCACCCGCACCAGTGGTGGGGGCCAGGGTGGCGGAAACTGGCAGGGCAACCAGAACCAGGGTGGCGGACAGAACCACGGCAGCCAAGGCGGCTACGGCAACCAGCCCCAGCAGGGCCAGGGCAGTGATCCGTGGGGCAGCAGTGGCGGAGGCTACGGCGGCGGGAACCGGGGCGGCAACGACCCATGGAACCAGGCGGCCGCGGAGGAGCCCCCGTTCTGATCCACCCGCACAACCGACCCGCCGGGTCGGCTGGCACATTCCGTCTCACGACGGGCTTCCCACTGGGCCGGAAAGGCCCGCAAGATTAGGAGAGCACCACAATGGCCGGTCCACAGCGCAAGTCTGTGAACAAGAAGAAGATCATGCCGGTGAAGACCACTCGCGTGGCCAACATCGATTACAAGGACATCGCGACGCTGAAGAGGTTCATCTCGGAGCGTGGCAAGATCCGCGCCCGTCGCGTGACCGGGCTGTCCGTCCAGGACCAGCGCAAGATCGCGCTGGCCGTCAAGAACGCGCGTGAGGTGGCCCTGCTGCCCTACGCCTCGACCGCCCGCTGATCGGAGGAAGAACAGATGAAGCTCATCCTGACCAGCACCGTCGACAAGCTCGGCATCGCCGGCGATATCGTCGAGGTCCGCAACGGCTACGGTCGCAACTACCTCGTCCCTCAGAAAAAGGCCATTGTCTGGTCCCGGGGTGCTGAGAAGCAGATCGAGGGCATCAAGCGCGCCCGTGACGCCCGCGAGGTCCGTGGCGTCGAGCATGCGCAGGAGCTCCGCACCCAGATCGAGGAACTCACCATCAAGGTTCCGGCCCGCGCTGCGGAATCGGGTTCGCTGTTCGGCGCAGTTACCGCCGCGAACGTGGCCCTGGCCGTGAAGAAGGCCGGTGGCCCCGCCATCGACAAGCGGTCGGTGTCGTTCGTCAAGCCGGTCAAGACCGTCGGCAACCACGTCGCATCCATCAAGCTGCACCCCGCGGTCACCGCCCGGGTCGGTTTCGAGGTGATTCCTGCCTGAGACAGGGCGAAAACCAGCGGAGCCCGGTTCCTTCCAAGGACCGGGCTCCGCTGTTTCTTTCCCTAGTTTCCGGTCTTGGGTAGGCCGGGCGATGCCGGGAGAACCGGTGGCCGGGGTAGAGGCGGAGCGGGCAGCTCCTCGGTCGGGGGTGCGGTCGGCTGTTCACTGCTTCCCGGAGGTGCGGTGATTCCCCACTCTGCGGGGTCCTGGCAGGAATCCCCGACGCCGTTGCCGTCGAGGTCATCCTGCATCGGGTTGGGCTGCTCAGGGCAGTTGTCGAACTCGTCGGGGATGGTGTCGCCGTCCCGGGTGATGTCCAGCAGCGCGGATGCTGTTGCTTGGAAACCTGAGTCGTCGGTGACCCTGACTCGGACGTACCCGCTGATCTGTTTTGAGTAGGTGCGCAGGACGCGTCCGTCGCTGGTTGTCGCGTCAAAGGTACCGTCGTCGTCGAAGTCCCACTCGAATCGGGTGATTCGTCCCCGGGCTGAGAAGCTGGGGCGGGCATCCAGCATCAGGTTCTCACCGACCTTTCCCACGTACGGGCCCTGCAGTGTTGCGGTGGGGGAGTCGGTTGTCTCCGTGGCGGAACGTGCGCTGATCAGATTCGACGGATCCTGCATGAGCGCTGCGATCCGGCGATGTCCTACCAGGTTCGGGTGGTACCAGTCGGTGCTGGAACCAGACCGGATTCCGCTGATCCCCCCAGCATTGCCGTGGTCACCCGAGGTTTCCAGGAACTCGTTGATCCAGCGGTGCTTGTTCCTGGTGAACACTCGCGGGTCCGGTTCGTGCCCGTCGAAGGCATCTGCGATCTCCTCGATGAATTTCACGCGCCCGGGGAAGTCCTTTTCCAGCTCGCCGATGATCCTTCGCTGTTCCCTGATAGCGGCCCGTCCCAGTTCCCGTACCCCCCGGGCGACGTCGAAGGACACCGCCCCGTCGGGCAGGAGGTGGGGACGGTCCAAGGACAGCAGGGGATAGGCCAGCAGGATCACCTGTGACGCGGGGTTTCCGGTCATCCGTTCCGTGAGCAGCCGGGAGATCTGCGACTTGAGCCGGTCCAGCATCTCGGGAAGTCCGGACGTGGTCGCCGCCACACCCTCGCGGCACTTCGTCCCGTTCGCTCCGCCCAGTGCGCCGGGGATCCGAGGTCCGAAACAGTTCGCGATGATGTCGGTGAATCCCAGCTCGTTTCCACCCGCGGTCAGCAGCACCAGATCCGTCTGGGGTCCCACGAAATCAGCCTGGGCGCGAATGGTCAGCTGGCACTCGTAGGTGTATTTCCTCGTCCACAGCAACAGGCCATCGCTCTCCCGCAGGTGGTGGTTGACGGACAGGAGGTCGTCGCCGGCCGCTCGGGCGGAGCAGGCGTCGGTTTCCTCCAACCTGGCTCGGGCCTCCTCGATGGAATCGGCGGCCACTTTCTTGGCGGACTGTTGGGGAAGTGCCCGCGGTGAGAACAGATCATCGATGTTTCCGCCGGAGCAGGCACGGTTCTGGTAGCTGGTGGCTACGCCCTGGGAGTTCGCCCACGACGCGAAGAGGGAACCCCAGGTGTTGCTGCTGCGCAAGCAGGAAGGGGGACCTTGGTGATTGCTGAGGCCGTTCCCCGAGGAGTAGGAATCCCCGAGGTGCACGATGGACAGGATCCGGGGTGCCTCCGTGTCGGAATGCGCAGGCACCACTGATGGCGGCAGCGTGAGAAGAACGAGTCCCAGAACAAGCCACGTCCTGAGTCGCATCCGCTGCCTCCGTTCGAGAAGCCGCCTCGACGGGTCGGCGGTGTGGCCGCTTGATGGCTGCTGCCCTGATGGGTAGCGGCAAGGGTATCACGGCCTACCTGAGGCGGAATGACGCATGAGCGTGGCCCCGGTCCTGGAACAGGAACCGGGGCCACGCTCATGGTCTACGCGCCGGTGCGGGGCAGACCTGGGTGGTCCGGGGCCATGGGTCTGCCCTGCGCAGGGACCCCCGGAGCGAAGGACGCCGGTGTGCCCGGCTGCTCTGCAGGGTCGGAGGAGGAAGCGGATGGGTCGGAGGAGGCGGGGTCCTCCACGCCCTGCGGTTCCTCAGCTTGCTGCGTGCCGGATTCTTGGCAGGCATCTCCAACCCCGTTGTGGTCGAGATCTTCCTGCTGGGGGTTCGAGATCGTCGGGCAGTTGTCGAACTCATCCGGAACGGTGTCGCCGTCCTGGGTGACGTCGAGGCGCGCGGATGCGACGGACTGCCGACCGTTGCTGTCGGTCACTCGGACCTTCGCGAAACCATTGTTCACCGTGTCCGTGTACGCATGGCTGGTTGAACCGGTGGCGGTCGTCTCATCGTAGTTTCCATCCCCATCGAAGTCCCACTCGAAGCGGACCACCTGACCGTCGAACGCGTAGCTTCCGCGGGCATCGAGTTCCAGTTCCTCACCGATCTTGCCCATGTAGGGTCCCTGAAGCGTGGCGACCGGGGCATCGAGCAGGGCGCTGATCTGTGCGGTGGCCGCGGTCTCCAATTCGGTGCCATCTGTCACCGTCAAAGTGCTGGCCTCGGCTGCCTGGCTTCCGGAGGCTTCCTGCGACGATGCTCCGGCAGCGGTGTCGATGGTCAGCACCTGTGTGGTGGAGCCCGCATCTGCCGTGGGAACAATGTTCGTGGACTGGGCCTCATCCATAGATTTCGCGGCGCCAATCATGACCGTGGTGCGACGTACCCCGGAACGCCAGCCCAGTGATGTGGTGGTGTCACCCGTTGATTCTGCGGTGGTCTGGGCGGAATCCAGTGTCGCGACTGCATCGAGAAAGGTGGTGGTGTCCGCGGTGAAGGGCTGCGCCACCCTGTGCTGTCCGGTGGTGTCCGTGGTGATGAGCGCGAAGCGTGCGGAACTTGTCTCGTTGGCCACCTTGTCGGTGGCGGAAGAGATGGCTGCCCGGACCTGATCGATCTGGCTTGAGAGGGGACTGTTGGTGTTGACGACGAAGGCCATGTCCACGTTTCCACGACGAGCACCGATCTCCTGCGCGCTGGTCGTACTGGAAGCGGTCTGGGCGAGCTTTGACATCTCGCGATGTCCGATCAGATTCGGGTGATACCAGTCTGAAGGGGTCTTCGAGAAGTTCCCTGTGACCTTGTTGTCGGAGCCGTAATCCCCTTCGGTTTCCAGGAACTCGTTGATCCAGCGGGAATCGTTCTTCGTGAACACCCGGGGGTCGGGTTCGTGGCCGGCGAAGGCTGCCGGGGTGTTCTCGACGAATTTCACACGTCCGGGAAACATGGCCTCGAGTTCGCCGATGACCCGTTTCTGTTCAGTGACCGCCAACTGGCCGAGTTCCCTGATGCCGCGCGAGGCGTCGAACTGGATGCCGTCGTTGTTTAGTACGTAGGCTCGGTCTGTGGACAGAAGAGGATAACTCAGGAGCATCACCTTGGAGGTCGTGCTTCCTGTCATCCGGGTGGTGATCAACTGGGCGATGTTTTCTTTGAGCTTGTTCAACGTGTTCGGGAGGTTGTTCTTGGCGGCGGCGATGTCGTCACGACACTTCACGGCGTGGGCGCCATCCATGACGAAGGGAATCTTGGGGCCGAAGCAGTTGGTCATCAGATGAGAGAAACCAAGATCGTTTCCGCCCATGGTCATGAGGACGAGATCGGTTTGGGGGCCGACGAAATCGGCCTGTGCGCGGATCGTTATCTGACACTCGTAGGTGTAGTCCTTGCCCCAGGGCCACAGGCTGTTGTTCTTCGTGAGGTGGTAATCGACGGACAGGAAGTCGTCACCGATGGCTTGGGTGGAGCAGGCGTCGGAGGAATCGAGTTTGGCCTTGGCATCCTCCATGGAGTTGGCGCTCACCCCTCTGGAAGACTGCTTGGGAAGGGTGCGGGACGAGAACAGATCCCCTATTCTTCCTCTCGAGCAGGCGTGGTTCTGGTAGCTGGCTGCGATGCCTTGCGAGTTGGCCCAGGAAGCGAAGAGAGCTCCCCAATTCCGACCGCTGCGCCGACAGGCTGCTGGGCCGTGGTACTGTCCCGCGCCGTTCCCGGCGGAGTAAGAGTCGCCGAGGTGGACGATCGAAAGGCTCTTGGGCTTCTGGTCCTCCGAATGGGCGAGTGTTGAACTAGAGAGCAGCAATAAGAATGCGGCGCTCAGAATCAGCCATGATCTGACGTGTTTCTGCATGATTTCATGACACCCTTTCATTGAATCATGAAATTGATTGTTTCGGAATGCTCACCTGTCCCGCCTAAGCTTGTTGAAATTTTGGCTCTTGGTGTGGGTGAGACGCGTGGGGCGGGGAAAATGACGTGACACGCTTGTCGCGTAGCCTCTGTGAAATGACTGCGATGTAACTTGTCACCGCATCACGCTATCAAGAAAAAGGTGCATCGGGAACTAGCCAGAAAAATCTTGGAAAACGGAACGTCGTGTGTTTTATGGTCGGCGACGGAAGATTCCCCGGGCCGGGGCCGGTATTGTGTGGGTCCCGGCTGTGGTGGACGTCACGTCAGGGTGGGGGTCAGCTGGCGGAGAGGGTGTCGTGTGGCCCCTCGAGTCACGTGGAAAAGGGGGCGCGGGGTGAGGAAACGCACCCGCAGCTGGTCTCGGAGCGCATCCGCGGTGAGGCCTTGGACACTCACACTGACCTGGAAGTCCGTTGCTTCGCACGCGTAGGTGAGGATATCCTTCGCCGTCGTGGTGTCGATTTGCTGCAGCGGTGTTGTCAGTCCCATGCCGGTGCGCTTGACCGTTGCCTCTTTCCGGGGCCACAGCGCACTGAGGTCGTTCTTGCGTTGCAGATGCCCTCTGAGGCGACGTTCCCCCGAGCCGCCATGTAGTGAGACAGATCCTGCTCGAAGGGGACGGGGTCTGACATGTCAACCCCCACCGGTATCGGGGTCAACGCGCACGCACACAGAGTCGAGTCGTGGGGCCAGTTGAAGTGCAGGCCGGAATCCTTGCTGAATCCGAGTTTCCCGAACCTGCCCCGTTATCACCGGTAGTGGGTGGCGGTGGCGCTCCGTCCACAGTTTTCTTAATCCGTCCACAGTTTTCTTAAGTTGTGCGAACGCCACGACGCTCGTGTAGCGGTCCACCCTTCTGCCGTAGTTCTCGCTTCGTTCCTGTCGCTCATGCGGTAGTAGTGATTTCAAGGTCCTGAAAGAATGAGCGTCGAGTGTATCGGCGTCAGTGATGACGAGATCGATTGTCATGTTGCCTTCTCCAAGATCAGGCACGCATTTCGTCCCACGAAACCCAGCGACAGGGAAACAGCGCGTGCGAGTTTGGTTTTTCTGGAGGCTTTCAGCACTACATCGATGTCGATGCGTGGATCCAGCTCTGAAGTTCCAACCGTGGGTGGTACCTCGTCGCGAAGTAGGGCGAGGACTGATGCGATCGTTTCCAGGGCGTCTGCCGCCCCATGAGGTGACCGGTCATCGATTTCGTTGAGTTCACGGGGAATGAGGCCCAAACGCTCGGGAGATGGCCAGGGATTCCACGCGGTCGTTCTTGACGATTCCCGTGCCATGAGCATTGATGTGTTCGGTCCCTGAGGTGGGACCGGCTTCTGCCAAGGCGTCACTGATGGCCCGGTCCGCGGCCGCACCGCCCTCGCCCATGACGAATCCTGCCCGGGCCCTTTCGAAGGGGAGGCCTGCGCGATCGGGGTCACCGACCGGGGTGAGCGCGCGCAGGTTCTGGAACCCCGTCAAGGCCAGCCGGGTTCCCAGCATCTCCGCCCCGCCGCGGGAGCGTAAACCTGAACGGTCAGGCCTTCTTTTCGTTCCTTGGGGAGGGGAACAATGCCGTGGCGTCCCTGGAGTAGGTTTCTCTCGAACTCGTCAGTGGTGGCGCCGAGGAGGCTCACCATACCCATACCGGTGATGAAGTCGGTTTCGGTCATGATGGTTTCTCCTTGTGCTATGAGGTGGGGCGTCGCGGCTGTTGAGGGCGCGACCAACTATGGGGTCAGGGGTGGGACGCTCTCCTGATCCAGGTTCCGGGGTGTTCTGTATGTTCTGGGTCTAGAAACCGAGGTCGCGCAGCCAGGCCAGGAGGTCATCCTCGCGTTGTGTGGCATGTGCAGGATGCCGGCGGTTCATGGAACGCGAGTCCACGAGCCGCCCGTCTCTCAGATACACCACCCGGTCCGCGCGGGCCGCGCACGCCGGGTCGTGGGTGACCATGACGATGGTCCGCCCCTCGGAGTGGACATCGGACAGGGCGTCCATGACCTCGGTTGTCATGGAGCTGTTCAGCGCTCCGGTAGGTTCGTCGGCGAACACGATTGCCGGTTCACCGGCAAGCGCCCGGCAGATGGAGGCGCGCTGGAGCTGCCCACCGGAGACCTCCGTGATCCCGTGCTGCTTGACGTGCCCGATGCCGAACCGGTCGAGCAGCGCATCCACCCGGGAGGCTGCTTCGCCGGCTCTTCTCGGGTCGGCCTTGAGCGCGGGAAGCAGCACGTTGTCGCGGATGGTGAGATTGGACAGGAAATACGCCTGTTGGAACACGAAACCCATGCGGGTCAGACGAACCCGGCTCATTTCCTTGTCGCTGAGACCGGTCAGTTCCCGCCCCTCGAGACGCACTGTTCCTGCGGTGGGCCGGTCCATGCCACTGATGTTGTAGAGCAGAGTCGACTTGCCGGATCCCGAAGCTCCCATGATGACCAGGAATTCCCCTTCGGGCACCTGGAGATCGACCCCGTGGAGAACGTGGGTCGGTGGGTCGGTGGTGGTGTAGGTCTTGGTGATTTCAGTGCAGTCGAGCGTGATGGTTGGCATGATCGTCTCTTTTACTTGGTGAGCCATTCGCTGGATCCGCCGCGGCGCAACCCGGCGGTGAGCGGCACGGAGGCGAGGAAGCCAACCGTGATGAGGAGCAAGGGGTAGCCGAGGTAGACCAGAAGCGGATTGGGGATGAAACTCAGACTGGTCAGGCCGATGCCGGTCAGCGAGATCAATCCGCTGATCAGCCCCTCCCCGAGGGTGGCGGTGAACACCGTGCCGACGGCGGTGCCGGCCGCCACGGTGAGCACCGTCTTGAACCGGACCTGGCTGATGAGTTCGTTCCTGGAGAACCCGAGCGCGGACAGCACACCCATTCGGTGGCGTTCCCGGGTGAGTCGCAGTTTCAGGAACAACCCGGTGATCAGGGCCGCTACGGCCAGGCCGAAGACGAGAGACAGCAGAGCGGCGCTGCGGAACGCGTCGGTTACGTATGACAGGGTCTGCTTCACGTATTCCTGCATTGGGATGACGCTCGCGTGCTTGTATTGGGAGTCGTACTCCGCCGCGATCGCGGCGGGGTCGGTGCCCCCGGCCGTGTTGGCGTAGATGACGTAGCTGGCGGCGCCCTCCGTGACGGAGCCCTGCATTTTGGCGGTGTGTCCGCCGCTGGTGACGTCTTGGTAGGTGCCCGAGACCGTGACGGTGCTCGTTTTCCCGTCGAGCCTGATGGCCATGGTGTCACCGGCCTTGACGTTGTATTTCTTCGCGTTCAGCACGGACAGTGCGATGTGACCGTTTTCCGGGCGGCTGCCGGTGAGGAACTTCACGGTGTTGCCCGAGTAGTCACCGACCTCCACGCGCAGCGTCTCCCAGCCTTCTTTCCCTTGGGTTTCGTACAGGACGTTCGCGTAGGTCCGGATGTTGGTGAGGCGCTGGTCATTCTCCAACGCACTCACGAGCTTGCCACGTGTGGCCTCGACTTCTTTCGAGAACTGCACGTCGGCGCGGATGTCGGATTCGGGAGCCCCCATGTAGGTGACGAACCGCGGGCTGGAGAAGGTGCTGAGCAGGTTCATGGGAAGAATCAGCAGCAACGAGGTCAGGAAGAACACCAATGGAATGAGGATCCACTGGCCCATCTCGGCGCGCAGATCCGCCAGAGACAAGCGCCGGTTGATGCTGCCTCGCCCCGCACCCAGACTGGTGCGGCGCGCCCTGCGGGCCAGCCCAGCGGCTTTCCTCGCGATCTGCCGGTCGTTCAGGGTGCTGCCGCGCACCAGGGCATTCACCACCTCGATGCGGCGGATCCCGCGCAGGATGCCGCGGCAGATTCCGACGACGAGGAGATACACCAACGCCAAGGCGATCACGGGTGTCAGGATGGTGGCCGGTCCGGGAGCGGAAGCGGAGTAGTTCTTGACGATGCTGGTCGTCAACAAATTCGTGGCGAAGATGCCGAGCAGCCCGCCGATGACGCATGCCAGGAGCGCCATGATGCTGTACTTGCCCAGGTAGAGCCCCGTGATCGCTCGCGCGGGGAGCCCGATGGCTCGCATGACACCGATCTCGCGGACCTCGTCCTCCATGGTTCCCCGGATGACGAAACGCAGGTTGATCAGGGCGATCACCACCAGCAGGAGGCTGGCGAAGACCAGCGCCACCGCGACGAGCCCGTCGCTGAACGCGTTGATCAGGCGGATCATGTCGAACGTGACGGCTGGGCCGTTGCGGGGAAGGGAGTGACCCGAGTCGTATGCCGTCTGCAAGGCGCTGGCCTTGGAAGTATCCGTGAGTCGGTACTCAACGATGATCTCGCTATTTCCCCCGCCCGCGGACTCGAGGGCGGCGAAGTCGTCGGGGGAGATGACGAACCGGGTCGCGGAGGACAGTGAGGAGGCCATCTGGGAGTCGCGGACGAAACCCGAGATCGTGAAGTCACGGGGCCCTGTGTCCGTCTGGATCGAAAGGGTGTCGCCGACTCGGAGGTCGAACGTGTCCTGGTAGGCAACGGGGACGTAGACCTCCCCGTTGCCCGGTTCCACGGCGGTGCCCGAGCCGTCCAGCAGGTGGTCGAATTTCTTGTTCTGCGTGATGAACAGGTTGTCAATGAGGCTCGCTGCCAGGCTTCCGGATTCACTTGTCGAAGACCGGGACCATGTCAGAGAGGAGGAGTCGTACCCCACCATGTCCTCGATGAACCACGAGTCGATCTCGGGATGTGCGGCTGCGAAGTCGTCGAGAGCCTTGGTGTCGTAGTCCCCGGTGTGCATCTGCAGGAAATGAGGTGGTTTGGCCTCCTCGAAGAGCTGGTTGATGCCGCCGAGGAGGCGTTCCATCACCATGCAGCCGGTTGCCATGAGGAAGGCGCTGAGGATCAGGATGGCCATGAGGGCCGCGTTGATACCCCAGTTCCTTTTCAGATCGTTGCGGGAATACCGCAGGTACAAATGGTCTTTCATGCCAGGCTCCAGACGCTGGGGATCAGCAGGGACATCCACGTCAGGACGACGTGGTAGATCACGTCACGCACTATGGTGCCAATTTCTCTCCAGTCCGTGGTGCCGTTGTTGCGATATTTCTGAACACCCTCCTCGGTGGGGGCCCACAGGTCGCTCGAACCGTAGATGTGGAGGGTGGCGAGTGCTGTGAACCGACACCCGCCCTAGGGTCTCTCGTCCCGCGAGAGGTGTGCGAACGCTTACTGGTTGCATCCGTTTCTCAACACCGAGTTTGTGGAGAGCTGATGACATCCTGGACGGAAGCCGTCCAGTGACAACGTCACAGCGACCGCAGCCGGTTCCCGTCGAGTACTGGAAGTGTCTTCCGGGTAACGACGACCTTGTCCGGATCGATATCGATAAAGGCCAGATCAGGTTCCGCATCCAGCTCCAGCAGGACCTGCCCGGTGGGATCCACCACCATCGAGTGGCCGATTCCCGTCGGGCCGCTGGGGGTTTCCCCGTCGCCTTGAAGCGCCTGATCCACGGCGACCACGAAAGATACAGAATCCATCGCCCGGGCCGTCACCAGAGTTCGCCACTGGTGCAGCTTCCCCGGACCGGGTGCCCAGGAAGCGCACACCACCATGACCGTGGCTCCTCCCAAGGCCAAGTTGATGAAATGGGTGGGAAACCTTACGTCGTAGCAGACGGCCAGCCCCAGACTGTGCCCGGCGATCTTGATCGACGTCGACCGTCGTCCCGGTGCGACGGTTTCTGACTCGCGATGTCCGAGAGCGTCGAAAAGATGGATCTTGTCGTAGCGGCCCTCGCATTCGCCGGTCGCCACGAGCGTGTTGTGCACCCGGCTGTCGTGTGCCGTGGTGAACATGCCCGCAATGATGGTGATCCCGAGGTCGCCGGCCAAGCGGCGCACGGTCGAGGCCCACGGCCCGTCAAAGGTCTCGGCGACCTGAGTGGGCGTGCGGAGGAAGGAGCACATGGTGGCCTCTGGGCACACCATCACATCGGCTCCGCCCTGGGTGGCCCGGCGGGCCGCGGCGGTGACCATTGCCAGGTTTTCCTGGGGATCGACGGTGGAAAGGAGCTGTGCCAGGGCGAAACGCATGCCTTTACTGTGATCGTGCGACATCCGATGCACAACCCGGCGGTCCCCATGGACGGAGGCGATAGGCTCGCTGCGACCCTGACTGAAGGAGCCCAGATGTCGCGACTCACGTTGCTGGCCACCACGGACGTTCACGGCACCGTCCTGAACTGGGACTACTATCGCGACCAGTCCTGGACCGGTGAAGCAGAGGCCGGGCTGGCCCAGCTGTCCACAGTTGTGGAACGCATCAGGGCCGAACGCGGGGCAGAGACCGTGGCGTTGGTGGACAATGGCGACACCATCCAGGGCAACCCTTTGTGCACCTTCTTCGCTCGACACGAGCCCGGGACCGAAAGCCTGGTTCACCCGCTCGCGGCGGCGTTCAACGTCATGGGCTACGACGCGGTCAACATCGGAAACCACGAGTTCAACTACGGCCTTGATTTCCTCTACTCCTTCGAGCAGCAGCTCGACCCGCTGCTGCTCGGGGCCAACGTCGTCGATTCCGATTCGGGACTGCCGGTGTTCCCAGCCTTTGCGTCTGTGACCCGCCACCTCGATGGGCGGGAGATCCGGATCGGGGTGCTCGGCCTGACCACGCCGGGAGCGATGATCTGGGACCGCCAGCAGCTCGCAGGGAAAGTGGACGTCACCGACATGGTCGCCGCCGCATCCCACTGGGTGCCGAGGCTGCGTGAGGAATTCCTGTTCGACATGGTGGTCGTCCTGTGTCACGCGGGGATCGGGCAGACCACCTATGCCACAAACGCCGACGCGCCTGCCGAGAATCCGGCCCGGGAGATCGCGGAGCAGGTACCGGGTATCGACGTCATGGTCATCGGACACACGCACCGCGACGAACCTGAGCAGTGGGTGACCTGCCGTGCCACGGGCCGCCCGGTCCTGCTCACTCAGCCGAGGGCCCACGCCGCAGGGCTGACGGAGACCGTCATCGAAGCCGAGCACGACGGCGATTCCTGGCGCATCGAGGTGCTGGGCGCCACCCCCCACCGCGCCCGAGGGGAGGTGCCCGACCCGCGGGTGCTCGACGCCGTCGCCGAGGCCCACGAGGCCACTCGTGCACACGTGAACCGGCAGGTCGCGGTGTCCCCGCGTGAACTCAGCACCTCCGACTCCCGGTGGCATGCCACCGGGGCCATCGACTTCATCCAGCGCGTCCAGGCCGCTACCGTCGCCGAGGCGCTGGCCAGCGGGCAGTACGCGACCCTGCCCGTGATCAGCCTCACCGCGCCCACGTCACGGACCGCCGTCATCCCGCAAGGGCCGGTCAGCATCCGCGATCTCGCCAGCCTCTACGTCTTCGACAACACCCTCGCCGCGGTCCTGCTGACCGGTACTGAGCTGCGTGCACACCTGGAACACGCCGCCCGTTACTACGCAGACCTGCCACACGGCCAGCGTTTCGACCCCGCCACCATGACCAGCGTCGAACGCGACGGCCAGACCATCTGGGACTACCAGTACGACATCGCATGGGGTGTCGACTACGAGATCAACCTGAATGAACCGGTCGGGAGGCGCATCACGGATCTGCGCCACCCCGGGGGCGAACCGGTTCCCGATGCTGATCGGTTCGCAGTTGCCCTGAATCACTATCGACTCAGCGGAGCAGGTGGCTACCGGCAGGTCGCGAACGCCCCCGTCCTTTACAACGACATGGTGGACATTCGTCAGCTCCTCATCGACTGGGCCCTGGCGCACGGCATCGACATCCCAGAGGCGCAGAACTGGCGTCTCGTCCATGACGGCTCGTCTCAGTAACATGGATTCGGTGCGGGACTGGTTCGTGCTCTGGGGGCGTCTGCTGGCCGACACCGGCCGTGTGCTGCGCGACCACTGGCCACAGCTCGTCGGCCTGTGCCTGCTCGGGATCATCGGGCGCATGGGGTTCCTGTGGTTGGCTTTGTGGGGATCGAATTTCCATGGGGCGGTCGGGGTGTTGATTCTGCCATTTGCGCCGTTGAGCACCCTGATCAGTCTGATGCTGATGCTGCGAGTCACCTCGGAGACACTGCCGGCCTTTCAGGGAACCTACCGGGGATCCACGATTCTGGAGCGGTGGTACTACCACTTCATGATCACGGCCCGGGTTCTGGTTCCTTTCATAGCCGCGTACGCGTCCCAGGGTCTGCTGGCGCAGGACAGCCGCTACTACGTCCAGGACGTCTATTACGACGTGAGCACCAGCTCCCCTGTGACCACCCTGGCGCCACGGCTTGACTACGCGGAGGGGTGGTATCTACTGCTCCTGGTGGTCGTGACACTGGTCCTTCGCAAGGCCATCTCCATAACTGACGTCTTCCGTCGGTCCACGGTCGCGGCACTGGGGGCCATGTACCTGGAGTCGCTGTGGGTCGTCACTCTCGCCAAGGCGTTCTTGTCGAAATTCAAGGAGATCCTCCAATGGATTCGAGAAAGAGCTGTCGTCGACAACCTTGCAAAGGCCTGGGAAGCGTTCGCCGCATGGCTGGGACCGGTGGGGGATGCAGTGCGGGCTGCCGTCGAATGGGTAGCGGGCCTCGGCGGTGGATTCAGCACGCTGGTCGTGATTCCTCTGGCGTGGCTTGCCATCGGAGCCGCGAATTACCAGGCCGACCTCGCGAGCAGCGAAATGCCCACTCCCAAGGGCGTGGCCATGCGTCTGGGAAAGCTCTCGGAGCGTTCACGGCGGGTGCTCGCCGAGTTCGCCGAACCGGTTATCACCCCGCTGCGCCATTTCTGGGGTGCCGTGTCACGGATCATCGTCGCCGGGCCCGCACCCATAGTGATCTTCTGCCTGTCATTCGTCGCGGTGAATCAATCCCAGGTCGGGGTCGCGTGGTTGCTGCACGAAGCGATCGGACCTCGCTCACCCACGCTCCACCTGGCGTTGTTTCCCTACCTCGATGCGGCGTCGCAGCTCGTCGGTTCCGTGCTGGGAATGGCTCTCCTGGCAGCTGCCGTCAACCTCGTGGTCGGCGGGAAACGGCTTTCCGGTGAGTCGCGCGGCGGGCCGGGAAACGGCGTCGCCGTTCCGAAGCGGGGCTTACAAGGGGATGTATAGGTATTCCGGGTGATGCCACCACAGGCGTAGTGCCTGTGGCGTGACGCCTGTGGGCAGGGCGAAGGTCAGGCTCCTGGACCATGTTCTCGGGCGAGGCGGTGTGGTCTCGGTGACCTCCGAGGTGAAAAGTTTGAACGACGGACCGGGAGTTTCCTTGGGCACGCAGGTGGGCGGCACTATGGAGCCGTACGGGGAGCTGTGGACCTTGGCCTCCTTGCCGCCGTACCGCACCCCGTCGGCCTCCAACTGGATGTTGCAGTACGTCAGGATCTGATCCGGTTCCGCGGTGAACTCAAGATCCACCTGCCACAGCTGCGCTCCTTCCGCCGCCGTGATTTCGCCGTTCTCGTTCTCGACAACCTGGACATCCGTCACCTGCACCGCGACCGTGATCTCGGACATTGTTCTCGTCTGTTTCTTGGTGTCTTCCACGACGAACCTCTGGTGCAGTTCCCCCCTCCTGTCATGTCCGCTGATGCGGCGACCGTTCTCCTCCCAAGGTAGGTAGAGATTCACGAGGCGCTGGGAGCAGGCCAGTGTTGCACACACCAACAGCGGAAGCAGGGCAAACACCCATCCGCGGTTGCGGGCCCACCACGGGGATCTCACGCCTTGCCCTTCACTTGTGGCTCCTTCAGGACGACACGTCCGGTTTCTGCTGCGAGCTGTTCCGCCCGGGAATCGTCAATGCCCAGATCTATGCTCGCCACGTCGAAGGGAACTGCGTAGAGGCTGCCCTCCGAGTGCAGGAGAAGGGTGGCGCCCGTCAGAGCATCCGTCGGTAGTTCGAGTGCAAAGGTGCAGCCCAAGACCATGCCGGGCTGCCCCGAGCTGCAGGGCGGCACGTTGATGGCCTGGGAATCGCCGAAAGAACGGTCCATCGAGTCCGACAACTGAGGTGGCAGGAGATTGCGGGGCTCGTTCCTCGGCGTGAAGTCCACATCGACGACCAGCCAGATCCCGGGGGTTGTGGCCACCTGATTCCCGGACTGGATCTCTGCCGCGGAGCGGACTCCGGTCACCTTCACCGATCCCGTGCGCAGGTCCACGGGCTGGCCCACCGTGCCCGCGCGAAGGAACTGGTCATTGGTGACGGAGCTGCTGGTGGGGAGGTGGCTTACGGCCCATGACCCGAACAGCAGGGCCGCGACCAGGGCCGGGATCGTCAGCCAGCGCGACAACCGGCGCCGACGGGACGGGAATTCCTGATCCGGGTCCGGATACATTCTCCGGGGCGGCCCGGGAACTTCTCGGTTGATGGTGGTCATCCCTTCTTCAGCTCCTCCACGGGAAGGGTGACGGAGACCTTTTCCTCCCGGTCAGACCACAACATCAGGCCTTCCATGACGCTGCTCTCCTGGTGGGTGTGTCCGGACAGGGTCACAGTGACCTCGGTGGGCAGGGGGGTTGTTTCGTCCTGCCACCAGGCGGCGAGGATGCGTTGAGGAAGGCCGGGTTGGAAACTCCCCTGCTCCTGGTGGTCCTGAATCCGGTAGAAATCGGCCGGCTCAGCCTGGCCGTCAGGTTCGTTATTCGTCGTGGCCAGGGGGAGATCCGGAACCAGCGCGCGGGCGAGCAGCGTCGAGCTCACCATGGTTTTGTCGGTGTTGACCACATCCAGGGAGATGAGTAGCAGGCGTTTTCCGTTCTTGGGGCGGATCATGGGTTCCAGATCGGTGGCGTGGAAGGCCCTGAGGAATGTCACATCGAAGGGGTCTGCGTGCGCCACTTCGCCAGGAGACACGGAGACGAGTGATTCGTCACGTTCGGCCATGATGATGTCCCAGCCACCGAGCAGACTGATGATCCCGATGATGACAACAGCAACGAGGAATCCCAGACCCGTACGGGACCGGCGCTTGATCGTATGCACTGCCGGCAGCGGTTCATTACCGGTACCCGGTTCCTGGCCGGACGGAAGAACCTGCTGCGTCATCATGCGCAAGGATTCTACGACCTCACCCGTCGGATCCGGTCAGCTCACCTAGTGGATGGGCCTGCCGCCCCGGCCAGTGCCAGGACGGCGACCAACGCGGTTGTACCTGCCAGCCAGCAGCAAGGTGTTGTGGACGACCTCCTGGAGATGGTGAAGCAGAATTTCCACAACGACATCGCGCCGGGTGATGCCGAACTCCCCGGCGACCTGATCCGTCGTCATTCCGTCCGGGCGGTAGTGGTCACAGGTGTTTGAGGGCTTCCCGGCGGCTCAGTCCGCTCAGCCGTGATGCGCGCGTCTCCACGAAGGCCTTCACCCAGTCCGGATCGATGCGGGCGTGTTGCCGCAGCGCCCAACCGATGGCCTTGCGGATGAAGAACTCGGAGCCGTGTCGCGACCCTTCCAGGTTGGAGTCGATGGAGTGGCTGAGTAGTTCCAGGTCGGTGGAGGTCTTGCGTTGCAGTTGGCAGATGATGGAGATGCGACGCAACCACAGATCGTCTCCCGTGGCCCAGGTCCACACCACGGCCCGCGCCTCGGGGATGGTCGCGACCACGTTCTCCACCAGGGGAGAGGCGATCTCGTCGACGACATCCCACCACGCCCCGGTTGTGGCGAGGTAGCGGTACAGCTCGAGGGCCTCAAGGTCCTGCCAGTCGCGGGCATCGCGGTATCCCGCGATCTCCAGTGCTGCGTACCATTGCTCCCGGTGGGTGACCTCGTCCCACAGCTTCTGGATGGTCCGTTCCCACTGATCGCGGCCAGTCAGGGGATGTTTCTTCAGCAGACTCTTGGTGATGCGTCGTACCTCTGGTAGCCGTACCCCGTGAAAGGGCAGCGTCGACTTCATGTAGGCCTGCTCCCGGACAGCCTTCTCGGGGTCGCCGGCAGCGGCGAGCGCGCCGCGGATCTCGTCGACGAGCTGTACGGAGGTCATGGGGTCAATCTACCTGCGCGAATATCGATTGCCGCTCATTTCGAGGCCCTGCTCGGCCTGTGCACCGGGCACTGAGAGTCGCGAGTTCGGTAGGCCAACCTCCCCCCAGATTTGTCAATAGAAACTTGACAAGGAAAGTGGCGTAAACCTAACCTTTACGCATGTCGATCAACGATGTGGCTGTCGAAGAACTCGTGGGGCGTCTTCGGAAGATCAGCTCCCTGGTGGCGGCAGAACTTGCCACCGCCGATGATCCGGACGTTCCCGGGGGTGACATGACCCACTCCTTGGCTGCTGTGCGCTCGCTCCAGATGCTGACTGACGAGGTCCTGGTCCGGCTAGTCGCCGCGGCCCGGGGGAGGGGGGTCACCTGGCAGGCCATTGGCGATGCCCTGGGAACCAGCCGCCAGGCGGCCTTTCAGCGCTTCGGAAACCCGACCGA
The DNA here is from genome assembly GCF_037055325.1 of Arachnia propionica. Lineage (NCBI taxonomy): Bacteria > Bacillati > Actinomycetota > Actinomycetes > Propionibacteriales > Propionibacteriaceae > Arachnia > Arachnia propionica. The sequence continues at coordinate 2,316,480 of NZ_CP146373.1, read as the reverse complement.
CCCGAGAACAGGAAAACCCATGAAGAAACCCACCGATTCCGAACTCCGTGCCGCCGTCGAGAAGGCGGAGGTATTTCTCGACGCCATCGAGAAGCACGAATGGCAAAAAGCAGAAGAATTGGCCGGCCCGCGTGCCGGATGGCAGCTCGACGCCGAGCGGCTAGCAGACGCCTGGGCGCAGGTGATTGCGCTGGGCGGGGAGCTCGAACGGCGCGGCACCCCGACCCCCCTGGCTCTGTCGGGTGGGGTTGTCGTGGTGGAGGAGCCCCTTCACATGGAGGCCGCCGAACTTGTGGCCCGCGTCAGTTACAACCGCGACGGCGACATGGTTGGCCTGTGGTTCCTGCCCTCGGGTCAGATGCTCGCGGGGGAGCAACAGTAATGACCGCTACTGGGCGGCAGGGTGTTCACGTGCGGGCGGTCGACGTGTTCCTACTGGTGAGTTTCGGGGCGGCCCTGCTCCTAGACGGTGTCGTGGCCGCGACCGGCGGGCCTGATCGGATGGCCTGCGGTGGTGCTCTTTGGTCTTCTCGCAGCCCTGCTGCTGAGCGGTTCGTGGGCCGGACGAAGCGGTGCCGGACGGAGGGTGTCGTCCTGATAGGTGGGCCTCAGCTGTCGACTTGTGCTTCTCGCGAAGGGCCGTGTAGAGTTTGCCGACGGCTGGCCCCTATAGCTCAGTAGGCAGAGCGTCTCCATGGTAAGGAGAAGGTCTGCGGTTCGATTCCGCATGGGGGCTCTGTTCTTGCCCGGAAGCCCCGGGTGGGAATGTCGACGGGGTAGCTCAGTCGGTAGAGCAAGCGGCTCATAATCGCTGTGTCGCGGGTTCAAGTCCCGCCCTCGTCACCACACAACCGAAGCCAGCGCGCATCCGCGCCACTACACCGAGGGAAACTGATCATGGCCAAGAAGGGGCAGGACGTTCGTCCGAAGATCACGCTTGCCTGCACCGAGTGCAAGGAGCGCAACTACATCACCAAGAAGAACCGTCGCAACGATCCCGACCGGATCGAGCTCAAGAAGTACTGCCCGCGCTGTCGCACCCATCGTGCGCACCGCGAGACCCGCTGAGCCGCACCCTTTCGACGAGGGCCGCTTCCGCAAGGGGCGGCCCTCGCTGTTTTCCCGGTAGCCTTCCCCCATGCCGATTTCCGCCGAGCACGCGGGCCGGACCTATGCTCCGGCCCCCGCCTACTGCGTCAGCCGCGCAAAGATCGCAGAGTTCGCACGCGCCATCCAGGACGAGAACCCCGCCTACTTCGGTGACCATCCCATCGCTCCACCGACCTTCGCGGCCGTCATCGCAGCCCAGGCCTGGGGCGCTCTCTTCGATGACGAGGAGCTGGGCTTGGCCCTGCACCGCACCGTCCACGCCGACCAGACCTTCGACTTCCACCGTCCCCTGCGTGAGGGCGACGACGTGGTGGCCCGGCTCACCATCGAACGGGTCCGCAACCGCGGCAACCTGGACATGGTCACGATCCTGGTGGCGTTGACCGTCGACGACGAGGCGGTCTGCGACGCCCGTTCCACCCTGATGCACACCCGCGAGGAGGCCCCCCATGACTGAGCGCGAGATCCAGGTGGGGCAGGAACTCCCGGCCTTGGAGATCCGGGTCACCAGGTCGGTGGTGGTGCGCTACGCCGGTGCCTCCACGGATTTCAACGAGATTCACTTCTCCGACCGCCACGCCCGCGCCATCGGCCTGCCCGGGGTGCTTGCCCACGGCATGTGGACGATGGGTGCCGGGCTCGGCTTGGTCACCCGTTGGATCGGCGATCCGGCCCGCGTCGGGCGCTACTGCGTGAGGTTCACCCGTCCTGTGGTGGTTCCTGACACCGACGAGGGCACGCTGGTGCGTTTCACCGGGACCGTCGCCGCCGTCGCCGACGGGGTGGCCACCGTCAACCTGACCGCGACCTGCGGTGACGACGCGGTGCTGGGGGCCGCGAAGGTGGAGGTCCGCATTGACTGAGCCGCTCGCGAACCACACCACCTTCCGACTCGGCGGGCCCGCGCGGCGTTTCGTCGAGGCGAGGACCGAACAGCAGCTCATCGACACCGTCGCGGACTGCGACTCCCGTGGCGAACCGGTCCTGATCCTCGGCGGCGGCTCCAATGTTCTGATCGCCGACGAGGGCTTCGACGGCACCGTGGTCAAGGTCGCCACCCGAGGGGTTCGCACCGAGACCGCGGACTGTTCCGGGGCGCAGTTGGAGGTCGCCGCGGGGGAGACATGGGACCATCTCGTCGCCCGCGCCGTGGCCTCGCAGTGGTCCGGGTTGGAGGCCCTCTCCGGGATACCCGGGTCCGTGGGGGCCGTCCCGATTCAGAACGTCGGTGCCTACGGGGCCGAGGTGGTGACCCTCATCCAGCGGGTCCGCACCTGGGATCGCTCCGAGGGGCGTATCCGCAGCTTTGCGGCTGCCGAGTGTGGTTTCGGCTATCGCGACTCCCGCTTCAAACGCGAGAAGGGGCGTCACCTGGTGCTGCGTGTTGACTTCCAGCTGCCGCTCGGAGACCTGGGACAACCCATCCGCTACCCCGAACTGGCCCGTGCCCTCGGCGTCGAGGTGGGGCAGCGCGCTCCGGCAGTCCATGTGCGGGAGACTGTGCTCGCCATCCGACGGAGGAAGGGCATGGTTCTGGACGAGAACGACCACGACACCTGGTCCGCAGGATCTTTTTTCACCAACCCGATCCTCACCCCGGAGCAGGCTGCCTCCCTGCCCGCGGAGGCTCCCCGTTTTTCCGCAGATGGAGGGATCAAGACCAGCGCCGCCTGGCTGATCCAGCACGCCGGATTCCCCGCGGGTCACGGAACCGGCCCGGCGCGGTTGTCCACCCGGCACGTGCTGGCGCTCACCAACCGCGGGCACGCCACCACCGCCGACGTCCTCGATCTTGCCCGTGAGATCCGCGACGGGGTCCGGGAACGGTTCGGTATCACCCTGGCCCCCGAGGTAAACCTCGTCGGCGTGAGCATCTGAACAGAGATTTCGGACCTTGCCGGGGATGCGGTAGGGTAGGGGCTTGGCGAGGTTGGTCGCGCCTTCAGCAAGGTGCGTGACCGCGCCGAAGGGTAGTAGCTCAACTGGCAGAGCAGCGGTCTCCAAAACCGCAGGTTGGGGGTTCGAGTCCCTCCTGCCCTGCGAAGCACATGCTTCCAACGCCTGCCACCCAGTGGGTGGGCAGGCATTTCGTTTGTTGACCGAAAGGGACCGCGCGTGAGCGACGACAAGACTCGGCAGGACGGGGACGAGATCCCCGAGGCTGACCCCGTCGCCGACGACGAGGTGATCGCCGATCTGGAGGACCAGTTCGACGAGGAAGCCTCCGAGGACGGCGCGGAGGACGACGACACCGAGAAGGCCGACGAGAAGACGTCGAAGGTGGTGGCCCGCAAGACCGCGAAGGCCCCCGTGAAAAAAACGACGGCCACCAAGAAACGCACCAAGGGCGAGCGTGACGAGCACGATCCCTACAGGGCGAAGAACCCGGTGCAGTTCGTACGCCAGTCCGCGACTGAGCTCAAAAAGGTCGTGTGGCCCAGCTGGGGGGAACTCACGGTGCTGTTCTCGGCGGTCCTGCTGTTCGTGTTGTTCATAATTGCCTACGTCATGCTTCTCGACAACGGCTTCGGCTGGGCCCTGCTCAGCCTGTTTGGAGGAACCCCCAGTGAGTGAGAACACCGACGACTTCGAGATCGACCTGGGGGAGCTTCCCGCCTCCAGCGACGAGGTCGAGATCGACCTCGGCCCGCTCGACGAGGAGAACGAACCCCAGGAAGAGATCGCCCTCACCGACGAACCGGAGGATGACGAACCCGAGCACCCTGAAACCGACGACGCCACCGCCGAGGCCGTCGCGAAGCTCCGGGAGGAACTGGAGGCCAAGTTCGGCGAGTGGTACGTCATTCACACCTATTCGGGTATGGAGAATCGGGTCAAGCAGAACCTCGACTCCCGGGCCGCATCCCTGAACATGGAGGACTACATCTTTGAGACGATCGTTCCCACCGAGGAGGTCGTCGAAGTGCGCAACAACACCCGAAAGACCGTCACCCGCTGCGTGTTGCCCGGCTACGTGCTGGTGCGGATGGAGCTGACCGACGACTCGTGGGCGACGGTGCGCCACACCCCCTCCGTGACCGGTTTCGTCGGTCACGGCCAGACCCCCATCCCGCTCAGTCTGGACGAGGTGGTCAGCATGCTGACTCCTTCCGTCGTCGCGAAGGCGGCCTCCAAGGCCTCCGCCACAGTGGCGCGCGCGAAGAAGAAGGTGGAGATCGTCGATTTCGCGGTCGGCGACTCCGTGATGGTGACCGACGGCCCCTTCACCGGGGTGCACGCCACGATCACCGAGATCAGCGCCAACCAGCAGCGGTTCCGGGCTCTCGTCGAGATCCTCGGCCGTGAGACCCCCGTCGACCTGGAATTCAAGCAGGTCGAGAAGGTCGGTTAGGTTCCCGCCCTTCCGGGACCCTACAATGGCGCGTTGCGTCGCGATCCGGGTGCGCCCGGCGTGACCGTTCCAAATCTAAACCCATAAGGACCCAACATGCCTCCCAAGAAGAAGGTTGCAGCCCTCGTCAAGGTTGCCCTGCAGGCCGGCTCCGCCACCCCGGCGCCGCCGGTCGGCACCGCCCTCGGCCCGCACGGCGTCAACATCATGGAATTCGTCAAGGCGTACAACGCGGCGACGGAGTCCCAGCGCGGTAACGTCATCCCCGTTGAGATCACCATCTACGAGGATCGCACGTTCACCTTCATCACGAAGACCCCGCCCGCTGCCGAGCTCATCAAGAAGGCCGCCGGAATCCAGTCGGGTTCAGACAACCCGCTGAAGAACAAGGTGGGCAAGCTCACCAAGGACCAAGTTCGCGAGATCGCCACGATGAAACTGCCGGACCTCAACGCCAACGACGTCGAGGCTGCCTGCAAGATCGTGGAGGGCACCGCCCGCTCCATGGGCGTCACCGTCGAGTGACACACCCCCCTGGCAGGGAGATCACTCCCGCACCAGAACTGGTGGATCAGCCCGCGAGGCTGACGACAAAGAACGGAACCAGAAAATGAAACACAGCAAGGCCTACAAGGCCGCCGCCGAGAAGCGCGGTGGTTCCCAGCTGCACACGCCCGAGGCGGCGATGAAGCTGGTCAAGGAAATGGCTTCGGCCAAGTTCGACGAGACCATCGAGGTCGCGGTGCGCCTCGGCGTCGATCCCCGCAAGGCGGATCAGATGGTGCGCGGCACGGTCAACCTTCCCAACGGCACTGGCAAGACGGCTCGGGTCCTCGTCTTTGCCTCCGGTGAGAAGGCAGAAGCCGCGATCGCAGCGGGAGCCGATGAGGTCGGCGTCGACGATCTCGTCGAGAAGATCTCCGGCGGCTACCTGGACTTCGATGCGGTCGTCGCCACCCCCGACATGATGGGCAAGGTCGGCCGGCTGGGTCGTGTCCTCGGCCCGCGCGGCCTGATGCCGAACCCGAAGACCGGCACCGTCACCATGGATGTGGCCAAGGCAGTCTCCGACATCAAAGGCGGCAAGATCGAGTTCCGCGTGGACCGGCACGCCAACCTGCAGTTCATCATCGGCAAGGCCTCGTTCACCGAGCAGCAGCTTGTCGAGAACTACTTTGCGGCGCTGGAGGAGATCCTGCGTCTCAAGCCCGCCGCGTCGAAGGGCCGCTACGTGAAGAAGGTCGCGATCTCCGCGACCATGTCGCCCAGCGTCCTGGTCGACGGCACGATCACCAAACCGGTTGAGTGAACCATTGACGACGAAGGGGCGGGCACCATTCGGTGTCCGCCCCTTCGCCGTCGTCTGAGTAAGGAATGGGCGAGCAGGGTCGCTCGCCATCCAGCGCCGGTGACCGGGGCCGTTCAGCCTTTGCCGATGAAGCTATGGTGTGAGCCAGTGCGTCGAATCGTTGGGGCAAGGAGACACCATGACTGAAACGGTGAACAAGATTCTTCCCGGGCAGCCCTGCTGGATCGAGCTGTACACGGCAGAACCGGAGACATCCGCTGAGTTCTACCACGAACTGTTTGGTTGGAGCATCGAGAAGGGCGATCCTGACTCACCGCTCGCGAACGTCATTTCGCTGTCGGAGAACATGATCGGGACCATTGAGCCACTGTCCAAAGAGGCACCATATTCGGGTTGGCTCGTCTGTCTGACGATGTCGGATATGAGTGATTTTGCGTACAAGGTGGAGGCAGCTGGAGGCGACGTCATCATCGCCCCGGTTCGGGTGGACGAAGCAATGGTCTATGCCGTTGTTGAGGATCCCGACGGGTCGCGTGTCGGAGCGCTGCACGATCCCGCCTTCACTGGTTCCTCCTCCGTGTCTGTTGCGGGCATGCCTGTGTGGTACGACGTGATGAGCAGGAATTTCGAGCGGTGCGTGGCGTTCTATGGTGACGTGTTCGGCTGGGATCGGCACCCGATCGACGGTGACGAGGTGCCCTACATCACCAACGGTGAAGGTGACAATGCGGTCTGCGGCATCGGTGAGATGAAGCATTGTGAGGGTCCAGTCGCGATTCCGGGCTGGCGGGTTCACATCGGTGTCACGAATGTCGACGAGGCGGTCGCGCAGGTGCTTCGGCTCGGGGGAGAGATTCTTTCGGAAGCGGCTGACACCCCGTGGGGCCGCATGGCCGAGGCCGCCGATCCTCACGGTGCGCGCTTTGTGCTCTTCCAGGTGTGAGTCCCTGGTGGGCTGCGCCGAGGCGTCGCCAGCTGTCCTGCCTGTGATGTGGGAAGGCGGTGGCCTGGGCGGTTCAGGGCCGAAAGCCCGGTTTGCCTCGTCGGGGCAGGTCCGGGCGATGTGTGAGTGCATGGTGGCCAGCCTGGGGTGCGGGTATCAGGGTCAGATCTTCCCGTAGCGCTGCTGGAATTTTTCGACGCGTCCCGTGACGCTGAGTCTGCGCGCCTTGCCCGTGTAGAAGGGGTGGCTGTCGGCGGTGATCTCCACATCGACCAGGGGGTAGGTGTTCCCGTCGCTCCACTCGATCGTCTGCGTAGAGGTCATCGTCGAACGGGTCAGGTACATGGTTCGGGTGGTGATGTCGCGGAAGACGACGGGGTGGTAGTCGGGATGGATGCCTGGTTTCATCATGGGCCTTCCGAGGGTCGGGTTGGAACTTCAATTGCGACTCATTATCATTATCGGCGAATGTTCGTGCAACCCGAGGAGTCCCATGTCACGTCACTGTCAGGTCACGGGGGCCGTGCCCGGTTTCGGGCACAACGTCCCCTGGTCGAAGAAAAAGACCAATCGTCGCTTCAACGTCAACGTCCAGACAAAGCGTTACTGGGTGCCGTCGCTGGGACGAAGGGTCAAGCTCACAGTTTCTGCGAAGGGCATCAAGGTGATTGATGCCCGGGGCATCGATGCGGTGGTCGCGGACCTCATTGCCCAGGGAAGGAAGCTCTGAGATGGCCAAGAAGAATGACCTGCGACCGCTGATCAAACTGCGCTCCACCGCGGGAACCGGCTATACCTACGTGACTCGGAAGAACCGCCGCAACGATCCCGACCGGCTCTCGCTGCGCAAGTATGATCCCACCATCCGGCGCCATGTCGAGTTCAAGGAGACTCGCTGACGGCCCGGCCCTTAGGGCCGCCCAGAACGAACGGCGCAGGCGGATCGCTGCCCAGCAGGGGAGAAACGGGTCGCGCTCAAGACCGTGATTGCCGGTCCCGCCGCCGGACCCTGGCATCGTGACGTGCTGTTTCCCGTTCCCCTGCGCAGGGTTTCAGCTCCACAGGGCCGAGAGAGGCAGCGCCCACAGATCGTCGCCGAAGCTGGCGGGTCGGTCAATGGGCGCGAGAACCACGCCCCTTGTCAGGCGGGGACCGAGTTTTTCCTTCAGGAATCGCAGCCCGGCGAGGTGGGAGCCCGTGACGGTTCGGCTGGCCTTGACCTCGATCGCGATCAGTCGCGAATCGTCGACCTCCAGGATGAAATCGACCTCCTTCTGGTTGCGGTCACGGTAGTGGTGCATGCGGTATCGGCTCCTGCTCCACTGCTGCTGGGCGTGCAGCTCGCCGGCGACGAACCCCTCCGTCAGGGCCCCGAGCTGCTGCACCCCGTGTGGGATCGTGGTCAGGGCGGTCGGGGAGGCATCGCATAACCATGCGGCCAGCCCGGAGTCCAGCACGGAGACCTTCGCCCGCCCGATTTCTCGTTTCGTGAGGTTGGTCTCCCACGGCCTCACGCGCAGGGTGAGGAACAGCCTGGCCAGCACGTCCAGGTAACTCGTCACCGACGATGCCGCGAGTCCCGCCTCCTGGGCCAGACGCGCCTTGACCAGTTCGCCGGACTGGTGGGCGGCGAGCAGCTGGAGCACCGTGAGTAGGCGCTCAGGGGCGAGGCGGGAACCGTCAGCGAGGGCGTCGACGCGGACCAGCCGCTCGACGTAGTTGCGGTACCATTCCGCCCGCAGTCGTGGTATGGCGTTGTGAACCGCAGGGAAACCACCTGCCGTCAGAAGATGCGCGAGGCCGGTGTGGGTCAGTGGCTCAGCGGAAGCCGGAAGGTCGTGAACTCCCGTTGCCCCGAGCAGCCTGTCAACCAGTGTTCCCGACGCAGTTGTGTCCCGGACCTCGGCCTGGGTCAGCGGGCACACGGTCACCGACAGCGCGCGTCCGGCGAGTGAATCTTTGTCACCACGTACCCGCGCGAAATCCGATGATCCCGTGAGGATGAAACGACCGGGTCGACGATCGGCGTCAACGTTGGCCTTGATCGCCAGCGACAACGAAGGCAGGCGCTGGAACTCATCGATGATGAGGACGCCATCACCTGCCTGAGCGGCGAATCCCACCGGATCGTTCCTGGCGTAGTCCAAGGTCTGGGGATCGTCGAGGTTCACCGTGATGGCGTTTGGCCGCAACATCCGCGCCAGAGTTGACTTGCCCGTCTGTCTGGCCCCTTCTACGACCAGGACCGGACTGAAGCCGAGGAGTTCCTCAGCCCATGACTGGATGGCTCGTTCAATCAGCCGCGACATGGAGAAAGCCTATCCAAGAGACGGCGAAACCGCAGATTTGCTGTGACGCAGATCGTCGTTTCGCTGTGATCGATCCCGCAGGTTTGCTGGCCTTTGTGCAACGCTTCGGCAGGCTCGCCGGTGGCTGGCAAGAAATGTGCCCGGCGTCGTGATCGAGGGAGGTTGGGCAGGTGCTCGGGACGTAGGCGTGATGCGGTGTGCCTACGGCCCGAGCAGCGCAAGGGGGATCACCGCCACGCCGTCTCTCCGCCGGTAGGCGGTGGTTCCCGTTGTGAGAATCACCAGGTCGGCCACGTCCTGGGGCAGGCGGGAGCCCAGCCAGACGAGGTGCTGAACATCCGGGTCCGTCACCGAGGCGGCCAGTTTCACCTCGATGGCGACGATGCGCCCGTCGCGGGTCTCGGCTATCAGGTCGATCTCGTGATCGCCGTTGCGGGTGCGCAGATGGCCCACGCGGGCCCGTGCCGCCTCGGCGGCCACCCGCACGGTGAGGGTGGCGAGGGCCTCGAACAAGGGGCCGGCGAGGTGGGAATGGCGAGGGGTGGTCATGGAGGAGGCGGTCGCGCCCAGCAGCGAGGCCGCCAGGGCGGGATCGGCCAGTTGGTGTTTCGGCGCCTGCTGCAATCTGGTGAAGGGGTTGCGGCTGGGGCTCCAACCAGGAACCGGGTCGAGCAGCCAGAGCTGGGTGAGGTGATCACGGTAGGTCTGGGTGGTGTCCCGGGTCGGTTGTTGGCCGTCGCCGCAGGTAGTGGTGTCAAGAAGCTTGGAGTAGCTGGTGGTGGTCGAGGATGCGGCGGCGTATGCCGCGAGCCAGCGGCGCAGTGTTTCGGGCCGGCGCACGCCATAGCCCAGATCCAGCAGGTCACGATCAATCACGCGCTGGATGTAGGTGGCGAGTTGTTCGGTTCGCAGGTCGGGACCAAGACCCATGATGCCGGGAAACCCGCTTGCCGCGATGGCGTCCAGATAGTCCGCCAGGCAGTACGACGTGTGGCCTTCGATCTCGGCCGAGCAGGGTGGTTCTGCCGCCAGCAGGGAGGTGAGTGAGACGGTGGGGATGAGCTGCCCACGTTCGTGGAGGGCCATGGGGCGCATGCGCAGCGACAGGATGCGCCCTGCGCCGCTGTGGGTTCCCTGCGCCGTGGCGGGGGTGGCGGATCCAGTGAGCAGGAAACTGCCCGGACCTGCTTCGTTGTCCACCTCCCTGCGCACGAGATCCCAGACTTCGGGCATCCGGGACCATTCATCGAGCAGCGTCGTTCCCGGCCGGCGGATTCCGTCGGGATCGGCCTCGACGAGGGCGCGTTGGTCTGGGCGATCCAAGAGGAAAACCTTCGTGGCACGCTGAAGCGCCGTGCCGGTCTTCCCGACCCCTTTCGCCCCGTCCAGCGCAATGGCGGGCGCTTGGGGGAGGAACGTGTCCAGCAGCTCGTCCACGGTGCGCCGAAGATACATGACCACCCTTACTCGACATCCAGCAGGTGATCTAATCGACATTCAGCAGGATGAATGTCCTTTTGATGCGTGATGCTGGGCAGCTGGAGGCGTATCGGGGTACGTCAGCTCAAGTCGGAGGATGGTTCGTGGGGTGTAGTGACGCCGTCACAGGCTCGTCGTGTCGGTGGCGCAGACGCGGAGGCGATGCCCGTCGGGATCGGTGGCGACGAAGGTGTAGCCGAAGGCGAGCTCGGTGGGTTCTAGGGCCATGGGGAAGCCGAGCTCGCTCCAGGATCGGTGAAGGCGGTCGACGTCATCGCGGGTGGCGTTGCTCATGGAAAGTTCGACGCTGCCCGGGGTACCCACGGCCTCCGGATCGATGCCGTCGCGGGCCTGCAGGCCGAGGGTGACATCCTCGGTCAGGGCGAAAACCGCGAAGCCCTCGAAGGTTTCGACGGGTTCCTCGCCGAGGGCCCGGCGATAGAACGCAGTGCTGGTATTCACGTCCTCGACGTAGAGGATGACGCTGGTCGGGGTGAAGATCGTCATGAGAGATTTCCTTGTCGCTCGGGATCCGGTTTGTCGCCTGAGAAGGTACGGGCCGTTGGTGACATCTCCTGTCATGTTCGTGTGACAGTCTCGGATTCATGAGGGCGGATCGGTTGTTGTCGATGATCTGGTTGTTGCGTGCCCACGGCGGTCTCTCGACCGGGGAACTGGCGCGACGACTGGAGGTCTCGCGCCGCACGATTCTGCGGGACGTGGAGGCGCTGTCGGCTGCCGGGGTCCCGGTGTACTGCCAGCGCGGTCCCGGGGGAGGGGTCAGGTTGCTATCGGGGTATCGCACCGATGTGACCGCGTTGAGCGGGGATGAGAGCCGGGCGCTGTTCGCGGCGCTCTCGTCGTGGGGTGCTGACGCGATGGGATTGAGTGCAGCCTTTGTTTCGGGGGTTCGCAAGCTGCTCGCCGCTGTCCCGGATGCCCATCGCAACCGGACGGCGGCCGCGGCGTCGCGGATCGTGATTGACCCGAACGGCTGGCTGCCCCAACCTGATGCCCTGCAACCCGGGGAGGCGTTCGCGACGGTGCAGGCAGCCGTGTTCGCGCGGAAGAAGGCGCGTCTCGATTACCGGTCGCCCCGGGCGGTCGTGCAGGATCTGGTGGTGGAGCCGCACGGGCTGGTGAGCGCGGGCAGCGACTGGTACCTGTGCGCAACCAGCGACGAGCGTATGCGGTTCCTCAAGGTGGCTCGCATTCGGACCGCCACCCTGCTCGCAACGCCCTGCGCGGACGATGCGGTGGATGTTGCCGCGGCCTGGAAGCGGCATCGTGCCCGCTTCTTCGAGCGGTTCACCCCGGTGGTCGTGACCGGGTGGCTCCGGGCGGATCGGTGGGAGGATGCCCGGGAGTGGGCCATCCGTGTCGACGAAACCGAACTGGGCGACGATCCGCCCGCGGGGAAGTGGCGTCCCGCGCGTCTGGAGTTCATGGACGATCTCCACGCGCTCACGATCCTGCTTCGCCTTGGCCCTGGCGTCCGCGTCGAGGCGCCGACCGAGATCAGGACCAGGCTGCTGACCCACCTGGACCGGATCACTGAACTCTACCATCGCTGAGCCACCCGTGAGATGTCCGTGCCGGGGCCTTGTCTCGTGGGTTGCTCACAGTGTCCCGGGAGAAAAAGTTTCTTGCTTTCCGACCTGGATCCCGGCCCAAATCCGATCGGGAAATATGACGTGAAAGGTTACCGCCAAAGAACCACGCTGTAATGATTGAAGCGGAGGTGGCCCGACGAAAAGTGGTGCAGGCGGCTGGGCGGCATAGTCGTCGGACCAGTGAGGTGATCTCTTGTTTGAGAAAGCAAACACCGGATCGTTCGAACCCAGTGCAAGAAGGCAAAGTGAAGGGTTACGCGATGCTCAGGATCGGCGAGGCTGGATGGATTGAGAAGGAGGACCCGAAGTGCGGGCCGATGGACGCGATCTGCCGTCCGATCGCCCTGGCTCCGTGCTCCTCTGACATCCACACCGTCTACGAGGGTGGCGTGGGAACGCCACAACATGATGCTCGGCCACGAGGCGGTCGGTGAGGTCGTTGAAGTGGGATCCATGGTCGAGGACTTCAAGGTTGGCGACCAGGTGATCATCCCCGCCATCACCCCCGACTGGTCCTCGGCGGCCGCCCAGGAGACCTACGCCATGCACTCCGGCGTTCCGCTCGACGGCTGGAAGTTCTCCAACATCACAGGACGGCGTCTTCGCCGAACTGATCCACGTCAACGACGCCGACGGCAACCTGGCCCACCTGCCGGAGGGGATCTCCCCCGAGGTCGGCGCGATGCTATCCGACATCGTCACCACCGGGCTTCACGGGGCTAAGCTCGCCAACATCGAACCCGGTGACGTCGTAGTAATCATCGGAATCGATTCGGTGAGCTGATTTCCGTGGCCAGTGCGTCCGTTCTCGGTGCGGGCTGCCTGTTCGCCGTCGGCTCGCGCTCCAAGCGCATCGAGGTCGCCTAGGAATACGGCGCAATTGACATCATCAACTACCGCGAGGGCGGGATCGTTGAACAAATCATGGAGGCAACCAAGGGCCAGGGCATCAACCGGGTCATCGTCGCCGGGGGAGACCTGGGCACCTTCCAGCGGACCTTTGACATCCTGAAGGTGGGCGGTCGGGTAGCGAACGTCAACTCTCTAGGAGAGGGCGAGAACATCAAGATCAGCCGCGAGGCGACCTTGGTGGGCATGGGCCACAAGCACTTCGTCGGCGGGTTGCCCCTGGTGGCCGTAACCGCGTGGACAGGATGGCCACCCTTGTCCGGGGTGGACGCATCCACCCCGAGAAGATGATCACTCACCGCTTCACCGGGATCGAGCACGTCGAGGACGGCGTGGAGCTCATGCGGACCAAACCGCGCGACCCTATCAAACCCGTCAGCCTGGTGTGAGGAACTCTCTCGACGAGGGGCTTACCGGAGCCCGTTGATCCGGGACAGTGGCTCGTCAGGGGGTGCGGTTTCCTGCGGCGTAGGGGGCCTCCGGGCAGATGTCTAGGACCTCCCGGTCGGGGCCGACCATGGCCTGCTCGTGCTGGCAGCGCCAGCGGCTCCCCTCCTGGATGCCCGGGACAGTGTGGCCATCGTCAATCACGTCGCCCTCGTGCATCACGTAGGTGCCGGTGTTATACAGCAGCCTCGCGATCTCGCCAGGATCGAGCCCTCGAAAATGGCACTGAAGATCGGGCACGCCGAAGATACCCAGACCACGGGTGTCCATCAGGGAATTGTCGTCGCTGTTGCTGATCCTGAACAACCGCACGTTGAAGAAACCGTAGTAGGTGTGGTCCTCGTGTTGGACCTCCAGCCAGTGCCGAGGTTCGAAGAAAGCGTCTGCCGCGCCGGAATACAGCGCGATGGGATTGGTGAGTTCCACCAGGGCCGAGGTGAGGGTGCGGAACAGCCGCAGTCGGTCCTCGAAGGCCAGGGAGCGGGCCAGGAATTCGAAGGTGGACAGGGTGTGACGGCCCCGAGGCAGTACGTCCTTGATGTCGGGGAAGTCCCAGCTCTGCTGGAGCGCCGTCTCGTAGGCGGAAAGGTCGGGGGAGTCTTTGGACGTGGCGAGGAAGGTCTGTGCCGGGACCCCTGACCGGTCCTCGTAGTCGAAGCGGTGCTCAGTGAAGGCGAAAAAGGTGGGAGGCCCACCCTCGCCGATGACATCCGTGGGGCCGAACTCGCGGGACAGATACTCGCGCCAAGCATCCACGTCGATGACTGGTGGGGTGGCGTAGAAGCCTTCCATGACGAACGGGTCGGGTGGGAAGCGGAGGGAATCCTGCATGACTCCTTCCTAACAGACGAAGGGTTCCGGTGCGTGGCCCACCCTTCTGATTGAAACCGCTAGCATGCTGCTCCGATCGGAAGGAATCCCATGCTCGTCGACCACATTGTCGTATCCCAGGAGTCGATCAGGAACAGCGACGTGTACGCCGTCATCGAGTCCAACATCTCCGTGGTCAACTACCTGCTCGAAGAGGGCGCGGAGCCCGGTGAGCTGAGTCCTGATGCGCTCGGCTCCTACTACGTCGACTATTACTTGGCGGAGGTCATGAACGGAGGGATCTCGCAGTTCATGTTCAACTGCGGCGGCGATCACCAGGTCCTCGACCACATCACCCGCGCTCTCCCCCTGCTCGGTGCCACCGGGCACGCCGAGCTGTTCTCAGAGCTGCGGGCCAGGTGGGAGGCCAAGGATGCAGAGGAAAAACGGGCGTTCCTCGACGGGGGGCTCTTCGAGTCCGCGGATCCCTTCGAGCAATTTTCCGACAGGTTTTCCGAACTCAACGGCGCCGAGGATCTGATCGAGCTGAACTCCGCTTTCATCAGAAACCACCTCAACGTGGAGGCGATCTGGTTGGAACACCTGGAGGCTCACCTGGCCGGGATCATCCGGACCATCCCGGACTTGGCGGCCCGGCTCGCGGAACGGGAACGGTTCGCCGAGGAGAACAAACCCCGCTACGCCCGCATCATCGATGTCATCTGTGAGGAACAGGGAATGGAACTGGGGTGCATCACCGCCGGGGATCCGGGGTTCATCCACGAGGGCGAGGAACGGGTGGCCTGGCACTTCCTCGCCGGTCGGGGACATTACTCGATGGTGGACCTGGGGGAGCAGGCAGTGGTGTTTGACGATGGTGGCGAGGAGGTCGCCGTGGTCGACATCTCTCGGGTTCCGGCTGGGTGACGGGCTCCGTGGCTGGCAATCACGGCTGCTGAACGGGGACCGCGATCAGCGCTCACCGCGGTACGGTCCGGGAGGTAACCTTTCCCCGGTCGAACTCGAAGACCCGGTCCGCCGAGTCGAGGTGCTCTAGGCGGTGCGTGATCTCGATGACGGTCAACCCGGGGAGAGCGTGTTCCAGATTGGCCCGGATGCGGGCCTCCAGGTCGATGTTCAGGTTGGCCGTGAACTCGTCCAGCACCAGTACCCGCGGTTTCACTAGCAGTGCCCTGGCCAGGCAGAGGCGTTGCAGCTGCCCGCCCGAGAGCTCCCGCCCGTCGCGGCCCGTCCGGGTTGCGAGTTCTTGCGGCATGGCCCGTACCTCATCGGCCAGCTCGGCGACCGCCAGGGCATGCCACAGGTCTTCGTCGGTGGCATCGGGGGCACCCAGTCGCAGGTTTTCGGCGATGGTGGCATCCAGTACCTGCCCGCGCTGCGGCACCAGGACGATGGTGCGGCGCAGGGAGTCGAGGGTGTAGTCGCGCACGGAGATCCCATTGATCAGGATGTCACCGCCGGCCAACTCGTCGTAGCGGAGCAGCAGCTGCGCGGCCGTCGACTTGCCCGATCCGCTGGCGCCGACGAACACTGTCCATCTGCCCGCGTTCGCGGTCACCGAGATCCCCGACAGTGCAAGGTTGCCGGGCATGGCACCCGGGTAGTGGTAGTCGACGTCGCGCCACTCAATGCTCGGCGGTGCTTCTAGATGCAGCTCCTGTGGGCCGTCCGAAACCGTCTTGGGTGCGTGGCAGAGCCCCCAGAGTCGCCTGGCCGCGCTCAGCGAGTGATCGAGGTATCCGACGGCGTCCTGCACACCCCGCGGCCCCTCGAACAGGCGCAGCGACGCTGCGGCCAGAGCCGCCACCACCAGCGGATCGGTGTGTCCCGAGATTCCGGTCCACACGATCGAGGTCGCGGAGATCAGGGTCAGGGCCAGGTTCGCGCCGCGCCGCAGCCCTTTGAAGACCAGCGGCGGCATCGCGGCATCGCGCACCTGGGAGCCGAGTGTGTCGAGTTCCTCGATCCGGCTGCGCTGGTGGCCGTAGGAGAGGACCTCGTCGATTCCGTAGACGGAGTCGGTGGCGTGCGCGGTCAGCTGTCCACGCAGCCGCAGCCCTTCAGCGGTTGAGTGGAGCGACCGCCGCAGTCCCACGAAGGGCACCGCCAACAACGCGAGCGCGATGCAGACCGCTGGGATCGTGACCAGGTCCCAGCCGATCAGCGAACCCACCGTCGCTAGGGCGGCGATCGGCACCACGAAGGCCGATACCAAAGGTGCGAAGGTGTGGGCGTAGACCACCTCTATGCGGTCCACATCGCGGGTCAGGGTCGGCAGCAGGTCGCCGGAACGGTTCCGGAGCACCACAGCTGGTGCCTTCGGCCACAGCGACGCGAAGGCGTGACCCCGCAGCAATTCCAGGACCTTGAAGGCTACGTAGTGACCCGTGAACTGTTCCGCGTAGTGGGCCAGCGCCTTGGCCAGCGCGACCATCACTATCCAGAGCAGCAGCCCACCGACGGGATGGCCGGATGCGAAGGACGCCACCAGCAGGCCGGCCAGTCCGAACAGCACCAGTTCGAGCCCCAGGTTGACGCAGCGCAGCACGGAGGAAACCAGCAGCGGTGGATGGACCGGGCGGGTGATGCTGGTCAGCCAACGGATCAGTCCATAGGTGCTCGGGGTGTTCATCGGGCGACCGCCATGTCGAGGGGGAGCAGAACGCCGTCGCGCAGTTCGTGGGCCGCGTCGGCGATGGAGAGGAGGGAACGGCGATGGGTGACCACGAGCACCGTCCAGTCGGGGCCGATCTCGGCCAAGGCATCGATGATGGCCGCCTCCGAGACCACGTCAACCTGGCTGGTCGGTTCGTCCAGCAGGAGGATGCGGCGTCCCGACAGGAAGGCCCGGGCCAAGGACAGGCGCTGAGCCTGTCCTCCCGAGATCAGCTGCCCGCGCTCACCGACGTCGGAATTCAGGCCCTGCGGCATCCGCGCCACCTCATCGGCCACATGGGCGCGGCACAGGGCCTCCCACAGCTCCTCATCGGTGGCGCCGGGGTTTGCGATGCGCAAGTTGTCGGCGACGGTGCCCGAGAACAGCCACGTGGACTGTGCGACGCAGGCCGAGATGCGGCAGGCCTGCTCCGGTTCGAGTGCCCCCAGGTTCCGGCCGTCGAGCACGACCGCTCCCCGCTGGACAGGCAGAGTTCCGCGGAGCAGCGACAGCAGCGTCGATTTCCCCGCCCCGGAAGGACCCATGATCGCCACCTTGGCCCCGTACGGCACCTCGAGATCGAGACCGTTCAGGACGGGCCCGCGACCGTAGTCGTGGTGGACGTTTTGCAGGCTGATGGCGGATTCGGTCGGTGCGGCCCCGGAGGCTGCGGTGGGACGCTCGGCGGGGATGTGCGACAGCTGCTGGCCAATGGCGCGTTGCGAGGCCATCCCGCCCATGCCGATGTAGAAGAATCCGGCCACCTGCACCAGGGGCTCCAGCATCAGGGTCAGCAGCAAGGCCACCGAGAGGCCCTGCCCCGGCGTGATCGCACCCGCCGCGAGGCGGGAGCCGATCAGGTGCACGGACCAGCAGATCAGCAGCAACGAGAAAGCACCGTCGAGGACGATGATCACCACCTGGTTGCCCGCCAGCAACCGCATGATGGCCCGGCGGTTGGTCTCGCCCTGAGCGCGCAGCCGTTCCTCGGTCCGCCTGCCCGCGTTCAACAGGCGGATGGGGATCAGGTTGCGCAACGCATCCAGGTACTGCACGGCCAGGCGGCCGCGTTCCTTGCGGGAGGCCGCCGAGACCTTGCGGAACAAGCGCATGAATCCCCAGATTGCCAGGGGAACCAGGGGGCAGGCGGCCATGATCCCGAGACCGAGCAGCGGATCCAGGGAGGTGACGTAGGCCAGGGTGAGGAAAGGAATGGCCGACGCCGCGAGAGTCGCACCCAGGTAGACCTGGCGGTACTCGGACATGCGTTCCGCGTTGTCGGTCATCAGGGTCACCAGCTGGGCGGGGGAGGGAGCGCTCGTAGCGGTGGGGCGGCGGTGCCTGCGACCGTGCCGAGGTCGGGAGCTGGAGGTGGCGCGGGTCGGTGGTGTCGCGGAATCGTCGGCTGGGGCGGCGGGACGCACGGCGGCACGGAAATGGGCATCCAGCAGTCGGGCCCTGAGGCGGCGTTCCTCCTGGCGGGCCGACCAGCCGCCGAGGAGCACCTCAGCGAAGGCGCAGCACGCGGCCACCATGGCGGTCAACCCGGTCCACAGCCAGGTTGTCGTCTCCACGGGCTGCTCGTCGAGTGCTTTCCCCCAAGCCTGCCCGATGATCGCGAGGGTCGTTCCCGTGAATGCGGCGGATCCAATCCGGAGGGCGCCGACAAGCCACGTCGCACGCCCCCCAGATTTCGATAGGAATACGTTGCCCATTCCGTCTTTATTAGGCATGCTTAATCTCCTGCAACACAGTGTCTCAAAGATAGCCGGTGCGATTGCCCGTGCCAATACCCTCGAGTGTCCGGGGCTTCGGGATCGTATGGATGGGTTCCTGTGGGGTGAGTGCCCGTGGCTCAGCGAACCGGGTGCGTCGAGGCCGGGCGACGGACGTCCGGAATCTGCGGTCGGGCTGCCCGCTGATCGGCGCGGAGTCCGAAGACTGAATTTGTGAGCTGTCGGATTGTCACCTAGAATTCCTCGAGCCGAAGACCGCAGGTGACGCAAGTCTCAATTCCTCTCCGTGGGGAGCCCGCGCAGGTGACCGCAAGCCAGCAGGCGTCGTTCCTGCCCGCCCCGCGCCACCGGCGTCGGGGTTTCTTTCATTTCCTGGGGTCGATGGCGACAACAGTTATGGAAGGAGACCCAATGGCGAGGCCGGAAAAGGCTGCCAAGGTTTCGGAGCTGGGACAGAAGTTCACGGACTCCGCGGCCGTGGTGCTGACCGAGTACCGTGGTCTCACCGTCAAGGACCTGCAGGATCTGCGCAGGTCTCTCGGTGATGGTGCCACCTACGCCGTTGCGAAGAACACTCTGGCCCTGCTCGCGGCCAGGGAAGTGGGCATCGAGGGTATCGAATCGACGCTCGTCGGCCCCACAGCGTTTGCCTTCATCACCGGCGACATCGCCAAGGTGACCAAGGGGCTGCGCGACTTCGCGAAGGCACATCCGTTCCTGGTTATCAAGGGAGGCGTTCTTGAGGGCAAGTTCCTCGACGCCAAGGCGGTCCTCAAGCTTGCCGACCTCGAGTCCCGCGAGGTCCTGCTGTCCAAGATGGCTGGCGCCATGAAGGGCAGCCTCGCGAAGGCCGCCGGCACCCTGGCAGCTCCGCTGTCGAAGAGTGCCCGTCTGCTCGGTGCGCTACAGAGCGCTGCCGAGAAGAACCCGGACCTGATCGGTGGAGCCGGTTCGGCGCCGGCTGCCGAAACCACGAACGAGGACGCCGCTGCTGGCGACGTCACCCCGGCCGACGAGGCCTGAGCAGCAGCCGCTGCGGAAAAGAAATCCGTCGCAGCGTGACTGCTTGCGATGCTTGATCGAAAGGAACGCCCATCATGGCGAAGCTCACCAAGGAAGAACTCCTTGACGCCTTCAAGGAGATGACCCTCATCGAACTGTCCGAGTTCGTGAAACTGTTCGAGGACACCTTCGACGTCACCGCCGCTGCCCCGGTTGCCGCCGTGGTCCCCGGTGCCCCCGCCGCAGGCGGTGGCGATGCCGGTGCCGCCGAGGAAGCCGACTCTGGCAAGGTCGACGTCATCCTTGCCTCGGGTGGCGACAAGAAGATCGCCGTCATCAAGGAGGTGCGCGCCCTCACCAGCCTCGGCCTGAAGGAGGCCAAGGATCTGGTGGAGTCCGCCCCGAAGCCCGTTCTCGAGCAGGTCGAGAAGGACGTCGCGGAGAAGGCCAAGGCTGCCCTCGAGGCCGCCGGTGGTTCCGTCGAGCTCAAGTGATTTCTGCCTCGACGGCACTGCATTTTCGAATGGCTCACCCCAACGGGGTGGGCCATTCGTCTTTGAAGGAACCCGATGGGGCGGGCTGTATCGTCGGAGGGCATGGTGCGACATCGGAGGTTGATGGGGTTCGGATTGCTGGCCTGGGGCGTCGCCGAACTGGTGGAGGCCCTTGCGGCGCAGCTGCTGACTGCGTCCCCGGAAGGAGCGGTGACGGTCGTGTTGCCCGGTTTTCGCAACCGGAACCCGGCGCGGGCCAATGTCGTCAATTGCTGGCGGGCTCGAGTGGCGGTCAGGACAGCCCGTCGCTACGGGTCGGGAAGTCGGATCCTGGCCTGCGGAGGCGATCCGGCGGGCGCGGGGGTGTCAGAGGCTGCACTGCTCTCCAGGGAGGTGCGCCGCCTCGGGTTCGCCGGTGAGGTGATCCTGGAGCAGAAATCGCGTACCACGGTGGAGAATGCCCGCTGCGTGGCGCCGATGCTCACCGGCGCGGGGCGAGTAGCCGTGGCCTCGAATCCGCTGCACGGGCTGAAGCTGCGCGTCTTGCTAGGGCGTTGCGATTCCACGCTGAGGAGGAGGTTCGTCGCTTCCAGTGACTACAGAGTGGGGGAGATCGGGCCGCTGAGGCTGTTGACCGCCGTCGTCGGGTTCCATGACCTGTTGCGTGCCTGGCCTCGGCGATGATGTCGCAATCCATGTCCCATGACGCGCAGGGAGCGGGCTGGTGGATCTGGAGCGAAAGCCGTGGCTTGTGGGTGGATGGTTGGCCGGGTGTCATGGGCTGGACTGGTGCAGGTGATCGTGAAGTTCCGAGGCCAGGACTGACCACGTTGCACATGTCTCATGGTCCGCTACCATGTTTGATGAGGTGATTTCGGTTCCTGGCTTGCTTCCGGAGCTCTCGTAGCCTATAGTAGTTTGTTGCCCTGCTCTGCAATCGTGCCCGTGATTTGACGCGGGTCCTTTGTTGTGCGACGAACCAGCCGCGTTCCCGGAAGGACCGAATCTTGGCCGCCTCGCGCTCTGCGTTGAAGAACACCAATGTTGTCTTGCCCAGTGGTCGGATCTCATTCGCGAAGATCCACGAACCACTTGAGGTCCCCAACCTGCTCGATCTCCAAATTAACTCCTACAACTGGCTCATCGGAAACGAGGCCTGGCAGGCCGATGTCGAGGAGCGCCTGGCCGCTGGCCGCACCGATGTCAATACCCGCTCCGGGCTGGAGGAGATCTTCTCCGAGATCTCCCCCATCGAGGATTTCAACGAGACGATGTCGCTGTCCTTCCGCGATCATCGTTTCGAAGAGCCCAAGCACTCCATCGAGGAATGCAAGGACCGCGACGTCACCTATGCCGCCCCGCTGTTCGTGACCGCTGAGTTCGTCAACAACGAGACGGGTGAGATCAAGTCGCAGACCGTGTTCATCGGCGACTTCCCGCTGATGACCGACAAGGGCACCTTCATCATCAACGGCACCGAGCGTGTCGTTGTTTCACAGCTCGTTCGCTCCCCAGGCGTCTACTTCGAGATCACCCCTGACAAGGGATCCGACAAAGACATCTACTCCTGCAAGGTGATCCCCTCCCGCGGTGCGTGGTTGGAGTTCGAGATCGACAAGCGCGACATGGTCTTCGTGCGTCTCGACCGCAAGCGCAAGCAGAACGTCACGGTCCTGCTCAAGGCCCTCGGCTGGAGCGAGGACCGCATCCTCGAAGAGTTCGGTGACTTCGAGTCCATGCGCATGACATTGGAGAAGGACACCGTCAACACCCAGGACGAAGCGCTGCTGGACATCTACCGCAAGCTGCGTCCCGGCGAGCCCCCGGCCCGCGATGCCGCCCAGGCGCTGCTGGAGAACTACTACTTCAACCCGAAGCGCTACGACCTGGCAAAAGTTGGCCGCTACAAGATCAACAAGAAGCTCGGACTCGACCTGCCCTTCGACAGCCAGGTCCTCACCATGGAGGACATCGTCGCGGCCATCAAGTACGTCGTGGCCCTCCACGAGCACAGGGAGGAGCTGAACGGCCTGCCGGTCGAGGACGACGATATCGATCACTTCGGCAATCGTCGGCTCCGCACCGTCGGTGAGTTGATTCAGAACCAGTTGCGCACTGGCCTGGGACGCATGGAACGCGTCGTCCGCGACCGCATGACCACTCAGGACATCGAGGCCATCACTCCGCAGACCCTCATCAACATCCGCCCCGTGACGGCGGCGTTGAAGGAGTTCTTCGGCACCTCACAGCTGTCGCAGTTCATGGACCAGAACAACCCGCTCGCGGGGTTGACCCACAAACGCAGGCTCTCGGCGCTCGGTCCCGGCGGCCTCTCCCGCGACCGCGCGGGCATGGAGGTACGCGACGTCCACAGCTCGCACTACGGTCGCATGTGCCCGATCGAGACCCCCGAGGGTCCGAACATCGGCCTCATCGGTTCGCTCGCCTCGTTCGCCCGGGTCAATGCCTTCGGGTTCATCGAGACCCCGTACCGGCGCGTCGTCGATGGCAAGGTCACCGACCAGATCGACTACCTGACCGCCGACGAGGAGGACCGGTTCTCCATCGCCCAGGCCAATGCGGTCCTCGACGCCGAGGGTCGCCTCGCCGAGGAACGCGTCTTGGTGCGCATCAAACACGGTGACGTTGACACCATCCCGGCTGCAGACGTTGAGTACATGGACGTCTCGCCGCGTCAGATGGTCTCGGTTGCCACCGCGCTCATCCCGTTCCTTGAGCACGACGATGCTTCCCGTGCGCTGATGGGTGCGAACATGCAGCGCCAGGCGGTGCCGCTGATCCGCAACGAGGCCCCATTCGTAGGCACCGGCATGGAGTACCGTGCCGCCGTGGATGTCGGTGACGTGACCCTCGCGAAGAAGGCCGGTGTGGTGTCCTCGGTCACGGCGGACATCATCGAGATCGCCAATGATGACGCCACCTACTCCTCCTACCGGCTCGAGAAGTTCGTGCGATCCAACGCGGGCACCTGCATCAACCAGCGCCCGTTGGTCGCGGTCGGGGACCGTGTCGAGATCGGCACCCCTCTGGCCGACGGCCCCTGCACCGACCAGGGTGAGTTGGCGCTCGGCAAGAACCTCCTTGTTGCATTCATGCCGTGGGAGGGCCTCAACTACGAGGACGCGATCATCTTGTCGCAGCGTCTCGTTCAGGACGACGTCCTCACCTCGATCCACATCGAGGAGCACGAGGTCGACGCCCGCGACACGAAGCTGGGGGCCGAGGAGATCACCCGCGACATCCCCAACGTCTCCGACGAGATGCTGGCCGATCTCGACGAGCGTGGCATCGTCCGCATCGGTGCCGAGGTGTCGGCCGGTGACATCCTGGTCGGCAAGGTCACCCCGAAGGGCGAGACCGAGCTGACCCCCGAGGAGCGCTTGCTGCGCGCGATCTTCGGGGAGAAGGCCCGCGAGGTCCGCGACACCTCCCTGAAGGTGCCGCACGGTGAATCTGGCACCGTCATCGGGGTGCGGGTCTTCGACACCCGTGATGACGATGAACTGCCGCCCGGGGTCAATCAGCTGGTGCGGGTCCACGTCGCCCAGAAACGCAAGATCAGCGACGGTGACAAGCTTGCTGGCCGTCACGGCAACAAGGGCGTTATCTCGAAAATCCTTCCCGTGGAGGACATGCCTTTCCTTGCCGATGGCACCCCCGTCGACATCGTCCTCAACCCTCTCGGCGTCCCGTCCCGGATGAACATCGGGCAGGTGCTGGAGAACCATCTCGGGTGGATCGCCAAGACCGGCTGGGACATCACGGAGGTCAAGGAGGCCTGGGCGGATCGCCTGCGCCAGGTCGGTCTCGGCCGCGTCGAGGCGGACTCCCGGGTGGCCACCCCCGTCTTTGACGGCGCGGACGAGCACGAGATCACCGGCCTGCTGGAGAACTCGCTGACCACCCGCGACGGGGAGCGCCTCATCGATGGCGGCGGCAAGGCCCAGCTGTTCGACGGTCGCTCCGGTGAGCCCTATCCGGAGAAGACCGGCGTCGGCTACATGTACATGCTGAAGCTGCACCACTTGGTCGACGACAAGATCCATGCCCGCTCCACCGGCCCGTACTCGATGATCACCCAGCAGCCGCTGGGCGGCAAAGCGCAGTTCGGTGGTCAGCGTTTCGGCGAGATGGAGGTGTGGGCCCTCGAGGCCTATGGAGCTGCGTGGGCCCTCCAGGAGCTGTTGACCATCAAGTCCGACGACGTCCCCGGTCGCGTGAAGGTCTACGAGGCAATTGTCAAGGGAGAAAACATCCCCGAACCCGGCATCCCGGAGTCTTTCAAGGTGCTCGTCAAGGAGATGCAGTCGTTGTGTCTGAACGTGGAGGTTCTCTCCGGGGACGGACGCGTCATCGACCTGCGGGAATCGGAGGACGATCTGCGCAACGCCGAGGACTTCGGCATCGATCTCGGGAGACGTCCCGGAGGCGACCACTTCCTCGACGTCACCGAAGTCTGAGTCTGACTCAGTCACACGCCGGTTACCCGGCACCAGTAAAACCTCAGATTTCAGGCACAGGCACCCGCCGGGGCGGCGGGGGAAAGAGAACCAATGCTGGACGTGAACGTCTACGACAAGCTCTGCATCGGACTGGCGAGCGCCGACCAGATCCGCGAGTGGAGCCACGGTGAGGTCAAGAAGCCCGAGACCATCAACTACCGCACTCTGAAACCGGAGCGTGACGGCCTCTTCTGCGAGAAGATCTTCGGCCCCACCCGGGACTGGGAGTGCTACTGCGGCAAGTACAAGCGGGTGCGTTTCAAGGGCATCATTTGTGAACGCTGCGGCGTCGAGGTGACCCGTTCCAACGTGCGCCGCGAGCGGATGGGGCACATTGAACTGGCCGCCCCCGTCACCCACATCTGGTACTTCAAGGGCGTCCCCTCGCGCCTCGGGTATCTGCTGGACATCGCGCCGAAGGATCTGGAGAAGGTCATCTACTTCGCCGCGCACATGATCACCCACGTGGATGAGGAGGCTCGTCACCGCGACCTCCCGAGCCTCCAGGCCCGTCACGAGGCCTACATCAAACAGCTCGAGAAGAACCGGGACTCGGAGATCGAGGCCCGCTTGGCCAAGCTGGAGGAGGACCTCGCCCAGCTCGAATCGGAGGGCGCCAAGGCCGACATCAAACGCAAGGTCTCTGACGGAGCGCAGAAGGAAGCGGGGCAGCTCCGTAACCAGTACCAGCGTCGAATCGATCGCGCCCAGGCTGTGTGGGATCGGTTCAAGTCGCTGAAAGTGCAGGACCTGGAGGGCGATGAGATCCTCTACCGGGACATGAAGCAGCGCTACGGCAAGTACTTCACCGGCTACATGGGTGCCGAGGCCATCAAGAGGCGTCTCGAGACCTTCGACCTGCAGGCTGAGGCCGAGAAGCTGCGTGAGACCATCACCAACGGCAAGGGACAGCGCAAGACCCGCGCCTTGAAGCGCCTGAAGGTGGTAGCTGCCTTCCTCAGCGGTAACAATGACCCGTCCGGGATGGTGCTCGATGCCGTTCCAGTCATTCCGCCGGACCTGCGTCCCATGGTGCAGCTCGACGGCGGTAGGTTCGCAACATCGGACCTCAACGACCTCTATCGCCGCGTCATCAACCGCAACAACCGGCTGAAGCGTCTCCTCGACCTTGGCGCGCCCGAGATCATCGTCAACAACGAGAAACGCATGCTCCAGGAGGCCGTCGATTCGTTGTTCGACAACGGGCGTCGTGGCCGTCCTGTTACCGGGCCGGGTAACCGTCCTTTGAAGTCGATCTCGGACATGCTCAAGGGCAAGCAGGGCCGGTTCCGCCAGAACCTGCTTGGCAAGCGCGTCGACTATTCGGGTCGTTCGGTTATCGTGGTTGGTCCCCAGCTGAAGCTGCATCAGTGCGGCCTGCCGAAGGCCATGGCCCTCGAACTGTTCAAGCCCTTCGTGATGAAACGCCTGGACGATCTCAACCACGCTCAGAACATCAAGGCCGCTAAGCGCATGGTGGAGCGGCAGCGCCCCATCGTGTGGGATGTGCTGGAGGAGGTCATCGCCGAGCATCCGGTGCTGCTGAACCGTGCACCAACCCTTCACCGCCTCGGCATCCAGGCCTTCGAGCCGCAGCTGATCGAGGGCAAGGCGATCCAGCTTCATCCGCTCGTCTGTGCAGCCTTCAACGCCGACTTCGACGGTGACCAAATGGCCGTTCACTTGCCACTGTCTGCCGAGGCCCAGGCCGAGGCGCGGGTGCTGATGCTGTCGACGAACAACATCCTGAAGCCGGCAGACGGTCGTCCCGTGACCGTCCCCAGCCACGAGATGATCATTGGCATGTACTGGCTGACGATGCTGCAGGAAGAGGAGAAGGGAGCCGGTCGCGCATTCTCTTCGGTGGCCGAGGCGATCATGGCCCACGACCGCGGTGACCTGCACGTCGGCGCTCCCATCAAGCTGCGTCTCGAGGGGGTCATTCCCCCAGTCGGGTATGCCGACAAGGTGCGTGCCGACGGGTCGGTCATCCTCGAGACCTCGCTTGGACGGGCCCTGTTCAACGAGGCCCTTCCCTCGGACTTCCCGTTTGTGAATGAGCGAGTCGGCAAGAAACAGATCGGCCAGATTGTCAACGACCTTGCCGAGCGGTATCCACTGATCGACACCGTGCGCACTCTCGATGGGTTGAAGGACCTGGGCTTCCAGTGGGGTTCGCGCTCCGGAGTGACCGTCTCCATCGCGGATGTCCAGACCCCGCCGAGCAAACCAGAGATCCTCGCTGCCTACGACGCCCGGGCCGCGAAGATCGACACCCTGTACGAGCGTGGTTCGGTGACGGAGGACGAGCGTCGTCAGGAGCTGATCGAGCTGTGGACCGACGCCACCGCGGAGTTGACGGATGCGATGAAGGACAACTTCTCGCAGACCAACCCGATCTTCGTGATGGTCAACTCGGGTGCTCGCGGCAACATGACCCAGATGCGTCAGATTGCGGCTATGCGAGGCCTGGTGGCCAACCCGAAGGGCGACATCATCGCTCGGCCCATCAAATCGAACTTCCGCGAGGGCTTGTCGGTGCTGGAGTACTTCATCTCCACCCACGGTGGCCGTAAAGGACAGGCCGACACCGCGTTGCGGACTGCCGACTCGGGGTACCTCACCCGGCGCTTGGTGGATGTCTCGCAGGACGTCATAATCCGCGAGGAGGACTGCCAGACCGAACGTGGGCTGGTCAAGACCATCGCTCGCTGGACCAAGATCGTCACGGACGAGGACGGCAGGAAGACCCAGATCGCGGCGGAACCGCTGGAGGAGGGAGCTTCCGTCTCTATCGTTCCTGACGTGGAGACCGCCGTCTATGCCCGCACCGCGGCAACCGACATCACTGACTCTCAGGGCAACGTGCTCGTCGTCGCGGGCACCGATCTCGGTGACGCCGAGATCGAGCGGCTTGCCTCCGTCGGTGTCACCCAGGTCAAGGTTCGTTCCGTGCTGACCTGCGAGGCCGCCACCGGTACCTGCGCCATGTGCTATGGCCGGTCGCTGGCTTCCGGAAAGACCGTAGACGTCGGTGAGGCTGTCGGTATCGTGGCTGCTCAGTCCATCGGCGAGCCCGGAACCCAGCTGACGATGCGTACCTTCCACACCGGTGGTGTGGCTGGTGACGACATCACGCAGGGTCTGCCGCGCGTCGTGGAACTGTTCGAGGCCCGGCAGCCGAAGGGTAAAGCACCCATCGCCGAGGCTGACGGTGTCATCCGCATCGAGGACGGTGACCGCAGCCGCAAGATCATCATCGTGCGTGACGATGGCGGCGATGACCTCGAGTACCCGGTGGCGCGCCGCACTCGGTTGGAGTTCGAGGACGCTAACGGGGCGCGCGTGGCAATCCGCGACGGGGTGCACGTGAGCATCGGTCAGCAGCTCACCGCCGGTCAGGTGGATCCGCAGGACGTGTTGCGCGTCCGTGGTCTGCGCAAGGTCCAGGAGCACCTGGTTGAAGAGGTGCAGCGCGTGTACCGCACGCAGGGCGCTCCCATCCACGACAAGCACATCGAGATCATCATCCGTCAGATGCTGCGTCGCGTGACCGTCATCGACTCGGGTGACACCTCGATGATGCCGGGTGAGCTGGTGGACCGGCAGGTCTACGAGGCGGCGAACCGCAAGGCCCTGACCGAGGGAGGGCGGCCCGCGGAGGGACGTCCGGTGCTGATGGGTATCACCAAGGCATCCCTCGCCACGGATTCGTGGTTGTCGGCCGCGTCCTTCCAGGAGACGACGAAGGTGCTTACCGACGCCGCCATCCAGGGCAAGTCGGACACCCTCGTCGGCCTGAAGGAGAATGTGATCCTCGGTAAGCTGATTCCGGCTGGTACCGGTCTGGAGCGTTATCGCAACATCCGGGTGGAGCCCACTGCGGATGCGAAGTCGCAGGCCTACACGGTCAGCTACGACCCGTACGATTACTCGTTCGGTTCTGATCTGGATGTCCCCGGTGTTCCACTGGACGACATCGACTTCGGCGACATCCGCTGACGAGGCTCAGAAGGGGCGGTCACCCATGGGGGACCGCCCCTTCCGTTGTTCAGCAGGAGGAGCACGCAAAGACTCTGGCTCCGCACATCCAGAGGAATCTGCGCGCTCTTCCGTGCATGGGCTAGACATGGGGATCGCAGACGCGCCGAGCGCTTGATCGGTACTGAGGTAGGACCTCGAGGTACACGTCACTTCATGGCGGGCGCAGACGTGTTCATCTCCAAGGACACGGCTCATGCGTCCACCCAACTCCTTGGGATGAGGCCGGGACGCGCACCTTCAGCGTTGGAGCTGTGACGTTGCGACTCGACTGGACACGTCAAGCTTTTCCTACGCCGATCTGCTGCGTTTGATCCCACTGAGACCGAGTTTCCGCATGGCCCTGTCCACCGCTCCGGGGGTGGCATCCACGCCTGCGTTGCGTAACGCCGTCAGCATCCTCTGACGTCCGTAACGACCCTCAGGAGTCAGACGCCTGCGACCTCGAGAGTCGGTCGTCCAAGCGAGCTTCTCGATAGCTTCTAGGACTCTTTGATCGCTGATCGCCCGGGCCGATGGTGGACGTGTCTTCCAGGCCCGATAGGTCCTCGCAGCAATCTGACAGCCCTGTCCTCGCAGGACCCGGCAGATCGACTCGACCGCGAAACCTCGGCCGCGCATCTCCCCGATGAAGGCGATGGTCAGCGGTTGTAGGGGTCGAGCTCCCCCGCGAAGAAAGTTGTCGCTGCTCTCAGTATCGCCACATCCTCCCGTAGTCGAATGTTCTCCGCCTTCAAGGCTCGGATCTGCTCATGCTGCCTGCTGCTGGTCCCGGTGCGGGACCCCTCATCGATCTCGGCCTGCACCGCCCAGCGTCGCAGGGTCTCGGCTCCAATCCCCTCGTGGCGTGCCACGGCGATGCAGGCAGCCGTCAACGTCGGGTACCGACCTCGGTGCTCGCGCAGTAGCCGTAACGCTCGTTTCTTCACATTTAGATCTATTCTTCGCGGCATGCTGTGCCCTCCCCCGCCTCGAAAGAAACCGGCACGAAACGTTGGGTGATCCGTGTCAGTTCTCATGCTACCGGTAGGGGATTCTCGCGCAAGCAACTCGGGCTAAAGTGTCACATTCAATCATATGTGAAAGCGTTTCTGACTGGGGATCTTTCTGTTTGCGAACCCATTTCTGGGGTCATATTTCAAAAATTAAACTCACAAAGCAGCGGTACGAAACCTCAGGCAAGTCGCTTGGGTGGCGACTTCGAGTGACGGTGAGATCTCGACTGGAGGGGTTGACATGATGAAAGTAGGCGTGATGTTCTAGGTGGCGTGTTCCGCAACAGCGGATCGAAATGAATCATCAATCGGGTTATGCAACTTGCTGCTAGCTCTGGACCGGTTGGATTCGATAAATACGAGGGGGCTTTGATATTACCTTGCGAGATTGTATTTCTATTTAAGAACAAAGAGGCTTATTCATGGGGTGTAGGCGAAGACGAGTCCCGTGACGGCTTGTATTGTGGTTTCGAAGGTGTTGTAAGGGCGACGGTAATCGGTGTGCAGGACACGCCAGGTTTTGAGGTTCGCGATGACACGTTCGATGAGGTAGCGGACGCGGTTGATGGTCGTGTTGTTTCTTTTATCGGTGTCGGTGAGTTCACCATGGGCGGGTTTCTTCACGGGGGTGATCATTCCCAATCCGATGTAGCCCTTGTCCCCGATATGATTGTGAGCATTGAGGGTTGTGAGGAATCCGGATTCTGTGATGGCCTTTGCATCATGCACACTGCCTGCTGATGGTTCTGGGGATCCAGGCGAGCTGTCCGGTCAGGGTGCAGGCCACTTGCAGGTTCACCCCCGTCGTGTGGTGTTTGCCTGAGTACAGCTCGGGACGGTCGTGCCATGACCAGCAGGGCGCCAGAGTACCGTCGATGATGTACTGGCGGTCTGGGTCGAGGTCCCCCGTGCCGGGCACCCAGGCTTGGAGGGCCTCGGCGATCAAGGGAGTGTAGACCGCCACTACTCTCGAGATGGTGGCTTGGGAAACCGTGTGGATGTCGGCCAGTAACTCTTGGGTGAGGTTGTGTCTGAGTGTTAACACAGTGATTTGGATACAGCGGAACAAGCCTAGGGCACGGGATCCTGCTGCCGGATAGGTTTCCGGAACGGGATGTGTGGATCAGTTCACACAGGTCAAGGATCTGATCACGCTCAAGGATCGTGGTAGTATTCACGGCAGCGGCTTGTCTTTCATCTGAGGGTTTTCTTTCTACACCTTGAATTGTCTCAGATCGGGCAAGCCGCCCCCACATCCCCCTCGGATAAAGCGTTAGTTGGAGAAAGCCAAAACACCCCTATGAATAAGCCTCAAAGAATACATGTGAGTGTCGCTCAAGGTGTGTGAATAAATGCTTCGCGCCAGAGCTGATTCCGTGCTAGTCGTGTGGGAATCGACTGTTTATATCAGTTGGTGTTCTGGAACTTGGCTGGCTGAGCTATCTGGAAAATCGCTAAATTTTGATTGGAAGACATAGGGAGAAGAATCTGTGGCTGTACGTTTTGAGTATTTTCAGGGAGCGGTGAAGGAATCGCCTTTCTATGGTCAGTCGGGACCGCTTGTCGAGATGCTGGCTGGCCTGTCGGATAAGCGGCTGCAGTCGGTGGAGTTGCCGGCTGGATGGCTGGTGCAGTGCCGGGGTAGTTGGGAGGGGTGGACGCCCCGCGATTGGCAGCCTCGTATGCAGGGGTGGAAGATTCATGTGTCGGCGACACCTGAGTGCGCTGTGGAGACTTTGGCGCGAACCACAAGGGTGTGCCTGGAGGCTGGGGTTTCGTTTAAGTTTTTGCCGACTTTGGGCCAGTTGCGTGGCTCTTCTTCTAAGAATCAGGCTCGTGGTGCGGCGGGTAAGTTCATCACGATCTATCCCAATGACGATGACCAGTTGCGGGAACTACTGATCGCTCTCGGCGATACGTTGAAGGGGCAGGAAGGGCCTTATATCCTCTCCGACCTTCGATACGTCCCAAATGCTCCTGTGTTCGTTCGGTATGGGGCAATTCTTGGTATGCGAGTGCCTGATGTAGATGATGACCCGGTTGAGTCGATTGTTGATCTTCGTAACATGCAATTGATACCCGATCATCGTGATCCACGTGTTGTGATTCCTGAGGGAGTCGAGCTTCCAGAAATTCTTCGACCGGCATATGAGGCATCGCAGCAGTCGAGCCAGTCCCGGTTGGATGATTTCGTGAGCATCAAGCCCTTGAGCTTCAGCAATGCGGGTGGGGTGTATCGCGCGGAACTGCCTGATGGTGAGGTCAGGATTCTACGAGAAGCCAGACCGCATGCCGGGCTGGACGGCCGGAACCGGTGCGCCTTGCAGCGCCAGTTGGCTGAGGAAGAAGTGCTGCGAGACCTTGTCGGCGTGAAAGGCGTGCAGCAGCTTCGAGGTTCGTTCACAGCCTGGGAGCACCGCTATTTGGAAGTGGATTACATTCCCGGTGTAGCCCTCACGTCCTGGATGTCATATAACGATCGTCTTCAAGATAACGATCCCGCAGAATACGCCCGCCAAGCGGTGGCCATCGTGGAACAAATCATCGCCATCGTCGAAAGGATTCACCAGCGTGGTTGGGCATTCGGCGATCTCCATCCCGGGAATGTGGTGGTCTCCGATGATGGAACGGTGACGATGCTTGATCTGGAGGATGCCAGTAGGGTGGATTCACCGCGTGAGCTCGGTTTCAGGGTGTTCGAGTACTGTGCTGACAAGTCATTGGATGCCGTGCAGGCTGACTGGTTTGCAGTGGCGCGTTGCATCATGCTCTTGTATTGCGTTGACTTTGAGATTGAGGCGGTGTCGCCGGCGTTTTGGGATCGGTGTCGTCGAAAGGTCCGTGAGATCTATGGCGAACGGGCAGCTGAGCAGTTGGCGTCGGTGGAGGGGCGTTATGCCGCTGGCGCTCGTCCAGTGACGGCAGGTGATGTCACTGTTGGTGTGCCACCTCAGCCACCGGGGCTGGATTCTGGGATTTCCGGGTTGTTGAGCGGGATCGAGTGGTCGCGGCAGTTTGGTTCGGGTGGGGCGTTTCCTGGTGATATCAGCCAGTCGGGGGAGTGTGTTCATGAGGTGATCACGACTGGGCGTGCTGGCGTGGTGTTGGCGCAGCAGCGTGTTGGTGTTCGACCAGCTGATCGTGATGTGGATGCGTTGCGGAAGATTGCCAAGGCGTGGCCGGAGCAGGAAGCGTCGGGATTGTTGAATGGTTTGACCGGGGTTGCGCTGACACTCAGCGAGGTGGGTGCACACCAGGATGCTGTGGCCGCCGCGGATGTGGCACTCGACCGGGCCTTGGGGCGGCGTCGATTGGATCTGGGTGCGGGTCAGGCGGGAGTGATCTTGGCTGCACTAGAGGTTGCGAAAACGACCGGGGATTCGGAGTTGATGGATCGTGCGGTTGCGGCGTATCGCAGGTTGGATGCCTGCCTCACGCCGGACGGATCAGCGTGGACTGCGTTGTGTCGTCGCCGGGGACTGTTTTGGGGATTGACTGGGGTGGCGTTGACCGACTTGGTTGCCCATGCCGTCACCGGCGCTGAGGAACCGCTTGCCAGGGCCAGGGTTCGGTTGCGCGCGGATCTGGATGCGTGCGTCACCATCCCAACCGGTGAGGTGATGATCGAAGACCGCGAAAAGAGCCGGGTCCTTCCCTACAACGACTGGGGATCAGCGGGTGTGCTGCTGATCGCCTCGGCGCTCGAACGTATCACGGGTGAGCCAGTGCTGACCCGGCAGGAACGTGCCGGGATCATCAAAGCCTGCTCCTCCAACTTCTACGTCTATCCGGGTTTGGATCACGGTCGCGCCGGCATCCTCGTCACGCTGACAGCCGCTGGAGACCAGTATCGGGCGGAGGCCGATCGACAAGCGGGTCTGCTGCTCGGCAGTCTTCTGACCCATGACGAACACGCCTTGGTGATCGGTGACGGGTTGATCCGTCTCAGTTCCGACTTGGGTACCGGCGCTGCCGGAGTCGCGCTGGCGCTGCACACCTACCGATCCCAGCACCCGTACCTTGCTCTGCCGATCAGCGTCCGCACAGCCGACCTGCTACAGCAACCGGCGGTTTCAGAGCTTGGCTCGGAAACACGCGACCTCATCGGGGTCGTACCGAGTCACTAGTTCCCCACCCCCACAACACGGGGTGGGGTGGGGAACTATAAACCCAACACTGAAAATTTTTGGAAGGAGGTGAAAACCCAATGGCCAACGTTCTGAATCTTCAGGCTGATACCGCTGAGATGACGCAGGAGACTAAGCGTTCTGATCACACCAGCATTGTTTGGTGTTCCACCTCGAACAGCCATAGCCTCTGGATGTGCTGATCGCTAGCTGTATCTGAGTTCTATGGTGGGTGGGTGGCGGCGAGAATCGTTTACCGCCACCCATCTGTCCTTGGTTCGGTGTACCGCATCGAGTGGAATGACGAATGAAGTGGTGCCGCTGAACAACCATCGCATGATGTTCGAAGACAATCGTAAAGGAAGTAGTAATCATGGCCAATGTTTTGAATCTTCAGGCTGATACCGCTGAGATGACCCAGGAGACCAAGCGCTCCGACCATACCAGCATTGTTTGGTGTTCCACCTCGAACAGCCATAGCCTCTGGATGTGCTGATCGCTAGCTGTATCTGAGTTCTATGGTGGGTGGGTGGCGGCGAGAGTCGTTTGCCGCCACCCATCCGTATCCGATTCGGTGAGCACCGTATCGAGTTGGGTGATGAATGAAGTGGTGCCGCTGAACAACTATCGCATGATGTTCGAAGACAATCGTAAAGGAAGTAGCAATTATGGCTAACGTTTTGAATCTTCAGGCTGATACCGCTGAGATGACCCAGGAGACCAAGCGCTCCGACCATACCAGCATTGTTTGGTGCTCCTCTGGCTCGACTAGTCATAGCCTCTTTGTGTGCTGATCGCTAGCTGTATCTGAGTTCTATGGTGGGTGGCGGCGAGAGTCGTTTGCCGCCACCCAACCGT
This sequence comes from Arachnia propionica, assembly GCF_037055325.1. Taxonomy (NCBI): domain Bacteria; kingdom Bacillati; phylum Actinomycetota; class Actinomycetes; order Propionibacteriales; family Propionibacteriaceae; genus Arachnia; species Arachnia propionica. The sequence goes on along the minus strand of NZ_CP146373.1, from coordinate 2,281,746 downwards.
CCTTGGTTCGGTGTACCGCATCAAGTGGAGTGATGAACGAAGTGGTGCCGCTGAACAACTATCGCATGATGTTCGAAGACAATCGTAAAGGAAGTAGCAATTATGGCCAATGTTTTGAATCTTCAAGCTGACACCGTCGAGATGCCCCAGGATGCCAAGGGGCGAGTCTCCACTGACCAGAGTATTTTCTGGTGTTCCCGCTCGACCTACAGTATCTGGGCGTGCGGCTAGCAGTGTCTGAGTTCTATGGTGGGTGGCGGCGAGAATCGTTTGTCGCCACCTATCTGTAATTTTTGACAAATAGCATTCTGATAATCTTCTAGGCGGTTTGAAAGTGAAACAATGGGTAAAGGCAAGGGAATAGCTGTGACCTCGGATTTTGCGAAACATCTGGACCCGTTCCGGGTGGATTCGTTCGGCCGCGGCATGGTTCCCCGGCGTGCTATGCCCGAGAGTTCCCGGACTCTGCCGGAACCTCGAACGCCATTGGCCAAAAATCCTCGGGATCTTGTTCTTAGTGAGGACTTTCGTTGCCATTCTCAGGGTGGCGGGTCGGTCGCCGTTTTCCTCGCTGAGCCGCCGAAGAGTCGTCTGCGCCGTCTCCTGAGGATTCTGCGTTTAGAACCGAGGTCCTTGGTTCTGATTTTTGTTGGTACGGTATTGTCCTCTCTTGTATCGCTGGCCCAGCCTATGTTGGCCGGATCAGTTGTAGGGGTGTTGCAGAATGGGGGATTCGTTGCTGCGCTTCCGTACGGGGCGATTCTGGCTGGGCTAGCTGTTTTCGCTTCGGGTGTGGCGGCTGTTGTGAATGTTGTGGGCGCGAAGGCTGGTAATCGTACAGTGCGTGCTTTCCGAGACGAGTCCGCAGCAATTGCGTTACGGGTTCCTGCGGACAAGCTCGTTCAGCACCCCACGGCTGATCTGGTCGCCCGGTGCAGCATAGACTCCGAGCGCCTCGACAAAGTTTTCACTCAAGGGCCCGTGCAAGCCCTCGGCGGGATCGTCATGGTGGTGGGAGCGCTGGCCCAGATGACGGTCATCGATTCGATCCTCACTGTCTCGGCGGTTGGTTTGACGGTGGGCTGTCTAGCATTCATCATCGTCATATCAAACAGACTGACCTCGTTCTCCTTCGATCGTCAGGAAGCCCAGGGGGCATATGTCGCGGAGGTGACCCGCGCGCTGGACTCAGTACTGACCCTGAGGGCCTTCGTAGCTGACAAATTTGCGGCTCGTCGCTTGGACAAATCCAGTCAGAAACTCCTCGATGCTGCCAACCGAGGCGCCAAGGCACATGCCTTCATGAGCCCGGTGGTCACGATCTGCATACAGGCGACGCTGCTGGTGATCGTCTGTATCGCGGTGCTGCGTGTGCAGACCGGAAGTATCTCCGTTGAGGCGCTGGTATCTTTTTTCATGTACATGATGCTCATCATCGCCCCGATCACCGGGAGCGCGGGCACCGTCATGGACATGGCAGAGTGTCTGGGAGCATTGCAGCGGATCATCGACCTGCGTGCCGTGACCGATCAATCCGCATCTCGGATCCAGCTCAAGCCAGTCGCTACTCAGATTGGTGGATTCCCGACGGAAACCGGTTTGATGGGGGAGATAGATTTTCGCAATGTGTCAGTGCGATACCCGCAGGCAGGTGGGAATCGCGAATACGCACTGGCCGGCGTTACATTCAGCGTCCCAGCTGGCTCTTGGGTCGCCATGACCGGTTCCTCAGGGTCGGGCAAGTCAACCATCCTGTCGCTGCTGGAGAAATTCATCGTCCCCGCCGACGGAACAATCCTTGCAGATCGAATTCCGCTCGGTGAGCATGACGATGACGAGTACCGACGACAGGTTGGTTACATCGAGCAGGCCTGCCCGTTGTTCAGCGGAACCGTGCGTGACAACCTGTTGCTGGGACGCGACATTGATGACGAGCATTGTTGGGAGATCATTCGTCAGGTGGGTTTGGCTGACACGATCAGTGCCCGCGACGGCGGGTTGGACACACCGGTGGGGGAGTCGGCGTACGCCTTCTCCGGCGGTGAACGCCAGCGGCTGGCGATAGCCAGGACCCTCGTCGGCCAGCCACGGATGCTCCTGCTGGATGAGATCACCTCCGGGCTCGACGTCCTGAACCGGGAACAGATCATGAACCTCATTCGAACCACGATGGGGGGGATCACCACCTTCGCTGCCGGACATGGCCACTTCGGCATGGACATCGCCGATCTGGTCTTGGTGCTGGACAAGGGACGGTTGGTTGAGTTCGGACCACCCGCCGAGGTGCACCGACGCTCTGCACTGTTCCGGTCCCTCGTCGCAGCCTGAAACACCATCAGTCACGCGTCCTGAAGCACCATGCAAGCAATGATTGAGAGACATGATCGATAATGGATATTCCTGAGGTTTCGTCTGCGAGTGGTTCTTCCTCGCCCTGGAGTCGATGGCTGGAGGTTGATGACACCACACTCATGAAGTTGCTGAAGGAACACGGTCAAGACATCAACACAGTCGAGGGCGATCCTGAAACCTCTTGGAGTGAGAGATGGGGTGCTGATGGTGTTGAGGTGGTGCCTTTGGCTGGGGGATGGTTGCGTTTGGCCACGGGGGATGACAAGGACTTGGTGGGGCAGCCGGTGTCGGATCCGGTGGAGCAGCATCCGATGGGCGCACTCTTGGTATTTGCGGAAACCGGGATCGAGGGACTGCGTGGCTGGGTGACGGGCAGGCGTGACCTGTCTGTGGAGTTGGGGTGGTGGTGTCGTCTTCTGCGCGACCCCGAACGGGAACGCTACGCGGTGGCGGTTCACCAATGGGGCGATCCGGAACCCGGACTCGTACTGGTGGGACTGTATCCCGAAGCAGTGTTGGCTCAGGCAGAGTCGCCGGTTGTGGTGTTCGTGGAGCCGCATCCCAACGAGCCGGGCAGGGCCAGAGCGCGCCTGTTGCCGGTCACTACGACCCGTCTGGATGATCCTCCGCGGGTACTTGCCGAGGGACCCGCCGCCGGGGTCAAGGTCGAGGCATGTTCCGTGCGGTGTTTCGTCAAGGTCGGTCACGGCGTTCGTAGTCGCAGGGTCTGGCAGGTCTTCGACCTCACCGATCCGCAGCAGGCCATTCCTGTGTCTGAACAGGTGTGTGATCCCGGCCTGATCGATGTTGCGCCACTGGATGCCGGTTACGTGCTGCTCCACGCGGTCAACATCAATCAGCGGTGGCGTATCGAGGCCAGCCAGATCAGTGACGGTCAGGTACAGAATCGGTGGCAGGTAGCGGCCGGGCAGGGAAAACTCTGCCATCTCGTAGGCGCCCACGGGGCCGTGCTCGCCCGGGTCAGTCGAACCCAGGACACCTGCCACACCGAGGACTTGGTGTGGATACCACTGGCACACACCGCCACGGCTGCTGTTGGTCAGCGGATTTTGCTGAGCACAGCGGGAATGTTCCAGCTGACCCCGAGTCCCGGCGCCGTCTCAACCGGATTCGTCATCACCGAGATGATCGTGGGAACACCCCCTATCACCTGGTACCTCGACGGTGCCGGACGGGTACTCAACCCGTCGCATCAGCATCCCGGAGCAGATATCCACGCCACACGCGAGCGTGTCGTCTCCCCGGACGGGTATCAGTGTGATCTTGACATCCGATGGCGCGGTGACTTCGCCACCTTCCACGGGCCGGTCATCGTCATGGTCTATGGGGCCTACGGAATCGACATCGACCTCGACGGCGACCAGGAACTTGGTCGCTGGATGGATCGCGGTTACGCCGTGGCGACAGCCCACGTTCGAGGAGGAGGAGACCCCCAACGCCATCACGCCGGCTCTCAGGACCGACGCGGCCGTTCCTTGGCCGACACCATCGCAGCCATCGCCTGGCTACGCAACGGTCAAGGAGCAGTAACCGCCACCACAATATGCGTCATCGGCGTCTCGGCCGGAGGTTTCCTCACCGCATCCCTCCTCGCCGATCACACAGCACCTATCGACGCTGCCGTGATCGTCAACGGCTACATAGACCCCCTCGAATCACTGCTCCGCCACCCCTCACTCACCGAACAAGCCGACCGAGACGAATGGGGCGACCCCCAACACAACCCCCACCACCGACACGCCCTCGAGGAACTCTCCCCCCTGCGCAAACTCACCACCACCCCACCACCAACCCTGATAGTCATCTGCGTCAAAGACGCCCGCGTCAACCCCCGCCAAGGACTCACCTGGGCGCTACACTCCAGAGAACTCGGCGGAAACACCACCCTCTGGTACGACCCCAACGGCACCCACGACACCGGCATCCGCACCGAAACCAACCCCATCACCGACTGGGTCATCAACACACTCGAACAAGAGCGATCGGTCGCCGGAAATTCGCGGGATGGCTCGTTTGGGTGATCTTTGGCCCCACATGGTGAAGGAGGGCTCGTGGAATCGTATGTTTGACCCCGACAATCGAGCGTTGTACCCTTGCCGAGTGTGTCCGCCGTGAGTGGACACTTTGTGCGTGCCCTGGCATGACCCTGAGGATCCTTGAGTTGCGAAGAAGTCCCGGGTCTGTGCGGAGTTCGCACGGCAGCCGCGTCAGCGATGCTCACGGAAACGGTGACCCGGGAAGCTCCTTGGGGACGGCTGCGAGCCAGGGATACCCGTCCAGACAACGAAAGTGATACCAACAGGTGCCAACAATTCAGCAGCTGGTCCGCAAGGGCCGCACCGACAAGGTCAGCAAGAACAAGACGCCCGCTCTTAAGGGCTCGCCGCAGCGTCGTGGGGTCTGCACTCGCGTCTACACCACCACTCCGAAGAAGCCAAACTCCGCCCTGCGCAAGGTTGCGCGTGTCCGCCTGAGTTCCGGCATCGAAGTCACCGCCTACATTCCGGGCGTCGGCCACAACCTGCAGGAGCACTCGATGGTGCTGGTGCGTGGTGGCCGTGTGAAGGACCTGCCCGGCGTCCGTTACAAGATCATCCGCGGCGCCCTCGACACCCAGGGTGTCAAGGGCCGCAAGCAGGCCCGCAGCCGTTACGGCGCGAAGAAGGAGAAGTAATGCCTCGCAAGGGACCAGCGCCCAAGCGCCCCGTCATGGTCGATCCGGTCTACGGCTCCCCGCTGGTGAGCCAGCTCGTCAGCAAGATCCTGCTCGACGGCAAGAAGACCGTGGCCCAGTCCATCGTCTACAACGCCCTCGAAGGAACCCGCGCCAAGACCGGGCAGGACCCCGTCCAGACCCTGAAGCGGGCCCTCGACAACGTCAAGCCCTCCATCGAGGTCAAGTCCCGTCGCGTCGGCGGCGCCACCTACCAGGTGCCGATCGAAGTCAAACCGGGACGCCAGACCACGCTGGCCATGCGTTGGCTCGTCAGCTTCTCCCGCGCCCGTCGTGAGAAGACCATGACCGAGCGGCTCATGAACGAGATTCTGGACGCCTCCAACGGGCTCGGCGCTTCCGTCAAGCGCCGCGAAGATACCCACAAGATGGCCGAGGCCAACCGCGCCTTCGCTCATTACCGCTGGTGATCGCCTTGCCCCCGGGCCTTCGCCCGGGGGTTCTCACCGCTTCACAGACTTCTTCAGTAAAGGACTGAACGTGGCCAAGATCGACCTGTCCAAGGTTCGCAACATCGGCATCATGGCGCACATCGACGCCGGTAAGACCACCACAACCGAGCGCATCCTCTTCTACACCGGCAAGTCCTACAAGATCGGCGAGGTTCACGACGGCGCCGCCACCATGGACTGGATGGAGCAGGAGCAGGAACGCGGTATCACCATTACATCCGCTGCCACCACCGCCTTCTGGCACGACATCCAGATCAACATCCTCGACACCCCGGGACACGTTGACTTCACGGTCGAGGTGGAGCGCTCCCTGCGTGTGCTCGATGGGGCAGTGGCGGTGTTCGACGGCGTTGCAGGTGTGGAACCGCAGTCGCAGACCGTGTGGCGCCAGGCAACCAAGTATGGGGTGCCGCGCATCTGCTACATCAACAAGCTGGACCGCACGGGTGCATCCTTTGAGCACTGCGTCAAGACCATCCGTGAACGTCTCAATGCCACTCCGGTGCTGCTGCAGTTGCCGATCGGCGCGGAGGCCAACTTCCAGGGCCAGGTCGACCTGGTCACCATGAAGGCCAACATCTGGCCGATCGAGGTCACCAAACCGGGGCTTGAGGACTACGAGGTCAAGGACATTCCCGCTGACATGGTCGAGGCAGCCGAGGTTGCCCGTGCCGAGATGCTGGAAACCATCGCCGAGCACGACGACGAGTTCATGGAGCTGTGGCTGGAGGATCCCGAGGCCATCACCGTCGAGCAGATCAAGGCCGCCATCCGCCGCGGTGTGTTGTCCTCCGCCTTCACCGCGGTGGTGTGTGGTACCTCGTTCAAGAACAAGGGCGTGCAGCCGCTGCTGGATGCAGTCGTCGACTACCTGCCCTCACCGTTGGACGTGCCTGCCATCGAGGGTTTCAAGCCGGGTGACGAATCCATCGAGATGTCCCGCAAACCATCCGAGGACGAGCCGCTGTCGATTCTGGCCTTCAAGATCGCCGCGGACCCGCATCTGGGCAAGCTGACCTTCATCCGCATCTACTCTGGTGTGCTGAAAGCCGGATCGCAGGTTCTGAATGCGACCAAGGGCAGGAAGGAACGCATCGGCAAGATCTACCAGATGCACGCCAACAAGCGTGAAGAGATCGAATCGATTGGCGCAGGCATGATCTGCGCCGTGATGGGTCTGAAGGACACCACCACCGGCGAGACCCTCTGCGATCCCGCGCACCCGATCATCCTGGAATCGATGGAGTTCCCGAACCCCGTCATCGAGCAGGCCATTGAGCCGAAGTCGAAATCGGACCAGGAGAAGCTGTCGGTGGCCATCCAACGGCTCGCCGAGGAGGACCCGACCTTCCGTGTCCACACCGACGAGGAGACCGGTCAGACCATCATCGCAGGCATGGGTGAGTTGCACCTCGAGGTGCTGATTGACCGCATGAAGCGCGAATTCAAGGTGGAAGCCAACATCGGTAAACCGCAGGTTGCCTACCGTGAGACGCTGCGCCGCAAGGTGGAGAAAGTGGAGTACACCCACAAGAAGCAGTCCGGTGGCTCGGGTCAGTTCGGTCGCGTCATCATCGACCTGGAACCCACCGAGGCCGGTTCGGGCTACGAGTTCGTCAACGCCGTCACAGGTGGGCGTATCCCGAAGGAGTACATCCCTGCGGTCGACGCCGGCATCAAGGAGGCAATGCAGTTTGGTGTGCTTGCTGGCTACCCGGTCGAGGACATCAAGGTCACTCTGACCGATGGCGCTTACCACGACGTCGACTCCTCGGAGCTGGCGTTCAAGCTGGCCGGCTCGATGGCCTTCAAGGAGGCTGCGAGGAAGGCCGATCCGGCGATCCTGGAGCCGATGATGGCCGTCGAGGTCACCACCCCCGAGGACTACCTCGGCACCGTGATCGGTGATCTGAACGCCCGGCGTGGCCACGTCCAGTCGATGGACGAACTGCATGGCAACCGCGTCGTGCGCGCCTTGGTTCCGCTGTCGGAGATGTTCGGCTATGTCGGTGACCTGCGCTCGAAGACCTCGGGTCAGGCCTCCTACTCCATGGAGTTCGACTCCTACGCCGAGACCCCGAAGAACATTTCGGAGGAGATCGTCGCCAAGGCTCGCGGCGGCGAGTGATTCGCACTGAACAATCCAACCGGCCCGGGACCTTCAGGTCCCGGGCCGGTTGGCCTTTCCCAGTGTGGTTTTGTCCTGGAGCTGGTGCTCGTGGGCCTTTGCGGCTCGCTCACTTCTCGTGGCGGGAGACGCTGAAAGGCCCGCCCGTGCAGGAGCGGACGGGGCCCGTGAGGGGGAATCGGTTGTCAGTCCACCAGGGTCAGATCGTTGAGCTGATCCGCGGTGCTATGTTTCGGTGCGGTCTCCATGCGCCTGGGGGTGTTCCGGGCCTGTGCCAAAGCCTCGATTGCGCGAGGATCGCCCAGATCGGCGGCCTTCTGCAACCAACTCTGTGCGATGACGTGGTCTCCTTGTTCCTGAAGAATTCCGCTGAGAAGCAGCATGCCGTCAGTGTTGCCCAATAGGGCGGCGCGGAAGAACCACTGCGTGGCCTCCTCGCGGTCTGTGGGGTTGTCCGTCAGGAGGCCGAGGTTGACCATGGCGTCGGAGCGTCTTTGCGCCGCTGCCATCCGCCACCAACGTGCCGCCTGGGTGTTGTCGCCTCGCCCGTAGGCCTTGAAGCCGAGGTCAATCAGTGTTTCGACGTCCTGTGACATGAGATGGAGACTAACCGGACCTGTTTCGGGAGAGGAGAGGGGAGGGGTGCCTGAAACGCAGGGGTTTTCGGCTTCTATCTGGGCAAAAGTGCTTGTCAGAGCGGATTTAGAGGGTTGTGCTCCAGGAAGCTGGGACGTCGCCCGGTCGGGCAAAAGGAGGACGCGGAAAATCTGCGCGTCGCGCATTGAGGGTGGTGGGAAGAGAAATCGTGGGAGTGTTCCTGGCCCGGGTCAGGGCATCGATGGCGGGGGTCCCCTAGGTCGACGACTTTCTGCAGCCAGTTCTGGATGACTGCGTGGTCCCCGTGTTCCTGGAGGACCTTGCTGGGCGACAACATGCCGTCGCTGTTGCCCAGCAGGGCAGTGCGGAAGAACCACTGGGTTGCCTTGCAGTGCTCCGTGGGGTTGTTGACCAGGAGACCCTGGTTGACCATGGTGTCGGACCCCGTCGGGGCTAGGGCAGCCGCACTCCGGCGGTCGGTGGCCCCATCTCATGCTCCCGTCGGGCGGCGAGGCAGCCCGACACCGCGATGTTCACATCATGGTCGCCGCGGCGTCGGGGCGGGAGTCAGGTGCCGGGTCCCCAGATCGAGGCCGCGCTCGGCGCAGCGAAGCGGAAGCCGGAGGCGAGCAGTGCCTGGGGGACAGCACGCTGGGAGGCGCCGAGCAGCTCGGCGAGCATGCTGCCGATGCTGCTGGTACCGCCGGTCGCCCCGGTCCTCCTCGCCCGGTCCAGCAGGAACTGAGGCACTACCGCTGGCGAGGGTGGGCCGGGTGAGCGGGACAGCAGCCGATGAAGGTCGCGGTTACGCAGGGGCTCGGGTGCGGTCAGGTTGACCGGCCCGCAGACGTCGTCGTGCTCGATGGCCCATAGGAGTGCAGCCGCGGCGTCCTCCAGCCCGATCCATGGCTGCCACTGGTCGCCGCGACCGAGCCGAGCCCCCGCCCCCAGCCGGTAGGCGGTGCCGAGGATCTTGCCCAGCCCGCCCGAGGGGTTGACCACCAAGCCCGTGCGAGACTGGATCGTGCGCAGTCCGACCCGTGCCGCCGGGCCTGCGGCGGCCTCCCAGCGCTGGCATAGCTCGGACAGGAAACCCTCGCCCGGACCGCACGTCTCGTCGAGTATCTCATCCCCCTGATTCCCATAGAAGCCGGTGGCCGACCCGCTCAGCAGGACCCCGGGCCGCATCGCCGGGGGCAGGCCCGCGGCGACCCGGGCGATGAGGGCGGTGGTGGACAGGCGCGAGGCCGCGAGCACGCGACGGCGCGCAGGTGTCCAGGGACGCGGCGCGATCGGGGCGCCCGACAAGCACGCTACGGCTCTTGCTCCCTCCAGGGCTTCGGGTGCCAGGAGATGCTCGGCGGGGGCCCACCAGGTGTGCTCTCTGCCGGAGGCGTCAACCTTGAGGCCTTTCTGCGGCGCCCTGTCCGGTCCGCTGCGGTGGAGGATCCGGATCTTCCAGCCGCTGTCCTGAGCCATGTCCGCCAGGCGGGATCCGATGAGGCCCGCCCCGGCCACGACGAGCAGCCCCGGGCTGCTGCGTCGGTTAGGTGATGCTGCGGGAATTTCATGAGTGCCCACTAACCCATTTTAGGCCCTCGACTGGCCCTGGTCCCTGGATCCGTCTGGGCCGCCTGGCCCCGTTTGAGCACTTGGTGCCGGAGGCGGTGGTCAAACGGGATCGGCGACCTGACGCGCTTCAACGTCGCCGAGGCGCCCGAACTCGCCCCATGTCGCCTCGCCCGTAATTCTAGAAGCCGCGGTCAATCAGTGTTTCGACGTCCTGTGACATTGGGCTGGAGGCTAACCGGGTCTACTTCGAACCGGGAGGGCCGTGAAATATCCCAAACGCGGGCACAAGCCGCCCCAAAAAGAGCAAAAGTTCTTGGTAGAGCGGGGTTCTGGGTGGTTTGGAGAGGGGAGACGGTGGTGCTGCTCGTTCGGACACAAGGAGGACGCTGGAATTCCGCGCGGCGCGCACCGAGGGCAATGTGACAGGAGGTTTATGGAAGACCTTGGAGCCGGGTCAGTAACGTTGTCGCATGAAAATTGGAATCACCAGCGATCATGCTGCTCACGATCTGCGCATCGACCTTATTCCCCGTCTGCGAGAGCTCGGCTACGACGTGGTGGATCGCGGACCTGCCATCTCCGAGCGCACCGATTACGCGAAATGGGGGGTTCGATTGGCTCACGAGGTGGCTGCAGCGCGTTTCGATGTGGGAATCGCGATCTGCGGCTCTGGCGTCGGCATCTCCATCGCGGCCAACAAAGTCAACGGGATTCGTGCAGCATGTGTTTCCGAGGCCTATTCGGCAGCGATGAGTCGGCGGCACAACAATGCGAACGTCCTGTGTTTCGGATCCCGGGTGGTGGGCCCCGATGTCGCCTTGGCCATCTGCGAGGCCTTCTTGAAAGCTTCCTTCGAGGGTGGGCGGCATGCCGGGCGGGTGGCACAGCTCCGCCAGCTCGACGCGGGGGATGAGTCCTTTCTGGACGAAGGTTGTTGAAGGGGGCTGGAGCGCGGCCTTGAGTTTGACTTCCAGGAGCGGCCCGATAGCATTGCACGGGTATGCGCCCGGGTAATAAGCTTTGGGCGTCGGACCCCTGGTGTGACCCATAGCTCAGGGGTGCACCAGAATATATGGCCACGCACAGTGCGTGGTTGGACCAAGAAGGAGCCCTACGTGGCAAAGGCCAAGTTTGAGCGGACCAAGCCGCACTGCAACATCGGCACCATCGGACACGTCGACCACGGCAAGACCACTCTGACCGCGGCGATCACCAAGGTGCTCCACGACAAGTACCCGGAGCTCAACGAACTGTCCCCGTTCGACAGCATCGACAAGGCCCCTGAGGAGCGTCAGCGCGGTATCACCATCTCGATCGCGCACGTCGAGTACCAGACCGAGAAGCGTCACTACGCGCACGTCGACTGCCCCGGGCACGCTGACTACGTCAAGAACATGATCACCGGTGCCGCTCAGATGGACGGCGCGATCCTCGTTGTGGCCGCCACCGACGGCCCGATGGCGCAGACCCACGAGCACATCCTGCTCGCCCGTCAGGTCGGTGTGCCGGCCATTGTCGTGGCCCTCAACAAGTGCGACATGATCGCCGACGAGGATGCCGACCTCATCGACCTGGTCGAGATGGAGCTTCGCGAGATTCTCTCCGCCCAGGAGTTCGACGGCGACAACCTGCCGATCGTCCGGGTGGCGGCTTTCCCGGCGCTGAACGGCGACGAGAAGTGGGCCGGCAGCATCCTCGAGCTCATGGATGCGGTCGACGAGTACATCCCGCAGCCCGAGCGTGACACCGACAAGCCGTTCTTGATGCCCGTCGAGGACGTCTTCACCATCACCGGTCGTGGCACCGTGATCACCGGTCGTATCGAGCGCGGTATCGTCAGGACCGGCGACACCGTTGACCTCGTCGGCATCCGCCCCGAGAAGCAGACCACCACCGTCACCGGTGTCGAGATGTTCCGCAAGATCCTCGACGAGGGTCGCGCCGGTGAGAACGTCGGCCTTCTGCTCCGTGGCACGAAGAAGGAGGACGTGGAGCGTGGCATGGTCGTGATCAAGCCCGGTTCCACCACCCCGCACACCGACTTCGAGGCCACCGTCTACGTGCTCAACAAGGAAGAGGGCGGTCGTCACAAGCCGTTCTTCTCCAACTACTCCCCGCAGTTCTACTTCCGCACCACCGACGTCACCGGTGTGGTTCAGCTGCCGGAGGGCAAGGAAATGGTCATGCCCGGTGACAACACCGACATGACCGTTCACCTCAACAAGCCCATCGCCATGGAGGAGAACCTCAAGTTCGCGATCCGCGAGGGTGGCCGCACCGTTGGTGCTGGCAAGGTCACCAAGATCATCAAGTGATCGCCGCCTGACAGGCAACGGAAGGGGCCCGCACGAATGTGTGGGCCCCTTCTTCGTGTGCGCAGAACCGAGGAAGCTCTGGGTGAGGCCGCCTCGTGAATGCCAGACGGCAAGGGAACGTCTGGAATTGTCAGTGATGTTCTTCGGGGGACGGGTCACCCGATGGAACGGCGGAAGGCCTTCAGCCAGCCGAGTCGTCCCCCGGAATGTTGCTGATTCTTGTCATCGTTGTTGTGCTCGGAGCTTTCTGTGGGCGGCAGGAGCTGGGCGGCTTCCCGCTCGTCGGCCTGCTCGGCCTCCCAGTCGGCCTTGACCTGCTCGACGAAGTCCTGGCGCTGCTCCCGGGGAGGAGCGGTGGTGGTGTCCGGCTCTAGGCGGGTGCGGGGAAGAGCGTAGACCGCCTGGGTCTGCAACCAGTTGATGAGCTGTTCACGCAGCAGGCAGCGAAGCTCGAACAATCTGCTGGAGTTCGTCGCGGAAACGACGGCACGAACCCGGACCGAACCTCCCGTGGCGTCCATGACCTGGAGAGCGACGGTGCGACCGTCCCACAGGTCCGTGGTTTTGACTAGGCGCAGCAGCTCGATCCGCATGGCCTCCACGGGAACTAGCCAGTCCAGGTCGAATTCGATGACTCCTGTTTGTCGCGGTTCCTCCCGGCTCCAGTTTTCGAAGGTTTTCGTGGTGAACAGCGTCGATGGCACGATCCAGCGCCGCTCGTCCCAGCTCCTCAGCACCACATAGGTGAGGGTGATCTCCTCGACGGTTCCTTGGTTGTCGTCTGTGACGACGATGTCGCCGACGCGCAGGGAACCGGTGAAGGCGATCTGGAGTCCGGCGAAGACGTTCGTGAGTGACGACTGCGCCGCGAGACCGGCGACCAGTGAGACCAGACCGGCGGAGGCCAGCAGGGATGTTCCGATGGCTCGGAACTGATCGAAGGTGAGCAGCGCTCCGGCGGTTGCCCCGATCCAAACCACCCCGATCAGCACTCGGGCTATGACCTGCATCTGGGTGCGGATGCGCCGGAACTGCGGGGTTTCCCGGGCGTTCTTCTTACGGGCGAGGACAGCGTCCTCGACGGTTCTGATGACTCCCGTCATGCCGTATGCAGCGGCGAAGATCATCACGATCAGGAAAAAGTGCTCGAAATTCGCCCGCCATGAGGGTGCCGCCTGCCACGGGGTGGGGGCGCTGGCGAACAGCACGCCCATGCCAGTGCCGAAGACAGTCAGGATGAGGCGCTGGGGGAGTCGTAGGTTCCGGCTAAGGAAACCCAGGTCCTCCTGGTGGCGGGCCAGTTGCCGCATGATGATCGAGATGATCACAGAGACGACGACGCCTGCGAGGAATCCGATGGCTGCATATCCGAGAACGGTCAACAGGTCCAAGGCCACCTCGGTGGCGGTTTCGTCGGTGGGAAGCATGCAGACAACCGTAGCTGCTGTCTCCTGTGGATAGGCTTTCAGCCGCGTTTCTGAATACTGGCCCACTCGTCCCGCAGACCCACCGTGCGGTGGAACAGCAGCGGGGTGCGATCGTCGACAGCGAAGTATCCCAGCCGCTCGAACTGCACCACTTCACCCGGTGCCGCGTCTGCCAGGGCGGGTTCTACCTTTGCGTCGGTCAGCAGCTCACGGGAGGTGGGGTTGAGGTCATCGAGTGCTTCCCCGGTGCGTTCCCCAGGGGCCGCGGCGGTGAACAGCCTGTCGTACAGGGCGACGGTGGCGTCCAGGGAGTGTGGGGCTGATACCCAGTGCATCGTCGACTTCACCTTCCGACCGTCGGCGGGGGTGCCGCCACGGGAGCCCGGGTCGAAGCTGCAGCGCACCTCGACGACGTTGCCTTCCTCGTCCTTGACCACATCGCGTGCAGTGACCAAGTAGGCGCCACGCAACCTGACCTCACGACCGGGAGAGAGCCGGAAATATTTCGGCGGCGGAACCTCACGGAAGTCGTCCTGCTCGATCCACAGTTCCCCGGTGAACGGCACCAGACGGGTGCCGTCGTCCGGGTTCTCCGGATTGTTGACCACCTCGAACCATTCGACCACCGGGCTGCCGTCGGAGTTGGTCGGCCAGTTCGGCAGAATCAGCTTCAAAGGTCGGGTGACGGCCATCCGGCGCTGTGCGGTCGCGTTCAGCGTGCGACGCACGTAGCTCTCCAGCTCTTCGATGGCCTTGCGTGAATTGGTGCGAGTGGTTCCGACCTCGCGGCAGAACGCTCGGATGGCGGCTGCCGGGTAGCCGCGCCGTCGTAGTCCTCGTATGGTTGGCATCCGAGGGTCGTCCCAGCCGTCCACGACGCCGTCCGCGACCAGCTTTGCCAAGCGCCGTTTGGATGTGACGGTGTGGGTCAGCTCCAGTCTCGCGAACTCGTACTGGCGTGGGGGAGTGGGAACCTCGAGCTGCTCCAGGAACCAGTCGTAGAGGGGCCGGTGGGATTCAAATTCGAGGGTGCAGATGGAATGGGTGACGCCCTCGATCGCGTCGGACTGGCCGTGGGCCCAGTCATAAGTGGGGTAGATCGACCACGCATCACCCGTGCGGTGGTGCGCAACGTTGCGGATGCGGTACATCACGGGGTCGCGTAGCTGCATGTTTTCGTGTGCCATGTCGATCTTTGCCCGCAGCACTCGCGAGCCGTCGGGAAACTCCCCGGTGCGCATCCTCTCGAACAGGGCGAGGTTCTCCGCGACGCTGCGGTTGCGGAACGGCGATTCGATGCCGGGTGTGTTGAAGGACCCCCGGGTGGCCGAGATAGTCTCGCCGTCCTGGTCATCGACGTAGGCCAGGCCTTTCTCAATGAGCTGCACAGCCCAGTCGTAGAGGGTCTCGAAGTAGTCGGATGCGTGGCGTACCTCCGAGGGCTCGTAGCCCAGCCATTCGATGTCCTCGATGATGGAGTTGACGAAGGCCTCCTCTTCGGCTTCCGGGTTGGTGTCGTCGAGGCGCAGCATGCAGCTGCCGCCGAAGTCCTCGGCGGTGCCGAAGTCCACGACGATGGCCTTGGCGTGACCGACGTGCAGGAAACCGTTGGGTTCGGGTGGGAACCGGGTCTGGACCCTGCCACCGTGGGTTCCTGCTTCGTTGTCGCGGCGGATGGCATCGGTGATGAAATTGTTCGGGACACCCGGCTCATTCATGTGGTGAAGCTATCACCTTCCAAGCCACAGACCGAACAACCAGAACAGCAACACGAAGGGTGTGGCCAGCAGGACGAGTGTGACACCGAGCACCAGGGTCAACGCCACCAGCCAATAGGCGATGGTGGCCTTGCGCACCTGGTTGCGGTCCTCGAGGGTGCGGTGCAGCAGTTTCAGGTTCTTCGCGTTCGACATCCACAGCGCATCGAAGAAGGACCCGATCAGCGGAATGGAACCAAGACACCAGTTGACCACGTAGTTCCACAGCATCCGGAGAAGAACCGGTATGGGGACGCGTAGCCGGATCGCATCGAGGATCACGACACACCCCAGAGCTGTTGCCACCACGTTGCCTGCGGCGGGAACCAGACTCAGCAACGGGTCGAAGCCGAACCGGAAACCGGTGCCGGGTACCCGGAAAACCTCGTCCAGCCAGAAGGTGAAGTGGCGGCTGATGGGAGAGGGCCCATCCGTGGTTTCGGGGAGGGACTCCGAGCTTCTCAGTGCGCGTGAGCGATGGGATTCGCGGGAGGACACGCCATCATGATGCCACGAGCGCGACTCCTGGTTTCGGTCCGATGGTGGTGGGGCCATTAGGCTTGGGCCACTATGACTGAGCTGACTCCCGCCCGCACCCGTGTTGCCCCCTCGCCGACGGGGGATCCGCACGTTGGTACCGCGTTCATGGCCTTGTTCGACAAAGCATGGGCGGCCAAAACCGGCGGCTCGTTCGTGCTGCGGATCGAGGATACCGACCAGAACCGGCTTGTGGAAGGCAGTGAGGAGCAGATCCACGATACCCTCGCCTGGCTCGGGCTTTCTCCCGATGAGGGGCCGCTGGAGGGCGGCGATTTTGGACCGTACCGGCAGTCGGAGCGGCTCGGCACCTACCGGCCTTTCGTCGAGCAGTTGATCGCCGATGGACACGCCTACTACTGCTGGTGTTCCTCGGAACGTCTCGCGCAGCTGCGCAAGGAACAGGACGCCACGAAGGCGGCCAGGACAGGCTATGACCGGCTCTGTCTCGGGAAGTCCCGCGAGGAGCGTGCGAAGCTTCCCGGATTCACTGAAACCCCGGTGGTGCGGATGCTCGTGCCCGACGACGCGCCCCTGACCTTCACCGACATCATCCGTGGTGAGGTGAAAGCTCCTTTCCCCGACGACCAGGTGATCCTGAAGGCCGATGGCTTCCCCACCTATCATATGGCCGTGGTCGTTGACGACCATCTGATGGGGATCACGACGGTGGTGCGCGGCGAGGAGTGGATCAGTTCCACTCCGAAACACCTCCTGTTGTACCGCTGGCTCGGTTTCCCCGAACCGCAGTACGCGCACATGCCGTTGCTGCGCAACACCGACAGGTCGAAGATCTCTAAGCGCCGCAACCCGGCCGCCCGCCTGATGTGGTTCCGCGAACAGGGCTACCTGTCGGAGGCGGTCCGCAACTTCCTGCAGCTGTTGGGTTATCCGCCTGCCGATGACGACTCCGAGGTGGCCACCTTCGAGGATTTCGTCGAAAACTTCGCATGGGACAAGGTCAACACCACCGGGCCGGTTTTCGACGTGAAGAAACTGGACTGGCTGAACGGTCACTACATTCGCGCCCTCGGCGCCGATGAACTGACCGAACGGATCGTCGCCTTCCACGCCGAACGTGGCGACTGGGACGCGGCCATCGATACCGACGTGTTGCGGCGGGCTGTGTCGCTGGTCAGCGAACGCATGACCCTGCTGAGTGAGGCCCTACCGAAGCTGGGGTTTCTTTTCGCCGATCGGGTGGAGATCGAGGAAGCAGCCCGTGCGTCGCTGCCCGACAATGCCGCGGAAGTCCTCGACGCTGGAATCGAGGTGCTGGAGACGGCACCCTTCGATGCCGCATCGATCCAGGCCGGGCTGAGGGAGAAACTCGTCGACGGGCTGGGCATCAAACCGAAGTTCGCTTTCGGGCCGCTGCGGGTCGGACTGACCGGGGCCAAGGTGTCGCCGCCGCTGTTCGAATCCATGGAGATCCTGGGTCGTGAGGAAACCCTCAAACGGTTGCGTGCGCTGCGTGAGACTCTCTGAGCGGCGGACCTTTACCTCAGGAAACACCTGGTCGGCTCTTGCGCTGGTGGACCGAATCGAACTCGAACGTCTTGAGGAACGCCCGTGCGCGTTCCGTCTCGGGATCGGTGAAGAATTTCTCCGGTGAGGCGATCTCGACGATCCGCCCCGCATCCATCAGCACCACCCGATCCGCGATCGCCCGCGCGAAGGGCATCTCGTGGGTAACGATGAGCATGGTCATGCCATCGGCGGCCAGCTCCAGCACCACATCGAGGACCTCACGGACGATCTCTGGATCCAAGGAGGCGGTGATCTCGTCGAGTAGCAGCAGCTCTGGGTGCATCATCAACGCTCGCACGATCGCGACCCGCTGCTTCTGACCCCCCGACAGCTCGCGCGGCAGTGACCTCGCCTTCTCGGCGAGCCCGACACGCTCCAACAGCTCCATGGCCTCTTTCACGGCCTCGTCACGTGTGCGCCCCTGCACCAGACGAGGTCCGAGCAGCAGGTTGTCCATCACGTTCAGATGTGGGAACAACTCGTAGCTTTGGAACACCATCCCGACTCGCTGCCGGATCTCGGTCCAGCACGTCCCCGGATCCGTGATCACGACACCGTCCAACTCCACAGTGCCGTCCGTGATCGCCTCCAGGCCGTTCAGGCAACGCAGCAGCGTCGACTTCCCGCAGCCCGAGGGGCCGACGACGGCAATCACCTCGCCGGGGGAGACCTCCAGGTCGATTCCGTCCAAGGCCCGGAGATCCCCGTAGTTCTTTCCCAGACCGGAAATTCGCAACATCGGGGTCATGTGGTGGCCCACTTCCTCTCGAGACGCCGAGCACCCCACGAGATCGGGAAACACACGACGAAATACATGATCAACACGGTGCCGTAGATCCACAAGGCACCGTCAGGATGGGTGAAACGGTTGACATCGATGATCTGCTGACCGACCTTCAACACCTCGACCACACCGATGAGAGCCACCAGGGGAGTGGTCATGATCATGCGGTTGGTCAGGTTGATGCTGGTCGGAAGCAGGCGACGCGCCGCCTGGGGCAGCACGACGTACCACTGCACCTGCCACGGAGTCAGGCCGAGTGCCTGCGCACTGGCGTACTGGTGTTTCGGGATCGACGTGATAGCGGAACGCACCAGGTCGCCCATTTCGGCTGTGCCCCAGAGCGTGAACACGACGACCGCGGCCGCCTGGCCGTCGAGGCTGACGCCGAGATAGCGGGCCAGATCGAAGAACACCAGGAACAACAACACGATCTGCGGCATGATTCGCACCACCTCCAGGTAGATGCGGGTGAACAGCTTCACCACCGGGTTCCGTGATGTCATGACGATGCCCAGTCCGATGCCGAGAACGATCGAGAAAGCCATGGCGATCAGAGCAATGGATGCACTGACCCACAATCCCTCGAGAAGCCGCAGAAAGTTTCGTCCCTGGAGGAGCAGCTCAATCCCCGAAAGTCGCACGGCGCAACCTCCTCTCCAGGAAACCGGCGCCCAGCGAGACCGGGAGCAGGATGAGCAGGTAGCAGACGACGAGCAGCAGCAGGGCCTCGGACGTCTGGTATTTCGACCCGATCTGTTCCTTTGCTCTGAACACCAGATCTGGTAAAGCGATGATGCTGACCACGGAGGTCTCCTTCACCAGAAACACCAGGTTCGCCGTGATACCCGGCATGCTGATGGCGACGGCCTGCGGAAGAATCACCCGCCTCGTTGCCTGCCATGGTGTGAGGCCGAGGCTCAGGGAGGACTGCAGCTGGATCGGCTCCACCGCATCCAGTCCGCTCCGCAGCGTCTCCGCCATGAAACTGCCGCCCAGGAATGTGAGCCCGATGATGGCGCAGATCTCCTGATCCAGTTTCATGCCCAGCTTCGGTAGTCCGTAGTAGAGAAAGAACAGCTGTACCAGCAGCGGGGTGTTGCGCGAGATCTCGATGTAGATGATCGCCAGCTGACGGGCAACGGGGACACGGAAATGCTGTGTCACGGCGCAGCAGATCCCGACGAACAGGGCCCCGACGATTCCGAACAGCGCGACCCGCACCGTGAGCAGTGCCGCCTCGGCGTAGACGGGGACCGAGCTGAAGACGATGCCCCAGTTCATTCCAACTCCTCGCCGGTGAGGCTCCCCGTACTCAGAGCTGTCCTCCCTCGACCACCAGTTCCTCCGCGGACGCCGAGTCGCCGTACACGGGTCGCAGGGTCTGTTCGAAGTCGGCGTGGAAGAACTGTTCCTTGCCGAGGGTGACCAGGTGTTCGTTCAGCCACGACAGCAGCGTCCCGTTGCCCTTGGTGACGGCGCCTGCGATGCTGTCGGGGTCACCGAGAGCCGTGATACCGGCGGTGAAACCGTCGCTTGCGATTGCCCAGGCGAGGGCCTCGGTGTTGTCGGTGACCCAGGCGTCCCCACGACCGTCTGCCAGGGCGCTGGTGGCGTCGTTGTACTGCTCGTACTTGTCAGGTTCGATCTCCGGATGGTTTTTGGCCAACCAGGCCTCGGCTGTGGTGCCCTTGACCACGATGATCTTCTTGCCGGCCAGTTGGGGCTCCTCCGTGATCAGTGCCGAGTCCGGGGAGACCACTCCGAGGGAGACCTTCATGTAGGGGTTGGCGAAGTCCACCTTCTCCCCACGTTCCGGTGTGACGGTGAAATTCGCCAGGATGATGTCCACCTTCGCGGTCTGCAGGAACTCGACCCGGGAAGCGGCCTCGACGGGAACGTAGTCCACTTGTGCGCCGAGGTCCTTGCCGATTCTTTCCGCGTAGACCACGTCATAGCCCGCGGGTTTGCCGTCGGCATCGATATATCCGAAGGGGGCCTTGTCGCTGAAAACCCTGATCCTGACGGTGCCGGAGGATTTGATCTGGTCGAGGGTTCGGAACTGTCCGTTGCCGGCTGATCCCGTCCCGGAGGAGGCGACCGGGTCGGGCGATGCTCCGGAACAGGCGGTGAAGGCCAGGGCCAACGAGGAGAATGTGCCACCCAGGATGTGGCGACGGGAAATGGGCATGGGTACTCCTTGGTCAGGGTGTGGATCGTTGACCATCAACGGGTGTGACGGGTCAGTGTGTGACGGCTGCCGGAAAACGCAGAGGACTATGAGCGCGCAGCGAAGACGAAAATTCCGGGACGATCCGGACTTCCGGGTGCGTCAGAACTGACGGACCGGGCGGGAACACCGGCATGCAGAGGCGGTGAAGTGCGCGCCGAGCTGCATCATGCGGGGATGTTCCATGAGGTCAGACACTAGGTCGGAGCCATGTGTGGAGTCAAGGGGGAGCGCGTTGTGGGCCGGACGGGCATCGGGGAGATCGGTGATGTTGCGTGAGGGTCAGGTGGGTTTCCCACTGCCCCGCCGCGACCTGCTGATTGAAATCCTCGCTGCGCTTCGAGCCGGCGCAGTGCAGATTTATGCTCACGTGCTCGATGAAGCCTCTTTCATCACTGGCTACAAAAGCATCGCGTCCCAGAGGTGCTGGCGTTGTACTTCTGGCGGATTCGGTTCACATAACTGTCCGTTCGTACTGAAGAGTTGTACCAAGGTCTAATTCAGGAGCAGGAGTCTTCCAAACCGCTTCGATGTGGCTTAGTGTGAAACATGTCGGGTTCTGCGGGAGAACCGCAGAATGAGGTTCAGATCGAGGAGGGTGTATTTCGATGCCGAATGCACTGAAATTGGTGGCTGACGTGCTGTTGATCACGGATCGTGATCTTGCTTGTGGGGCACTCGTCGGTGAGCAGGATGATGGGAAGGCGCGAATGTTGTCTGCAGGACTCACCCGTGCCCTCGCGGGACTGTTTTTGGATTCTGGGCGAGAAACAACGCCGACCTTGGAAGAAGTAGCGCGTTTTGGTTTTCCTGCAGACAAGCCTTCGCTTCGGCATGATCTCGCAAATTTTTTGTGCTTCTGTGATGAAGAGTCGTCATTCGAGATCGGTGATGCGCAGCCCCTCAGTGCCGTGCTCGGTCCGGAAAGTGTCGTTGATGACAGGATCAAACTCGGAGAACAGGAAACTCTGCGGCCAGCAGGTGTGCAGCGCCAACGGGTAGTTGGGAATGCCATCTTTACCGTGGTGATCACTGATGTCAAAATGAGTGGTGAGCTCACCCCAGATGCGGGGCTGAAAGCAGCTCCAAGAAAGCCTGCTGAGCAGCCTGAGCTTAACCTCACTATCACGGATGGTTGTGGTGTGTGTGGGGTCTGTGGTGCCTGCGGCCTGTGCGTTGTTTGTGCCGAAATAAACTACGGCACCGCTGGCGCAGCATCTGCCGCTCTGTGGTCTATCGGTGGAAGTGCGTCTATGGAGTACTGTGATCAGGGGCTGGCGAACGCGATCCGTCAAGAACAAACGGATTTGCTGACGTTTCATATGTAAACAATTACGTTTCGTAAGAAGCGGTCGCTGATCGCATGGTTCAGGGGAAGAAGGCTATGTATCCGCACGTGAATCCAGCTTTCAAATTTCATCGCGATGCAAGTGGTGGTCGTCTGTCGATAAGCCTCCAAAATGCCCGAGAAGCCGAGGAGTTGAATGGGTATGCAGCTGACAGTCGAGGGGGCTTTATGTCTATGGCATATTTTGCGATCGATGGTTTCTATGTGGATGTCGTGAGCATTGCTGATGGCACGGTTACCCTCGAGGAAATCGTCGAGCGATACGTCAAGGGCAGTGATCCAGTCTTTGGGCCGGTTCTGGCAGATCGAGCTGTTAACTGGGCGCTTTCAATGCGCGGATTGCTTCGCTGGACCGAGCAGCCACTGTCGCCCGCACGGCCTCCGCAGGTCACGGGCAGGCGTGACGCTTATTATCCGCAACATGCGGTAATCGAAATCACGGACCGCTGTAATTTCTCTTGTGAGCACTGCTATATAGCGGCACGGCAAAATGTTGGCAGTTTCATGTCCATTGACACCTTCGCGACTGTGGTCGAGCTCCTGAGTGCCAATGGTGTCCAAGTGGTTGAATTAAGTGGAGGTGAATGTACTATTCATCCAAAATTCACGGAGATGCTGAACCTCGCTTGCTCGAAATTCAGTCTGGTTAGCGTCCTGACCAATGGGTATCTTCTGGGGGTTCCGGGAAAGGTGCGTGATGCCATCATGGGGCGCGACAACGTGGCTGTTCAGGTCAGCATCGACGGGATCGAGCGCACGCACGACTTGTTCCGTAAGCATAGGCATTCTTTCCAGCGAGCCGTTGAAGCGGTGCGAGTATGCACAGAGGCGGGAAAACCAACGCGTATTGCCACGAGCATTTCTGAAGGGACTTTGCATGAGGTTCCTGAGCTCGTTTCTCTGGGGCGCAAATTGGCTCCGGCGCTGCATGCATTTTCTCCGGTGGCTCCCTTCGGGCGCGGATGTAATGTTACCGATTCGGCTCTCGCCTCTGCTGGGACTTCGCGTCGCTTGGAGGAGGCGCTCAAGAAGGCGGGTTACAGCGGCCCCGGGATTACGCAGGCTGGTGCTCCCACGGCGGCTGGCGGGGTGGAACAGATTCGAAACTGTGGTGCAGGCCATCGCACCGTCGCTGTTGACGTAAAGGCTGGCGTGCGTCCCTGCAACTTCGGTGACTCTCTAGGGAGACTGGGCAATCTACTGACGGACGAGTATTGTGAAATATTCGGTGGTCTCAAATCTTTTCAATTGGCAAATGCCCCCAGGCCCGGTGGGGTTGAATGCGTGGAGTGTGAGTATTTCAACTTCTGCCAAGGATGCCCCAGCAAGGCCATGAGTCTCGTTCCTCGAGCCGATGTGCGGTGCCGCTGGTATGAGCGTTGGTTTGAAACCGAAACTCTTCCGCAGGTGAATGGCGCGGATTTGCTTGGGGTGTGTGATTCGTGCCGCGAAACGCAAGTGTCTTCGCTTTCGTCAAGAGGCTTCGGTGGTACTATGGCGCAAGAAAGGAGAAGGGCTGATGACTAGTGACCTTTCAGGTAAAGTTGTAATCTTGATCATATGCGTAGTGGCCCTCTTCACGGGCCTAGCCTTGACGACTGGCTTCTATGCGCCTCCTTCTCTGAGGCAACCCATCACTGTTGGGTGTGTCCTGATGGCGGTGGTATCCTCCAGTCTCATTGCAGCGTACGCACGTCGGCGAAACAGGGGGAGATCTGAGACTACCGAGCCTGTAGAACGGTGAAATATCATGCGCGGCACGCTGCTCCGCCCGGGGGTGGTCTGCTGTGTGAGGGTATCGAGAAGTCATTCGGGACCGTCAAGGCTCTGAGGGGAGTGCGGCTATGGGCGCCTCGGGGTGAGATTACTGCCTTGGTTGGTCCCAATGGGGCAGGAAAATCAACGCTACTTCGTTGTGTCGTTGGGCTCACCCGGCCTGATGGAGGTTCCATCACGTGGGATGATGTTCCTCTGAGGGAAAAAGTGCAGCGGTCCTTCAGCTTTATGCCTGAAGAGCGTGGCTTATATCCACAGGACACCGTTCGTCAGACCGTGGAGTTCTACGCCCGGCTGCGCCACCCTCGTGCTCGTCGAAATGAGTTCTTCGGAGAAGTCGTCTCCTCCCTCGGATTGGATTCCCTTGTTGGGCGTCGGGTGGGAGAGCTGTCACTTGGCAATCAGCAACGGGTCCAGATTGCTGCCGCCTTGGTGTGTTCCCAGCACTGCATTCTCTGGGATGAGCCTTTCTCTGGGCTGGATGTGGAGGGGGTTGATGCACTTTCTGACCTTCTCAGAAGTCGTAAGGAGGAAGGAGTTGCAGTGATTCTATCTTCACATCAGCTTGATGTTCTGGAGCGGTTGTGCGACCGAGTCACGGTGATCCATGCCGGGCGTGCTGAATCGACAACCCTTGGTATGCACGAAGGGAGTCGCGAATGGGAAGTAACCATGCCCGATGGGAGTGTCGAGGCGATGCCTGATACTCATGAAGTCAGGGCGAGATTGGCGCAGTCCATATCATGGGGAGGTATTTTCTCTCTGAGTCAGAAAAATCGCACTCGAATGCGTGAGTTTTACGATGCTTGTTCCCGCCGTGCGTGCGAGGAGGAGTAAATTGCCATTCACGTGGATGCAGTTCCTTATCGTGGCCAGGCGAGAGATCTTCAGGAAGCTCCTAAATCGCAGCTTCATCGTTGCCATGATCGGTTCGCTAGCGTTGGTTGGGGCAGTGGCGATATTTCAGTATCTGCAGACCTCGAAGAGTGATAAGAGCATGGTTGTTGAGGCAGAATCGGCAGCCGTGCCTTTGGCGCAATCCCTGTGTGCTGGCTGGCGGGGTTCGGGAGTGGTGGCTTTGTGTGAGCCGGTGGAACCGGGAACTGCAGCGTCCCAAGATGTGATTCGGGCGCAGATTTCTCTGGCAGGTTCGGAGTCGACCCTCAAGGTGACTGTCACGATTCCAGAATCGATCGCAGGCTCCGGAACCCAGGTCGCCCATGCTATAGCGTGGCAGTGGATAGCAGTGGAACGAGGCGCCGCCGATGATCAAGTCCGAGTAGCTCTTGCGGCAGATGGCGCGAAGACCCAAGATGTTGTCACACGACAGCTCTTCGCTGCCGCGCTCGGCTGCGGATTCCTGTTCGCGGGCTTGATGGTTGGCCAACAGCTGGCTGTCAGTATCGTCGAGGACAAAAAATTAGGGGTGTATGACACCCTGAGGCAATTGATGCCTCTCCGTGCCCTCATATTAGGTAAATTAATAGCGAACATCACCATCTCGGTTGTTCAGATGACTTTGTTGCTCGCGGCATTGCTCCTGTTGCGGCGCGCACTGCCCAGTGGTCTTATAGAATCGTTGGGTTCGAGTGTTCTTGTCGCCTATGTTCCGTTGTTTGTTCTCGGCTATCTCAACGTGTGCCTTCTCTGGGCCTTGATTGGGCTTCGGTCCCGAAACATGGATGCGTTGCGTGACGCATCAGTTCCACTCAACCTTGGGTTGATGGGAATGTGGTTTGCAGCGATGTATCTCCAAGGAATGCCACAGGTGATCCTCTCCTATGTACCGATTGTCAGTTCCATGGTCATGCCGGTTCGTATGGTGTCCGAAGATGTGTCTACTTTCTCCGTTGTCGTCGCAGCCCTGTTGGCAGTCGCCGGGGCCATTGCTTTGACCGTGCCCTTTAGACGTGCGACGATTGATTCTTAATCCTCGAGGAGGCCGAGTTCGCGGGCACGTGCTACGAGCTTCAAGCGGCTGTCAACTCCGAGTTTTTTCAGTAGGCAATGGATATAGGTTTTGACGCTGGAGACGGAGACGTAGATTTTGTCGGCAATGTCTGCATTTCGCAGCCCCCGGTTCAGGTAGTGCAACACCATGAGCTCTTTTTGTGTAATGGCCAGTTCGTTTGCTGTCCGCATTGTGTGATGACGATTCGGTAGAATCTGGTTGAGCAAGTCTGGTGAGAATACGGAAAGGTCTTGGACCACAGCTCGAATAGCTGCTATGAGCTGAGACGTGCGCGTATTCTTGAGCAAGTATCCCGTCGCTCCGGCTGTCATCGCCGTGTCGATTGAGTTCCGGCTCGCCGCGGAGGCCATGATGAGCACCCGAACTTGTGGATAGTGGTGTCGAATGATAGAGGTTGCCTTAATGCCTGAAATTCCTGGTAAGTGAATATCCATCAATGCGACATCGACAGGATTGTGTTGAATATAATGCACTGCCTCCTCTGCATTATCCAGCGTTGAAGCTACCTGTATATCGGTCGTTTGAGTGAAAATTTCCGTAAGGGTTTGGCGAACAAACATATCGCCATCGATAATGGCGAGTGAGATGCGACTGTGATCGGTTGGGGGTGGGTGGTGAATGGGATTTTTTTGCTTAGAAAACATTATTAGGTATTCCTGCTTCGAGATGTTTCATGGGGGCAGTTGGAAGGGTTTCTGGGTTTCGGTGGGTACAACGCTTCGTGGGATATAATGAGGCTTATTCACAGACGGCGTGTCGGCCAGCAAAGCCCCTAGTCAGGGCGCACTTGAGGAAGGCTGTGAATAAGGCTCAATGTAAAGTTCTCACTTTTAGTTAATAGAATATTTGGACCAGGAAAAATTGATGGTAGGCCGTGCCGTGTGACCCGCGTGCAAGTGTGTGGATGCGTGCTAGGTGTGCAGTCGCCGAGATGCGGTGCTGATAATGAGACGGTCTGCGTTGAGCTAATTCGACGGAAGCCGGGTAGGGCGGATGTCGTGGTCAATGCGAGGTGACGTAGTTTGGTAAGCCTATCCTGTTGAGTAGATCGCGGTATCAATGCAGAGATGCATCTTTGTGGCCTGTTCCCTCCGAGGATTAGCATGTTTGGGACTATACCCGGATTGATGTTCTGGGGAGCGAAATCCGGCAACTTCTAATCATGCGGGAGTGGAGTGGGGGGCTACGTAATTTCGTGGGCAGTGAGGTTTAGTCGAGGGTGTTGCGTTCGCCAGCGAAACCCCTGGTCAGAGCGCGTTTGACGATGGTTGTGAACACGCCTCACAGGACGACTTCGTCTGTTGGTACTTGTTGTCGATAACTTTCGCGTCGAATGAGAGCAGCGGCCTGGTTCGGGTTCTATGAGGGCCGAGGGAACTGACAGAGCCTCTCGCGATTGATACCATCAGGGGCGGATCGCGGGGAAACCGAACGCCTTGAAAGGAGAGGGCGTCGGAGTATTCGTTGTACGGGATGAGAGCGCCGGACCCGCGAGGATGAGGGTCGGGATAGCTGGGGTGGTGTGATGCGAAGTGATGGTGAAAGTTCGCCGGTGATTGAGGTTTCACGTGTGAGTCGCGCTTACCGGCGGCCCCGCGGATCGAAGACCGGTAGGGGGCGGGCCGTCAATGATGTCTCGTTCCGGGTTGCGGCGGGTGAGTCGGTGGCCCTGCTGGGGCCGAACGGGGCGGGCAAGTCCACCATGATGCGGATGCTCTCCGGGGTTCTGCGACCGAGCGAGGGGACCATTTCCTGTTTGGGTGAAACCCCGGCCCGCAGGTCCCGCGGGTTTCTCATGCGTACCTCCCTGATCATGGGGCAGAAGCAGAGGGCCAACCTGGACGTGCCCCTGCGTGCCTCTTTGGAGCTGCAACGGGTGCTGTACGACATCTCTCGCGATGAGTTCGACGAGACCCTGGCGCGGTTCGAGGAGCTCCTCGGATTGGGAGCCTATATCGACCGTCCCGTCAGGACCCTGTCGCTGGGGGAGAGGATGCGTGGGGAGCTGGCGATGGGGCTGCTGCACCTTCCCGAGCTGGTGTTGCTCGACGAGCCGACGATCGGGCTTGATGCTGCCTCGCAGAGGTCGCTTCGTGGTTTCCTGCGGGAGTACAACCGTGATACGGGGGCGACGATCATCCTGACGAGCCACTACATGGAGGACGTCGAGGCGGTGTGTGACCGGGCCCTGCTCCTCGACGGTGGAAGGCTCGTATTCGACGGGTCACTGCAGGACATGGTCTCTCACGCTCCCCTTCCTCTGCGTGTGGGCCTCACCCTCGATCCGGGGCGTGTCGACGAGGCAAGGAGGGTGATTGCGGCTTTCGAACACAGGGAGGTTCCGGGATCCGACGCCTCGGTGTTCCGGTTCGACACGAACGCGTCCTCGCGTGAGGTGGTTGATGCCCTGACCGGGGCTGGGGTGGCATTCACGGAGATCACCATCGGACGTCCTGACATGAACGACCTGGTTGCCGCGTTGTATGCCGAGGGTGGGGTCGGGTGAGAACGATCAGGGGAGTCTGGGCGGAGGCCCTCGTCTTCTACCGGGCGGAGTGGCGTTACCCGGGGGCCGCTGTCGTGTGGATTGTGTTGAGTCTCCTCCAGCCGGTCGTCATGCTGGCGATCTGGACGAATGTGGAGGGGATCGGTGGCGGCGCTGGTGGAGCGAGGCTGACGGCGTACTTCAGCATGGCGTTCGTCGTGAACAACCTGTCCTACACCTGGCTGATGTGGGATTACGGTGATCGGATCCGTTCCGGCGACTATGCCCTCCAGTTGCTGCGCCCGGGCGCTGTCGTGGGTCGCGATCTGGCGCTCACGCTGGGTTCGAAGCTCTTCTCCGGGCCCGTGGCTTTGGTCGGTGGGGCGGTGATGTGGATCGTGGGGAAGGCCTACCTGGACGTTCGATGGGATCGTGCTGTGTTCTTCTTCGCATCCCTGGTGATGGCGATCGTGATCCGGTTTCTCATCGAGTGGGGGCTTGCGCAGTTGTCCTTCTGGACCACACGGATGAATGCCGTCAATGGCTTGTACTTTGCGGTTCAGGGTTTGGCCTCGGGCAGCTTTGCCCCGCTGGAGTTGCTCCCGGACTGGTTTGACACGGCCGCGTCGCTGACCCCGTTCCCGAGCATGCTGGCGCTGCCGTTGAGCCTGTTCGATGACGGCGTCTCCGGGTGGGTGGTTCTGGGACAGCAGGCGTTGTGGGCCGTGTTGGCGTTGCTGTCGGCTGTTGTGTTGTCGCGCAGGGCGGTGGCCCGATTCGAGACGGTGGTGGCTTGAGATGCGGATCCGATACCTCCTTCGCTGCTTCTCGGCGCTGCTGAAGATGAGTGTGACCAGGCTCTGGGCCTACCGGACGGATTTCTGGATGTCGCTCCTGCTGAGCGGTATCACCTTGAGCGCGGATCTTCTCGGCTTGTGGTTCGTCGCGTCCAGGACGTCGGTGCTGGCGGGCTGGTCAGCCCAGGGGCTGGTCTTTCTGCTCGGTACGCATTTCATCGTCCTCGGGGTCATCGAGGTGGCGTTGTACCCGTCGACGGTCCGGTTCATCGAGGGTATTCACGACGGAAGTGCCGACCTGATTCTGCTGAACCCCGGACCACGACTGTTCCTGATCGGTTTGTCAGAGGTGGCGTTCGGTCCTCTGACCCACGTGCTGCTCGGAGTCGGGATCACGATTGCGACCTGGCTGAATGCTGGTGGTGGTCTGCTGAGGATTGCCCACTACGTCGTGGCGCTCGCCTTGGGGATCGGTACGCTCGCCGCATGGTGCTACCTGATCGCCGGCCTCGGCATGATGATGCGCAGAGGTAAGGGGGTGCTCATCGTGGCGAATCAGATCCTCGAGACCGTGGGACGCTGGCCCCTGGGTCTCCATGCGCTTCCACTGCAGATCATCCTGACCTTCGTGGTTCCGGTCGGACTGGCCATCACCGTCCCAGCGAACAGCTTCTTCGAGAGCGGTCAGCTGGTGTTGCTCGCGGTTTCGTTCGCGGGTTCCGTCCTGCTGGCCATCGGCACGTGGCGGATGGCGGTGCGCAGTTACGTCGGGGCACAGTCGTGACCTCCCGGCCCGGGGGCGTACCGCCGTTCCGGGTCGGGAGGCCAGTGAGTGCTCAGTCGTTGCGACGCCGCTGAGTGTGCAGCACCTGATTTTGCAGGGGCTGGGTGGCCGCCAGCGCCAGGGCGGCGAGGACGAAGCCACCTACGAGCACTGCGGCCACCACCACGTTTCCGGCCTCGGAGGCCTGCTGCCCGAGCTTTTTCTCCATGGCCATCAGCACTGGCTGGGCAATGCCGAGGCCAACGAGGTATCCGACCACGGTGACCAGCGCCAGCGGCCCCAGGTTCTCCAGCCACCGTGCCTTCGTGTGGAAGGAACTGGGTGTGCCGAGGCGGTGCAGCGCGACCGTGAGACCGGCCCTTTCGAATATGGACGAGGCCTGGCTGATGAGGATGGCAGTGGCAGTCAGCAGCAGAGCAACCGTCAAGGTGATGACTACTCCCTTGGCGAGGTCCCACCTGGCTTTGTCCGCAAAAGTTCGCATGAGAGCATTGATGTTGCTGTTCATCTCGAAGGGCATCGATCCTAGATAGCCCGCTATGAGCGCCAGGATTCCCAGCCCGCCGATGCGACGCCAGGTGCTGCGGGGATCGGCCATGATTCGGCGTCCGGCCATCAGCGCTGCGGGGCCGGGAATCAGACGGTAGAGACGGGCGAAGATCTGGAGCATCCACGGTCCGAAGAGGTTGTAGCCGAAGATCACGCTACTGATCAGTGCAGCCAGCACCACATAGGCCATGGCTTCACCTCCGGACAGGAGACGAGGCATTACGACGAAGGTCACGACCAGAATTGTGAGGAAAGCCACAACCCGTTTCCAGGTCATTCGGGGTTTCGCGCCACGGCGGGCGACACCGAGTGGGGAGATCCGGACCTGTCGCAGCCCCCACCAGGTGGCGATCAGCGCGATGACGATGTTCAAAGCGGTAACGGTCAGTGCCAGCCACCAGGGCAGGATCAGGGCCGTTGGTTCCCCCTGGAATTCGAGCGCCCCC
Organism: Arachnia propionica; assembly: GCF_037055325.1. Taxonomy (NCBI): domain Bacteria; kingdom Bacillati; phylum Actinomycetota; class Actinomycetes; order Propionibacteriales; family Propionibacteriaceae; genus Arachnia; species Arachnia propionica. The sequence goes on along the minus strand of NZ_CP146373.1, from coordinate 2,251,156 downwards.
CAGAAGGGAGCGGTCACCAGGTAGAGCAGACCACCGAGGAGAGTGCCGATGCTCGCCTGGATGGCCGAGTCGATCAACGACATGCGGGTCACATCGCCGGAGCTCAGTCCGAGCAGTCGAAGAGCTGACAGCCGCTGCTCACGACCCTGCGCCCCCAGCACGGCTGCTGATGCCGACAGGGAGGTCATCGCGGGTACCAGCAGAGCCGTGGCAATCAAGGCAAGCACCACGTAGAAACCCAGGATCAAGTCGAAGGAGGGATCTTCCGCCTTCAGAGCCGCCAGCAGTCCGGTGGGCTGTTCCCAGCGGGTGTAGAACATCATCGTTCCGCCCGCCACGGTGAAAGCCAGGGCGGCGGAGATGGTATTGGCCAGCACAGCTGCGAAAAACAGTAGGGCTTCGCCTTGGCGAACCGCGAAGCGCGCGCGGGTGAGCTGGAACGTGAGGCCGGTCAAACCGGTGGCGGCGCTCATCGCGCGACCCTTACGTCGAGGCGGCGGTCGGCGTGGACCAGGCCGTCACGGATCTCTACCAGGCGTGAGCACCAACGGGCGACCGCCGAGTCGTGGGTAACCATCACCAGGGACGCCCCTACCCGAGCGACGGTTGCGGTCAACAACTGCATCACCTCGTGACCCGTTGCCTGGTCGAGTGCGCCGCTGGGCTCGTCGGCGAACACTACCCGGGGGTTCGCCACCAGTGCGCGGGCTATCGCGACCCGCTGTGCCTGTCCGCCCGACATCTCGGAGGGACGACGACCGGCCAGATCGGGAATGCCAATCTTCGCCAGGACCTCATCGGCCTTAGCCAGCGCGGCGCGGCGCCGGGTGCCGGTGAGCATCAGCGGCAGCGCCACGTTCTCACGGGCTGGGAGCTCCGGGATCAGCTGGCCGTCCTGAAAGACGAAACCGAACTGGTGCAACCGTAGATGGGAGCGCTGCGCGTCGGACATCCGGGTGAGATCCTTGCCGGCGAACAGGACCGGTCCGTTGTCGGGGGTCAGCACACCCGACAGACAGTGCAGGAGGGTGGACTTGCCGGAACCGGAGGGCCCCATGATGGCGACGGACTCCCCAGAAGCGATGGTGAGGGAGACCCCGGCCAGTGCCTTGACCGAGCCGAAACTCTTCGTGATGTCGTGAGTGGCCAGCAGGGCCGCTGAGTAGGTGTCATCGAACATGTCTCAATTCCATCGCCGGGATCGGTCGCGCAACACAGGGTGCACTCCACATTCGGGGTGGTGCCAGCACTACCTATTCTCCTACACCCCATGTCCTCGGAGCCCTGTGAAGCGGCCTGCGAGCTCTGCGAGTGGGTCGTGTTGAAACCATGGCGAGGGCGTCCGGGGACCCAAGGATGGGTGTGTTGTTCGGGTGTGGGGTGATTGTGACGCAGCTGGCTCCGGACGGGAGAGGGCACTTCTGTATCGGCTCACCCCGTGGTCGTGGGATACGCAGGGCACGCGATAGATTCTCTGTCATGCGCTGGGGAAGGAAACGGCAGGTCAGCCATGAGCAGGAGGCCGCCCAGCGGATCGCTGAACTCACTGCTTCGCGGCGAGTCATCGTCGAGGCCTACGAGGTGGAACGTCGCCGTATCGAACGCGACCTCCACGACGGCGCCCAGCAATACCTCGTGGCCGCCGCCATGAAGGTGGGGGAGGCGCAGCTCTCCCCAGCGGTCGAGAACGACCCCGTTACTGCGCAGCTCCTGGCCGAGGCCAACACCGCCATTCAGGAGGGCCTGGGGGCACTTCGCCGGACGATTCGCGGCATCCATCCGCAGCTGCTCAGGCAGCAGGGTCTGCCTGCGGCACTCGAGGAGGTGGCGGCCACCGCGGCCAACCGGGTGCGCATCGTCGTGCCACAACCGCTGCCCGAACTCCCCGAGGGGGTGCTGGCGGTCGGCTACTTCTTCGCCTGTGAAGCCATCGGAAACGCCGCCAAGTACGCGCCCCGTGCGGATGTGACCGTGCTGCTGGCCGCTGGCCAGGACCTCCGGGTCTCCGTCGTCGACCAGGGGCAGGGCGGAGCGAGAATCGTTCCCGGACACGGGCTGGCGGGCATGAAGGAACGCGTGGCTGCCGCGGGTGGTGAACTCACGATCTCCTCACCACCCGGAGGACCCACGCAGCTGGCCGTTACCATTCCTCTCCTACTGAATCGAGGCGAACCCGCGGTGGTGATCTCATGACCACAGTGTTGATGGCCGACGACTCCGCTCTGCTCCGTGAAGGGCTCGTCGGGCTCCTGGAACGCCAGGGCTACGAGATCGTCGGGCAGGAACACCGCGCTGATGCGCTCCTGGCCGCCATCGCCGAACTGGCCGGGCGGGAAGCGGTTCCCGACGTGGTGATCACCGACGTTCGGATGCCGCCCACCATGACCAACGACGGCCTTCAGGCCGCTATCCGGATCAAGGAGGAACACCCCCGGGTGGCGGTTCTGGTACTCAGCCAGTACGTCTCCCCGCTGCACGCCCAGGAGCTGTTCGCCCTCCCGGCCCCGCCAGGTGCGGGTGGAGCCGGGTACCTCCTCAAGGACCGGGTGGCGCAGGTCGCGGACTTCATCGGTGCGTTGCGGATGGTGGTTGGCGGGGGAGTGGTGATCGACCCGGAGGTCGCACGCGCCATGATGCAGGCTTCCCGTTCTGGGCTGGGAGAACTCACTCCGCGAGAACTCGAGGTGCTGGAGCTCATGGCCCAGGGACTCTCCAACAACCAAATCGCTGGGCGGCTTTTCCTGTCTGGGGCTGCTGTGGCAAAACATGTTTCCAACATCTTCTCCAAACTCGGTTTCGAGCCCGGAGACGAGAACCGCCGGGTGCGCGCCATCCTCGCTTTCCTGAACCGCAGCACCCCCTGAACGCAGCGGCGATTTGGCACGTCGGCGAGGGCATGCAAGAATGTGCAGGTTGCTCCGCAAGGGGTGGCGTCTGTCGTGTGTGTGACGAATGCCCTCCTTGTCGAGGTCGAGCAGGTCGCCCAAGCGCAAGATGTGACCTCCGGAAAGCTGGAGGCAGGTCTTTCCTTGCGGCTTCGGGCCCGACACTCCCGACCTCGGGGGTCGGAGCGGCGGAGGGGTCCAGGCCCCAAAAAGTTCATGAGAACTCCATCAGGGACAAGTAGAAGGAATGAACTGTGGCGGGACAAAAGATCCGCATCCGGTTGCGGGCGTATGACCACGAGGTCATCGACAGCTCGGCGCGCAAGATCGTCGACACCGTGACTCGCACCGGTGCCAAGGTGGCAGGCCCCGTGCCGCTGCCGACCGAGAAGAACGTGTTCTGTGTGATCCGTTCGCCCCATAAGTACAAGGACAGCCGCGAGCATTTCGAGATGCGCACCCACAAGCGGTTGATCGACATCCTCGACCCCACGCCGAAGACCGTCGATCTGCTGATGCGCCTCGACCTTCCGGCCGGTGTCGACATCGAAATCAAGCTTCCGTGAGGTCCGAGATGAGCAACAGCGAACGAATCGTCAAGGGCATCCTGGGCACCAAGCTCGGCATGACCCAGCTCTGGGACGAGAACAACAAGGTCGTCCCCGTCACCGTCATCCAGGCCGGGCCTTGTGTCGTCACCCAGGTCCGCACCCCCGAGAAGGACGGGTACAACGCCGTCCAGCTCGGCTTCGGAGCCATCGCTTCCAGGAAGGTCACGAAACCTGCCCAGGGGCACTTCGACAAGGCCGGTGTCACTCCTCGCAGGCACCTGCTCGAGCTGCGCACGGCCAACGCATCCGAGTTCACTCTTGGCCAGGAGCTGACCGCCGAGCTTTTCGCCGGTGGTGAGTTCGTCGACGTGACCGGGACCACCAAGGGCAAGGGCACTGCGGGCGTCATGAAGCGCCACGGCTTCGGGGGCCTCAAGAGTTCACATGGCGTGCACCGCAAGCACCGCGCACCTGGTTCCATCGGTGGCTGCTCCACCCCCGGTCGCGTGTTCAAGGGCCTCCGCATGGCGGGTCGCATGGGTAACGCCAAGGTGACCGTCCAGAACCTCAAGATCCACGCCGTCGATGCCGAACGAGGCCTGCTGCTGGTTCGCGGCGCGGTCCCCGGCAACAACGGCTCGCTCGTCGTCGTGCGCAGCGCAGCAAAGAAGGGTGAGCAGGCATGAGCTCCATCACCGTTGACGTCCACGCTCCCAAGGGTAAGAAAGCCGGCACCGCCGAGCTGCCCGGCGAGATCTTCGACGTCCAAACCAACATTCCTCTGATCCATCAGGTCGTGGTGGCCCAGCTTGCCGCTGCCCGCCAGGGCACGCACTCCACCAAGACCCGCGGTGAGGTTCGTGGCGGCGGTAGCAAGCCGTGGCGACAGAAGGGAACCGGTCGTGCCCGTCACGGTTCACGTCGTTCCCCGATCTGGACCGGCGGCGGCACCGTTCACGGTCCCAAGCCTCGCGACTACTCCCAGCGCACCCCCAAGAAGATGATCGCCGCGGCCCTGCGCGGCTCCCTGTCCGATCGCGCCCGCGACGGCCAGGTCTTCGTGGTCTCCGAGCTGGTTCCCGGCGAGGTTCCCTCCACCCGCACCGCTCTTGAAACGCTCGCGCAGCTGGGTGAACTGAAGAAGGTGCTCGTGGTCCTCGACCGGTTCGAGGAGGTCTCCTGGCTGAGCCTGCGCAACGTCCCGACCATCCACGTCCTGGCCGTCGACCAACTCAACACCTACGACGTGCTGGTGGCCGACACCGTCGTGTTCACCTCCGCGGCGCTGGCCGCGTTCACTAACCGGGGTGCCGAGGCGATCGCCACCGAATCTGAGGCCGAGGCCACGACCGAGGTGAAGGCCAAGAAGGACTACGGCAAGAACTCCTACCGCGGTGACAAGCCGCCTGCTGGGTTCGAGATCAAGGGCAACGAGGATTCCATGAAATTCCATACCCCTGAGTCGCCGTGGTACTCCCGCACTATCGCCGAGGTTTGGTTCAAGACCGCCGAGGCAGCTGAGGCCGCCGGCTTCGTGAACGTGATGGAAGGCAAGGAGGAGAAGTGAGCGAGCTGAAGATCCGCGATCACCGCGACATCATCTGGCGTCCCGTCGTCAGCGAGAAGAGCTACAACCTCCTCGACGAGAACAAGTACACGTTCGTCGTGGCCCCCCGCGCGAACAAGACCGAGATCAAGATCGCTATCGAGAAGATCTTTGATGTTCGCGTCATAGCCGTCAACACCCAGAACCGTCAGGGCAAGCGTCGTCGCACTCGCTTCGGCATCGGCAAGAGGGTCGATGTCAAACGTGCCATCGTGACCGTCGCCGAGGGTGACCGCATCGACATCTTCGCCGGCCAGGGCGAGTGAAGAAGGACTGATTCGTCATGGGTATCCGCAAGTACAAGCCGACGACCCCGGGTCGCCGCGGCGCCAGCGTCTCCGATTTCGTCGAACTGACCCGTTCAACTCCGGAGAAGTCGCTGCTCGCCCCGAAATCGAAGACCGGTGGCCGTAACAACTCGGGTCGTATCACCACGCGCCACATCGGTGGTGGTCACAAGCAGGCCTATCGCATCATTGATTTCAAGCGCTATGACAAGGATGGTGTGCCTGCGAAGGTCGCTCACATCGAGTACGACCCCAACCGCACTGCCCGCATCGCGCTGCTGCACTATCGCGACGGCGAGAAGCGCTACATCATCGCCCCCAACGGCCTGACCCAGGGAACCATCGTGGTTTCCGGTCCGGGCTCCGACATCAAGCCCGGCAACAACCTGGAGCTGCGGCAGATCCCCGTCGGCACCACGGTTCATGCCGTTGAGTTGCGTCCCGGAGGCGGCGCCAAGCTGGGTCGTTCCGCTGGCGCGGCCATTCAACTCGTGGCCCGTGAGGGCAAGTACGCCACCTTGCGCATGCCCTCGGGGGAGATGCGCATGGTCGACGTCCGGTGCCGTGCCACCATCGGCACGGTCGGCAACGCCGAGCAGTCGAACATCAACTGGGGCAAGGCAGGACGTAACCGCTGGAAGGGCATCCGCCCGACCGTTCGTGGCGTCGTGATGAACCCCGTCGACCACCCGCACGGTGGTGGCGAGGGCCGTACCTCGGGTGGTCGTCACCCGGTGTCCCCGTGGGGTAAGCCCGAGGGCCGTACCCGCGACAAGAACAAGGCGAGCAGCCGTCTCATCGTGCGTCGCCGCAAGACCGGCAAGAAGCGCTGATAGGGAGCCTGAGGAAATATGCCACGCAGCCTGAAGAAAGGCCCCTTCGTTGACGACCACCTGATGAAGAAGGTGGACGTTCAGAACGAAAAGGGCACCAAGAATGTCATCAAGACCTGGTCGCGCCGTTCGATGATCGTCCCGGACATGCTGGGCCACACCATCGCCGTGCACGACGGTCGCAAGCACGTCCCGGTGTTCATCACCGAGGCCATGATTGGTCACAAGCTGGGCGAATTCGCCCCCACGCGCACCTTCCGGGGGCACGTGAAGGAAGACAAGAAGGCCCGTCGCCGCTGAGGCGCGAGGATAGGACTAACGAAACGATGAGCAACGAAAACGGCAACAGCGCCCGTCGCGAGGCCCTGCTCGGTGATCGTCCCGGCTCCTACGCCATCGCGCGTCACGTCCGGATGAGCCCGATGAAGGTGCGTCGTGTGGTGGATCTGATCCGCGGCATGGATGTCACCGAGGCCCTTACCGCCCTGAGGTTCGCCCCCCAGGCGGCTTCGGAGCCCGTGTACAAGGTGGTGGCCTCGGCCGTCGCCAACGCTGAGAACGCCGAGGACCTGGACCCCCAGGACCTCTACGTGTCGAAGGCATTCGTCGACGAGGGCGTGACCCTGCGTCGCATTCGTCCCCGCGCCAAGGGTTCCGCTTCGCGGATCCTGAAACGCGGTTCCCACATCACTGTGGTCGTTGAACCCCGAGAGTCGAAGGAGGCCTGAGCATGGGGCAGAAGATCAACCCGAACGGCTTCCGTCTCGGCATCACCACGGATCACATCACCCGCTGGTACGCGACGAAGAACTACGCAGACTACGTGGCTGAGGACGTGAAGATCCGTAACTACCTGACCAAGTCGCTGGAACGCGCCGGGATCTCCTCCATCGAGATCGAGCGTCGTTCCAAACGGGTCACCATCTTCCTTCACGCCGCGCGTCCCGGGATCGTCATCGGGCGTAACGGCGCCGAGGCGGAGCGGGTGCGGGCCGAGCTGGAGAAGCTGACCGGCAAGCAGGTGCAGCTGAACATCCTCGAGGTTAAGAACCCCGAGATCGACGCCCAGCTCGTGGCGCAGGGTGTCGCCGAGCAGCTGGGGGCCCGTGTGGCTTTCCGTCGCGCGATGCGCAAGGCCCAGCAGACGGCCATGCGTTCCGGCGCTAAGGGCATCCGCATCAAGTGCTCCGGGCGTCTCGGCGGGGCCGAGATGTCGCGTTCCGAGGGGTATCGTGACGGCCAGGTGCCGCTGCACACCCTTCGCGCCGACATTGACTATGGTTTCTACGAGGCCCGCACCACCTTCGGGCGGATCGGCGTCAAGGTGTGGATCTACAAGGGCGACGTCACCGGCACCCGTGCCGAACGTGCTGCCCAGAAGGCCGCCCGCAACTCCGCCCCCACCGGTCGTCAGCGTTCGGGCCGCCGCCCGGGACGCGGCGAGGGTCGCGGGGATCGTCCCGAGCGTGGCGGACGCCGCCGCGCAGAAGCAGCCCAGGCACCGGTCGAGGCTGCTCCCGAAACCTCGAACGCAGGAGCGTGAGCCATGCTGATTCCTCGTCGCGTCAAGTTCCGCAAACAGCACCACCCGAAGCGGGACGGTGTTGCCAAGGGCGCCACGAAGCTCGCCTTCGGTGAGTACGGCATCCAGGCGCTCGAGTCCTCCTACCTGACGAACCGTCAGATCGAGGCAGCTCGTATCGCCATGACCCGTCACATCAAGCGTGGCGGCAAGGTCTGGATCAACGTCTACCCGGACCGTCCCCTGACCAAGAAACCGGCTGAGACCCGAATGGGTTCCGGCAAGGGCTCGCCCGAGTGGTGGGTGGCCAACGTCAAACCCGGTCGGGTGCTCTTCGAGCTCTCCGGTGTGGCTGAGGACGTGGCCCGTGAGGCGATGCGCCTCGCAATCCACAAGCTGCCCTTCAAGGCCCGTTTCATCAAACGCGAAGCAGGTGAGATCTGATGAGCAAGGCCCTGACCGCCAACGAGCTGCGTGGCCTGTCCCGCGAGCAGCTCAACGCCAAGGTGGTGGAGCTGAAGGAGGAACTGTTCGGCCTCCGGTTCGCCGCCGCCACGGGTCAGCTGGAGTCCCACGGGCGGCTTCGCGAGGTCCGCAAAGACATCGCCCGCGTCTACACCGTGTTGCAGGAACGCAACCTCGGTATCGTCGATGAGCCCGCGATCCAGGAGAAGTGAGCATGTCTGAAACCACCACCCAACAGCGCGGCCGCCGCAAGGTGATGCAGGGCGTCGTCGTCTCGGACAAGATGGACAAAACCATTGTCGTCTTGGTCGAGGACCGCGTGAAGCACCCGCTCTACGGCAAGGTCATGACCAAGTCGTCGCGCATCAAGGTCCATGACGAGGACAACACCGCTGGCGTCGGTGACCGCGTCCGCGTCATGGAGACCCGACCGCTGTCGGCGCAGAAGCGCTGGCGTCTGGTCGAGATCATCGAACGCGCCAAGTGATCTGAATCACATGAACGGCCCGGCCTCCTGCAGGCCGGGCCGTTGTCGTAGTGAGATCGTCGCGTTTCGCGCGAGTAGTGAAAAATTCAATTTTTCCTCGCAGGGTGTGGTGCGCGCCGCTCGCGTGGCCGGATTTCTCCGAATCTTATCCTTGATTCATATATCATTCTTCGTTTGAGAATTGATCTGGCTCACGTGACGCGTGCGATGAGAGCGTCTGCAGGTAAGACCTTGTGCTGTGATGCGGGTGTTCTACCCGTAACGGGTCACGTGTGTCCTCATTGAGAAAGGAAAAACTGTGACCGAAGCTGATAAAAGCGGCTTGACGGGATTTGTGCTCAGGGTGAGTAGGTGGATCTCGGGTCTCGACCGGGTCGCGATGACGGTGTTGCGGATTGGGGTCTTGATCGTTCTGCTATGGATCGGGGGACTCAAGTGGTTCAAGTATGAGGCCGACGGCATGTTCCCTTTGTCGCCACGTCTCCGCTCATGAGGTGGATGATCAAGGATCCTGAGAACTATAAGGCCCATGTCAATGCCGAAGGCGTGCTGAATGAAGCGAACCGAGCCTGGCATGAGGCCAACGGTACGTATTCGATGTCGATCTTCGTGGGGGTGTGCATCATCCTGATCGCTGTGTTCATAGCCCTGCACTGGGTGCGCCCTGAACTGGGCATGCTGGGTGCGTTGGCGCTGATCGGGTTCACGTGCGTCACCCTGTCCTTCCTGATTACCACGCCGCAGGTCTGGGTGACCGCTCCGGCTCAAGGGCTGGCAGACGCGGATCTGGGGCTGCCTTTCCTGTCGGGCCGCGGACGTCTGGTGCTCAAGGACTGCATCCAGATGGGTGCTGGTCTGGTGTTGCTGGTGGATTCGGCAAGAATGGTGCTGAAGCGGCGGAACGCCTGATCGAGATGACTTCAGCATCTGACGAGGCGCGGGACGGCCTGACTCCCAGGAGGGAATCAGGCCGCCCCGCGCCTGTGTGATGGCTATGGGCTCAGGCCTGCGTTGAGCGACCGCCGAGTTCCTCGTCGAGGCGGAGGATGCCGTTGCCGTCATTGCCGATCAGTTTGATTCGGCTGATGATGGCGGAGACGGTGGATTCCTCTTCAATCTGCTCGTCAATGAACCAGCTGAGCAGCGGAAGGGCGTCGATGTCATCGGTTGAACTGGCGAGACGGTAAAGATCGCGGATTGCCCCGGACACCTTCTTCTCGTGGGCGAGAGAGGCCTCGAAGGCCTCGAGGACCGTGGTGACATGCTTGGTCTGGGCCTTGATGGTGCCCAGCAGCGGCGTGGCGTCGCGATCCAACATGTGGGCGATGAATTTCTCGGCGTGTACTTCTTCTTCAGCGGACTGGGCTTTGAACCAACCCGCGATGCCCGGCAGGTCGAGGGCTTCCATATCGATGGAGAGCTGCCGGTATACGGCAGCGGCGGTCAGTTCCATGGTGACCTGGGCGTTGAAGGCTTCCTTAAGCTTTCCAGTAAGTTCCATGCTGAAGAGACTAGCTGTTCTTTCCCCGGAAACCGTCGCGTCAGTTAGGTTCGGCTATCGAAAATCGCTGGATGGCCAAAACGACGACGACGCCAGAGCCATGCAGTGGGCTCTCGGGAGCAGTTCGCGCGATCTCTCCCCGCGCGGTTCCCGATGCGCAAGAATGGGCTCACTGGATCAGTGAGGATTGTATGAGCGAGCACAACACCCCACCCGACGGGCATCGTGGACCGGGCCCGAACATGATTCCGCCGCCGTTAGGGCCCGTTACTTCCTCTCCGGGGTTTTCCGGAACACCTTCACAGGTTTCGGAGGAAGCGATGACCCCTCAGCCGGCCTCGCCGCAGTCGTCGTCTGCGCCGCGCAGGGGCCGAACAATTCTGTTCATCATGCTGGCCGCTGTCCTGGTGGCTGTCGCAGGATTCGGAAGCTGGTGGTTCCTCCTGCGAGGCGGGAGCGATGGGGAGAGCATCAAGCCCGTGACGGGACTCAATCAAGCCCCGCAGATTGCGTGGGAGAGTGAACATCGGGGTGGCGCCGTGGGAGGGACGGCGGAGGGCTTGTTGGTAATTCCCAATGTCACCGAGGGAGGTGCCCGGCTCAGAATGCTCGCATGGGCTGATGGCTCGGAGCGATGGGCGGTTGACGTCAGCGACCGGGTCAGCGGTGCGGTGAGCGTCCAAATCCACACGAAATTACCCGATGGACTCTTCGGACTGATTGTCACGGATGCGGTCGGAAAGAACCGGTTCCTGGTTCACAGGGCATCGAACGGAGAATTCGTGCGGGAACTGGACCTGGGCCATGGGTCGCTCATCGGCGGTGACATGAAAGCGGTGTACCGCTACGAGCCGGATGAGGAACGTATTGGCACCGTGAAGATCAGTCGCATACCGGACATCGTGAATTCCGATGCCATCGCGTGGAGTACCGAGGTGGAAATTGTGCCGCAGGAGGGGGCGTACACGGTGAAGGAACGCGACGGATTTGCCGATTTCTGTTGGATCAACGAGTTTGGGGCCGAGATCAGCTGTTTCAAGTCTCTGTCCCTTGACGACGGCAGTCCGCCCCCGTGGAAGGACGACTCAACGACTTTCGTGCGTGTCAGTGGAGTCATCGTCACATCCGAACAGGAAAAAGGTCGTCTGAGCGCTTACGACTCGACGGGAAACCAGCTCTGGCAGAAGGCAGACTCCGGGGGGCCGCTCCATGTTTTCAAGGATGTCCTGCTCATAGGGTCGCGGCGGGGCGAGATGATCGAACGTCTCGATCCCCGCACCGGGGATGTGCGGTGGAGACAAAACTGGGGCAATGGATATCCGATCATCTTTGATCACGAAGGACAGCCGGTGGTGTTGTTCGCGGAGGCGCAGACCTTGAACGTGGGAATTGCCAATATGGACACGGGGGAGATCGGGCTGGAGAAACATTCGGTTGCGTCCGGGCGAGTGGTGTTTCGAACAGCGGGCGGCGACATCGTGGCATCCGATGACAGGGGGAAAGGGGTGGAGCTTGTCGCGATCAGAGCTGGACAATCGGAGAAACTGTGGACACAGACTTTCGATGACTACACCTACATCGAGCAGGACGATCAATACCTGATCCTGCGTAGCGAGGATAAGTTCGCCGTGCTGAGATGATGTGCTGGGAAAGTGGGGTGATAGTACCGCCGAGGACTTTTGTAGAAGACCGTCCACGACCACGTATCCACCGGTGAAACCCGCGAGCAGGCGTGGGCGTGGAGCTTCGTTCCGAGGGCGAATGGCCTCCAGGGCCAGGGCAGTTCCTGCCGCTCTGGTGTATCGGTTTCGCCTGGCGAGGTCCCGTGGGGTACTCTTGGCAAGTTGCCTTGAGTCTGTGCCCTCCGGGTATCCGGTTGGGGACCTCTCTCGGGTGACGAAATCCCCGTGCCCGAGGCCCGGGGCGCCTCCTGGCAAAATCCAGGGGGTTCATCATGCGAGTTCCGACCAGGCCCGGGCCCGGGAACCGGTCGGACGGAGGAGAACAAATGATCCAGCAGGAGTCGCGACTCAAGGTCGCCGACAACACTGGTGCCAAGGAACTCTTGTGCATCCGCGTTCTCGGTGGCTCGAAGCGTCGTTACGCCTACCTCGGTGACACCATCGTCGCCACGGTCAAGGACGCGATCCCCGGCGGCAACGTCAAGAAGGGCGAAGTCGTCAGGGCCGTTGTAGTGCGTACAGTCAAGGAGCGTCGCCGCGGCGACGGCTCGTACATCAAATTCGACGAGAACGCCGCCGTCATCCTGAAGAGCGACGGGGAGCCCCGCGGCACCCGTATCTTCGGCCCGGTGGCGCGGGAACTGCGTGAAAAGAAGTTCATGCGCATCGTCTCGCTCGCCCCGGAGGTGATCTGAGGATGAACTCGCTCCACGTCAAGAAGGGTGACCGGGTCAAGGTCATCGCGGGCAAGGACAAGGGCAAGACCGGTGAGATCATCGCCGTCGATCCCCGATCCCAGAAGGTGACCGTCGAGGGCGTCAACGTCATCAAACGACACAAGCGCGAATCCCAGGGTGCCGATGGTCGGCGCATCGAGGGCGGCATCATCAGCTCTGAGGCCCCCATTCACGTCTCGAACGTCCAGCTCGTCACCAAAGTTGACGGCAAGGAGGTCGTGACCCGGGTTGGCTACAAGCGCGTCGATGTCACCAAGAAGCGCTCCGACGGGTCCGAGTACCCGGCCCAGCGCAGCGTTCGCATCGCCCAGAAGACCGGGAAGGAGATCTGATGAGCAGCGACGTTGAGATCCCGCGCCTGAAGAAGAAATACCGCGAGCAGATCATCCCTGCCCTGCAGGAGGAGTTCAAGTACGCCAACGTCATGCAGATTCCCGGTCTGACCAAGATCGTGGTCAACATGGGCGTCGGCGAGGCTGCGCGTGACTCCAAGATCATCGACGGTGCCGTCCGTGATCTGACCGTCATCACCGGTCAGAAGCCAACCATCACCAGGGCCCGCAAGTCCATTGCTCAGTTCAAGCTGCGTGAGGGCATGCCCATCGGCTGTCACGTCACCCTGCGTGGGAACCGCATGTGGGAGTTCGCTGACCGGCTGTTGACCCTGGCTCTGCCTCGTATCCGCGACTTCCGCGGCCTCAATGGTCGCCAGTTCGACGGCAAGGGCAACTACACCTTCGGGTTGAACGAGCAGGTCATGTTCCTGGAGATTGATCAGGACAAGATCGACCGCGTCCGTGGCATGGACATCACGTTCGTGACCTCGGCCACCAATGACCAGGAGGGTCGTGCGTTGCTGAAGCACCTCGGCTTCCCCTTCAAGGCAGTCGACGATCCGAAGCCGGTCAAGGGCGGTCGCGGCCCCGCGTTCCAGCCCAAGAAGAAGAAGTGAGCGTGAACCATGGCTAAGACAGCACTCAAGGTCAAGCAGTCCCGCAAGCCGAAGTTCGGTGTGCGCGCCTACACCCGCTGCAAGCGCTGCGGTCGTCCCAAGTCGGTGTACCGCAAGTTCGGTCTGTGCCGTATCTGCCTGCGTGAGCTCGCCCACTCAGGTCAGCTTCCCGGCGTGACCAAGTCGTCCTGGTGACCCAGAGCGCCACGAGAAGAACTTCCAATTTTCGATTTGCCAAAGGTCCCCACACATGAGGGAAACCGGGGCGAGAAAGAAGCCAAACAGCCATGACAATGACTGATCCCATCGCAGACATGCTCACGCGTCTGCGTAACGCCAATCAGGCGTACCAGGAATCGACGACCATGCCGTCGTCGAAGATCAAGGTCGGCATCGCGGAGATTCTGAAGGCCGAGGGTTACATCTCGAACTTCGAACTGACCGAGGTCGAAGGACAGGTGGGCAAAGTGCTCAAGGTCACCCTCAAGTACGGTGACTCGCGGGAGCGCTCCATCGCAGGACTCCGTCGTATCAGCAAGCCCGGTCTGCGTGTCTACGCGAAGGCCAAGGCCCTCCCGAAGGTGCTCGGCGGTCTCGGTATCGCCATCATCTCCACATCCCAGGGCCTGCTGACCGACAAGCAAGCAAACGCCAAGTCCGTGGGTGGCGAAGTGCTCGCCTACGTCTGGTGACCCGACGAGACTGAAAAGGAGATAGATAATGTCACGAATTGGCAAGCTCCCGGTCGCGGTCCCGTCCAACGTCGAGGTCAAGATCGACGGTCAGAACCTGGCCGTCAAGGGTCCCAAGGGTGAGTTGAAATTCACCGTACGCGAACCCATCACCGTCGCGAAGAACGAGCAGGGAGAGCTGGAGGTGTCGCGCCCGAACGACGAGCGGCTGTCCCGTTCCCTGCACGGCCTGACCCGCACCCTCGTGTCGAACATGGTCACCGGGGTCACCCAGGGATATGAGAAGAAACTCGAGATCGTGGGTGTCGGCTACCGCGTCATTGCGAAGGGCCCGACCCAGCTCGAATTCGCCCTCGGGTTCTCGCACCCGGTGGTGGTCAACGCCCCGGAGGGCATTACCTTCACCGTCGAGACCCAGACCAAGTTCACGGTGCACGGCATCGACAAGCAGCTTGTCGGTGAGACCGCCGCGAACATCCGCAAGATCCGCAAGCCCGAACCCTACAAGGGTAAGGGTGTTCGCTACGCGGGCGAGCACGTCCGCCGCAAGGCCGGAAAGGCTGGTAAGTAATGGCTATCTCGCTTGGCAAGCGCAAGGGCCTGGCGGCGAAGACCGCCTCACGCGCCCGCCGTCAGCTGCGCGGCCGCAAGAAGATCAATGGCACCGCCGAGCGGCCTCGCATGGTGGTCACCCGCTCCGCGCGTCACTTGTACGTGCAGGTGATCGACGACACCATCGGCCACACCTTGGCATCCGCTTCCACCATGGAAGCCGATCTGAGGGCGGCGGAGGGCGACAAGTCCGCCAAAGCTCGCAAGGTGGGGGAGATCATCGCCCAGCGTGCGAAGAAAGCCGGTGTCGAGAATGTCGTCTTCGACCGCGCAGGGAACAAGTACCACGGCCGGATCGCCGCGCTCGCCGATGCGGCGCGCGAGGCCGGTCTCGGATTCTGAGAACGACGAGAGGATAGGGAACACGATGAGTGAAACCCAGCAGCGCGGTGATCGCCGCGGTGGGGAGCGTCGTGGCCGTGACGATCGTCGTGGCCAGGCTTCCAGGGAAGAGAAGAATCAGTATCTCGAGCGCGTGGTCGCCATCAACCGCGTCGCCAAGGTCGTCCAGGGTGGGCGTCGTTTCAGCTTCACCGCCCTGGTGGTCGTCGGTGACGGCGAGGGCATGGTCGGCGTCGGCTACGGCAAGGCGAAGGAGGTGCCTGCCGCCATCGCCAAGGGCGTGGAGGAGGCCAAGAAACACTTCTTCCGCGTGCCGTTGATCCAGCGCACCATCCCGCACCCCGTGCAGGGTGAGAAGGCCGCTGGCGTGGTGCTTCTGCGCCCCGCCTCGCCGGGTACCGGTGTCATCGCCGGTGGATCGGCCCGTGCAGTGCTCGAATGCGCGGGTGTGCACGACGTGCTGGCCAAGTCGCTCGGCTCGGCCAATGCCATCAACGTCGTTCACGCGACGGTGGATGCCCTGCAGCAGCTCGAGGAACCGGAAGCCGTCGCGAAACGACGTGGCCTGCCGGTCGAGGACGTCGCCCCGGCGGCACTGCTCCGGGCACGCAAGGAGGAGGTGGCCGGCTGATGGCTGAACTGAGGATCACCCAGATCAAGTCGAAGGTTGGCGGCAAGGACTACCAGCGGGACACGCTGCGTACCCTGGGGCTGAAGCGCATCGGTCAGACCGTGGTGCGCGAGGACCGCCCCGAGGTGCTCGGCATGATCCGTACCGTCGCCCACCTCGTGAAAGTGGAAGAGGTCAACTAATGGCTCTCAAGATTCATCACCTGCGCCCCGCGCCGGGGGCCAATACCGCTAAGACCCGCGTGGGTCGTGGTGAGGCGTCCAAGGGCAAGACCGCTGGTCGTGGCACGAAGGGTACGGGTGCTCGCAAGAACGTCCCGGCGAACTTCGAGGGCGGTCAGATGCCGATGCACATGCGGATCCCGAAACTCAAGGGGTTCACGAACCCGTTCCGCGTGGAGTACCAGGTCGTCAATGTCGGTCGTCTCGCCGAGCTGTTCCCCAAGGGGGGAGCCGTCACGGTGGAGGATCTTGTCGAGGCCGGTGCCGTGCGTGGCGGCACGCTCGTCAAGGTGCTGGGCGGCGGTGACATCAACGTTGCTCTCAACGTGACGGCTGACGCGTTTTCGAACTCCGCGAAGGAGAAGCTGGCAGCTGCTGGTGGGTCTGCAGTGGAGGCCTGAACGGCAACAGCATGACACAGGGGCCGGGTGGCTGATCCTTGAGGATCGGCCACCCGGCCCCTTCGTGTCTCAGGCGGATTTGATCAACGGCCAGGTCCGCGCCGGGGTGCGACTGACGAAGTCAGGGAGGGGGTCGCCGACGCCAAGGAATGCAGCGATGCCGGCGACCGCACGTACGGCGGCTGCGCCGTCGCCGTATGGATTGACTGGTTCAGGGACCGGTGCTCGTCGGGCAAGTCCTTCAAGCAGGCTGGTGGCTTCCGCGAGGATGATCTCTTCGTCAGTGCCGACCAGGCGAGCCGCTCCGACCTCGATCGCCTCAGGGCGATCCGTTCTCTCGCGCAGTACCAGGACGGGTTTGCCAAGGGCCGGCGCCTCCTCCTGCAAACCCCCGGAATCCGTCAGTACGATGCTCGAGGCTTTCAGGACCTGGATGAACTCGCCGTAGGGGAGAGGATCGCAGGCGATGACGTTGTCCAGGCCGACTAGGGGAGGTAGCAGGCAGTGCCGGACGATGGGATTCAGATGGGCTGGCAGGATGACGTGAAGCTCGGGATGACGACGCGCCAAACGGGCGACGGCGCGACCGATCCGTTCCATGGGTAGACCCCAGTTTTCCCGGCGATGAGCGGTGACCAGCAGGATCGGTGCTCCCGAGGCGACCACGTGGCGGATCTTTTCGTCCCGGATGGGGATCCCGGCATCTACCGCGCGCATCAGAGCGTCGATGACGGTGTTGCCAGTGACAACGATGTGCTCACCGCGGATGCCTTCCCGCTCCAGGTTGTACCGGCACTGCCGGGTTGGTGCCAGATGGAGGGAACTGATCCGTGTCGCGATGCTGCGGTTGGCCTCCTCCGGGAACGGGGCAGCGATGTCGCCGCTGCGAAGTCCCGCCTCCAAATGGACGACGGGAATGTGGCGGTTGAAACTAGTCAGGGCCGCTGCGGCGACGGTGGCGGTGTCGCCCTGGACCACGACGGCATCTGGGCGCTGCATCTCGAGAATGGGATCGAGCAGTGTGATGATGTGGGCCATGATCTCATTGAGGGTCTGGCCTGGTGCGAAAACGTTGAGGTCGTGCGTCGGGGTGATTCCCAGAACCTCACTCACCTGGTCCAGCATCTCGCGGTGCTGCCCCGTGACCACCGAGATCGACTCGAAACGCGAGTCCTCCTCCAGGCGTCGGATGACAGGTGCCATCTTGATGCCCTCGGGACGGGTCCCGTACACGGTCATTACTTTTTTCATGATGTCCCCCAACCAACGACGATAGTCACGTCGCGAAATCAATGCGGGAAGCATAGGAGAGCTGGCCGGAAGTATGCAATACCCTCGGGAAGAGTTGCGCATCGGAGAGGTACGGGTGCGCGCCGGGGCGGTAGCCCGACACCCCCGTGAGGTCTCATCCGTGGCGCGGCATTGGGGAATGCGCGTGCCCCTTGGTACGCTGCCTGGGTTGCCTGAGATGGGCGACGGGTAATTTGCTGAGCAACTGAAAGAGGGGCCGGATGCTCTCCGCCTTCGCTAGCGCGTTCAAAACACCTGAGCTGCGCAAGAAGATCTTCTTCACGCTTGGGATCCTTCTGGTGTTCCGCCTCGGTTCCACCATCCCTGCCCCGAACGTGAACATGCAGGCGTTGAACGCATGCGTGGCAGATGCAACGACAGGTTCGAAGGCCGGGCTCTACTCCCTGATCAACCTGTTCTCGGGCGGTGCCCTGCTTCACCTGACGATCTTCGCCCTGGGCGTGATGCCCTACATCACGTCCTCGATCATCCTGCAGCTGCTCGCAGTGGTGATCCCGCGGCTGGAGGCCCTCCGCAAGGAGGGCGCCGCCGGGCAGGCCAAGATCACGCAATACACGCGGTATCTCACCCTCGTCCTGGCGCTGCTCCAGGCGACGGCATTCGTCACCATGGCGCGCACGGGCCAGCTGTTGCAGTGCAGCCGGCCCATCCTCTACGCACAGGAGCTCTTCCCGCTGATCACGATGGTGCTCACCATGACCGCCGGGACCGTCGTGATCATGTGGCTGGGCGAGCTGATCACCGATCGTGGCGTCGGCAACGGCATGTCCGTGCTGATCTTCACCCAGATCGCCGCTCAGTTCCCGACCGGCCTGTGGTCCATCAAGGAGAGCCACCCAGGGGCCACCGGTTGGTTTCTCTTCCTGGCCATCATCGCCATCGGTCTGCTCGTGATGCTCGGCATCTTGTTCATGGAGCAGGGACAGCGGCGCGTTCCCGTGCAGTACGCCAAGCGTATGGTCGGACGCAGGCTCGTGGGGGGATCGACCACCTACATCCCGCTGAAGGTCAATCAGTCCGGTGTCATTCCCGTGATTTTCGCCAGCTCCATCCTCTATCTACCGATTCTTTATGCCACCTTCCGGCCCGAGTCGGAAACCGGCCAGTGGATAGCTGCCAATTTCCACACGAACAGTTGGGTTTACAGCACCCTGCAGTTCCTGCTCATCGTCGGTTTCTGCTACTTCTACGTCGCGATCACCTTCAACTCTGAGGAGGTGTCGGACAACATGAAGAAGTACGGCGGTTTTATTCCCGGTATCCGTGCGGGCAAGCCTACGGAGCGTTACCTGACCTACGTGCTGAACCGTCTGACCGCGCCAGGTTCGTTGTATTTGGCGGTCATCTCGATGATTCCGACCCTCGCGTTCATCGCGGTCGGCGCGAACCAGAATTTCCCGTTCGGTGGGACCTCCATCCTCATCATCGTCGGTGTAGCCCTTGACACGGTCAAGCGCATCGAGAGTCAGCTGCAACAACGCAACTACGAAGGATTCCTGAGGTGAGAATGCTCATCATGGGTGCCCCCGGAGCAGGCAAGGGTACCCAGGCCACAGCGCTGGCCGACGCATATGCGATACCAGCCATATCGACCGGCGACATCTTCCGGGCCAACATCCGCAACGGCACCGAGCTGGGCGTCAAAGTCAAGGCCTTGATCGACGCCGGAGAATACGTGCCCGACGACGTCACGGAGGCCATCGTTGCCGATCGTCTGGCCGAGGATGACTGCTCCTCTGGGTTTCTCCTCGACGGTTTCCCACGCACCATGCATCAAGTGCACTTCCTGGACCACAACCTTTCCCATCAGCGGCAGCGCCTCAATGTCGTGGTCTCGTTGGTGGTGGAACCCGACGTGCTGGTCGCGCGCCTGCTGGACCGAGCCCAGAAGGAAGGGCGTACGGACGACAACGAAGACACCATCAGGCGCCGCATGGAGGTCTATGCCGGCCAGACCGCACCGCTGCTCTTCCACTACGAGCGGCAAGGGCTGCTCGTTGAGGTGGAGGGAACCGGAACCGTCGAGGAAGTGCGGCAGCGCATGCTCGATGCGGTGGCGGCGCACAAGGCCTGAGATGTCGATCGAGATCAAGACGCCCGAACAGCTGCTGAAAATGCGCGCCGCGGGGCTAGTCGTGGCCGAGGGGCTGCGCCGGATGCAGGAGGCCACCGCAGTGGGCGTCACGACCGCCGAGATCGATGAGGTGGGCCGAACAGTGCTCGCGGAGCGGGGTGCGACCTCGAATTTCCTGGGATACGGCGCCGAGTATGGCGCGCCGTTTTCCGGTGTCGCCTGCATCTCCGTGAACGACGAACTGGTTCACGGTGTCCCCGGTGATCGCGTGATCTGCGACGGCGATCTCGTTTCCATCGATTTCGGCGCCGTGGTGGAGGGATGGCATGGTGATGCGGCCCGGAGTTTCGTGGTCGGTGAGGCCCGGGCGGAGGATCTCGAGATGCTGGAGGCCACCCGGCAGGCCATGTGGGCCGGCATCGCCGCTGTCCGTGACGGCGGTCGCGTCGGAGACGTGTCGCGGGCCATCGAACAGTGCGTCAAGTGCCAGCCGCGTCGGTATGGATCGCTGCGCGACTACACGGGACACGGGATTGGTTCCCACATGCACATGGAGCCGGACGTTCCGAATCAGTTCAGGTTCCGCCCCAACCCACGTCTCGGCGTGGGGATGGCCATCGCGGTGGAACCGATGCTGACCCTGGGGCTGCATCAGACGGTGGTCGCTGCCGATGAATGGACGGTGCGAAGCCGCGACGGGGAGCGCGGAGCCCACTGGGAGAACACTGTGGCCATTACGGAGCGCGGGCTTTGGGTGCTCACAGAAGCCGATGGGGGAGAAACGGAACTGACCGCCCGCGGCATCCCTTTCGGGCCGCTCGGCGAGTGACGTCCACGGCTTTTACCATGGATCGCATGAGCAACTTGCCACCATCTTCCCGGTATCTTCAACGCGCTGGCGAAGCAGTTGATGATGCGGAGCGGGAATCATTGACGAAGCGGGTTTCGGATGCCTTCGCAGATGGTCGGCTGGACGCGGATGCCTATCGGCAGTCCATGGATGTGATCTACGCGGCCAAGACCCTGGGCGAACTGGTCCCGGTGGTGGAACAGCTCCCGGCGGCTGCGGTCAACACTCCTGCGATCGTCGGTGAAGGAAACCTACCTGCGGGGCAGGTTGGCGAGATCCGCACCCCGGCGCGTGTCGGCTGGGTTGCCTTCGGAGCAATCGCGGGTGCTGCGACCCTGCTGGCCATTGTGGCCATCCTGCTGCTGTGGCTGGTTTGAGCAGGAAACCAGCCGTGTGAAGTGGTCCGGGATGAGTAGTCTCTAGCCACGAACGAACCCGCTGTCCGTGTGATCCCAGCCTTCGATAATCACCCCCTGTACAGCCGTAGCTGGTTGCCTGGTGAGGAACCGGTAGGGGTGCTTGTGTCTGGCGCACGGACTGGCTGACCCGCGATGAAACCTGGGTAGATGCCTACCGGGCGGATCCGTGTTGCGGGTTCACGCCGAGTGCAGAGTTGTTCGTGAACCTGATGGAGGGCACACGCTGGGCGGGAAAGCCGGACAACGTGGCCCATATCCGTGCTGAGTTGCCGGTACTCATCAGCTCCGAAGAAGCCGATCCGTTGACAGGGACATCGCATAGGTGGCTGAACAATGGAAGACGGAAACTACTCCGCAAATACTCCGATCACCGGGGTCCAGTGGACTATACGGACATCGGCCAGCACATTGTTGAGCCGGAACGGATCGTCGGCGAGCAGATCGGAGACAGCCTCGGCGTTCTCGGCCTTGACCACGAGGAGGGCCGATGGGGGTGCGGCCTCGGGGTAGGCCCCACCCGCGATGAGCCCCTTGCCGGTCAGGCTTGACAGGAAGGCCCGGTGATCGGGGCGGTGACGGGCGATGAGCTCGGTGTCGTTGACGTAGGTGTAATGAACGGCGAAATACTGCATGGGTCAACGGTACGGCGCCGCGGCGGTGGTAACCCTTCCGGGGTGGATTTGGGGCGTCGCCACGTGCCGCGTAAACTGCCTCAAGTATTGCGGTTTCCCACCGCGCCCGGAAACCGGTTTCCATCGACGATTGAGAGCACATGGCGAAGAAAGAAGGAGCCCTCGAACTCGAGGGGACCGTGGTCGAGGCGTTGCCCAACGCAATGTTTCGCGTTGAGTTGCCCAACGGGCACAAGGTTCTGACCACCATCAGCGGAAAAATGCGCCAGCATTACATCCGCATCCTGCCCGCTGACCGAGTGGTCGTCGAGCTTTCCCCCTACGACCTCACCCGCGGTCGTATCGTGTACCGGCACAAGTGACCAGCCAGGTCCTGAACACGTGTGAATTCTCAACGCCCGGCCATGGCCGGGCGTCTGTTTTACCGCGGCGGGTTGGCAAAAACGGCGATGTGACGTAGGCTTTGTCGTCGGTCGTCCATGCCCGGATGCTGTCGTGTGCCTGCGATGGCCCGGATTTCCGGCGACCGGCTCATCCACCACAGATTGGGCAGGAGACTGCCCAGTCGCCGATTGAAAAGGTTGCTCGAATGAAGGTTCAGCCGAGCGTCAAGAAGATCTGCGACAAGTGCAAGGTTATTCGCCGGCACGGTCGTGTGATGGTGATCTGCGACAACCCGCGCCACAAGCAGCGTCAGGGCTGACAACCCGACGAGGGATCGCAGAACATCGCGGAACGGGGCAGGTCGCCCAGCCCGCCTGACAAGTGAACACAACGTGATCGCAAGGGCCGCCGGAAACGGTGACTCCCGACCCTTGGACGAAGGCCAAGGCCCCTTTGCGGCGACAGAACCGCCGCGCGCCAGGAGGGGACGCGACACGCCACACACCTTCGCGGTCCCCGACCTGATCGGGCGGAAGCCCATAGGGACCGGAAACACTGAAAGGTAGAACATGGCACGCCTCGTTGGTGTCGACCTGCCGCGCGACAAGCGCCTGGAGGTCGCCCTCACCTACATCTTCGGGATCGGTCGCACCCGCGCCGCCGAGACCCTCGCCGCCACCGGTGTCAGCGGCGATCTCCGTGTCCACCAGCTCACCGACGAGCAGCTCGTCGCGCTGCGTGACCACATCGAAGGCAACTACGAGATCGAGGGTGACCTCCGTCGTACCGTTGCCGCCGACATTCGCCGTAAGGTCGAGATCGGTAACTACCAGGGCCGTCGTCACCGCAGTGGCCTCCCGGTCCGTGGTCAGCGCACCCGCACCAATGCGCGCACCCGCAAGGGCAAGAAGAAGGCCGTGGCCGGCAAGAAGAAGGCACGCTGACCCGCGCGGTGAGCTGAGACAGGAGATTTGACTACTGATGGCAACAAGCCGCAAGCAGGCCGCCAAGACCAAGGTGCGCCGCAAGGAGAAGAAGAACGTCCTCGCCGGACAGGCTCACATCAAGAGCACCTTCAACAACACGATCATCTCGATCACTGATCCCAATGGGGCAGTGATCTCCTGGGCCTCCGCCGGCACCGTCGGCTTCAAGGGCTCCCGCAAGTCGACCCCCTTCGCCGCCCAGATGGCAGCCGAGGCCGCTGGCCGTCGCGCCATGGAGCACGGCATGAAGCGCGTCGACGTGTTCGTCAAGGGCCCGGGGTCGGGCCGTGAGACCGCGATCCGCTCGCTGGGCGCCGTGGGCCTTGAGGTCGGAACCATCTCCGACGTCACGCCCGTGCCGCACAACGGCTGCCGTCCGCCGAAGCGTCGCCGCGTCTGAGCGCCCGAGAAGTAAAGGACTGAAGAGAAAATGGCTCGTTACACCGGCCCCATGACCAAGAAGTCCCGTCGCCTCGGGACCGACCTGGTTGGCAACGACAAGGCTTTCGAACGCCGTCCCTACCCGCCCGGCGTCCACGGTCGCGGTCGCACCAAGGACTCCGAGTACTCGCTGCAGCTCAAGGAGAAGCAGAAGGCCCGTTTCGCCTACGGCGTCCTCGAGAAGCAGTTCAGCCGCTACTACGAGGAGGCGGACCGTCACCCAGGCAAAACTGGTGACAACCTGCTGCAGATCCTCGAATCGCGTCTCGACAACGTTGTGTACCGCGCAGGTTTTGCTGCCACCCGCAGGCAGGCCCGCCAGCTCGTGGTGCACGGTCACTTCCTCGTCAATGGCAAGAAGGTGAACATCCCGTCGTACCGTGTCAAGGCTCACGACATCATCGACGTCGCCGAGAAGTCGATGAACATCCACCCGCTCGTGGTGGCTCGTGAAACCCACGGCGAGCGCTCCGTTCCCGCGTGGCTCGAGGCCCGCCCCAACCGGATGCGCATCCTCGTCCACCAGCTCCCCGTCCGCGAACAGATCGTGATCGACGTCCAGGAGCAGATGATCGTCGAGCTCTACTCCAAGTAGTAGACGCCACCGGGGTGATCGGCACCACAACTGCCGGTCACCCCAGCTCGGGTTTCCGGGCCCCGCAGCCGGAGCGGTTCCGGTCGCGGTATTCGCGCCATCAAATAGTGGGTGGCGCGGGAAGGAAGAAAATGCTCATCGCACAGCGTCCGACCCTGTCGGAAGAGACGGTTTCCGAACACCGGTCACGGTTCATCATCGAGCCCCTCGAACCCGGTTTCGGTTACACCCTCGGCAACTCGATGCGTCGCACCCTGCTGTCGTCTATCCCGGGCGCGGCAGTGACCTCCATCAAGATCGAGGGCAACCAGCACGAGTTCTCCACCCTGGAGGGCGTCGTCGAGGACGTCACCGAGATCATCCTCAACCTCAAGGGCCTGGTCCTGTCCTCCGAGGAGGACGAACCTGTGGTCATGTACCTGCGCAAGGCGGGAGCCGGTGAGGTCACCGCGGCCGACATCCAACCGCCGGCTGGGGTCGAGGTGCACAACCCCGAACTGCACATCGCCACCCTCAGCGAAGGCGGCAAACTTGAGATGGAGCTCGTGGTCGAACGTGGTCGTGGATACGTTTCCAGCGTCCTCAACAAGGATCCCGACGCGGAGATCGGACGGATCCCCGTCGACTCCATCTACTCTCCCGTGCTGAAGGTGAGCTACAAGGTGGAGGCCACCCGCGTGGCGCAGCGCACCGACTTCGACCGTCTCATCATTGACGTCGAGACCAAGCCCTCCATGGCGCCCCGAGACGCCGTCGCATCCGCTGGACGGACCCTGGTGGAACTCTTCGGCCTGGCTCGTGAACTCAACGTCAACGCAGAGGGCATCGAGATGGGGCCCTCGCCCGTGGATGAGCAGATCGCCGAGTCGCTGAACCTGCCCGTCGAGGACCTGAACCTGTCGGTTCGTTCCTACAACTGCCTCAAGCGGGAAGGCATCCACACAGTCGGTGAGCTTGTCGCCCGCTCCGAGGAGGACCTCCTCGACATCCGTAATTTCGGCTCCAAGTCAATCCTCGAGGTCAAGGTCACCCTGCACAACCTGGGGCTTTCGTTGCGCGACGCCGCCCCGGGGTTCGACCCGATCCAGGCCATCGAGCGCTACGACCAGGAGCACGAGGGCGAGGATGACATCGACACCGAAGCGGACGAAGACTACGCCGAGACCGAGCAGTACTGAGAACCCATACCGAGCGCTGCTCGGGACCAGACCGAAAGAATTGAGACATGCCTAAGCCGACCAAGGGCCCCCGCCTGGGTGGTAGCCCCACCCATGAGCGCCTCATCCTGCGCAACCTGGCCACCCAGCTCATCGAGCACGGCCGTATCACCACCACCGAGACCAAGGCCCGCCGCGTCCAGCCGCTGGTCGAGAAGCTCGTCACCAAGGCCAAGCGCGGTGACCTTCACGCCCGTCGCCTGGTGCTGAAATCGGTGACCGACAGGGACGTGGTGGCGAAACTGTTCGAGGAGATCGCCCCCACCCTTCAGGGCCGTGACGGTGGCTGCACCCGCATCACCAAGATCGGCATCCGCAAGGGTGATTCCGCGCCTCTGGCGGTCCTGGAATTCGTCACCGATCCGGTGAAGAAGAAGTCCGAGGACGAGAACTGATTCTGAAACAACGGGGAGGCATCCTGGCCCAGGATGCCTCCCCGTTTCGTTGCCCGCGAAGTTTTTCGGGACGCATCGGTTGAGCTGGGTCCTGAGGAACGAGCGGTCTGGGGCGAAACCATCCACGGCGGCTCGCGGCTCGGTTCAGTTCGCTGTGATGTCGCCTCGGTGCTGGTCGCGCGCCCAGGAGGCTATTCCTCGGTTCTCTGGCAGTAGGGCGTAGAAGGTGGCCTGATAGGCGTGGTAGAGGTCAGGTTTGCCCTCCCACGTGTGGGTGACGGGACGGTTCTGCACGTCGAGTTCCTGCCACCAGGAACCGTCCACGTGGTCGATGACGTGCTCATCGGCGTAGGCCCAGAGAGTGCGGTAGGCGTCTTCATAGCGCTGCTCACCGGTGGCGCGGAACAGTCCTGCGGCTGCGCCGATGCCTTCGGCGATCTCCCAGAAGAACCGCTCCGGAACCACCGGTTTCCCGTCCCAGTCGACGGTGTAGCAGAAACCGCCGTTGTCCGCCCAGGCGTCGTGGAATGCGCCATCGAAGAGGTGCCGGGAGGCGTCCAGCAACCAGGTCTCCCGAACGCCGAGGCCGCGGAGCTGGAGCAGCAACTTCGACCATTCGAGCCAGTGCCCGGGTTGGGAACCGTAGGGTCGGAACGGATGCCGGGGCTCGTCGCGGTTGTGGTCGGGGAGTTCCCGCCAGGTGGCGTCGAAGTGCTCCGGGAGCCGCCAGGCCCCTTCCGTGGCGTCTGCGGCCCGGCCCGCGATGCGGTGCGCGATTCTTGCAGCCCGTTCCAGGAGTTGTTCGTCGCCGGTCGTCTCGTAGGCGGCCAGGTAGGCCTCCGTCAGGTGCATGTTGGCGTTCTGGCCGCGGTATGGCTCGGCCTGGTGGAATTCGCGGTCGAAGGCATCGATGCCCGCACCATCGGCCTCCACCCAGAACTTCTCGATGACCTCCAGGGCCGCTGCCAGCAGCTCCTCGCCCCCGGGAATCCCAGCGGTGGCTGCGGAACTGGCGCCGAGCAGGATGTGGGCCTGCCCGTAGAGTTCCTTGCGGAAGCTGGGGGAATCGCCCCCGACGGTCGGGAACCATCCGCCGTGCTCGGTGTCGCGACCGGCGCCGTTCAGGTAGAAACCGATGCCGTGCCGGGCCACGTCCTCGGCTCCGGGACGTCCCTGCATGGCCGCTATGGAGAAGCAGTGCAGCATGCGTGCACCCAGCCACAGTTGTGATCCCAGCCGGGGCAGGGCGTGGCCTTGTGAATCAAGGTAGGCGTAGCCCGCGCCGGGCAGCACTACCTCGGGTTGGAAGAAGTCCAGCAATGTTTCCCGGTGCTGTGCGAGCCAGCTGCGATGCTCCATGCTGTCCAGCCAGCTGATCTGCTCGGGGTGCGGTTGATTCATCAGGTCTCCTTCGACTGTCGACGACCCGTGTGACGGTGTCCTGTATCTGTGGCAGAAGGTCTCTGTGTGAGGGCCGCACGATACCTCGGTCTGCGGGGTCGTGAACGTGTCAACATCGTAGCGGCGCGGATGATGTTTCGGGATCGTCACCGGGGTCCGCGAAGGGATCCCGTGTGGGGTCGGGGTGAATCTTCAACTCGATTTCACGGGCGGCCGTCGCTGCGGCTTCCGGGCCCGTGAGGTGAGCGATCAACGCGGCTGTCATGTCCATGCCGGCTGCCACTCCGGAGGAGGTCCAACGGTTCCGGTCGTGTATCCACCGCGCCCTGCGTACCCATGTGACCTCGTCTCCGTGTCCTGACGCCCAGTCGAAGGCCCGTTTGTTGGATGTGGCCCGGTACCCATTCAACAAACCAGCGGCCGCCAGAACTGCTGAACCGGTGCACACCGAGACGACGATCGAAGCGGGGGCTGCCACATGGCTGAGCATCTGGAGGAATTGTTCGTCGCGGACCAGGCAGCGGGTGCCTGGTCCGCCCGGCATGAACACGATGTCGGAGTGTGCTGCGTCTTTCAAGGACACGGGAACCACGATTTCTGCTCCCTGACTGCTGCGAACCGGCCCTGTGTCGGGTGCCACGTAGATGATCCGGTACTCCTCGGGCAGCCGGGCGAGGAGCTCGACCGGCCCGAACACGTCGAGCAGCTCGAAACCCTCGAACAACACCATCGAGACGTCGTACACGATCCTCAGCCTACGGGCGTTTGCCATGTGGACGCTGGGCGGCCCGTGTCTGGTTCAGCGTCTCACTGTTGGTTTCCTCGTTGGGCTGCTTCGCGTTGTTGTTCTAGGGGGAGGGCTTTGAAGGCTCCCATGGCGTTGGGGTCGTTGCGTGGGACGCCGGCCTTTACGGCTCGGCGGTACCAGCGGGGAAGAAGGAATCGGGGAAACCAGAAGAAAAAACCGATCAAGAAGCTCAGTATGCAAAACGCCCATATCAGCCCGATAACTCCTCCTGGGATGCGGGACAGGGGTGGTTTGAGTGCTCCAAAGGACATGAGCAGCATGGCCACACCCCCGTAGAACATGGCGAGGGGTGGACAGGTCCAACCGTGGTAGTTAATGACGAAGCGGGGAATGGGCTCGGTGTAGGCGACCCAGCCCTGCCAGAGACAGAGGATGCCGATGACAAGAAGAAAGATCGCGGTGAAGATGTCCCCGGGGACGAGACCTTCCAGGAGAATTGCATGACCTATCATCCGCCGAACACCCCTTTGCACCAATTCCAGAACCCTTCGCCAGCATCGGCAACGCGATCTCCGAGACTTTTGCCCTCACCAGTGTCGAAGCTCATGCCCAACCCGACCACGACGCCCACTGCCAGGCCGACGGCGGTTCCTCCTACGGGGAGGATGGAGCCGATTGCAGCGCCTGCGGCAGCTGACGCCGCCACCTGAGAGCCTGTTCGCACGGTAGCGCTCTCGGCGACGCGTGCTTGTCGTTCGCTTGCGGTGAGTTCCGGGTTTTGTTCACGGTATCGTTTGTCGGCTTTCTCGTACTCGCTGCTGTAGGTCAAGCCGACCCCGAGAACGAAAAGGCCGCGTCCTGCCGCGCGCCCGAGGGCCGATGTGCCGGTGCGGGTCTGCTGGTTGTGTCTCCGTCTCAAGGGCTGTCATTTGGTGGCGGCGAGGTGTCATCGCTGTTTTCCTCGGTGGGCTGCTTCGCGTTGTTGTTCCAGGGGGAGGGCTTTGAAGGCTCCCATGGCGTTGGGGTCGTTGCGTGGGATACCGGCTTTCACGGCTCGGCGGTACCAGCGGGGAAGAAGGAATCGGGGAAACCAGAAGAAGAGGCCAAGTAGAGAGGTCAGCCCGCAGAATAGCCATGTCAGTCCGATCACTCCCGCAACGATTCGATGTAGTGGCGGTTTGAATGCTGGCAGTGACATGAGCAGCATGGCCACACCCCCGTGGAACATGGCGAGGGGTGGACAGGTCCAGCCACGATAGTT
Organism: Arachnia propionica; assembly: GCF_037055325.1. NCBI lineage: Bacteria > Bacillati > Actinomycetota > Actinomycetes > Propionibacteriales > Propionibacteriaceae > Arachnia > Arachnia propionica. The sequence goes on along the minus strand of NZ_CP146373.1, from coordinate 2,222,035 downwards.
TATGACGAAGCGGGGAATGGGCTCGGTGTAGGCGACCCAGCCCTGCCAGAGACAGAGCAAACCGATGAGGATGAGCACGATCGCAGCTAAAATTTCACCGGAAACGATGCCCTCCAACAAAACTACTTGATTCTTCATCCGCCAAACAGTCCTTTACCCCAGTTCCAGATGCCTTCGCCAAGGTCTGCGATGTGGTCCCCGACAGTCTTGCCTTCGCCGGTTTCGATGCTCATTACGAACCCAACCCCGGCGCCCACTGCCAAGCCGACGGCGGTTCCACCCACGGGAATCATTGAGCCGACTGCAGCTTCTGCCCATGCGGACGCGAGTACTTGCGAGCCTGTCCGAACCGCGGCGGTTTCCCGCACTCGTGATTGCCTTTCGCTTGCGGAAAGTTCCGGGTTTTGTTCACGGTATCGTTTGTCGGCTTTCTCGTACTCACTGCTGTAGGTCAAGCCGACCCCGAGAACAAAGAGGCCGCGTCCTGCCGCGCGCCCGAGAGCGGACGTGCCGGTGTGGGTCTGTCAGCCGTGTTTCCGTCCCAGAACTTGTCGGCCAGTGCTGCCGAGGGGGTGTCATCGTTGTTTTCCTTGTTGGGCTGCTTCGCGTTGCTGTTCCACGGGGAGGGCTTTGAAGGCTCCCATGGCGTTGGGGTCGTTGCGTGGAATACCAGCCTTCACGGCTCGGCGGTACCAGCGGGGGAGAAGGAACCGGGGAAACCAGATCAAAAATCCCAGCATGAAGATGATGAAACAGATGAAACATGTCACGCTGACTGCGAACATTATAGCTTGGGGAAGAATTGGCTTCAGACCGGCTATTCCCAAGCATAGCATGAATCCGCCTCCGTAAGGGAGTGCGAGAGGTGTTGATGACCACCCTCTGTAGCCTATGACAAATCGAGGTGTGGGTTCACTGTAAATTACCCATCCTCTCCAGAGTGAGAGGAGGCCCAAAATAATGAGCCCGATCGCAGTGAATATTGCTCCGGGGGCAATGATTTCTAGCGACATTATTCCACCTCTCATCCGCCAAACGGGTTTTTGAGGACATTCCAAACTCCCTCGCCGAAGTCCGCGATGTGGTCCCCGACAGTCTTGCCTTCGCCGGTTTCGATGCTCATTACGAACCCAACCCCGGCGCCCACTGCCAGGCCAACGGCGGTTCCTCCTACAGGGAGGATCGAGCCAACCAGAGCTCCTGCTCCTGCGGCTGCCGCCACCTGAGAGCCTGCCCGGACCGCGGCGGTTTCCCTCACCCGCGATTGCCGTTCGCTTGCGGAAAGTTCCGGGTTTTGTTCGCGGTATCGTTTGTCGGCTTTCTCGAGTTCACTGCTGTAGGTCAAGCCGACCCCGAGAACAAAGAGGCCGCGTCCTGCCACGCGCCCGAGAGCGGACGTGCCGGTGCGGGTCTGCAAACTGTGTTCTCTTCCGAGTCCCCACGAGCCCGTGATGTTGGGGGGACGGATCACGGTTGCCGGGCCGTATCGTCCCGGTGGAGGACCTAAAAATGTTTCGGTCAGTGCAGTGCGAAAGCGGCTCAGGATGCTTCCCGGCTGATTGGGTCGGAAAAGCCACGACTTCCAGTCCCAATACCGGGATTTGGCGTGGCTCATCCAGTAGGGCATTTTGAAATCGTGCCCGAAAACGCGGACGACGACGCGTCTGATGACGCGTTCGACGTCCACTTTCCTGCTCTCACCCATAGCGCCCAGAGCAGCTATCATGGTGTCCCTCGGCACTCCGGACCATGCAGGGACATTCGGTGTTGGCAGGCCGTCGTCCCCGATCGCCGCCAGCTGTTCGAAGCAGGTGTTGATCGCAGCTTCGTACTTCTGGACGAGTACCACGATCTTTCCCTTGAGAGCCACGGCCTCATCCATGTAGCCCTGTCGGCCCTCCTCATCCTCAGGGATAGATTTGGCATCAAAACTGGCGGCTTCTTTGACCAACTCATCGCGCTCCGGTTTGAGGGCGGAGACCTCATCGGCGAACAGCGTCATGGCCGCTTTGACGCTGACGCACCCGTCCGAAGCGTGCTGGCTGGACTGCAGGGCCGGGTCCAGCGCCGAGTACAAGAGATCCTGGTGGGGAGTCTCGTAGCAAGCACCGAGGCCCTTCCACGTGCTGTGTGCTCCCTCCACGTGCTCCGCGAAGCTGGCGCCGTGCTCCATGAGGCTGGAAGCCGCGCTGAACAACGAGGCTGGATCCGGCCAGTCCTCAAGGCCGCTCGTGTCGATGATGCTCATACTTTCTTCCCATCCGTGATGCGGACCTCGTCCACGATGTTGGCAGCTCGCTCGGTCCGATCCGCCATCTCATGGTCCCCCGCCTGAATGGCCGCAACGGCTGAGCGTCCCCCAGCCACGGCATCGGTGATCTGCTGCTCGGCCCCGGTCATCCCTGCCGTCAAAACCCGGTTGTAGACGGCATTCAAACGTGCCGCCAGCTTCGCACTCTTCCCTGTGCACAGGGAACCGAGCGTGTCGATGTCGCCCGACACCGATGTGTGAGCCGTCGACGCATTCGAACACTCCCCCTCGACCTTCGAGAAGATGCTGTTGCAGGCCGGGGCGTTCACTTTGTAGTAGGTCATGTATTCCTCCTGTTTCCCGTTGCCGGGTCGAGACCCGCGATGGTCCCGACCAGACGCAGCCAGAACGGATCGTCGCGATCCTGCTGAATGGAAATGAGACGTCGGATGTTGCGCAGGGAAGGATTGACCCAGCTCACCGCGTCGCCTCGTGTGTGCGTGTGAACCCAGTTGAGGACCGGCTCATCAAAGCCGTCGCTCAAGGACATGTAGGTCCACCGCTGCTCCACGAACTCGCCCATACCGCCCACATGGAGCCCGGGCGTTACGTTCTGCTCGAGTTTGGCCTGTAGCTCTTTGCGGCTCAGCTCCAGGTGCATGTCGAACGGCCACGACGGGAACGCCTCCACCCAGGCCAGGAGGAGACGGAACAGGTCGTTCGAGGGGCAGTATCCCAAGAATTTCCGACCCTCGAGCTCGGGGTGTGGGACCACGAACATCGTCGTGGAATCCGTTATCCAGAACCTGAACTCGGTGGCCTTGGGAGCTGCCACCCGAATCTTCCAGGCCTCGCCGCTCAGAACGTGGTCGACATACCAGAAACCGGCGCTGGAAAGATTTCCGTCGTCGTCCACCAGCTCCGCGGCAGCCAGTTCCTTCCTCACCTCGCCCGTGACCGGAGGAAACACCCGCGTCCTGGCGCTGTTCAGGAAGATCGTGCTCGCCTCATCGCTGAGCACAATCGGCTCGGCCTGCAACACGAGAACGGGAGGCTTGATCACGCTGAGATCCTCCCGGGGTGCCCCGTCATATGTCGTCGCCCACCCGTCCAACACGACCGGGGGCACGTTCGATTCCGTGGGCGGTGCGGTGCGCTCCGCGACCGGCATGGCCGCCAGCGATTCCGCGATCGTCTCGTGCTGATCGCCCGGCGACCATCCGACAAGAGGCAACGTCACAGTCAGCTCAGCGACCACGCCGTCGACGACGGCGAGTTCCTGAATGCTCAGGAGACAGAGAATGTTGCCGTGAATCTCCTCGTTCGTGACCGGGGAGAGCGTCCAGATCCGGCGATGCTCCACCCCGCGGCATCGCACCGCCTCGACCCGCATCACCAGCGTGCCCGGCGCCTCCTTCCCGAACGCACGAAGATTCGCCTGGCTGATGGCCGCTAACGTGTCGGGGCGCCCCTCGACCCGGGATTCCCTGAGAACCGCGTTGGGCGTGAAACCCAGCACGGAAGCCGGCGCCGTCGCTATCACACAGCCCGGTTCTCGTACCTCGGCCCAGCCGTCAGGCACCTCGCAGAAGAAAGTCGATCCCAGCAGCTGCATGTCTCATCCTTTCGGAGTCCTGCGAGTCCTCGCGAACCAGCGTGACGGTCATTGTCACCTTCTGCTCAGGGCTGAGGTGAATGTCGCGGTGTGTCGGCCACCTGAACGATGTAGGGCTGCTCCCCGCGGCGGATGTAACGTCCTCGACCGGGCGGCATGTGTTCCGGGGTGATTCGGGGCAGGATCTGACCCTCCGAGCGGTCGCCGGACATCAACAGCACCGCCCCGCCGGTGTCGCGGACGCTCTGCAGGAATGAGCTGTAAAGCGCTCTCGTGGCGCCTGCGACGGGCCGGGTGACCACCACATGCAACCCCAGGTCCCGCGCCGCAGGCAGGTGGGGGATCAGCGGCGCGAGGGGCTCGGAACCACCGGCGGAGATGATGTCGTGGTCGTCGATGAGAAGCACGATCTGCGGGGAGCGCAGCCTCTCCTCGGGGCTGCGGGTGGGGCGTGCCTCCAATTCGCTGGCTATCGAACCCGCAAGTCCCGTCGCCTGCTGGAGAGAACTCGCGTGGGCCGCGAGGTAGGCATCAGGGATGACACCGGGAACGTGCCCGCGCGGATCGACGACGGCGATCGCCAGCTCATCCGGGCTGTAGCGTGCGATGAGTCCACGAGCGATGGTGCGCAGCGTGGTGGATTTGCCACACTTCGCGTCACCCAACACGAGCAGATGTTGATCTCCGTCGTCGAGGTCCCACAAGGCGGATTCCATGGTGTCCTGCCGGATTCCCAGCGGCACGGAGGACTCCTCGGCGGCATCGGGCAACGACTCGGGAGGTAGATGCTCGGGCAGCAACCGGATCGGTGCGGCGGCCGGACCGGACCACGACTCCGATACCTGCTGGGCGAGACGTTCGAGGGCTTCCCCGACATCCTCGGAACCCGCGATCTCCAGGCTCGGAAGCGCCACCTGTGCCAGGGTCTTGTTGTCGGTCAGCGCCCTGCCCGGGGACCCCGCCGGAATGGTCGGGGCCAGTTTGCGATCGATGATCGAATCGGAGGGGTCGTTGAGGCGCAGCTCGACACGGGTACCGAACAAGGTCTGGTGCGCCATCCGAAGCTCCCCCCACCGGCCCATCGAAATCACCAGGTGAAGGCCGTAACTGGCGGCCTGGAGCATGAGCCGGGTGAAGGAATCGTCGAGCGGCTCAAAATCGCTGCGAAGCAAACCGTAACCATCCACCAGCAACACGATGTCGGCGCTGGCAAGCTGTGGCAACCGGCCAGCGGCGTGCATGGCGCGCAGCTGCGACATCGAATCGATGCCACGGGTCTTGAACAGCTGCTCCCGGGAACGCAGCATGAGGCTGAGTTCCTCCACCAGCCGTCGCATCCGGTCGGTGTCTCCCCGCGTCGCCACCCCGCCGACGTGTGGGAAACCCTCGATGCGTCGGAGACCACCACCGGTCAGGTCCATACCGTAGATGGCCACCTGCTGGGGAGTGGCGTGCAGGGCGAGGGAGGTTGCGATCGTGCGCAGCAGCGTGGTGCGCCCGGTTTGTGGCCCGCCGATGATCGCGACATGGCCGCCACTGCGGGTCAGATCCAGCGTCCAGGGAAGTTGACGCTGATGCGCCGGATCGTCTTCCAGCCCGACGACCACTTTCAACGGATCGCCGTCCGACTGCTCCCTCACCTGCCCGAGCGTCAGATGACCGGGCAGCGGAGGCAACCAGATCGGGGTGACGGCGGTGTCGTCGGCTCGCAACCCCGCGACGACCTCCTCGACGAGCGTGCGTCCCGTGTCCGGGTGGCGCAGCAGGGGAACTGACGGATCACGTTCATCGACCTCGATGCCGTTGTAGACCGGGAGTTCGTAGATGCGCGGACCCGCGGCCACTGTTTCCTGACGGACCCCGCTCGGCACCGGTCCGGAGACGTAGCCGGCGCGGAATCGCTGATACACCGAGGTGTCGACCTTCAGGTATCCGTACCCCGGCATGGGAGGCAGATGGAAGGCATCGGTGGAGCCGAGCACCACCTGGGATTCCGCTTCACTGAAGGTCCGCAAACCGAGCCGATAGGACAGATAGGTGTCCAGGCCACGCAGTTTCCCACCCTCGATCCGTTGGCTGGAGAGCAACAGATGGACCCCGATGGAACGGCCGATGCGCCCGATCTGCAGGAACAGGTCGATGAAATCCGGTTCCGCGGTGAGCAGCTCTCCGAATTCGTCGATGACCACGAACAGATGTGGCATCGGGGGCAGGTCGGGACGTTCCCGGCGCAATTCCCGGTAGTGGGTGATCGACGGCGAGGAATCGGCGTCCTTGAGCTGCTGCTGGCGACGCACGACCTCACCCTGCAACGATGCGCGGGCGCGCACGGTCAGTTGTGGATCGTCGGCGAGGTTGTCGATCAGACCTGCAAGATGGGGGAGCGGCACGAACGGGGAGAAGGCGGCCCCGCCTTTGTAGTCGATGAGGATCATGGACAGATCCTCCGGTGAGTGCGCTGTCGCGAGCGACAGGATGAGAGTCCGCAGCATCTCTGATTTACCGGAGCCGGTTGCGCCGATGCAGATGCCGTGCGGTCCCATTCCCTGCTGGGCGCTTTCCTTCAGGTCCAGGTGCACGGTGCGGCCGTTGTCGTCGACGCCGAACGCGACACGCAGGAAATCGGCCGGGGTGCGGGGGCGCCACAGCCGTGCCAGGTCGATGGGTTGGTGCAGATCGATGCCGAGCATGTCCTCGATGTCTGCTTGCTCGCCCTCGACCACCTCCTGATGGAGGGCCGTGAAGGTGCGACGTGCCGCGAGGTCGCGGGCAACGGTTTCCAACTGCCAGGACTGCGCACCCTCCGGGATGAAATGAGTGGTGTGAGGATCGGTGCCGCGTGCCCCGTGGGTGATGGTTGCCTCGTCACGCAGGTCGATGCGGATGTCGACGTCATCGGGTTCGTCGAGGCGGTCGTCCAGGAGATGGATGACGGTCACCTCCAGGTCGCGGAGGTGCAGGGTCTGGTCGGGATGGCGCAGGCGTGATGCCGGATGACCGTGATCGTCGACGACCACAACCAACCGGGACAGCTCCTCAGCTTTTCCTCCTCTGCGTCTGGCTGCCGTCGCCGCAGCGGATCGTGTGGCCATCTCGCCGGCGAGGATGTCGCTCAACGCATCGAGGGTGGGAGCGATGCGACGGGCCGGCACGGGGCCGTCGAACAGGTCCGGGTCGTGGACGTGCGGCAACAGGTCGAACCCCCGCCAGTCGCTTGCGTGTTCGCTCGGGAAAACCGCCGCCAGTTCAAGGTCCTCGGGCAGCTGGTGGGCGGACAACTGCATGATCAACGCGCGGATCATGGCAACGGTGCTTTCACGAGGCCCGATCACCGCCACCACAGCCGCATCCACCAGGTCGGCGGTGGCGGGCATCGCCTCAATGGAGGAATGGGAACTGGTGAGCATCTCGGCCTCACGCAACAGGATCGGGTCGATCGGTTCCACGGGTGATTCGGAGGTAGGGACGTTCAACGTGAACCACGGCACGGTCGCGATTCCGATGCGGGCTTGGAGATGGTCGGCATCGGAACGTCGCCGCTCCCACAATCTCTCCGGATCGCGGATGAAACTGACGATCCCAGCCGGGCTCGGATGCAGCGCCAGGGCAGTGTTGCGCGCTTCCTCGGCCTGTTCCCGCAGCTTGTCGCGGGTGCGTTCGAGGTAATCGAGATAGCGGCTGCGATGAAGACGCAACTGCTTGCCTGCGCGTCCCCGACTGGAAATGGCAAAACCGAGCCCGCTGACGAGGGCCACGGTGAAGACCACGGCGGCGATCAGCATGAACAACGGCTGGCCGTTGCGCATCACCACCATCATCACCACGGACGTGAGAGCCCCGACCACGGGAAGCAGGAACTGGAACGGGGTCGGACTGATCTCGGCACCGAGCGTGGGCGGTGACGGGATCTCGATCGGATCCGGGCGCTCGAGTGGCGTCGTGGTGCGGGTGGGGCGCTGGAGGCGCTTGTGTGCAGGGGAGGGCTGTAGCTCCTGGGCCTCGGGGAGGGCGATGTCATCCGTCATGAGGTGCGTCCCTTCGCCGGACGGGTGAGCACCCCGATCAGACTCGCGGCCAGGCGATACATCTCGAAGGCATCCGGTTCCCTGAGTTTCTTTCGTGTGTTCCGGCGACGGTCGTGGCGTTGCAGGATCGACGTTAGGGGAAGTCCGCGGACCAGTGCGCGGATCGACGGCCCGACCTCGCCCCGCACATCGGCAACCGCCAACAGCACGGGAAGACGTTCGCTCAGAGCCGTCGCGACGTCAAGGGTCGACTGGATCATCCCCCTGTCGGCTGCGGTGACCAGACACAACGCATGGGAATCGGTGGCTATCAGGCTCAGCTGAGGAAGGGGAGCAGCCCCCCAGTCCGTGATCGTCAGGTCGTGATCGCGCTGGGCGTCGCCAACGACTTCCCCCCAGAAGGACAGCGGATCGCTCCAGTGGTCGGGGGTCAAGTGACGAACGGTGTGTGGGCTTCGCAACTGCGCGAAACGCGATCGTTCGGGATCGTCGGTCGTGATCATGAGCAGACGATCCGGGCGCAGCAGCGCCAACATCAGCGCCAGCTCGGAGGCGATGGTCGTGGTGCCGCTGCGGCGCCCAATCGATGCGACCCCGATCCGCCGTCGCACCGGGAGTGGGGTGTTGATCCTGCGTGCCAGTTGCTCCAGGTCCCGGGAGCGGGCACCTCCCGAGGCACGAAACCACGCGCTGATCATCGGAAGGTCTCCAACAGGTCTGCGTAGATGCCGAGCGCGCCGAGCGCCAGGGGGATGGTGGTGATCATGAGCAAGAGTTCGACGACCTCGGCGGCACGTCGCAGTTTGGCACCGAAAACAGCGCTGGGACGGATCAACGCGATACCCAGCAACACGATCAACACAACAGCCGCGATGATCGTCCGAGGCATAGAGCTGAGCTGTGGACTCCCCATGAGCATCGCCAGCAGTGGTGTCAATCCGGTGATCAGCAGTGCGATGCGTTGCGGTATGAGCGGCAGCACACGGGCGCGCAGCAGAAGAACCAGGCAGATTGTGGGAGTCAGACCCGTGGTCCACGGGCTTTCCTGCCCAGCCAGGGAGAACAGCGCAAGTCCAGTGGGCAGGCCGATCGCGATGACCGCCCAGGTCAGGGTGGCGAACCCCTCCTCGATAGCGCGATCGACGTCCTGACGACCGGATCGTTCCCCGCGCATCGAGCGGTCGTCGTATCTCGTCAGGCCACTCAGCGCCAGGGCCACTCCCGGCACCAGACCTGTCAGCATCATCCCGGTCAGTGCGGTCACCACCGCGACCAGGAGCTGGGGCCACGCCAGATGATCCCCCACCGCGGTCAGAACGGCGGCCAGCACACCGATTCCGCTGCACACCAGGACCGGTCGCTGTTTCGATCCGATTCCGACAATCGCTCCGAGTGCCAGCCAGGCGGCGCCAGCTAGGACGATGATGCGAGTGCCCAGGGACCAGGGCTGAGGGGTCAGGGCGAGCGCAGGAACGATGATGCCGAGGGCTGCGGCCCCGAAGGCGGCGGCAGCCCCGGTGCGGGATCGGTGGGCGAAGATCGTCGCCAGAGCGATCAGGAAGAAGGACGCCGCAGGAAACCAATAACCCTGCTGGCCGGTCAGCCCGCCGACGTGGGCCTGCGCGCTGGTCGATGCGATCCCTGCGACGACCGCGGAAAGCGTCGCGACCGATGCAATGCCCGCTCTTTCGTTCCAGTGATCGCCACGACGTCCTGCAGCGACGGCCACGGCATCCGTGATGTCGACGATCTCGGGTGGCTGTGGGGCGTCGTCGAGGGGAAGCAGGCGCAGCATTGTGCCGTGGTCGACCCTCTGTTCCCCGAGCGTCTCATCGAGTTCGACGCGCACCCCCGTGAGTGTGGACAGCGCGATCTCGCGCCCCCCGGGGACACGCTCGTCCAGCATCTCCAGCAGCTGCGGCAGCAGCGCCCCGACGGGCTCATCATCGGGAAGCACCAGATCGGCCTTACGTTTGCTGCCGATCACGGTGAGCCGTGTATAGGTCATCATTGCTCCTTCTTGACGACCGTGAGGGTCTCGGGGTCGATGGTGAGTCCCGACGCCGGATCCGTGTAGGTCTTGGTTTCCGGGTCGTAGTACCAGCCGAGCCTGATGTCGATGGTGCGGCCCTGTGGATCGGTGGCCAGCATGGTGTCGGGGTCGACACGGAAACCGGTTCGGGGATCGATGTACAGGCCCGTTTCTGAGTTGAACAACAAACCGGTTTTCTCGTCCTCGACGTACCCATTGCCCGGTTTGATGGGATTAGCCTTCATCGCGGCCATGAAAGCATTGACCGCCTGCTCGTGATGCTGGCGTTCCAGGAGGCCCAGCACGAAGCCGGTTCCCAGACAGGCGAATCCCACCACCGCTGCAAGAATCACCGAGCCGAGCAGTCGGCCCAGATTCGTGTTGACCTTGTGGCGTTCCGCGAGCCTTCCATGAATGAACGCGGAGGTCAGGCGTTCCCTGTGGGTCTTGGTGGTCTCGATCAGGGTGCGGTCGAATTCGTTCATCGCGTTCCTGGCAGGTTGGGGATGGCTTCGATTCGGAGCTCACGCCGTCCCAGTCGGAGATGCGCCAAGAGGCCCGGGGCCATGGGAAGGCTGACGGTCTGGTCCGCGGGCAGCGGATGATCTCCTCGGGGAGTGACAATGGCGGTACCACCCCGGCTACCCATGTCGCTGAGTGACAGCAAACCTGATTCGCTCCACAGCATCAGGTGGGTACGTGAAATGGTCCGGCTGATGTCGGTGACGGCCAAACAGTGATACGGAGGAGCCACCCGAGGGTCGCGTCCGATCACGCACGGCATGTCGAGGCGATAGCGGGATCCGTCGTCGAGGGAAGCGACCAATGTCACGTCGACGGGTGGGCGTTTGGGGACCGTGGTGTCCAGGGCGATGGAGCGGGGGCGCGGGCGCAGCGGGTCCTGGCCGCGCCTGATGTCGACCGCGCGGAAACCGGGCAGTTTACCGGGTAGCCCAGTGACCGGATCGACTGCACGCAGTCCCAGGAGAAGATGACCGGGGCTTGTGCCCAGGCGCGTGCGAAACCGCCACCACGTGATCGTCACAACGATCGTGGTGAGGGTTCCCAACGACATCGTCAATGTCCTGGGCAGATCGCCGGCAGATGCCCACAGGGTGATGGCCGTGACGATCAAGGCTATGACGACGAAGTCCAGGACTGAGGAAATGATGAGCTGCCATGTCCTGGCCGGGGTGTCGGCGAAGGCTGGGCCGTTTCCCGTCATGTGGCTGGCCCTCCTCTCCCGCAGTTGTGGTTGTTCGGGCCAGTCAATCACGACCTTCGGCGAGTCGCGTATACCGGGATTTATCGAGTTTTATGCAGGATTGATCGCGGTTATCATGGGTTGTCATCCTTTTGGATGACTTGATTTCTCCGAGGTGTGTGGACCAACGAAGCGTCGCTGCTTGTCGGAGACGTTTAGTGTGTGATAAACGACGCGAGGCTTGTATTTTATGATTCAAGAGTGTTTGTGAAATGAGGGTACGACAGGTATGAGGCAGAGAAACTGATTTTTTCCTGCGTGAGGAAGCGTTTCCGGGAAGCGGTCTTTTGTGGTGAAGTTCACGATGAAGAGCGCCGCCGTGGTGCTGCTGGGTGGTGTTCGTCGACGGAGCTGAAGGTGATGGGGCAGACGGTTGAATTCCCAATGGGTTCGATCGTGGGGCTGCGGAATGGTTTACCGGGGTCTGTAGCCCGGAGGTGAAGCAGAGCCAATGAATCAACTGCATCGTGGGATCACGACATTGAAACGTATCCGCAGGCAGAGTGTTTGGTGATAAAACCCCTGCTCAAGGCGTGGTTGAGGATGGATATGCATGAGCCTCAAGGGGAATCGGGCTGCTGTGGATCTATTGGAAAAGGGGTGATCGCGTTTCGTGATGGCGTGCTGGGGCATGGAACAAAAACGCCGGGGTTCCAGCCTGCGCAGGCTGGAACCCCGGCGCTTCAGGTCAGGACGCGAAGGTCTGGGCCTTGGAGAAACGCTCGGCGACGTCAAGCCAGTTGACCACGTTCCACCAGGCGTTGACGTAGTCACCCTTCACGTTCTTGTACTGCAGGTAGAAGGCGTGTTCCCACATGTCGAGCTGCAGCAACGGGATCTGGCCTGCAGGGAGATTGCCCTGCTGGTCGTACAGCTGGTTGATGTTGAGACGCCGCCCGAGGGTGTCGAAGACCAGCATGGACCAGCCGGAACCCTGGATGCCGTTGGCAGCGGCGTTGAACTGCTTCTGGAAGCCGTCGAAACCACCGAAGTACTCGTCGATGGCTGCAGCCAGCTCGCCGTCGGGGCGGCCGCCGCCCTCCGGAGACATGTTCTTCCAGAAGGTGGAATGGTTGATGTGCCCGCCCAAATGGAAGGCCAGATCCTTCTCCAACTTGTTGATGGCGCCGAAATTGCCCGATTCGCGGGCCTCTGCCAGCTGTTCCAGGGCAGCGTTCGCTCCCGCGACGTAGGTGGCGTGGTGCTTGCTGTGGTGCAGCTCCATGATCTCTGGGGCGATGTGCGGGGCCAGCGCGCCGTAGTCGTAGTCGAGATCGGGCAGGACGTAGGTCATCGGGACTCCTCGGTTCGGGACACGCGGTCTGGCCGCGACGGTCTCCCCAATCCTATGCAGCCTTTGGGGACCCGCGGGTCAGTCAGGCGGGCGAGTCGCTGTCGCGCCGGACTTTCGACACCCGGAAACCCTTCGCTGAGGCCAGCTTTTCCGTCGGCCACCCCTGCTCGATGAGCCAGGTCGTGAGGGAATCCGCGCCGAGATTCTTGCTCACCACCAGATATGCGACTCCGTTGGGTCTCAGTCGGGGCAGCCAGGTGAGCAGAAGCTCGTGCAGGGCCTTCTTCCCGATGCGGATCGGCGGGTTGGACCAGATCTCGTCGTAGACGGCGCCGTCGGGAGAGAAGGTTCGCACCCGATCCGCTACCCGGGCGCGTTCCGCGTTCATCCGGGTCAAGGCCAGGGCACGTTCGTTGACGTCGACCGCATCCACCCGCACCTCGGGGCTGGCCGCGGCGATTCCTACCGCTATCGGCCCGAATCCGCATCCCAGGTCGAGGATCCGCCCCTGTTCTGGCGGTGCGACGGTGCGCAACAGCACCGAGGTGCCCAGGTCCAGTCGGGTGCCCGAGAACACTCCGTTCGCGGTGGTGAAGACGAACTCGCGTCCGAACACCGTGGCGGTGATCTCGCGGGTGATCATGGGGGAGGAGTCGTTGGTGAAGTAGTGGCTCATGTCTCCTCCAGGCTTCGGCGGGCGCGGGCCTCGCGGGCACGCGAGGCGAGTTGATCCTCGGCGGGATAGCCGACCTCTTCCAGCACCAGGCCGTGGGCGGGCATCAACGGTACCTCCCCGCAGCGGCGGTCACTGCGTGCCACCTCTTTCAGCCATGCTAGGTCCCGGCGTCCTGCGCCGACCACGGTCAGTGCGCCGACCAGGGCCCGCACCATCGAGTGGCAGAAGGCGTCAGCCAGCAGGTGCACCTCCACCACCCCGTCATCGCGTCGTGTGACGGTGAACTCCCGCAGGTCGCGGATGGTGGTGGCGCCCTCACGGGCCTTGCAGAACGGGGCGAAATCCCGCAGCCCCGTCAACAGTCGTGTCGCTTCCTGTGTGGTTGCTAGGTGCAGTGGGTGCCGCAGGTGGACCACATGGTTGCGCCACAGAGGATCCGGCACCTGCGCGGAGTCGATCAGGCGATAGCAGTAGCGCCGCCAGACCGCGGAGAAGCGGGCATCGAAACCGTCGGGGGCCTCGGTTACGTCACGGATGGCGATGTCGTCGGGGCAGATTCGACGCAGCCTGCGCAGCAGGTCGGCGGGGGACAGGGCTGGGTCCTCGACATCGACGTGGCACACCTGGCCGCGGGCGTGCACCCCGGCATCGGTGCGGCCCGCGACGGTGAGTGCGGGGGCCGGGTCGAGGCGAAGCAGCCTGCCCAGCGATTCCTCCAGCACCCCCTGCACCGTCCGCAACCCCGGCTGGGAGGCCCAGCCGTGAAAAGCCCCGCCGTCGTAGGACAGATCGATGCGCAGTCGAGTCACGGCAACCGCCGGTAGGTCAGGTCGTAGACCCTGCGGCCCTGCGCCAGGCCCTTGGCCTCGTATTTCGTGACCGGGCGTGCCTCGTACCGCGGCGCCCAGTCGTCGTGGAGGTTCTCGAATCGCGGATGGGCGTCGAGCGTCTCCCGCTGCCAGAAAGCGTAGTCCTCCCAGTCCGTGGCGAGCCGCCACAGCCCGCCGGGCCGGAGCTTCAACGCCACCAGGTCGGCAAATTCCGTGCTGACCAGGCGGCGTTTGTGGTGCCGGGCCTTGCGCCACGGGTCGGCGAAGAAGGTCCACAGCTCCGTTAGGGAAGCATCGTCGAACAGCACCGCTAACCCCTGCGCACCATTTGCCGGCACGATGCGCACGTTGTCCACCCCTTCGCGGCCCAGGCGTCCCATGGTGGAGGCGATGCCGGGTGGGAACACCTCGAAGGCGATGAAGTCGTTCTCGGGGCGGGCTGCGGCCATGGGAACCAGCGAATCCCCATTACCCGAGCCGATCTCCACGATTCGCGGGGCCTGCCTGCCGAATACCGCGTCCCAGTCGACGTGGGCGTCGTCGGCAATCGACGTTTCCATCTCCGCGGTGGGTACATCAATGAGGAAATGGTTCCGGTGACGATCCCATGCAGCCCACTGCGAATCATTCATCCGGGTGTTGCGACGCACGAAACTGACGATGGTGCGCTGTGGGCGGGGAGCTTTCACCCCGAGATGATAACCGGGGTAACGGAACCTACTGTCGACGTGGCACATGTTTGACGGTAGGTTTTCTCATAGTCTCGCCGCGCAGGAATCCGGTGGAAATCCGGAACGGACGCGCCACTGTGACCCATGACACCGGGAAGCCAGGAACTGCCAGCGAAGACAATCCCATAAGGACGCGATATCCAGGATTGGTGATCAACGTGGAACTCACCCGTACCCTCGCAGCCCTCGTCGCTGTCACTCTGCTGTCGTTGACGGCCTGCGCTCAGACATCACGCACGGAGGGGAGCGCCTCGGGCTCCCCGACCGGAACCGGGAGCGACGGCTGCATCACCCAGTACGACGCAAACGCCGACTATTTCCCCGAGAAAACGAGCTTTTCCCACGCCACTGGGGTCACGGTGGAATACCACGGCTCCTACAAGACCGTGACAGTCAAAGAGCCCCTGCAAGGTGCCTCGTCGGAGACCTACGTCCTCGTGCAGTGCGGTGCCAACCCCGAGCTGCCCTCCGAACTCGCCGATGCGCAACGCATCTCCATCCCGGTGCGCCGCGCCGCGACCTCGTCCACGACGCAGCTGCCCGCCTTCGAGCTGCTCGGGGTCACCGATTCCCTGGTGGCGGTGGAGTCCCCGGCCTTCGTCTGGTCCGAACCCGTCACAAAGCTCATCGCCGACGGCAAGATCACCGGTTTCGGCAACGAATCCGGTGGCATCAACGTCGAAAGCCTCGCGGCGGCCACCCCCGACCTGTTCTTCTCCAGTGGCACTCCCAACCCGGCTTATGACAAGATTCGGGAGCTGAAGATACCTGTGGTGGGCAATTCCGAATGGTTGGAGAACACGCCGCTCGGTCGGTCGGAGTGGTTGAAGTTCACGGCCCTGTTCACCAACACCGAAGGCACCGCCAACCAGGTCTTCCAGCAGATCGAGTCCGACTACACGGCGGTGAAGGACAAGGTTCAGCAGACCACCGACCGTCCCACCGCCATCACCGGCGCCCCCTTCAACGGGGAGTGGGCCCGTCCAGGAGGGCGTAGCTATATGGCGGCCTTCCTCGCCGATGCTGGCATGACGTACGTCTTTGCTGAGGACGAATCCAACGGCAGTACACAGACTGCGATCGAGACGATGCTGGAGGCCGGTGCCCGGGCCGACATCTGGCTTAATGCCGACATGATGAAGAAATGGCCAACCATCTCCGCCATTGGCGCGGATGATCCCACCCTGGCGACGATCAAGGCGGCCCAGGACGGACGGGTCTACAACCCCACCAAACGCATCAACGCCGCGGGTGGGAACGACTACTGGGAGCAGGGCGTGGTGCGCCCCGATCTGGTGCTGCGTGACCTCGCCAAGGCCGCCCATCCTGAGCTGTTCGCCGACCAGGACTACACCTTCTACGAGCAGCTGCCAGCCTGATGCGGCGCCCTCTCGGGTTTGCGGTCCTGGGCGGCGCGCTGATCGCAGCAGTAGCTACAGGGCTGGTGCTCGGCCCCGCCCAGGTCACCCTCGACGAGGTCTGGGCGGTGCTGACGGGGCAACCCGCCCGGCCCATCGCCCAGCTGATCGTCGGTTCCGTCCGGCTTCCCCGCACTATCACGGCCTGTTTGGCGGGAGCGGCGCTCGGGGTCACGGGACTAGCTATGCAGACGCTGTTTCGTAATCCTTTGGCCGATCCGTTCATCCTCGGCATCTCCTCTGGTTCCTCGCTGGGCGTGGCGGCGGTGATCCTCATCGTCGGGGGCGGTGGGGCTGCTGTCCTGACCGCAGGACTCGGGCTCGGGGGTGACCTGGCGGTCGTCGTCGCATCCGCCATCGGCTCCGGACTGGTGATGGCTTTGGTGCTGTTGTTGGGGCAGGCGGTGCGTTCCTCGGCGACTCTGCTGCTGATTGGGGTGATGATCGGCTACCTGGTCTCGGCCGGTGTGAGCATCATGATGTCCTTCTCCACCCCGCAGCTGATTGCCGCTTATTCCCGGTGGGGGTTCGGCAACTACGGCGGGGTGACCTGGGCGGATCTTCCGCTGATCCTCGTGGTGGTCGGATCGGGGCTGCTGGCCTCCCTGCTGCTGGTGAAACCTCTCAACGCGCTGCTGCTGGGGGAGCGTTACGCGCAGAGCGTGGGCCTGAACCTCAAGGTGGTGCGCATGGTACTGATAGCGCTGACCTCCGTACTGGCGGGAACCGTGACCGCTTTCTGTGGCCCCATCCAGTTTCTCGGTATCGCGGTTCCGCACCTGGCCAGGGGTACCTTCAACACGTCCGATCACCGCATCCTGTTTCCCGCCACCGCTCTGATGGGGGCGCTGCTCGCGCTGACCGCCGACATCATCTCCGGGCTTCCCGGCGATTCGGTGCTGCCCCTGAACGCCATCAACGCCGCCTTCGGGGCGCCTGTGGTGATTTGGATTCTGCTGCAACGTCGGAGGCTTGCGCTGTGAGCGTTCTGGAACTGTTTGGGCTTGCCGTCGGGTACCGCGCCCGGCGACGCCAGAAGGTGGTCCTAGAGGGGCTTGAAGCCAGCCTTGAGGAGGGGCACCTCGTTGGTCTGGTAGGACCCAACGGGGCCGGCAAATCCACCCTGCTGCGTACCGTCAGCGGGCTGCAGCCGCCACTGGCCGGGAGCGTGAGGCTGCTGGGCCGAGACCTCGAGCGGATGCGGCGCGACGACATGGCCCGGCAGGTCGCGGTGGTGCTCACCGACCGGGTCGACCCGGGACGTCTCACCGTTGCTGACGTCATTGCCCTCGGCAGGCATCCCCACACCGGATGGTCGGGGCGGCTCGGGGCCTCGGACCGTGAGGCCGTTGCCGTCGCCCTCGAGGCCGTCGGTGCGGAAGAGCTGACGGAACGGATGCTGTGGGAGCTGTCCGACGGGCAGCGGCAGCGGGTGATGATCGCCCGCGCCATCGCGCAGGCTCCCCGATTGCTGCTGCTCGACGAACCCACCGCCTTCCTCGATCCGCCCGGGCGGATCCGTGTCTTCGAGCTGCTGCAGGACCTGGCATACGACCGCGGGATCGCGGTGGTTGTGTGCACTCACGACGTGGAGGTGGCGGCCCGGCATGCCGACCAGCTCTGGGTGGTCGGTCCGGACGACGGAATGCGTGTGGGAGTTCCCCAGGACCTGGCCCATGACGGCACCCTGGAGGCTGCATTCGGCGGGGATGTCGGGTTTGACCCGGACAGCTACACCTTCGTCTCGAACCGGTCACAACCGGATCGGGGAGGGCGTCAGGGGAAAACCTGAAGCGCCTGGCGTCGTGGAAAACCTATGCTGATCCCCATGCGCACCCTGCTGAATCTGATCTGGTTCCTCTTCGCCGGTATCTGGCTAGCGATCGGCTACACGATTGCGGGGGTCATCGCCTGCGTGTTCGTCATCACCATCCCGTTCGGTGTCGCCGCGTTCCGAATGGCCGCCTACGTCGCCTGGCCTTTCGGCAAAGCCGTAGTCAGGCGCCCGAACGCCGGAATGGGTTCCGGCATCATGAACCTCGTCTGGTTTGTCCTGTGTGGTTGGTGGCTGGCCCTTGGGCACGTCGTAGCTGCGATCGTCCAGACCGTGACCATCGTTGGTATCGTCAACGCGGTCGTGTCGTTGAAGATGATCCCTGTCACCTGCTCGCCCTTCGGCAAGCAGATCGTGGACCGCAATAACCTGGCCCCCTGGGATCGTCCCTTGCACTCCATCTGAGAAATCCTCGACAACGATCAACTGCCGCCGGGAATCCCGGCGGCAGTTGATCGTTGTGTCTGCTCTGTCTTATTTCTTCGGCCAGAGTTCCCGCGGCATCAGCTCATAGCTGTTGAACTCCCGGGTGAAGCTGCCCGTACCCTGTGCCAGGCCGCGCAGGTCGATGGGGTAGTTGATCAGCTCCAGCTGCGGTACCAGCGCGTCGATGATGGCGTGGTGCTCGGTGTCGGCGTCACTGCCGAGCACCTGCCCGCGACGACCCGCCAGGTCCGTCAGGACCGCGCCCAGGAAGGCCTCCCCGACGGTGATCCGCACCCGGTCCACCGGTTCCAGCACGCCGATGTTGTTCTCCGTCGCGGCCTCACGCAGCGCCAGGGCGCCCGCCGTCTGGAATGCCATGTCGGAGGAGTCGACGGAGTGGGCTTTGCCGTCGTACAAAGTGACGGCGAAGTCCACCATCGGGAAACCGAACAAGGTGCCCTTGGCCATCTGGGACTGGATTCCCTTATCCACCGACCCGATGAACTGGCGAGGTACGGCGCCGCCCACCACCTTGTCGATGAACTCGTAGCCTGCTCCGCGTTCGAGAGGCGTGATCTCGATCTCGCAGACCGCGTACTGGCCGTGACCGCCCGACTGTTTCACGTGGCGACCCTGGGCCTTCGCCGGGACCGTGAAGGTTTCCCGCAGCGGCACCTTCACGGGAACCTCGTGGATGTTGAGGCCGTGTCGCTGCCGCAGTCGCGCCAGCAGCAGCTCCTTGTGGGCTTGGCCCATCGTCCACAGCAGTTGTTGGTCGGTTTCTGGGTGACGCTCCAGACGGACGGTGACGTCCTCGACGGCCAGTCGTTGCAGGGCCCCGCCGAGCTTGTCCTCGTCGCCCCGGGTATCGGCCTCGATGGCGACGGGCAGCAGCGCCTGCGGAACCCGCCAGGGCCGGATCGCGCCCGGGCGTTCCGGGGTGGACAGGGAATCCCCGGTCTCGGCCTTGGACAGACGCGCGACGTAGACGATCTCGCCCGCGATGGCTTTGTTCTTGTTCACCAGTTCCAGGCCAATGGGTGCGGAGAGTTGACCGGCCTTGTCGGTCTCGTCGTGGTCGGGGTGGGACGGGTCCTCAGCTTCGCCGAACAGCTCACGCCTTCCGGAGACGTGGACTGCATCGTCGGTGCGCAGTGTCCCGGAGAACACCCGAACCAGCGACAGGCGACCCGAATACTGATCGCTGGTGGTGCGAATCACCTGCGCCACCAGCGGACCTTCCGGGTCGCAGGTGGCGCGCGGCAGGGTTTCGCCGTCGAGGGTGACGATGTCGGGGACGGTGGTGGTGTTGGCTGCGGGGAAACCCTTCTCGATCCAACGCAGCAGCTCCTCGGTGCCGACATCGCTGGTGGTGTGGGCTGGCAGGACCGGGAAGAACCGGGCGCTGATGATTGCCTTGTTCAGCACCTCGTAGACCTCGGCAACGGCGATTTCCTCGCCTTCGAGGTAGCGCTCCATCAGGTCTTCGTCCTGGAGCTCGGTGATGATCGCCTCCAGCAGCGGGGCGCGTTGCTCGTCGATGTAGGCGTTCTCTTCTTCGTTGGCGTCACGGGAGACGCGGGTTCCGGAGGAGTAGTCGTGGATTCGTTTGTTCAGCAGAGAAATGTTGCCGGTGGAGCGGTCGTCTTCGCGGATCGGTAACAGTGCCGCGACGACACCTTCACCAAAGGCATCGCGGCAGACCTCGACCATGGCGAGGAAATCGGCGCGCCCCTGGTCCAGTTTCGTGATGGCGATGATGCGGGGAAGACCTGCTTTCTGGCACTCATCCCACAAAGCGATGGTGGCTGGCTGGATCTCCTCGCCGGCGGGGATCACGAACACCGCGGCGTCGGCTGCACGCAACCCGGCGCGCAGCTCCCCGACGTATTCGGGATGACCGGGGGCGTCCAGGAGATTGATCTGCACATCTCTGGCGGGGATGGAGGCCAGGGTGAGGGAGGCCGCTCGCTCGGGGGTGTCCTTCTCGCCGCGATAGCCCTCCACCCTGGCACGCAGGAGGTGCTCGAAGAGGGTGGTCTTCCCCGAACCGCTGGCACCAACGAGGATGACATTGCGGATCTGCTCGGGAGAATTGATTGCTACGTGTGTACTCGACTTTGAGGCCATACAAGAACACTAGTGCCTTGTCGGATTGCGTCGTGGCCGGGTCTTAAGATTTGTGCTGAGATGTCCTGATTCCGCCAGAGAATTTGATCAGAGATCCAGCAGACTTGTGTGATGTGAACACTCTTCCCCTCGACGAGGAGTCCTGTTACAGGGCGTGCGCTGGTCGCGAACATGCCTGGGATGGGCATTTCGTGCTTGCCGTGACATCGACGGGAATTTACTGTCGTCCCTCCTGCCCCGCGCGGCTGCCCCGTCGCGAAAACTGTCGTTTCTTCGCGAGCGCCGCTGCCGCCGTAGCATCCGGATTCCGGGCGTGCAGAAGATGCCGTCCCGACCGTCTTCCTGGTGACGTGGGCTGGAGTGACCGGCAGGACCTGGTGGGTCGTGTTGTGCAGGCAATTCGTGATGGCGTGGTGGACGATATCGGAGTTGCCGGGCTGGGGGAACGCTTTGGTGTCGGTGTACGGCACCTGAACCGGATTTTCCGCGAGCAGGTGGGTGCGACGGTCCAACAGATCAATCGGACCCGAAGGGCCCACACCGCCAGGGCTCTCATGGATCAGACCGACTGGCGGTTGGGTGACATTGCCTTTGCAGCAGGGTTCGGGAGCGTCCGTCAATTCAACGATGTCATGCGCGCCGAGTTCGGTACCAGCCCGGGAGAACTGCGACGCTGCCCCGAGACGGCACGAGGTGAGGGCGGGCGAGTCCGGTTGACCGTGCGGTTGCCCGCCCCGGAAAAGCAGGCGGCCAGCGCCATGAGGGCAGCGCTCGCGACACACGCGGTGTCAGGGGTGGAGAAGGCAGAGCCTGGGATGGTGACGCGCCTGGTGAACACGCCGGTGGGTGCAGCGCTGGTGCGAACCGACGTGATGGGCAGGGTGGAGCTGGACCTGCCGGCGCTCGGCGCCCTGGCGCCCACCCTCGTCGCGGTGCGGCGCTGGCTAGCCGTGGATGCCGACACCTCGACCGCTGATGTCCTGCTTCGCCGCGACCCGCAGTTGGCCCCGCTGGTCGCCGAGCGTCCCGGTCTTCGAGTGCCCGGGGTGATCGACGGAGCCGAGTTCGCCTTCTTCACCGTGCTGGGTCAGCAAATCTCGCTCGCCGCAGCCCGCACAGTGCAGGAACGTTTCATAACGTCATACGGCAAGCCCATCTCGGGACTGGGGGAAGGATGGCGGCTACCACCCGATCCTGCAGAGGTGGCCGAGGCGGGACCGGATGGGCTCCGGGATTCCTTGAGGCTGACCCGCTCCAAGGCCGCGACGCTGCACGCCTTGGCAGTTGAACTGGTGGGTGGGCTTCGTCTCGACCCGCAGGCCGACCGGATCGAGACCCGCAGCAGGTTGTTGGGTATCCGTGGGATCGGGGCATGGACCACCGAGTTCATCGCCATGCGTGGACTGGGTGATCCAGACGCCTGCCCGTCCGGGGATTTGGTGCTTCAACGCGCCCTCGGTCTCGCGACCTCCCGTCAGGTGCTCGCACGAGCAGAGACCTGGCGGCCCTGGCGCTCACGCGCCGTCATGCATCTGTGGACCAAGGAGAGCTACCTGTGAAAAACGAAGCCATCATCACCCTGCCCGGAGGAAACTGGACGGTCATCATCGAGGACGACGAGTTGATCAGCTGCCGTCACGGCGTTTCCTCCCGCGGGCTGCCTGAAGCGCCCGGAAATCACCCGATCCTGTGCGCGTTGCGGGCCTACGCCGGCGGTGAGCTGTTGGCCCTGGATGAAATCCCGGTGGCCCAACCCGGTGGGGAGTTCCACGCCGTGGTCAGGGAGGTGATGCGCAGAATCCCGCCGGGGTGCACCGTCTCCTACTCGGAGCTGGCGGCCATGGCCGGGCGTCCCGCCGCCGCACGTGCTGCGGCGGGTGCCTGTGCCCGTAACCAGGTGGCTGTCGTGGTTCCGTGCCACCGGGTGATTCGTGGCGACAGGGGTCTTGGCGGATATGCCTATGGGCTCGGTGTAAAGGAAACCTTGCTCGCCTTCGAGCGGGAACATGCGGGAAAAAGGCCGGGATGCGGTGGTTTTTGACCGAACCCGTTTCCTGCACATAGACTAGGCAGCTGTTGCGCGCCGTGCCGTCGACCCTTGCGATCGAGCGGCTGCGCGTGTGCGACCTCTCAAGTGTTTGATAACGAATGGAAGTTGCTGTGTCCACGTACACCCCAAAGCCTGGCGATCTCGCCCGGAACTGGCATGTGATCGATGCTGAAGACGTTGTCCTCGGTCGTCTGGCCTCCCAGGTCGCCACGCTGCTGCGCGGCAAGCACAAGCCGACCTACGCGCCGCACGTCGATGGTGGTGACTTCGTGGTCGTCGTCAACGCTTCCAAGATTGCCCTCACGGGCAACAAGCGCACCGATGACATGCGCTATTCCCATTCCGGACGTCCCGGTGGCCTCAAGGCTGTCTCCATCGGCGAATTGCTGGAGAAGGACCCCCGCAAGGCCGTGGAACGCGCCGTCTGGGGCATGCTGCCCAAGAACAAGCTGAGCCGCCGGCTCATCGGCAAGCTCAAGGTGTACTCCGGGCCGGAGCACCCGCATGCCGCGCAGAAGCCGCAGCCCTTTGAGATCACCCAGATTGCCCAGTGAGCCGAGGAAGTTCGATGACTGAGACCACCACCGCGGTCGAGGAGACCGCTGACGAGATCAAGCCGTTCGTCGACGAGCAGGACCGAGAGATCGCCTACCGCTCCGACTCCAACCCCGGGACCGCCGCTAGCGAGACCAGCCGGGCCGCGATCATTGCTCCGGGAGCCGCCACCGGTCGCCGCAAGGAGGCCGTCGCACGCGTGCGCATCGTGCCGGGCTCCGGTCAGTGGGCCATCAACGGTCGTACTCTCGAGGACTACTTCCCGAACAAGGTTCACCAGCAGCTGGTCTCCGACCCGTTCGCGACGGCAGGGGTCACGGGCTCCTACGACGTCATCGCCCGCATCGACGGCGGTGGTGTCACCGGTCAGGCCGGTGCGCTGCGCCTCGGTATCGCCCGGGCGCTCAATGAGGTCGACGCCGAGGCCAGCCGCCCCGCCTTGAAGAAGGCTGGGATGTTGACCCGCGACGCCCGCGTCAAGGAACGCAAGAAGGCCGGCCTCAAGAAGGCCCGCAAAGCTCCGCAGTACTCCAAGCGCTGATCCCATCCCGGATCTGCACGAAAACGCCCCCGCGGTTTTGCGGGGGCGTTTTCGTCGCGTCCGGTCACCGTGCAGCTGCTGGGCATGACTATCACGACAGGGCCTAAGCTTGCCTGCATGGCTCGACTCTTCGGAACCGACGGCGTGCGCGGCGTCGCGAATCAGGAACTGACTGCTGAACTGGCCCTCAATCTGTCGGTTGCGGCAGCCCACACTCTCGGTGAGGCCGGGGTGTTCGGGCGGCGGCAACCGACCGCTTTGGTGGCCCGCGACCCCCGCGCCTCCGGCGAGTTCCTGGAGGCCGCGGTCTGTGCGGGGCTGGCCAGCGCCGGCGTCGATGTGCTGCGTGTCGGGGTGGTTCCCACGCCGGCTGCGGCCTACCTCGTGGGCGAGTACCGCACCGACCTCGGAGTGATGATCTCCGCATCCCACAACGACATGCCCGACAACGGGATCAAGTTCTTCGCCCGCGGTGGTGTGAAGCTCGACGATTCCTTGGAGGACGCCATCGAGGACCGGATGGGGGAGGAATGGCAGCGTCCTGTTGGGGACAAGGTGGGGCGCATCATTGACCAGCACCATGCCGTTGACTCCTACATCGCGCACCTGGTGAAGTCGTTGCGGGCCGAGAAACCCTTGGCAGGCCTGACCATCGTTCTCGACTGTGCCAATGGTGCCTCCTACGAGACCGCCATCGCTGCCTTCGAGGCGGCCGGGGCGTCGGTGACCGCCATCCATGCGTCCCCGGACGGCATCAACATCAACGCAGGCTGTGGCTCCACCCACCCCGAAGACCTGCAGAAGGCGGTGCTCTCGTCGTCGGCGGACCTCGGTCTGGCCTTCGACGGAGACGCCGACAGGTGCCTCGCGGTGGACCACGAGGGCAATCTTGTCGACGGCGACCAGATCCTCGCGATTCTCGCTCTGGCTCTGCAGGAAGACCACCGGCTGGCCTCCAACACCGTCGTCGCAACCGTGATGAGCAATCTCGGGTTGAAACTGGCCCTCGCTGAACACGGCATCCGTATTGATCAGACCAAGGTCGGGGACCGCTACGTGCTGGAGTCGATGAGCGCCAACGGTTTCTCCCTCGGTGGGGAACAGTCCGGGCATGTGATCATGAATGAGTTCGCGACCACCGGTGACGGTGTCCTGACCGGCCTCCACCTGGCCAAGCGGGTCGCGACCACCGGTAAGTCCTTGAAAGAACTGGCCTCGGTGATGACGAAACTTCCCCAGGTGGTCATCAACGTCCGTGGTGTCGACAAGCTCCGTGCCGGGATTGACAACGAGATCACCGCCGCCGTCGCCGACGCCAGCCACGAGCTCGGCACATCGGGCCGGGTCCTGCTGCGACCTTCCGGTACCGAACCGGTGGTGCGGGTCATGGTCGAGGCCCCGACCGACGCCCAGG
This sequence comes from Arachnia propionica, assembly GCF_037055325.1. NCBI lineage: Bacteria > Bacillati > Actinomycetota > Actinomycetes > Propionibacteriales > Propionibacteriaceae > Arachnia > Arachnia propionica. Next base: position 2,196,949 of record NZ_CP146373.1, on the reverse strand, counting down.
CCCGCGAGGTGGCTGAAAGGCTGGCGGCCCTCGTCAAGAAGCAGCTCGCCATCTGACCAGCTGGAAGGATCAGACCTTTCGGATGGAAATGGTTTGCACCCGGTGATCCGGGCCCTTGCGGAGAATCGCGGTGGCCCGGTCCCGAGTGGTTTCGATGTTTTCACGTAGATTCGGCCCGTTGATGGTGTTCCAAATGTGACTGCCGAACTGCAGCGCCTCCGCCCGGCTCAGCTGGGTGAAGCGTTTGAAAAAACTCCTCGGGTCGTGGAAAGCGGTGTCTCGCAGCACCATGAAACGATCCAGAAACCAGCGTTTGATGTCGGTCTCGTCGGCGTCCACGTAGACCGAGAAGTCGAAGAAATCGCTCACCGTGGCGCCTGAGCGACCGTTCGTGTCCACGCGTGCCGGCTGCAGTACGTTGAGGCCCTCGACTATCAGGATGTCGGGGCGCTCTATCACCGTCTGTTCGTCCGGGACGATGTCGTAGATGATGTGGCTGTAGACAGGGGCCGTCACTCGGGGCTCCCCGGATTTCACGTCGATCACGAACTGCAACAACGCCCGGCGATCGTAGGATTCGGGGAATCCCTTGCGTTCCATCAGGCCCCGTCTTTCCAGTTCCGCGGTCGGTAGCAGGAAACCATCGGTGGTGATCAGGTCCACCTTCGGGTTTCCCGGGGCGCGCCGCAGTAGTTCCCGCAGCAGACGCGCTGTCGTCGATTTCCCGACCGCCACGGAGCCCGCGACCCCGATCACGAATGGAGTGCTGCGCACCTTCAGGTTCAAAAACCGGTTCGAGTTCTCGCGCAGCCGGCCCGCATTGGCGATGTAGAGGTGCAGCAGCTGGGTCAGGGGACGGTAGATCTCGGCGATGTCCTCGGGAGAGGTCGGGTCGCCTAGACCACGCAGCCGCTCGAGAGTTGCAGCATCGAGGTCGATCTCGGTGTTGTTTGCCAGCGAGGCCCAGGCACCTCGCCGCAGCACCACGTAAGGTCGGGACACTTCTTCACTCCATCGGGATGGGCCGAGTCGCCAAAAATGCTAGCAGGGCGTCGCCAAGTTGGTCGGACCAAGGGGTCAGGCCGATGGGACGTCGCGGGCGATCTCCTCAAGCCAGATGCGAGGGCCGATGTCGGAGGGCATCCGCCAGTCACCGCGCGGCGACAGGGAACCGCCAGGAACCACCTTCGGGCCGTTCGGGAGGGTGCTGCGCTTGAACTGGTTTGTTGCGAAACGCCGCACGAAAACCTCCAGCCAGTGACGGATTGCCGCCAGGTCGTAGGAGTGACGGTCCTCCTCGGGAAGCCCCGCGGGCCAGCTGCCGGTAGTCGCGTCACGCCAGGCGTGATGGGCCAGGAACGCGACCCGGCGGGGACGAAGACCGTGCCGTAGAAGGTGGTACAGGGTGAAATCCTGTAGTTCGTAGGGGCCGATCGTCGCCTGGGTGGACTGCGGGACCTCTCCCGGTTTCGTGGGGATCAGTTCCGGGGTGATCTCGGTGTTCAACACCGATATCAGCACCTGGTTCACCTCGTCGTCGAACTGCCCGGAGGAGACCACCCAGCGGATGAGGTGCTGGATCAGGGTCTTCGGGACCCCCGCGTTCACGTTGTAGTGGCTCATGTGATCGCCGACCCCGAAGGTGCACCAGCCGAGTGCCAGCTCCGACAGGTCGCCGGTGCCCACGACGATTCCACCGTGGTGGTTCGCGGCCCGGAATAAGAAGTCGTAGCGGATGCCGGCCTGGACGTTTTCGAAGGTGATGTCGTAGGTCTCCTCGCCGTCCGAGTAGGGGTGACCGAGATCTTCCAGCATCTGTTTCGCCATGGGGCGGATGTCGACGGTGGCGAAACTCACCCCGAGGGCCTCCGAGAGTGCCTGGGCGTTGCTGCGGGTGTGTTCGGTCGTCGCGAACCCGGGCATGGTCCAGGCCAGCACGTGGGTGCGGGGCAGGCCCAGGCGATCACAGGCTTTGGCGGCGACGATCAGCGCATGGGTGGAGTCCAGGCCCCCCGAGACCCCGATGCACAGGCGTGGCGCATGGGTCGGGTCGCCGCTGCCGATGGCCAGCATGCGCCGTTCCAGGCCTGAGACCTGGATGTTGTAGCCCTCGTAGCAGTCCTGCTCCAAACGGTCGGAATCGTTGGGCACGAAAGGGAAGCGGTCCACGGGGCGCTCCAGCCCGAGATCTCCCGCTGGGGGGGCGAGGGCGAAACCGACCACCTCGTGGCGCAGGGGGCCGTCCAGGCCCCGGAGGTTGTCGTCGAAGGACCCCTGGCGCAGCCTTTCCTGGCGGATGCGTTCCAGGTCGACGTCGGCGACGGTGAGTCGCGCTGAGTCGGGGAAACGTTCGCCCTCCGCGAGGAGGGAACCGAGTTCGTGGATGATCGTCTGTCCGTCCCACGACAGGTCTGTGGTGGACTCCCCAAACATTGCCGCCGCGTAGACGTGGGCAGCCAGGCAACGACTCGACGTGGCGGCGGCGAGCGCTCGCCGGTCGGCTGCCTTCGCGATGGTGATGGGGGAGGCCGACAGGTTCAGCAACACGGTCGCTCCGGCCAGGGCGGCGAGGTGGCTGGGCGGCACCGGAACCCACATGTCTTCGCAGATCTCGACGTGGATCCGGAGGTCGGGAACATCGGAAGCGGCGAAGATCAGGTCGTTCCCCACAGGAATCAGCGTCCCCCAGTCGGGGATGTCCACCGTGGGCGGCAGGTCGTTCGTTCCCGGGGCGAAGTGACGCTTCTCGTAGAACTCCCGGTAATTGGGGAGATAGGACTTGGGGACGATTCCTCGTATTTCGCCGCTCTGGATCACCACGGCGCAGTTGTACAGTCGGTTGCCCAGCGCCACGGGGGCGCCGACGGCGAACAGGGGGCGGAGTTCCGCGCTCTCCCGGCGCAGCCGGGCCACGGCCTCGTGGACGGCATCCAGCAGTGAATCGTTGAGCAACAGATCGTCAATGGCATAACCGCTGATGCCCAGCTCGGGGAAGGCCACCGCGGCCACACCCCGGTCGTGTGCCTCACGCACCACCTCGAGGGTGCGGCTCGCGTTGGTGGCCGGATCGAAATCGGCGACGGGCAGTGTCGCGGCGGCCACCCGGGCGAAACCTTGGGCGTAGGCATTGAAGAAGTCCATGCGGGAAGCATAGTGAGGACTTGCGGTGTTCCGGCGCCGGGTTGGCCGGCTTTTACAGGTCTGTGAAGGGCCCCGGACCCCCAATAGTAATTGAAGTCTTGACGATAGTATTGCATGTGGAGCCGAAGGTGAGGGTCAAGAAACGTGCATTTCTGATGTACAGTTTGCCAACGTGTGTGGAATCGTTGGATACCTCGGAAGCCGCGATGGGCGGCAGATCGTCATCGACGGACTTCGTCGACTCGAATATCGCGGCTACGACTCGGCGGGCATCGCCGTCGTCGCTGACGGTGAACTGTACACCCGCAAGAAGGCGGGCAAGATTGCAAACCTGGCGGCTGCCATCGAGGCCGACCCGCTGCCGGAGTCGGGAACGGCCATCGGCCACACCCGCTGGGCCACCCACGGGGCGCCCATCGACGCGAACTCCCACCCGCACGTCGCGGGCCGGATCGCCATCGTGCACAACGGCATCATCGAGAATCACGCGGCGCTGAGGGAGCACCTGGACGTCGAGTTCGCCTCCGAGACCGACTCCGAGGTTGCGGCTCACCTGTTGGCCCGTGAGGTCTCCGCCGGCGCGGATCTGGTCTCTGCCATGCGGGCGGTCGTGACTCGCTTGGAGGGTGCGTTCACGCTGGTGGCGGTTGATGCCGCCGACCCCGACCGGATCGTCGCGGCCCGCCGCAACTCCCCGCTCGTGGTGGGTATCGGCGACGGCGAGTACTTCCTCGCTTCGGATGTCGCCGCCTTCATCGAACACACCCGCGACGCGATGGAGCTCGGGCAGGACCAGGTGGTCGAGCTGACCCGTGACGGCGTGGTCGTCACGAATTTCGACGCCACCCCCGCCGATACCCGCAGGTTCCACGTCGATTGGGATCTCAGCGCCGCCCAGAAGCAGGGCTACGACTGGTTCATGCGCAAGGAGATCTTCGAGCAGCCTCGTGCGGTGGCCGACACCCTGCTCGGACGCACCAACGAGCTCGGCGAGATCGTCCTCGATGAGATCCGCATCAGCCCTGAGGAGCTGAGGAGCATCAACAAGATCGTCATCGTGGCCTGCGGTACCGCTTTCTACGCAGGCCTGGTGGCGAAGTACGCCATCGAGCACTGGACTCGCGTCCCCTGCGAGGTGGAACTGGCCAGCGAGTTCCGCTACCGCGACCCCATCATCGACCCCACCACCCTGGTGGTGACCATTTCCCAGTCCGGAGAGACCGCCGACACCCTCATGGCGATCCGGCACGCCCGCGAGCAGCACGCGAAGGTGGTCGCGATCTGCAACACCAACGGCGCGACCATCCCGCGCGAGTCCGACGCGGTCATCTACACCCATGCCGGACCGGAGATCGGGGTGGCTTCCACCAAGGGTTTCACCACCCAGCTCATCGCCTGCTATCTCCTCGGTCTCTACCTGGCGCAGGTGCGGGGCACGAAGTACGCCGACGAGATCGGCGGGGTGTTGAAGGAGCTGGAGCGGATGCCCGAGGAGCTGCAGGAGCTCCTGGACGCCCAGGAAAACGTCCTCAACCTGGCGGCCGAGCTGAAGGATGAGCCCTCGATCCTGTTCCTGGGACGCCATGTCGGCTATCCCGTCGCCCTTGAGGGTGCCCTGAAGCTCAAGGAGCTGGCCTACATCCACGCCGAAGGCTTCGCTGCTGGCGAGTTGAAGCACGGCCCGATCGCCCTGATCAGCGAGGGCCTGCCGATGTTTGTGGTGGTGCCCCCGTACAGCCGGGACCAGCTGCGTGACAAGGTGATCTCCAACATCGCGGAGGTGCGCGCCCGGGGTGCCCGTACCATCGTGCTGGCGGAGGCCAACGACGCCGATGCCCGCGCTCACGCCGATCACTTCATCGAACTGCCGCGGGTGTCCACGCTGCTGCAGCCGCTGCCCGCCATCGTGCCGCTGCAGCTGTTCGCCTGTGAGGTCGCTACCCTCCGCGGCCACGACGTCGATCAGCCCCGTAACCTGGCCAAGTCGGTGACGGTGGAGTAACCCAGGGGTGGGCTCATGATCGTCGGCATCGGCACGGACCTGTGCGTCGTCGAGCGGTTCGAGGCGATGCTGAGGCGTCGCCCCGGGGTTGCTGAGCGCCTCCTGACACCTGAGGAACGTGCGCTTCCTGTGCAGTCGCAGGCCGCACGGTTCGCGGCGAAGGAGGCCCTCGCCAAGGCGCTCGGCAGTCCCGGAGGCATGAGCTGGCTGGACGCGGAGGTGGTCAGGTCCGAGGCCGGGGAGCCGTCGTTCGTGGTGACCGGAACTGTTGCCGAGCGACTCGCGGAACTGGGGGTCGCCCGAATCCACCTCAGTGTCTCCCATGACGGTGGATTCGCAAGCGCCACGGTGGTGTGCGAGGCGTGACCGATGTCGTGACGACTGGGGAGATCGCGGCCTGGTGGCCGGTTCCGGGAGCTGCGAGCCACAAGTACACGCGCGGTGTGGTCGGAATCGACGCCGGTTCCCGGCAGTACCCGGGAGCTGCTCTGCTGGCGATCGCAGGTGCGCTCGGTGCCGGGCCCGGGATGGTGCGCTATCTCGGCTCCGCTCCCCGTGATCTCGTGGTGGGGCGTTTCCCGAGCGTCGTGCTCGCCGACGGGCAGGTCCAGGCCGTGGTCGTCGGATCGGGCTGGGGAGCTCTGGACGACGCCGCGGCCCGTTTCCGGGAGGCGCTGGAACGACGGGTGTCGCTGGTGATCGACGCGGACGCGCTCAGGCAGCTGCCCACCGACCTGCCCGCCGAGACCCTCCTGACTCCCCACGCGGGTGAACTGGCCCGGCTCCTCGGAGTGGAGCGCGGCGAGATCGAGGCCGACCCGGTGGCCGCCGCGGTCCTCGCCGCCGGACGATTCGGCGCGACGGTGCTCCTCAAAGGGGCCATCCAGCCGGTGGCCTCGCCCGACGGTTCCGTGCGACTGGCGCTGCCCGGCCCCGCATGGACGGCCCAGGCCGGTTCCGGCGACGTGCTGGCCGGGGCCTGCGGCACCCTCCTGGCTGCAGGCCTGCCCGCTGGGCGGGCAGGCCTGATGGCCGCCAGCCTCCAGGCGCTCACCGCGTCGCGTTTCCCCGGACCGTACCCGCCCGATGTGCAAGCGTTGCGTTTCCCCGAGGTGCTCTGTGGGCTATTGGCTCCCGATCGGCAATGACTGCTGACACTGGTTAAACCGTTCCGTGCGCTTGTGTGGGGGCTAGCGGGGTGCTCCGCGGATGAGGAGCCAACACCGGCCTAGGGGGCGTTCGATAACGAGTTTGACTTTGCCAAAACCGGTGATAACAGGGTGTTTAATGTCGGTGAAATCAATATCCTTGATGCCTGATGGGGGTTCATCATCTGGGTATTTTTCCAGGAAACTTCCATCAAAGCTGGTGTATGTGTCGAAGTGGTCTCTTATGGATTGCGGTTGGGCGTGGTAGGCGATGACGTATCCCCAGGTTCCGGGCGATGCTTCTGCAGTCTTGAGGGCCGGTGAGACCGTAATGTCGGTAGCACCTTCAGGAAGGGTGGTCTTGCCGAGAGCAAGGATGTCGTCGAGATGATCGAGATCAGCGGGGTAGGGGGCGTTCTCCATTCCGGTGGGGGTGATGGTTTCTTCTGGTGTGAACTGGATGCTGGGGGAAGGGGTTGGCGCAACCAGTTAGCGCGACGACCACCGCAGCCGTCGTGGCTGCGATTATGGTTTGTCGTGGTGAATGTGTCATGGGAGTGTGCTTATCGTGATGCATGAGCGGGGGTTAGCGGAATCCGCCGCGAATGATAAGCCAACACCGACCAAGAGGGCGTTCAATGATGATTTCTGCGTTTTTAAAGCCGGTGATCCATGGTTGCTGAATTTTTGTCATATCGATGTCTTTGGCGTGGATAGCAGATCTAGCTTCGGGATAGTGATCTACGCCATTTCCTAAATCTCCGGTGTATGTATTGAGGTGGTCACGGATGGGTTGCGGTTCCGCGTAATAGGCGATGACGTATCCCCAGGCTCCGGGTGAGGCTCCTGCAGTCTTGAGGGCCGGTGAGACCGTAATGTCAGTAGCACCTTCTGGGAAGGTGGTTTTTCCGAGGGTGAGGATGTCGTCGAGGTGGTCCAGGTCTGCGGGGTAGGGGGCCCCTTCTTGCTGAATTGACATGGAGGTTTCCTCAGGGGTGGGGCTGGTTGGTTCGGTGGGCGTGCAAGCGCCGAGCAGTGTGACAGCCATGACGGCTGCGGTCATGGCTCGTCGCGGGAGGTGGGTCATGGTCCGGTCCTGACCGAGGATTCGCCGACAAGATCGAATTCCTGGGCGATGCCGGCGCGGTGCAACTCCTGCAGCTCGGTGTCGTGGATGGTGAGTGGTCCGATCCCAGTCTTCTTGTCCCCATCCCAGTTATACCGATCAGCGGTGTGTACCTGATACTTATAGGTGTAACTGCCATCTGGATACACGGTTATGGTGCCCGCAGTGGCATGCTGATATCCACCGGTGGCATAAAACCAATTCGCGTTCTCGCTCTTCTCGGCGTATTCATCCTGCCATCCGGTTACGAAGGGATACGTGACCGGTCCGGTATAGCCAGAAGTCTTAGCGTCCTTGAGTGCTGCGCTGGTATAATGAGGTCTATTCACGGCCCTTCCCAAGTGTGCGCTGACTAGGGGTTTTTCTGGCTGGCGCGCCGTCTGTGAATAAGCCTTAATCTTTCAAATCATTATTGACTTTGCCCTGCAAGCTAGGGAGGTCATTGAGCATGCCATTGGTGTTCATGTCGAGTGGTTTCCCAGAATTGTTGAGGAAGTGAAATAGGTTCCTTGAAGCGTCGGGCCAGAAGGGGGCCATTCCGTATGCGGCAGACGTCGCGGCTTCATGCTTGAGGTGATCGCCGAGGTTCGCTCCTCTCTGCGCGTGAGGGCCAGACCCTTCCCCTTCACTGTCGCCTGGATACTGCCACGGATCGGGTCGGGGCATAGGAGCCGACTCTCCGGGAACTGGAGCGCCCAACCCCATGGCGCCGCTGCTCTCGTGGTGTTCCTCCTGGTTCGTCCCTGAGCGGAAACGACCATCGCGTGCCTGGCCGACATCCCAAACCCTGGGATCTGGTTCAATCGGAATCAGCCCCGGCCCCCCACCGGTCAGGGTCGCGACACCCCCACCAATATGTGCGGTGTTGCCTTGGGCGGCATGGATTTTGCTGCTGCATTCCTGTTGTGCTTCCTCCAGGGCCTGAATGAACCTGGCGACCCGCCCCTCCAGCGCAACAGCCTCCGAGTGCAACAGGTTCTGTTGATGTTGCTGGGCGGTTGGGTCATCGCTCTGGGCGGAGTCCTGGGAAGTCGCTGCGGCCTTGGCTTCATGGGCGGCGATGTCGGCGGTGAGTTGTTCTCGTAGCGTCTTCAACTCGTCAAGCCGGTCCGCGTATGCCAGCAGCGCCGCACATGCACCGCCGGCATCAGCCGCCAGAGTGCGAGCGCACGTCCCCGGTTGGGTCATGGCGTCCAACACATCCGGCGCTTCGGGAGTCGAATACGCCGTGCTCAAACCGGCCCATGTGGAGGCGATCTCATCAGTGACGTCCACCACCCCCATGTACACGTTCAACAAGCTCCGAGCCCCGTCGCGAACAGGCCCGGACTCATCCACCACAGGAAGAGTCAACGACACACCGCACCTCCTTGAATCCCGTGCGCCACACCCCACAGGTGTGAACGGTGTTTCTCATGTCTAGCGTCTCCTGAACCGGGACGGGTCGTACGGGTTTCCATCGCCTCCGGGGAACTGTGGTGGGCTCTGCGTGAAGGAGGCCATGGTGTGCGCATTGTCTGCCATAGCGAGGTTCCCGTGGTGGTAGGTGGCCAGCGCCTCACCAGTGGCCGTCACCGCAACCCCGACTCGCTCCATGAGCTCGACCAGACCCGGGAGGCCGCGGCCATCCATCCATCCTGCGACCGCAGCAGCAACAATTCCCGAGTTGCTCAGCGCATCCGACAAACTCCCCGCAGCTGTTGAGGCATCACCTCGGCTGGCGGCGTACTGCTGAGCACATGCCGCTGTCGATCGCAGAATCTGCCCCGTGGCCTGCTCATCAATCCTCCAGCGGGACACGTCAACCTCCTGCCAGTAGAGAAGGGAGCAACGGCAACAGGCTAGAACGGAAATCCATAACCACTCCAGACCTTGCCAAAGCCAATTCAAACTCTGACCAAAAGTTAGGAACCACCTGCCAGGCGGACCTGTGATCTCCCTGGCGGGTGTGGGGCTTCATGATCCTGCTGGGTGCGGCAAGGCGAGAAAACAAATTATGGCGGTTAACCCTCGAAAAGGTGTAGGTTGGGTCCATGACCACCGATGACGTTGCTCCAACAGGGACATCGAAGTCCCAGATCCCTCTGCTGCTCGGGACCGTTCTCATCGTGTATGTGGGCCAGATGGCCCTCAGCCCGATCATTGCCCCTCTCTCCCGCAGATTTGACATGCCCGAGTGGCAGTTGGGTGTGACCATCTCTGCCGCTGCCGTCATGGTGGTGCTCACCTCTGGTTTCTGGGGGCGAAGAGCTCAGTCGAAGGGATTCAAACCTGTGCTCCTGGCGGCTCTGGCGCTCGCCATCGTAACCATGACTTTGTTCTCCGTGCTGGCGACAGCCGGCGTGCAGGGCCTGCTCACGGGTACTGCTTTGTTCTTGCTGTTTGTGCTGCTGCGGGGAATTGGTTTCGGGGCCGCGATCGCCGCCGTACCACCCACGGCCCAGGCCTACATAGCCGAGTTCACGCCCGAGGGGCCGGCCCGCGTCAAGGGAATGGCCGGGATAGGTGCAGTGCAAGGAATCGCCAGTATCCTCGGGGCGATCGTGGGTGGAGCCCTGGCCGGATTCGGCCTGCTGACCCCCATCATCGTCGTGCCCGTGCTGATCGGGATCGCCATGCTGCTCGTGCTTGCCTGCCTGCACGGCGGTGCAGGCAACCGACTCGTGGAGAGCCCGATCCGGGTGAGCCCCATGGACAAGCGGATCCTGCCCTTCCTGGTGGCGGGTTTCGGTACCTTCACCGCCCTTGGTTTCATCCAGAACACGGCCAGCTTCATCATCATGGACAGGTTCCACCTGGATGAGGTCGCGGGCGGGCAGCTGTCCGGTGCCGTGATGCTGGCGATCGGGGTCGGCATGATCATCGCCCAGGCCGTCGTCGTGCCCGTCACCCAGTGGGCGCCGCCGATGCTGTTGCGCGTCGGTGCGGTGGTCGGAACCGTCGGATTCGTGGTGATGTTGCCCGAGGCGGAACTCTGGGTGATGTTCGTATCGGCCCTACTGATCGGTCTGGGAATCGGAATAGCGATGCCCGGCTACACATCCGGTCCCACCATGCTGGTCGAGCACGACGAGCAAGGTGGGCTCGCCGGGGTGATCGGTGCCACCAACGGCCTCACCTACGTTCTCGCCCCGACGCTCAGCACCCTCTTCTACGGCTGGTGGAGGCCGCTGCCCGTTATCGTGTCCATTGTGGCTCTGGGAATCGTTGCGGTATTCGTTCTCGTGCATCCCGCCTTTCGTGATTTCCGCTCCAATGCGGAGACCGCTGCGCGGGGGAGTGTCTGATGGGTACGCGAGCTCGTCGCGGTCGACCTCCGAGGCTGGATCGGGAAGCGGTGGCCCGGGCCGTGCTCGATGTGGGCTTCCCGACCCTGACCTTCGCCGCGGTCCGGAAACGCCTCGGAGTGGGGGAGAGCACACTGTTCCGCTACGCCCCTGACCGCGATGAGCTTGTCCGGCTCGGACTCAGCCTTGCCCTGGAATCCGTGGAATGGCCCGAGCTGAAGGGAACCTGGCGGCAAGTGCTCGTCGACTACGCCACCTGCGCGTGGTGCTTCTGGGAGGCTCACCCTGGCTCCGCTACCGAGGCCTCGCGAGGAGTCATCACCCCGATGCTGGTGCGCCTGAACGACGAATTATGCTCCTTTCTGATGGAACGTGGGTTCACGGCCCGCAATGCCCTGCTGGCCTGTGACCTCATCTTCGACATGGTGGTGGATCACCGTCGTGCGGTGGAACACGTGGACGGGTTGCTGGCCGAGGCAGGGCCTGAGCGCGATGACCTACGAAGAACCTGGGCCCCGGAGGAGTCGATCGGGGAGCCTGTCCCCGGGTGGGATGCGATCCGCCAGGCCAAACTGGAGGCCGTCGATTCTTCTCCTCGTGACTGGTTCATGAAAAAACTGGAGGTGATCCTCAACGGGGTGGCTGTCTCCCTGGCACCTCAGGAATGAGGCGTGCATTGATCAAATCAGATTTCACGGCATACAATGACAAGTCGGCCTGACTGGCCCTCCCCGGGGATGCTGCTGACCTTTCCCCGGGTTCCCCGACGCCGGATTTCCCGGCTGTCAGCTGCGCACCGAGCGCACCAACGGCCGTCTTGTGTTCCGGATGTTTTCGTATGTGACGAGACGCGCCGCCGCCCGCGGGATTATCCGTCGGGCCCGAGACGAGCACCGTGAACAGGACCTGCCATGGCCATGCCCAGGAAGAAACCCAAGTCGTTCAAGTCGGACGGCACCCCCAAGAAGCGTTGGAGCGCTGCTGAACGTGCAGCTCGTGGTCACAAACCCCGTCGATCAGGCGGGGTACGTAACCCCGAAGCGCGCTCTGGAGGTTTCGGCCGGGGCGATCGTGCCCATGGGCGCGGTGGCTTCGGGAATGACGATCGCGACTTCGGCCGTGAGAGGAACCGCGACAGGGAACGCGGTCGCCGCGACGATCGAGGCTGGCGTGACGATCGCGAATCTGGGCAGCGATGGGGCGGCTCCCGCTCCCGCTACGGTCGACGTGACGACCGGAATGCGCCGCGGAGCCGTGACGCAGGCCGGTTCGACAGTCGCCGTGATGACTTCCGGCAGCGCGATGACTTCCGTGACCGCGATGGCGACCGCCGCAGGAATGAGCGAAACGAGCGGAAACGTCGGGATCGCGATTTCGACCAGGACTTCCGTCGCGGTGAGCGTCCGAGGAGTTTCCGTTCCCCCCGGTGGGATCGGCAGGAACATTCACACGGTCGCCGCGACCATGAGCGTCGCAGCCGTCATGATCGCCGACTCGGGGAAGGGCGCGGCCAGTTCCGCGAATCGCGTGACTTCGACCCCGTCGAACAGGATCAGATGAGCTGGGAGGCCACCACCGTCGAGGTGGAGGTCGCCGAGAACGACACGACCTCCAGTTTCGCAGAACTCGGTGTGGCCGCTCCCATGGTGGCGGTCTTGAAGCAGCAGGGCATTACGGAGCCATTCCCGATTCAGCGCGCCACCATCGCCGACGCCATCGCTGGTCGCGACGTGCTCGGTCGCGGTCGCACCGGGTCCGGCAAGACCCTGGCCTTCGGGCTCCCGCTGCTGACCCGCCTCGCAGTCGGTGATCCCACCGGCACCCCGCGCGCCGTCATACTGACCCCCACCCGTGAACTGGCCCTGCAGATCGCAGACAATCTCTCACCGTTGGCTGCGGTGATGGGACTTCACCTGTACCTGGTGGCGGGTGGCATGGCCTACGGTCCCCAGCTCAAGGCTTTCGAGCGCGGCGTGGACGTGGTGGTGGCCACTCCCGGCAGGCTGATCGATCTCCTCGAACAAGGGGCGGTCGACCTCAGCCGGGTGGAGGTGCTGGTTCTCGATGAGGCGGACCACATGAGCGACCTCGGGTTCCTGCCCGCCGTCACCACCATCCTCGAGGCCGTGCCCGCGGACGGGCAGCGGCTCCTCTTCTCCGCCACCCTTGACGGTGCAGTGGACGCACTGGTCAGGAAGCACCTCGCCGATCCGGTCACCCATGAGGTGGACTCCGGCAAGGCATCGGTGACCACCATGACCCATCACGTGCTGCACATGGCTCCTCACCACAAGAACCAGGCCACTGCCGAGATCGCGAACCGGGAAGGCCGGACCGTGGTCTTCGCCCGCACCCAGATGGGAGCCGACCGCATCGCGAGGCAGCTGCGTGAGGCCGGGGTGATGGCCGGGGCGCTGCACGGAGGCCTCACCCAGGGCGCCCGCGCCCGTATCCTCGCGGCTTTCAAGCGAGGAGAGGTGCCCGTCCTGGTGGCCACCGACGTCGCCGCCCGCGGCATCCATGTCGATGACATCTCCCTGGTGCTCCAGGTGGATCCCCCCAAGACCAACAAGGACTACCTCCATCGAGCCGGACGCACCGCCCGTGCCGGTGAGGAAGGAGTTGTGGTCAGCATCGTCCTGCCGCACCAGCGCAAACAGATGCGCCGGATCGTGGGGCAGGCCGGGGTCAAGACCGAACCGATCGAGGTGACCCCGGGAAGCGACGAACTCGCCTCACTCACGGGCGCCCGTCCCTGCGCGGGAGCTCCCGTGACGGAGAGCGACTACCAGGCATTGATCGCGCCCAGGCCCCAGCAGCGACGTCGCCCCGGCGGCGGTCGCGGTCGTGGTCCCTGGCGGCGTGGCGATCGCCGGGATCGCGGCCACCGGGGGGAGCGGGGTTAAAATCTGCCCGCCATGACCGAGATCATCCAGGTGCGACTGGCCACCGCAGCAGACGTCCCCGGGATGCTGCGCGTCATCCGGACCGCTTTTGCCGCCCGTCGTCGCGTCGACCCACCCGCCGATGCCCTCTCCGACTCTCGTGCCGATGTGGAGAGGGCTCTGACAGAGGGCTGGGGGGTGTGCGCCTTCGACGGTGAGCGCATGGTCGGTTGCCTGCTGGTCGCCCACGACGGAGAGGTCGCCACGTTGCGCCGGGTCTCCGTGTTGCCCACCGAGACTCGGCGAGGGATTGCGAAGGCCATGATCGGTGGGGCCGTCTCGCTCGCGGTGGACGCGGGTCTGAAGCGGGTCGAGGTGCTGTGTCGTCGTGAGTTCCCCGAGCTCGTGGAGTGGTGGGGTGCGCACGGTTTCATTCCGCTCCGCGAAAACGCATCCGGGATCGTGCTTGGCCGCGACCTGCCCGTGGCTGTCACCGTCCCCACCCCCGCAGCGATGCATGCCCTGGGTGTGGAATTGGCGGGTCTGCTCCGTGCGGGCGATGTGATCATCGCCACCGGAGACCTCGGGGCCGGCAAGACCACCCTGGCCCGGGGAATCGGGGAGGGACTCGATGTTGAGGGTCCCGTGATCTCACCCACCTTCGTGCTCTCGCGCATTCATTCTGCTCGCGGCGATGGGCCGGACCTAGTGCACGTGGATGCCTACCGCATGGCAGATGCCGATGAACTGGCCGACATCGACCTCGATGAGACGCTGTCTCGGTCGGTGACCCTCGTCGAATGGGGCGAAGGAATCGCCGAGTGGCTCTCCGACGAGCGGTTGGAAATCGATATCGACCGTGAAGTCGGTGACGAGGCGCGGCGTGTGATCCTGACCGGCATCGGTCCGCGCTGGGACGGCGCCCTGGAAGTCATCAGGAGGAAACCATGACCTGGACCTTGGGAATCGACACCTCCCACTACGTGGCAGTGGGTCTGGCCCGCGACGGGGAACCCGTCGTATCTGATGCGGCGGCAGATACCCGCGCCCACGGCGAGACCCTGATTCCGCTGATCCAGCGCGTGTGTGCATCGGTTGGGATTGCCATGACCGGAATCGATGCCTACGCCGTCGGCATGGGACCGGGGCCGTTCACGGGACTTCGCGTCGGGATCGTGACCGCTCGCACTTTGGCAGCGGTGGCGGGCAGGCCCCTGCACGGGGTGTGTTCCCTCGACGTGATCGCCGCCCAGTGGCGGGACGCGCCCGACGAGTTCGTGGTGGCCTCTGACGCTCGCCGCAAGGAGTTCTATTGGGCGCTTTACCGCGACGGAATTCGCGTCGGTGAACCCCGGGTGAGTGCGCCCGAGGTGATCCCGGACCTGCCTGCAGCTGGCCCGGTCCCAGACGACCCTGCCGGGCCGCGTTTCTTGGATGCGGCGGTGTTGGCGGCGCGCTGGGCTGATCTAGCGGTCGTCGACGGGGAGCCCTTCTACCTGCGGGCCGCGGATGCTGCGGTGCCGAGAACCCGCAAGTCGGCGCTGCCCCGCCTCAGGGCGCCCCGATGATCATCCGGACCGCCATGCCTGCCGACGCCCCCGCCCTGACCCAGCTGGAGCTAGCTTTCCCGGCTCGGCAACGCTGGTCGGAGACGTCGTGGCTGGAGGAGATCAGCGGTGATGACCGCCTCGTGGAGGTGGCCGTCGCCGCGGTGGAGGGTGTGATCGCCTGTGCATCCTGGCGTCACGCGGGCGACA
Organism: Arachnia propionica; assembly: GCF_037055325.1. Taxonomy (NCBI): domain Bacteria; kingdom Bacillati; phylum Actinomycetota; class Actinomycetes; order Propionibacteriales; family Propionibacteriaceae; genus Arachnia; species Arachnia propionica. Next base: position 2,181,603 of record NZ_CP146373.1, on the reverse strand, counting down.
CCGCCGACCTGGACCGGATTGTCGTCGCGGGGAAACATCGCCGCCTAGGCATCGCGGGAAGGCTGCTGAGGCGCGGGATCGCCTGGGCTGCGGAACAGCGGGTCGGAAACGTGCTGCTGGAGGTGGCCTCCGACAACATCGCGGCCATCAAGTTGTACGCAGCGAACGGATTCGTTCCAGTGAATCGGCGCGGAAACTACTACGGGCGAGGCGTCGACGCTGTGGTCATGGAGAAGAGGACGAAGATGGAGGAGAGCCAATGAGTGAGCCGTTGATCCTGGGAATCGAATCCTCCTGCGATGAGACGGGCGTTGGCATCATCCGCGGCGACCAGTTGTTGGCCAACGAGGTCGCAAGCTCCGTCGATCTCCACGTGCGTTTCGGGGGAGTGGTGCCGGAGATCGCCTCCCGGGCACACCTGTCGGCCTTCGTCCCCACCCTGCAACGCGCCGTCGCCGCGGCCGACGTCGACCTGGCCGAAGTCGACGCCATCGCCGTCACCGCCGGCCCCGGCCTGATGGGAGCCCTGCTGGTGGGGATCTCAGCCGCCAAGGCTCTCGCCGCGCATCTTGGCAAACCGTTGTACGGGGTGAACCACCTCGTCGGGCACATCGCCGTCGATCTCCTCGACCACGGTCCTCTCCCGATGCCAGCCCTGGCGTTGCTGGTCTCCGGCGGCCACACATCCCTGCTGCACGTTCGCGACCTGGCCCGTGACATCGAGGAACTGGGTTCCACCATCGACGACGCAGCAGGGGAGGCCTACGACAAGGTGGCGCGGCTGTTGGACCTGCCCTACCCGGGCGGTCCTGTCATCGACCGTGCCGCAGCCGATGGCGATCCCGCTGCCATCCGTTTCCCGCGCGGCCTCACGGCACGCCACGACCTCGAGAAACATCGCTTCGACTTCTCCTTCTCCGGTTTGAAGACGGCGGTGGCGCGCTGGGTGGAGACCGCCCGGTTGGAGGGTCGGGAGGTTCCCGTGAGCGACGTGTGCGCCAGCTTCCAGGAGGCCGTCGCCGATGTGCTGGTCTCCAAAACCCTTGACGCCGCTCGGCATCTCGGGGTGGGGACGATCCTGCTCGGAGGGGGAGTGGCCGCCAACTCACGGTTGCGTGGTTTGCTTGAGGAACGGGCCGGCGGAGAGGGGCTTGCGGTGCGGCGTCCGAGGCCGGGGCTGTGCACCGACAACGGAGCCATGATCGCCGCCGTCGGCCTGACAGCCGTGCGCGCAGGATTGCCGTCGTCGCCGCTGGACTTCTCCGCTCAGACCGGGCTGCCGGTCACTCGGATCGTGGTCTGACTGTGGTCTGATAAGGGGTCTCACGTATCAGATACGTAACAATATGTCTCACAACTGACCCTCGGGGTGCGTGAAGACTTCGACTACCACTAGGGTCCGATGCCAACCGGTCCCATTGTGGGACCGCATGTCGGCTCACGACAAGGAGAAAACATGAAGTTCAGGGGAACCAATGCTGCCCTGGCTGTGCTGGTGAGCGGAGCACTGCTGCTCAGCGGATGTACCAGTGGTGAGGAAGCCGAGGGCGAAGCCAAGCCGGCAGCCTCCGAGACCGCCATCGGAGGCGACAATCCATGCGCCCGGGACGCGGGCATCAAGGAGACTGCCGATGGTCAGGTGGTCTACAGCCCCGGACCCGGCAAGTGGGATGGCTACAACACTCTGACATCGCGTACGAACTCGGTCTACAACTCAGTGGTCATGGACCAGGTGCTGAGTAATTTCGTGTATTTCGGAACCGATGGCACCATCTGCGAGGATAAGGAATTCGGTTCCTTCGAGGTGCTCAGCCAGGATCCCCTCGAGATGAAGTACACCATCTCGGACAAAGCGAAGTGGTCGGATGGCACCCCGATCACCATTAACGACTTTCTGCTGGGCTGGGCCTCCCAGAATCCCGAGTTCGTGGCGCCGGGTCTGATCAGCGGAACGGTTGAGGGAGCTGAAGCGGTCTTCGACCACGTCTCCACGATGTGGCCAGAACAAGTCCCGGAGGGGCCGCAGGGTGAGATCAACGGCAAGACCTTCACCATGAAATTCAAGGGCGCATACCCGGACTACAAAATCATGGTGGATCCCCCGCTCCCGGCCCACGTGGTCGCCACGAAGTCCGGTCTGACCCCTGATCAGCTGGCCCAGGCGATCCAGAACCGCGATGGGGAAACCGTCAGGAAGGTCGCGGAATTCTGGAACAAGAAATGGATCTTCAACCCAGGTGAGTTGCCGGAACCCGACGTGATCCCGTCCTCGAACCGCTACCAGATCAAAGCGTGGAAGGACAACAACGTCACCCTGGAGGCGAACCCGAACTACTGGGGAACCCCAGCAGGGACGAAGAACCTCGTGTTCTCCTACGTGGACGACAACCAGATGGCGCAGTCGCTGCAGAACGGTGACCTGGACGTGATCCGCCCGCATGCCACGGTCGACACTGTCAATACCCTGAACAGCATCGGGTCCTCCGTTAACGTGGCCACCTACCCGGAACGAACCTACGAGCACTTGGACTTCAACTTCCTTGATAAGAGCGTGTTCTCCGACTCCCAGGGCGGGCAGAAGCTGCGCGAGGCCTTCGCCTACTGCATTCCTCGCCAGACCATCGTCGACAACATCATCAAACCGATTGATCCCAATGCGACGGTGATGAACGTCCGGGAGGCGTTCCCAGGCGATGCCGATTACGAGACGCTCACGTCCGCTTCCTACGACGGTCGCTACGACACGGTCGATATCGAGAAGGCCAAGCAGCTGGTGGCAGAAAGCGGCGTTCAGACTCCCGTCAAAGTTCGGCTCGGATACAAGGCCGGCAACCAGCGGCGCACGGAAACCGTCCAGGCCATCCAGTCCTCCTGCAAGGACGCCGGCTTCAATGTGGAGGATACAGCGAAGGAGGATTTCTTCGCGAAAGACCTCAAAAATGGCGACTACGAGGTGGCCTTGTACGCATGGTCGAGCGCCGGTCAGATCGCAACCGGACAGAACATCATGAGTAGCGGGAGGCAGCAGAACTACGGCAAGTACTCCAACCCGGTGGTGGACGAGGCGTGGGACAAGGTGACCAACACCCTTGACCGGGGGGAGCAGGTCGAGCAGCTCAAGGTCATCGAGAAACAGGCCTGGGATACGCTGTTCAACATCCCGCTTTACGCCCACCCAGCCGTGGTCGCGTGGAAGAGCAAGGTCAAGAACGTCCGCCCCACGGCCACCCAGGTCACGGTGTCCTGGAACGCCTACCAATGGCGGGTGAAGTGACATCTGACCTGATCTGAACTGAACTCTTTCGTGGGGGTGGGCCGTGTCGGAGGCTCGCCCCCACGAACTGTTCCCAAGGGACTGCTCGTCTCAAAGATGAAAGGTGGCCGGCACATTGTTGCCCGGAAGTGCTCTATCATCGGGCGCTATGGGTCAGCCAGGCGTTGGCCTGACAGCCTCCTGGAATAGGAACTCTCGTGATCAAGTACATTGCCAAACGCTTGGGGATCTCTGTGGTGGTCCTCCTGCTGGGCTCTCTGCTGATGTTTGTCCTGGCCATCAACGCAGGTGATCCGCTGGCGGATCTACGCGAATCGAACTCGCCCAACAGGGATAACCTGATGAAGCAGCGGATCGCTTTCATGGGGCTCGACAAGCCTTGGTATGAGCGGTACTTGGAGTGGCTCGGAGGCGCGGCGAAGTGTCTGTACGGCCAGTGTGACCTGGGTACTGCCAGCAGCGGTCAGCCTGTTACCGTCCTGCTCTCCTCGGCGGCCTCGGTCTCGGTCAGGCTGGTGATTTTCGCGGTCTGCCTGGCCATTGTCACGGGTGTCATTCTGGGCATCCTGACCGCCATCAGGCAGTACAGCGGATTCGACTATGCCATCACTTTGATGGCTTTCGTGTTCTTCTCGCTCCCGGTGTTCTGGTTTGCGGTGCTGCTGAAGCAGTACGCGGCCATCGAGTTCAACAACTGGATAGAGAAGGCGCGTTTCACGCCCTTGACGATAGCGGTGACATCTGTGGTACTCGCCTTCATCGTTGCAGCGATCGTCGGCGGTTCGTGGAAGCGGCGCCTGATCACCTTCGGGTCCCTGGCCGTGAGTTTTGCCGGGATCATGGTCTACTTCGACGCCGTGCGCTGGCTCCGTAAACCCGTCTTCGGGATCCCCATGTACATCCTGGTGGTGATTGGCATCGGTGCCCTGATGGTCGTGCTCACCAGTGGTTTTGAGAACAAGAAGGTGCGCAACGCAGTGGGGGCAACGGTCTTTGGGGGGATCATCGGCTATGTCACTCTGCGTGGGGAGTTGATGACGAATCCCTCCGTGCCGCTGCTGCTCGGTCTGCTGGCAGCCGCCATCGTGGTCGGCATCGCTGCGGGGCAGCTGCTGGGCGGGTTCTCCAAGCGTCAGGCGACCTTCGCCTCGGTGATCACCTCGCTGCTGGCCTCTCTGACTGCGATGGTCGATCTGCTGTTGAGCAACTGGGCCGCCTATCTGAAGGACGTCGATCACCCCATCCCCACCATCGGAGCGTCCACACCGAACCTGGACACCAACTGGTGGGGATACACCATCGATGGCCTCACCCACATACTGCTCCCGACGATGGCGCTGACCCTGATCTCGATTGCCTCCTACACCCGGTATACACGAGCTTCCATGCTGGAGGTCCTGAACCAGGACTACATTCGCACAGCCCGTTCCAAGGGTGTTTCCGAGCGCAAGGTCATCACCCGTCACGCGTTGCGCAACGCCCTGATCCCGCTCGCCACGATCGTGGCATTCGACTTCGCCGGTCTCGTCGGTGGCGCGGTTATCACCGAGACCGTCTTTGGCTGGCAGGGCATGGGCATGCTCTTCAAGGAGGGACTGCTGGCCGCCGACCCCAACCGGATCATGGGCTTCTTTCTAGTGACAGGTACCGCCGCCGTCGTCATGAACATGGTGGCCGACATCGCCTACGCCTTCCTCGACCCGAGGATCTCCCGATGAGCCCCACAGAACCCGAGGAAAAGATGTCCGAGCAGAACAAACCGGAACAGCCGGAACAGAAAGACGCAAAGCAGGCCACCTCGGAGCAGGGGCAAGGCGTCCCTGAAACCAGCGAGCCCGATCAGGTGAATCCGGATCCGGGAGAATACGAACTGGAAGAGACGATCGACGAGGCGGGACACAACTCCTACTCCCAGGGTGCCCTGGTGCGTCGCCGTTTCCTCCACCACAAGGGAGCGATGGCGGCGAGTATCATCCTTCTCCTGGTCATTGTGCTCGCGTTCTCCTCCAGCCTCTGGTGGCCGAAAAACCACGTCGACCTGTACCCGCTGGCCAAAGCGAACGGTGCCCCTACCTTCCAGCTGTGGCCCTTCTCCCTCGGGGAGAACCCCTTCGGGCAGAACACCATTGGCAAGGACTACTTCGCCCTGGTGATGCAGGGCACCCAGAAGTCTGTGATCATCGCCTTCGTCGTCGGTTTCATCGCGACCGCGATCGGAACCGTCGTCGGCTCCGCTGCCGGCTACTTCCGTGGGCGTGTCGAATCAGTCCTCATGCGGGCCACCGACCTCGTGATCATCATCCCACTGCTTGTATTGGCCGCTGTGTTGGGGCGCATGGTCGACGGTGCGAACATCTACATCCTGGCCGGAGTGCTGGGGCTCGTGGTGTGGACCGGGATGGCACGCCTGGTGCGTGGCGAGGTGCTCTCGTTGCGGGAACGTGAGTTCGTGCATGCGGCCAAGGCCATCGGTACATCGGATTGGCGCATCATCTTCCGGCACATCCTGCCGAACTGCATCGGCACCATCGTGGTGAACTCGACCCTGCTGATTGCTTCGGCCATTCTGTTGGAGACGGCGCTGTCCTACCTGGGATTCGGAGTCAGGTCTCCCGAGACCTCGCTGGGTCTGTTGATTTCCGAGAACCAGGCTGCCATGGGCACTCGACCGTGGCTGTTCTGGTGGCCGGGCCTGTTCATCCTGGTCATTGCGCTGTGCGTCAACTTCATTGGCGATGGCCTGCGCGATGCCTTCGACCCGCGGCAGCAGATGGACTGAGGGGAAAGAAATGAGCACTGAAGTCAACGAGACCACTCCGTCCTCCGAAGAACTCGAGCCGGTGCTCCAGTTCAGGGAACTGGATGTCAGCTTCCGTACCGAGTTCGGGCGGGTTCAAGCCGTCAAGGGCGTCAGCCTCGCGGTCAAGCCCGGCGAAGTGGTGGCCTTGGTCGGCGAATCGGGTTCGGGCAAGTCGGTGACAGCCACCACGGCCCTCGGTCTGCTTCCCAGGACCGCACGCATTACCGGTGACACGATGGTTGCGGACAAGACAGTGGGGAGCCTCAGCTCGCGTGAAATGCGCGGTCTGCGTGGCAATCGTGTTGCCATGGTTTTCCAGGAGCCGATGACCGCCCTGAACCCGGTCATCAAGATCGGCGAGCAACTCACCGAGTCGATGGAGGTGCACAACGTTGCACACGGTGAGGTCGCCTGGCAGAAGGCGATCGACCTGCTCAAAGCCGTCGGTATCCCGAATGCGGAGCGGCGCGTCAAGCAGTACCCCCACGAGCTGTCGGGTGGTATGCGGCAACGTGTGGTGATCGCCATGGCCCTTGCCTGCGACCCCGAGGTGATCATTGCCGACGAGCCCACCACGGCCCTCGACGTGACCGTGCAGGCCGACATCCTCGACCTGCTGAGGTCGCTGAAGGAGAAACTGAACACCGGAATCCTGCTCATCACCCACAACATGGGCGTCGTGGCGGACATGGCCGATCGGGTCGCAGTGATGTTCAAGGGCAACATCGTCGAACGCGGTACGGCGGAGGAGGTCCTCCTCAACCCGCAGCACCCCTACACCAAAAAACTCCTGGACGCGGTTCCGCACCTGGGGGCAGGGCATGGCCAGTTCGGTTCCGTACCGTCCGATGTCGCCGAGAACGCCACATCGGCCCTCGAGGTCAACGAACTGGTCGTGGAGTACAAACGCACCGGAAAAAGACCGTTCCGTGCGGTCGACGGCGTCACCTTTGACGTGAAACGCGGTGAGATCGTCGGCCTGGTGGGGGAGTCGGGTTCCGGTAAATCCACCATTGGCAGGGCGCTGTTGGGACTGATCCCAGCCGCCGGGGGCGACGTGAAGGTCCTCGGCCAGGAACTGGTCCGGGGAGCCGGCTCGAAGAAGGGCCCACAGGGCCGAAACCTGAAGGAGCTGCGGCGCCGCATCGGGGTGATCTTCCAGGACCCTGCCGCATCCCTTAACCCGCGCCTTCCCATTGGCGACGTGATCTCCGAACCACTGGAGGTGCACAAGGTCGGGGACAAGGCATCGCGGCAGAAACGGGTCTACGAGCTGCTGGAGGCCGTCGAGCTTCCGAGGAGCGCCTTCAACCGTTATCCGCACGAACTCTCCGGTGGACAGCGGCAGCGTGTCTCGATCGCACGCGCGCTCTCGCTGAGCCCGGACCTGCTGATTGCCGACGAGCCCACATCGGCCCTCGACGTGTCGGTGCAGGCCCAGGTGCTGGGAATGCTGACCGACCTGCAACGCGATTTCGGCTTCGCCTGCCTGTTCATCAGCCATGACCTGGCCGTCATCGACTCCCTCGCCCATCGTGTCGTCGTGATGCAGCACGGCAAGATCGTCGAGAAGGGGGATCGTGCGCAGGTGCTACTCGATCCGCAGGAGGAATACACCAAACGGCTCCTGGCGGCTGCCCCCGTCCCGAATCCCATCGAGCAGCGCGAACGGCGTGAGGAGCGCCACCGCCTGCTGGCGGCGTTGGGTGACGAAGTCGTGGAACTCGACACCCGCGAACTGGATCAGTAGAGGTCCTCGGCGCGAGCTGGTCGACTCGAGGGAGTTTTCAATCCCCTGATCCCATCAGCTTGTCGATGGCTCTGCGGTCCTTTTTCGTCGGGCGCCCTGCGCCGCGATCGCGTTTGCCAACCGGCACGTTGAGGAACGCGGGACGTTCGGGGGAATGGTCCACGTACGCCTTCCGGGCGATGGGTGCTCCGACCCGCTTGCTCAGCAGTTCCACCACCTCGAATTCCCGCGTCCAGCCGGGCTCCTTGACGGTGACGCGATCCCCGGGCCTGATCGTGTGTGCCGGTTTGACAGGGTCGCCGTTGAGCCGGATGTGCCCTCCGGTGACGGCTTTCGTCGCCAGTGAACGGGTCTTGAAAAGTTTGACGCTCCACAGCCACACGTCGATTCGGGTCATGCAGGAATTCTAGAAGAATCGCGGATGAGTGCCTGCCGCCAGGTCTTCCACGACCCGAGTGGTTTCGGCTCGGTCGGCTCAACCGGAACCCCTAGGCTGCGTGTGTGGACATTCTGAGCGATGACGGTGCCATGGCTCTGGAAATGGCGGCAGCAGAGGCCGATCCGGATTCACTCGGTGCAGCCGAGCGGCTGCGGCGGCGTTTCCCGTCGGAACTGGCTGCTGCTGCTCTGACCCAGGTGGCCCTGAGGCGGCGGGCCCGGGGGAAACTGCCGATGGCGGAGCGGATGTTCTTCACCCCCGACGGGCTGGAACAGGCGACTCGCTGGGTGGTGGCCCGGTGGCGTGCCGCCCGGTTCGTCGATACCGGTGTCAGTGAGGTATGGGACCTGGGATGTGGGATCGGGGTCGACGCGATGGCCCTCTCGGAGGCGGGCCTCGGCGTTCATGCCGTCGAATCGGACCCTGTGACCGCCGCCTTTGCCCAGGCCAACCTGGCTTTGGTCGGGGGCGGAGAGGTGACCGTGGGGCGCGCCGAGGACGTCCAGGTTCCTGAGTGGGGCGGGATCTTCCTCGACCCGGCCCGCCGTACCGCGCGGGGCCGGACCTGGGACGCCGCTGACCTCACCCCACCCTGGTCGCTGGTAGAGGACCACCTGCGGGGGAGACGAGTGGCTTTCGTCAAACTCGGCCCTGGGCTGCCGAAACAACTCATCCCCGAAGGCGTCGGGGCAGCCTGGGTGTCCGTGAAGGGTGACGTGGTCGAGCTGATGCTGAGCAATGCCTCGGATCCCGGCCCCCGGGCGGTCGTGTTCCCCCGGGGGGAACCCGAACCTCACGTTCTGACCGGGGGTGCTGCCCCGCTGCCCGTCGCCCCACCCGGGAGGTTCATCCACGAACCTGACAACGCGGTCGTCCGCGCCGGTCTCGTGGCCGACTCCGTGCCCGATGGGTGGCTGCTGGCCCCCGGGGTGGCCTACGTCTCCTCCGGCTCCCCGGTCGACAGCCCCTTCGTCACCTCCTACCAGGTGATCGACGTGCTTGACCACGACGCCGCCACCCTCAGGCGGTGGGTCAAGCAGCATCGGATCGGACGGCTGGAGATCAAACGACGCGCCATCGACGTCGATCCCGCCGTTCTGCGGAAACAGCTGAAACCGAGGGGCGACGGAGCCGCGACCCTGCTGCTGGCCCGGACCGTCGCCGGGGCCAGGGCCTTCGTGGTCGAACGGGTGGGCTGACCTGCTGTTCGAGATGAAGCAGCCGCTGGGACTTCTCGCTTTCGGGCGCCTGGAGGCGCGCATCTCCGAGCTCGTAGACGCTGAGGTGGATCTGGTGCCTGAGAGCATGCTGCGCCATGACCTCAGGCAGCGGGTGCTGGACGAGGCGGTCCCGCTGTGAGTCGTTCGGATCCGACACGTTCTTGGCACTCGGCTTGATTGAGTGCTAACGGGGGTATAGCCTTTTTCTGGCACTCGGTAGGCCCGGGTGCCAAACCGGGTGGCACCCGCGACGACGCCCGGACCGGACACCGAACTGAATCCGGCTCTCGCCGGACAACTACAGAAAGGGGTTTGTCGTGGCAACCACGATCAAGCCGCTCGAGGACCGCGTCCTCGTCCAGCCGCTCGAGGCCGAGCAGACCACCGCTTCCGGGCTGGTCATCCCTGACACCGCCAAGGAGAAGCCGCAGGAGGGCCGCGTCGTTGCCACCGGCCCCGGCCGCATCGATGACAAGGGCAACCGCGTCCCGCTTGACGTCGCCGAGGGCGATGTCGTCATCTTCAGCAAGTACGGGGGTACCGAGGTCAAGTACGACGGCTCCGAGTACCTGCTGCTCAACGCCCGCGACATCCTCGCCGTCGTTTCCCGCTGAATCGAGGCGTGACCCATGGCAAAGACTCTGCAGTTCGACGAGGAGGCGCGGCGTTCGCTTGAGCGTGGCGTCGACACTCTCGCCAACACCGTCAAGGTGACCCTCGGCCCCAAGGGCCGCTACGTCGTGCTCGACAAGAAGTGGGGCGCCCCCACCATCACCAACGACGGCGTGACCGTCGCCAAGGAAGTCGAGCTCGAGGATCCCTACGAGGATCTCGGCGCCCAGCTCGCCAAGGAGGTCGCTACCAAGACCAATGACGTCGCCGGCGACGGCACCACCACCGCCACCGTGCTTGCCCAGGCACTGGTTCACGAGGGCCTGCGCGCCGTGGCCTCCGGAGCCAACCCTGTCGGGTTGAAGCGCGGCATCGACAAGGCCGTTGAGGCCGTCGTCGAGCGGCTTCACGAGAACTCCCGTGCCGTCGACACCACCGCCGACATGGCCAACGTCGCCACCATCTCCTCGCGTGACGAGCAGATCGGTGAGCTGATCGCCGAGGCCTTCGACAAGGTCGGCAAGGACGGTGTCATCACCGTCGACGAATCCCAGACCTTCGGCACCGAGCTGGAGTTCACCGAGGGCATGCAGTTCGACAAGGGCTACCTGTCGCCGTACTTCGTCACGGACGCCGACCGCATGGAAGCCGTCCTGGAGGACCCCTACATCCTCATCAACTCCGGCAAGATCTCCTCCATGAACGACCTGCTCCCGCTGCTGGAGAAGGTCATCGCCGCCAAGGGCACCCTGTTCGTGGTGGCCGAGGACGTCGACGGTGAGGCCCTGTCCACGCTGGTGGTCAACAAGATCCGCGGCACCTTCACCTCCGTGGCCGTCAAGGCCCCCGCCTTCGGTGACCGCCGCAAGGCCATGCTCGAGGACATCGCCATCCTCACCGGCGGCCAGGTCGTCGCTCCCGAGGTGGGTCTCAAGCTGGACCAGGTCGGCCTCGAGGTGCTCGGTCGCGCCCGCCGCATCGTCGTCACCAAGGACAACACCACCATCGTCGACGGCGCTGGTGAGCAGTCCGAGGTCGCGGGCCGCGTCGCCCAGCTGCGCGCCGAGATCGAGCGCACCGACTCCGACTGGGATCGTGAGAAGCTCCAGGAGCGCGTCGCGAAGCTGGCCGGTGGCGTGTGCGTCATCAAGGTCGGTGCCGCCACCGAGGTGGAGCTGAAGGAGAAGAAGCACCGCATCGAGGACGCCGTCTCGGCCACCCGCGCGGCCATCGAGGAGGGCATCGTCGCCGGTGGCGGCTCGGCCCTCATCCATGCCGCCAAGGTGCTCGACGGTGACCTCGGCCTGGCCGGCGACGAGCGCGTCGGTGTGGCCATCGTCCGCAAGTCGGTGGTGGAGCCGCTGCGCTGGATCGCCGAGAACGGCGGCGAGGCGGGCTACGTCATCACCTCCAAGGTCGCTGACCTGGAGCCGGGACACGGCTACAACGCCCGCACCGGCGTTTACGAGAACCTCATCGAGGCCGGCGTCATCGACCCGGTGAAGGTCACCCGTTCCGCGCTGGCCAACGCCGCATCCATCGCCTCCCTGCTGCTCACCACTGAAACCCTCGTGGTGGAGAAGAAGGAAGACGAAGAGGACAAGTGAGCTGACTCACACGAGGAGCCCCGGGACCACACGGTTCCGGGGCTCCTCGTCATGCGCAGAAATTTGAGGTGGCAACCCTGGAACGGGTGGAGTGATGACATCCGGGAAATCCCGTCGGCCATCCGGATGACTTTGTGGCCTCGGGAAGTGCTCGTAGGTTTGCAGTGACTCATCGATGCGCACCCCCATCGCAGGTCGGCAACATTTTTCTTTCTTCAACTGAGCGGAGCATAAAATGTCCATCAGTCGTCGTGCCGTCCTCGCCACGGCCGCCGCAGCCCTTCCCGCAGTGACACTCCTGGGGAGTGTCCACGACGCCGTCGCCGCCCCGGGAACGACCTACTACATTGCCGAGGAGGGTAATGACCAGGCCGCCGGGACCTCCGAGAGCACACCCTGGCAGTCCGTCAACAAGGTCGTCGCGGCCATCAACTCCGGACAGATCGTCCGGGGGGACACCATCGTGTTCAAGCGTGGTCAGACCTTCTACGGGCAGTTCACCGACCTGTCAGGTCTTCAGGGTGAAGGCCGGATCACCTTCGGTGCCTACGGGAGTGGAGAGAAACCCAGGATCATGGGATACAAGGTCCTCAACAAGCCCGAGGCCTGGAGGAACATCGGCGGTAACCAGTGGCAGATCGAACTGGTCGAGGGAAACTACAGCGGAAACACCCTGACGGATGATGCGAACGTCGGATTCCTTCTTCTCGACAGCGCATTCCACGGGAGGAGGAAGTTCCCCGACGAAGCGAAACTGGAAGGCGACCTGGAGTTCTATTCAGTTGCGCGGGGGGAGGCGGGCAAGACGCTCACCGTTTACAGCAAGGAGAACCCCTCCAGCCGTGGCGACCTGCGCGTCGCAGTGGACGGCAAGATTTTCCAGGCCGTCTCGAACATGACCATCCAGGACCTCGACCTCATCGGTTGCGGCGGGCACGGTATTCAGGTCCGCGACGTCAGCGGCGTGGAGGTACTCCGTAACCGCATCCGCCACATTGGGGGCAGCCACCTCGTCGATAACGACAAGAGTTCGATCAAACACTGGCGCTACGGCAATGGCGTCGAGGTGTATCTCGGTGGCAGCGACGTGCTGGTAGAGGACAACATCATCCACGACGTCTACGACGTGGCGACCACCATCCAGGGAAATCAGATCCTGAAAACCGGCAGGGAAGCCCCGGTCCTTCGCCTCGGCAGCAGCAATGTGCACTTCAGGAAGAACTACATCACCCGCTGCAGCCAATCCTTCGAGGTCTGGGCGGCGGGTCCTGAGGACAAGAGCCAGGCCGATACCACCAGCGCCAAAGCCGGGATCCGCAATTGCTCCTTCACCGACAACTACTGCGAGAACGCCGGCATCGGCAGCTGGGGTCAGGAGGTGCGCCCCAACCCAAATGAGGGTGGTGTGCACCTGCTGTCCTACGGCGAGGGCTTGCCCATCGAGCTGTCCATCACCGGTAACCAGTTCATCAACGCGAAGAACGCCTACATGTACCGTTCCCCGGAGCACAGGTCCCCGATCTCGATCGACCGGAATGTGATTCAGCTCGCCGCGGGCCAGAAGCTCCAGCAGCAGCGTTCCGAGACCATCGAGCAACACGCGGCATGGTCGCAAGCCACCGGGTTCGACGCGAACAGCACCTTCACCGTCGCCGGCTGACCGGTTCCCCGGAATCGACTCCTGGGCGGGACGCGATCGCCAGCGCCAGCTCGCAGAACATCGCGTTCGCCCAGGAGAACCAGGGGCGGGTGAACCGTGACGGATCATCGGCATCGACGCCCTCGTGCATCCACCCGGTACCCCCGGTGCTATTCATCAGCATGCGCAGGCAGACCAGTTGCTCATCCTCGTGGGATGCGGTCAAGCCCGCGACCGCGATCGCGATCGGCCAGACGTGGCCGGGTGGGGTGTGTGGGGAACCGACGCCGCGCAGCCAGGTACCGTCGACGAAGCAGGGGTTCTCGGGGGACAGAACTCTGCGGCGAGTGGCCAGGTACACGGGATCGTCGACCGCCAACACCCCCAGATAAGGCAGCCCAAGCAGAGACGGCAGATTCGCATCGTCCATGAACAACCGGCCACCCATGCCGTCCACCTCGTAGGCCAGGTGGGGTTCCGGGTCCTCGATCACCCCGAAACAGCGGATGCCCTCCTCGATACCTGCCGCTAGGCGCTCCGCCCGGGCACGCCGGTCGCAATCCAGGATGGGCGCCAAACGCCGCAGGGTGCTGGCCAGGAAGGCGTTTCCGGGAATGTTGAAACCGAGCTGACAGGCGTCGTCGCTGGGCCGGAAGGCTTGGAAGACCAGCCCGCACTCCCGGGTCCTGGACCCACGGCCCGCGCGTGTGAGGGTGTCGGATGCGGGAGCCCCGGGACGGGTGAAGCGATACGGGCTCGCTGCCTCGTGGCGTTGTTCGGTCTCGGTGATGGAGAGGATGACGTCGAGGGCGTCGTAGAAATCGGCATTCAGCCACTCACGGCAGCCGAGCCCCTCCAGGCGAAGCGCCAGGTCGAGAGGGAAGGTCAGCGAGTCGAGCTCCCACTTGCGTTCCCACACCCACGGTCCCTGCCTCGGTCGGTCATCATCCCAGCGGTTTCCGTTCGGTCGCCGGTTGAAGGCGTTGGCATAGGGATCGATCAGGATCATCCGCCAGTGACGCCGGAGCAGGCCGGCGGCCACCCCGGCCAGTTCCGGGTGGCGCGGGGCGAGGCGAAGCAACGGAGACAGCTGCAGACAGGAATCCCGCAACCACATGGCGGGGATGTCGCCGGTGATCACCCAGGTTTCTTCGCCATCCTCGCCCAGATCGATCGTGGTGGTGGCGATGTTGGTCAGGAGCCGGGCAGTCATCTCGCCTGCGCGGTCGTCGCCTGTCACATCCGATACCTGCTCTCGGACATCGGCGAGCAGCCGCCCGGGCAACACCAGCGGACATGGTGTCGGCTCCCCGATGGGTGCGCCCCAGGTCACCACTCGAAGGTCAAGTTCCTCGTAGGACCCGCCGAGGGGATGTCGACGGCGAGCCCCACCTCGTGTTCCGGCTGCCATGAACCGCCGGCTACGCCCAGCAATTCCAGCAGCAGCGGCGTCACCTCGTGGCTGTACAGGGCCTTGGGTAGCCTGTCCTCCAGGAGCCGGTCCGGTAGTTTCACCGGATCGCCGAAAGAGTGCAGGATCAGGAACGAGCGCCGCACGTCGACCTCGTCTTCGCCGTGCCCACCCTCCGGTTTGTGTCCGTGGTCGGTGGTCACCGCCACCAACCACTGTTCCCCGAGCGCCTCGTGGCGTTCCGCTACGGCCTTGACTAGTGCGCGGACGTGCTCGTCCACCTCTCCGATGGCGGTGCGATACCCGGGGGAAGCTGCGCCGTGTCGGTGTCCGGCCTCGTCGACCCCCTCGAAGTAGACGAAAGCCGCATCCGGGCCCTCGTGGTTGAGCACCTGACAGGCGTGGCTTCGCACCTCGATGTCGGCGCTGACACAGCCGCGGGTGAAGTCGTGGGGGACGAACAACGTGTGCTGTCCAGTGCGCTGCTGATCGATGCGACGCTGGATCACCGGGCCGAAGCTTCCCAGCAGTGCTTCCCACGTGGCTGCGGCGTAGGTGCGGGCCTTCGGGTTGGCGAAGAAAATCCGGGACAGCACGTCGGGGCATTCCGCCAGCTTGTGCCCAACGAACTCGTTCCACCACACGTTGTTCTGCTCGTGGGTGGTGCCTGTCAGCAGGTTGGACCAGCCCGGCCCGGAGTCGGTGGGCGGGGTCATCCACACCGGCGCGATCAGCCCTCCTGCGATGAGCCGGGCAAGTGTCGGCGCGGCGGGGGAGGTTTCGTGTGGCATCTCGGGGCGATCCGCGGGCGCGGGTTCCGCGGCGAAACGTGGGTCGGCGGGGTGGTGGGGTTCGGCGAATGCCGGATTCTCGGGGATTGCCGAGGGTACGGCAACGTCGATCCGCACCCCATCCAGGCCGATCAGCAGCAGTTTCATGATTCTCCTCCCACCGGTGTGATGCGCAAGGTCAGAATTGTGAACGCGGTCAGGGTGATCGGAACCTCCCGGGTGGCGGTCACGTCGACGCGGGGCGGCCACATGTCAGCGGTGAGGTCCTCCTCCAGCGGATCGACCTCCCGCACCCGGGTCGCGTCGAAGGCCAGGTGCAGCATCCCAGCGGTGGGTTTCCCGGATCCCTCGTGGATGCGCATGATCACGTCACCGGATCCGTCCTCGGCGGGCAGCACCGCCGCGACGTGCGCACCCGGCACATCGAGGGTAGCCAGCTTGGCTTCGGCGGCCTCCACCAACCGGGGCGGCAGGTTCAACTCCTCCCCGGCGTGGGTGGCGGTCTCCGGATCGGCGTCGAGTAGCAGTGAGAACCGGACCGTGCGGTGCGAACGGTCCGCCCGCGGGTCTGGGAAGACGGGGGCGCGCATCAGCGACAGTGATACCCGGGTGCCAATTCCCCCGTTTCCCGAGGTGCCGGTACGCAGCGGGGTGACGGAATGGCCGTGGTTGGAGTCATTGACCACGGCGATCCCGTAGCCGGGTTCGTCCACCAGCAACCAGCGTCCGGCTGGCACCTCGAATCGGGAATAGTCCCAGCTGGTGTTCTCGTGCACGGGACGCCTGATGTGTCCGAACTGCACCTCGGCGGCGTGCTCACGGGCCCGCACTGCCAGTGGGAAACTCATCTTCAGGAGGGTTTCGCGTTCCTGCCAGTCGGCCTCCAAGGAGAAGTCCAGGTGTGGGGCGTCGGCGTCGAGGGAGATCGTCTGGACGAGTCGGGAAGCGCCCAGGACTCGCGTGACCTGCACCTCTGCGCGCAGTCCCCGGGCGGTCACGATTTCCACCGACTCTGCCTCGGGTACAGGAAGTTCGTTGCCGGGATTGAGGTGGTGTCGCTCGATATCCCACGCATCGAAGGCGTTCGGCACGTCCTCGAAGGCGCGCAATCTCGCGCCACCAGCCCCGTTCAGCAGCACCTCCCGACTACGGAGCAGGTCGGTCACCGAAGCGATGCTCCCGTCGGGCTCGATGACCGCCCGCGCCCGGGAGTTCTCCATCACCACCGAAGTGCCTTTGCGGTGGGCCGTGGCCGGGGCCGACGGTTCGCGCAACGCCTCTGTCAGGGGTGTGACGGCCAGCGGCGGTGCTGCGACCATGCGGAGAGTCCCGTCGCCGGTTGTCAGCACCCGCCTCACTTCGTGGTCGAGCGCGTTGAGTACCGCGGGCTCACCCCCGCCCAGGACCGCTATGGCGGCGTCGGACAGGCCACGTAGCTCGACCAGAATCTGCGCGTACTCCTCGCGCGCCACCCGGTGCACCCAGGCGATGGAGCTGCCGGGCAGGATGTCGTGGAACTGGTTCAGCAGCACCATCCGCCACAACCGCTCCAGGTCTGCGGCGGGAAAACGATCCCGCGGAACCCCCGAGAGCAGCGCCAGCGTCCACAGGAACTCGGCCTCGCGCAGGGCGTGCTCGCTGCGGCGGTTGCCCTGTTTCATCTCCAGTTGGGAGGTGAAGATACCGCGATGGAACTCCAGATAGAGCTCCCCGACATGCACCGGGGCATCCTCCCCGTACTCGGCGCGCGCCGCCTCGAAGAACGAGTCGGGGTCGCCCATGCGCATCCGGGGAGCCCCCTCCAGGTCAGCCAGGCGCCGGGCCCGTTCCACCATCTCGGCGGTCGGGCCGCCACCGCCGTCGCCGTAACCGAACGGGATCACCTGATGTGTGGCGACCCCCTTCTCCGCGTAGTTGTCGACGGCTCGCAGATACTCCTCGGCGGATAGCTCCGAGTCATAGCAGTTGACAGGCGGGAAGTGCGTGAGGATACGGGTGCCGTCGATGCCTTCCCACCACATGGTGGAGTGGGGCAGCTGGTTGTGCTGGTTCCACGACAGTTTCTGGGTGAGAAAACCCGTCATTCCACACTGGGCGGCGATCTGTGGCAGGTTCGCCGGGTAACCGAAGGAGTCCGGCAACCAGAGGGTGCGGCTGCGCACCCCCAGTTCTCGTTGGAAGTAGCGGGTGCCGAAGGTGAACTGACGGATCAGGGCTTCCCCGCCGGGCATGTTCACGTCCGATTCCACCCACATGCCACCTGACGGGAACCACTGCCCGGCCTCGACCGCGGCCCTCACACGGTCGAACACCTCCGGATGATGTTCCTGGAGCCAGGCATATTGCTGGGCGCTGGTCGCGGTGAAACGGAAATCGGGATACTCGTTGGCCAGCGCGACCACGTTAGAAAACGTCCGGGCCACTTTCCGGACGGTCTCGCGCACGGGCCACAGCCACGCTGAGTCGATGTGGGCGTGCCCGATGGCCGTCACGTTCAACGCGGAGGCGACGGCGGGTGCGGCCAGCGCCGGGGCCAGTGCTGCCCGTGCCCGTGCCGCCGAGC
This sequence comes from Arachnia propionica, assembly GCF_037055325.1. Taxonomy (NCBI): domain Bacteria; kingdom Bacillati; phylum Actinomycetota; class Actinomycetes; order Propionibacteriales; family Propionibacteriaceae; genus Arachnia; species Arachnia propionica. The sequence continues at coordinate 2,163,497 of NZ_CP146373.1, read as the reverse complement.
CGGGCACGTCGTGCAAGTCCAGTGCGTCGAGCGCACGTTCCAGGCCCTTGATGATCACTGCCCGGCGGGTGCCCCTCTCCGGGAGGTGACGCGCCAGGTCCCAGGCGACGTCGAGGTCGTGGAACAGTCCCCACAGCTGTTCGTCGCGGATCTGCAACTCGGCCGAACGCAGCTCGTAGAGCGCATCCCGAGGGGCGGTCAGGTGGTCGCCGAGCTCGGTCGGTGTGCAGCCGTTCGCGAACAGGTCGGGATTGGCGGCGGCCTCCACCAGGAACTTCAGCGCCGCTCCGGCCTCTGCCCGTTCAGCGATCACCGTCGAACGGTTCCGGGAGTTGACGGCTTTCAATACCCGCAATCTGGCGTCGAACAGCAACCCCTCGCACTGGTTGCCGGGCCAGGCATCAGCGAACCCGAGATCCACCGACAGGCGCAGCTTCTGGCCCGCCGCCTCCGCCGGCACCTCGCCGGTCAGCTGGAACCACCAGGTGCTCCACGCAGCTCCCCAGCGATGCGGCAACGAGACGGGACAGTAGCTCTGCCCCAGCGCCTCCGCGGGTGGAACCGGTTCACCCGGGACCTGCCAGGCAGCGACCTCCAGGCGCCCCACGGTTCGGTCGATGAGGGGACGCACGCGGTCGTCCTTGACGCGTTCGACGCGTTCCAGGATTACGGAGTCAAAGTGATGCATGTCGACCTCAGGACAGGTACCCGAGCTCTGGGAATTCTGCCCGGGCGCGTTCCAGAAGTTCCCGGGCCACACCCACACCATCGATCAACGGGTGGTGGGCGAAGGCCGCGACCGCCAGGTCCAGGCTGCCTTCCAGCGCCGCCCGGATGATGGTACGTTCCGAGTACTTGACCGACTGCACCAACCCGACGGCGTGCTCAGGCAGTGGTGAGATGGGTAGCGGCACCGGTCCGGTCGCGCCGATCCGGCAGGGTGCCTCGATGACGGCGTCTCGGGGTAGCTCCGGCAACCGGTCGCCGTTGCGGAGATTGACGATCAGATCGGTGGTTTCGTCGAAGGCGATCGCCTTCATTACCGCCAGCGCCACCCGGTCGTAGCCACCGGATGCGAGATCCTGCGCGTCACGTTCCACGCCGCCCGCGGCCAACCGGTTGGAGGCCATGTAGGTTTCCTCGCGACGCAGCCGGGTGGCTTCCCACAGTGCATACGCCTCCGGGCCGGGAAGAGCAGCGGCGCGGGCGTAGAAGTCGCGTTGCTGGGCGGCCAGGAATACCCCCCGAGTGGCCTCCACGGCGTCGTCGGCCTTCCGGGTTTCGCGGGCGAAGTAGTAGTAGTGCAGGTACTCGTTCGGCACCGATCCGAGCTGTTGCAGCCACTGAGCGCCGAACAGGCGGCCCTCCTCGAAGGATTCGATCAGGTCGGGGCGCTCCAGCAGCAGCGGAAGCATGTCGTCGCCGTCCACCAGCAGCCGCTGCAACCAGCCCAGGTGATTGAGACCGACGTAGTCGAGCCGGACCCGGTCGTCGCCCGCGATCACCCGGGAGGTGGTTCCCGCGGCCACCAGCCCCGCCCCCTCGAGGGTGTCGAGCACGCGCCGGGCCAGGCCGACGGGGGAGTCGCAGATCCCGATCACCCGGTCGCCCAGGATCCGGGAGCTCACCTCGGTGATGATCCCGGCTGGGTTGGTGAAGTTGATCAGATGAGCCTCGGGGGCCAGGCGGGCGATTGTTTTGGCGATCCGGATGGCGGTGGGGATGCCACGCAACGCGTAGTTCAGGCCACCGAAGCCGGTGGTCTCCTGCCCGAGGACCTCGCAGCAGTGGGCGATGGTCTCCTCGGTGGCGCGGCCCTCGGTGCCGCCGACCCGAATGGCACTGAAGACGAAGTCGGTTCCGGCCACGGCCTCGTCCAGGTTCTGCGACACCTCCACCTTCGGGGCCGTCGGATGTCCCTGGGCCATCGCCTGCAGGATGGAGCGGATCACGGCCAGGCGTCCTGCATCGGTGTCCCAGAGCCTCAGCTCGGTGACCCGGCGGTCGCTCTGGTCGGCAAGCAGGGTGCGAAACATCAACGGCACGCGGAAACCACCGCCACCTAGAAGGGTCAGTTTCACGGGTGCAGCACCTCCGTGGGCAGAGTAGTGAAAGCAGTGGGCAGGGGATGGTCGGTGATCAACAGATCCACGTCTCCGACGTCAATGGCGTTGTAGGCGCCGATTCCTGGGAACTTGTCGTGGCCGGCGACGAGGAGCACGCGGGAGGCGTGCCGGCGGGCGGCAAGTTTGATCTCGCGACCCCTCGGGTCGGTGTCGCGTACGACGGCGCGTTCGCCGACGCCGGAGCAGCCGAGCACCGCGACGTCGATCTGAAGGTTGGCGATCTCTGCTGTCGTGGTGGCTCCCTGGACGGACATGTACTCGCGATTGACGTGCCCGCCCAGCATGATCAGTTCAGTTCTGGGATTGGTGACCAGCAGGTCGGCGATACGCAATGAATTCGTCACCACGGTCAGGTCGTGCTCCAACAGTTTCTCTGCTACGCGGTAGGTGGTGGTTCCGGCCTCCAGGAAAACGGTGTTGCCCGGCGTGATCCGCTGGGCGACCAGTCCGGCTATCGCGCGTTTGCCCTCGTCACCGCGGGCGAGCACCTCGTCGAAAGGATCGTCCACTTTCTCCGCGAGTGGGTTCTCGGAAGCCAGTCGGGCTCCTCCGAAGACCCGCACGATCAAGCCCAGAGCGCTCAGTTCGTCGAGGTCCCGGCGCACGGTGGTGGTCGAGGCCTTGAGAGCCTCAGACAAAGTGGCGGTGCTGGCCACCTGGTGTTCGCGCAGCTGCTCCAGGAGAGCGCGCTGACGAGCCTCTTTGATCACGACACCAACCTACAAGCCACCTCAGCAGGCTGCAACAAATTCGATCACCAATGATCTTTGGCGATCATTGACACACATTCATGTGCGCCATAGCCTTGCCTGCGTCCGAGCCTCAAAGACGCGGGCGAGGACAGGTTCACCTCATCCCTAGGAGACTGACATGCTCACCGAACCAATCACACGACGCGGTGTGATCGCCTTGGGCGGTATCGCACCGCTGGCTGCTTTCCTGAGCGGCTGTTCCACTGCTCCGGCTGGTTCGGAGGGCACATCCAGCGGGGACGGTTCACAGATTGTGTTGTGGACCTGGCCCGAGGGTTTCTCCGCCGCGGTGCTCGATTCCGTGACCAAGGCCTTCCCTGGCGTGTCTCTGCGACAGGATGTCATCGGTGGCGACTTCAAACAGAAACTCACCACGACCTTCCAGGCCGGTTCCGGTTTGCCGGCGATCACGGGCGTCAAGGGGGAGGACATCGCTTTTTTCGCTTCCCAGCCCGACTTCTTCATCGACCTCAACACGCTGGGCGCCGAATCCCGCAAGGGGGAGTTCCTGGACTGGAAATGGGCTCAGGCCACAGCGGCCGATGGCAGGCAGCTGGGTATCCCGATCGACATCGGGCCCACCGCTTTGTTCTATCGCTTCGATGTCTTCGAGAAGCTGGGTTTGCCCCATGAACCCGAGACGCTGGCGGCAGCCATCCGTACCTGGGACGAATACTTCAACCTGGGTGTCGAGATGGTAGGGAAGGAAGCGGGCACCTTCTTGGTACGAAACCTCTCCACCGTCTTCGAGACGGCGGTAAAGCAGACGGGTAAGAACTTCGTGGACTCGTCCGGGAAGTTCATCGGCGTCGAGGAACACATCCATTCCGCCTGGAACACCGCTGTCAAGGCCCACACGCTGGGTATCAGCGCCGGGGCCAAATCCGATAGCCCCGACACTCAGGCCGCGGTCGCAGCCGGGAAACTGCCTGCCGACATCGGGGCCTCCTGGCATCTGTCCGACCTGAAGGTGGATGCACCCGATACCGCCGGCACGTGGCACGTGTGCGCGCATCCCGGTGATGCCACCAACAACGGCGGCTCTTTCCTGACCATCCCGAAGGGCACCGCTGATGCAGCGAAGGCTTTCGAGGTGATCATGCACATTCTGAACGCCGACAATCAGATCGTCGAGTACGAGGACAAGGGAAACTTCCCGGCGAATTCTACGGCCTTCACGTCCGAGGCGCTTCACGCACCGACGGAGTTCCTGGGCGGTCAGGTGGGTGCCGAGGTGTTTGCGAAGGCCGCCGAGACGGTGCGTCCCTTGTACGAACACAAGTTCAACAACACTGTCAGCGGACCTTTCAGCGCGGAACTGGAATTGGTGGAGGCCAGCAACAAGGATCCCGAGCAGGCCTGGAACGATGCCGTTGAGCAGGCCAAACGGCTCGCCGAGCAGAATGGTTTGACCCTCTGATGTCCCGCCGGCCCCGTACGAAGGCACCCGACCTCGGAACGCTCAAGGTGCGGGGCCGGCGCGCGTTGCCGCTCTACGCGGCGGTCTCCCCGTACTACCTGCTATTCGCGCTTTTCTCGGCTGCTCCCATCCTGTTCACCGCATTCATCTCGGTGACGAACTGGAGTGGCCTTGGCGATTTTCAGATCATCGGTCTGAAGAACTTCGAATACCTCCTGACGGACAAACTGTTTTGGAAGTCCTTCGGCAACACCTTGATCCTGTGGGTGATGTCCACCGTGCCGTGCCTCACCCTTGCCACTCTCGTCGCTTTGGCCCTCAACAGCACCACACGTTTCTCCAACACCTACCGGGTGGCGTATCTGCTGCCGAACGTGACCTCGATGGTGGCGATGGGCATCCTGTTCAGCTCGATTTTCTCCAGCAACTTTGGCCTGGCGAACGCGCTGCTCAACGTGATTGGAGCGGGCAAGATTCCGTGGCTCCAGACCGAATGGGGTATCAAGATCGCGATCTCGACGCTGTCGGCGTGGAGTTTCGTCGGCTACAACGCCCTGATCATTCTGGCAGGTCTGCAGGCGATCCCGAAAGACATCTACGAGGCCGCGTCCCTGGAGGGAGCAGGCCCGGTGCGGCAGTTTTTCCACATCACCCTGCCGCTGCTGCGACCGATCGTGATGTTCGTGACGATCATGTCCACAATCGGATCGCTCCAGTCGTTCACCGAATCCCAGGTGCTCACCAGCTCCAAGGCGGGAAGCGCCGCCGCCAGTGGGGGAGTAGGGAATTCCGGTCTCACCATGGTCATGTATTTCTATTCGGTGGCTTTCCAAGAGAACCGCTACGGCTACGGTGCCGCCATCGCCTGGGGCATTGTCGTGATCGTGATGGTGTTCGCGATCATCAACTTCTTCGCGACGAGGGAGCGCCGGGCATGAGCGAGCAGAGAGCCCGTCCCATCAGGCCGTGGGGTCTGATGCGGCACCTCTTCCTGATAGCGGGAGCGCTGATCGCGTTCTTTCCGTTTTACTGGATGTTTGTGCTGTCCACCCACAGGTCCAGCGCCATTCACGAGTTTCCGCCGCCGCTGATTCCCGGTGATCGGTTCTGGGAGAATTTCCAAAAGGTGACCGGCACTGTGAATGTGTGGGCCGCGATGATGAATACCCTCATCGTTGCATCGGTGGTCACCTTCGTTGTGCTCTTCCTCGACTCGGTGGCCGCCTTCGCCTTCTCCAAGTTCTCGTTTCGTGGGCGGGGAATCCTGTTCGGAATCATCATGTTCACGTTCCTGCTGCCCGGACAGCTGTCGACCATCCCGTTGTTCCTGGTGATGAGCCAGGTTGGCTGGGTGGGAAAGTTGCAGGCGGTGATGTTCCCGGCTTTCGCGAACGCCTTTGGGATCTTCTGGCTGCGGCAGTACTTCACCAGCGCGGTGCACGTCGAACTGATCGAGGCCGCCACCATGGACGGGTGCGGATTTTTCCGCCAATATTTCCATGTCGCGTTGCCCGCGGCCCGTCCCGCCCTGGCTTTCCTCGGGATCTTCACGTTCATCGGTTCCTGGAACGACTTCCTGTGGCCGCTGATCGTGTTGAACAATCCCAACCAGCTCACCCTCCAGGTGGTGCTTTCGCAGCTCCAGACCGCCCACGGCACCGATTATGGAATGGTGATGATGGGTTCGTTCATTGCGGTTGCGCCGCTGCTGCTCATTTTCGTCGTGGGTAGTCGCCAGTTCCTGAGCGGCCTGACCGAAGGTGCAGTCAAGATGTGAGTGGACTGGCCCGGCGGTGCGAGGAGCGGAGGATTTCCCCGATAGGGTGTCGCCATGACCATGCCGCAGCCAGGAATTTTCGCCCAGGGAAACACGGAGAACGCATACCTGGAGTTCGATCTCGACCGTTCTGAGACGCTGGAAGAGGCGCTTCGGGCGTTGTTCAGAATTCCGGCTGCCTACACGGAAGGCAGCACCAACATGGTCGTGGGGGTCCGGCCCAGCCTGTGGCGCGCTGCCCGGCCCGCGGATACCCCCGAAGATGCTGCCGACTGGGATGAGCCGATCCGTGGAACCGATGGTTTCACGATGCCAGCCACCCCGCACGATCTGTGGGTGTGGCTCTCCGCTGGGGAACGCTCCATCCTGTTCGATCGGACAACGGAGCTGCGCGACGCCCTCACCGGCATCGCCACCGTCGCCACGGAACTGGACGGCTGGCACTACAAGCAGTCGCGTGACCTGACGGGATTCATCGATGGCAGCGAGAATCCACCGCTGATCGAGGCCCCCACAGCGGCCTGTGTCGCTCCGGGCAGGCCCGGAGCAGGGGCGAGCATTCTGCTCTTTCAGCAGTGGCGGCACGAGAGGTCCTGGCAAAACCTCAGCGAACACGACCAAGAACTTGTCATCGGTCGCACGAAATCCGATTCCGTCGAGCTTGCTGACGACATCAAACCGGCCTCTTCGCATGTCGCCCGGACCGTGGTCGATGTTGACGGCAATGAACTCGACATCTTCCGGCACAACGTCTCGTACGGCTGCACCGGGGAGCATGGAACGCTGTTCGTCGGTTTCAGCCAGGACCAGTGGCGGCAGGTCGAGATGCTGCGCCGCATGGCCGGTGTCGATGGGACCCGTGACGCGCTGACCCGTTTCACTACCCCACTCAGCGGAGCCATCTACGTCATCCCATCGGTACAGGCCCTGGTCGACTACCTTCCGCAGGAGGACGACTGAACTCGCGCTCAAACGATGCGGTGCATCCAACCGTAGGGGTCGGGGCGCCGCCCGTACTGGATCTCTGTGAGCTGCCGGCGCAGGTCGAGTGTCGTCCTGCCCGGCTGTCCCTCCGCCACGACGTGGGTGCCGTCCGGATCGGTGAAGCTGGCCACCGGGGTGATGATGGCCGCGGTGCCGCAGGCGAAGACCTCACGGATGCTTCCGTCGTCGATGCCGCAGAAGAGCTCCTGCTGTGAGAGGCGACGTTCCTCGACGGCCAGTCCCGCATCGGCAGCCAGGTGCAGGACCGCGGAGCGGGTCACGCCCTCCAGGATCGAGTCCGTGAGCGCTGGGGTGATCACGTGGCCGTTTGCGGTGACCGCGAACAGGTTCATGCCACCCAGCTCCTCGATGTAGCGGTGCTCCACCGCGTCAAGGAAAGCGACCTGGCTGCACCCGGCTGCTTCGGCCTCCTGCTGGGCCACCATCGATGCGGCGTAGTTTCCACCGCACTTCGCGAAGCCCGTTCCACCGGGAGCGGCTCGGCTGAAGTCGCGGGAGACCCAGATCCTGACCGGTTGCACCCCGGATCCGCCGAAGTAGGCCCCGGACGGGCTCGCGATGACAGCGTAGGTGACCGAGGTCGACGGCTTGACCGCTAGGAAGGCCGAGCGGGCGAACATGAAAGGCCTCAGGTACAGGCTCTGCTCCGCTCCGCGCGGCACCCAGTCCCGGTCCACATCCACGAGACGGTCGATGCCTGTCAGGAAATCGTCGACGCTGAGTTCGGGCAGCGCCAGGCGACGTGCCGAACACTGGAACCGGGTGGCGTTGACGTCGGCGCGGAACCGCCAGATCGAACCGTCCTCGTGGGCATAGGCCTTCAACCCCTCGAACGCTTCTTGGGCGTAGTGGAACACCGCCGAGGCCGGGTCGAGGACGAAGGGGGCGTAGCCGACGATCCGGTGGTCGTGCCAGCCACGTTCCGGGGTCCAATCGATCAGGACCATGTGGTCGCTGAAGTTCGATCCGAACCCGGGGTCGGCGAGGATTGTCTCGCGTTCGGCCTGCGGTCTGCGGGTCGCGGTGTCCAGACGGAAATCAGTCATTGTTGCCTCCTTCAGGGTTCAGGCGTAGCGCCCCATGCCGCCGGCGACGTCGATGCTTGCGCCCGTGATGTAACTCGCCCGGTCGCCTGCCAGGAAGGCCACGATTCCCGAGACCTCGTCCGGTGTGCCGAAACGGGCAAGGGGGATCTCATCGGCGGCCAGGTCCGCGAAGAACTCCTCCGCTGATTTCTCTGGTGCCCGTTTTGCATGGATGTTCGCCCACTGTGGGGTCTCGACGCAGCCGATGTTCACGGAATTGACCAGAATTCCGTCGCCTGCCAGCTCCTGGGCCAGGGCCTTGGTCAGGTTGAGCCCGGCCGCGCGGTTCACCGTTGTGGAGAAGAACCGGAAATCGGGCATCCGGGCATAGACCGACCCGATGTTGATCACCCTGGGGGCAGGGCTTTGTCGCAGCCACGGTAGGGCGGCCTTCACGGCCCGGAACCAGGTGTGCACCTTGATGTTGAAATCGGCCAGCAGTGACTCGTCCGAGAGAGCTTCGAAGGAGCCCGGATGTGCTCCGCCGGCGTTGTTGATCAGGACGTCGATGCCTCCCATCGACTCTGCCGCCCAGACCACGAAGTCATTCAGCTGCCCGGCATCACGCACGTCGAGGACACGGCCATCCGCGCCTTCACCGAGCCCCTCAACGGCAGCCTCCACCTCGCCGGCGTTGCGGGCACAGATCCGCACCGTGGCCCCTTCGGAGACGAGTTCTCGTGCGATGGCGAACCCGAGGCCCTTGGAACCCCCGGTGACGATCGTTCGCCTGTCGTTCAGACCCAGATCCATGGATGCCCTCCTTCCTGCTGCATCTAGGCGAAAACCTCGTCGATGGGCACCTGGAGCCCGATCGCAAGGCGGTTGGTCTTGTTGGCGGCCGCGACGATGGACTGCAACTCGGCGATCTGCGCGTCGCTGGCGCCCTTGGCGCGGGCCGCGGCAGTGTGGGAACGCACGCAGTAGGTGCAGTTGTTGACGGTGGAGACCGCCACGTAGATCAGTTCCTTGATCACCGGATCCAGTTCCGTGCCGGGGCCCATGATTTCCTTGAGCTCCTGCCAGGTGCGTTCCAAATTTGCGGGATCGTTGGCCAGCGCTCGCCAGAAATTATTGATGAAATCGGTTTGGCGGGTGGCGCGGATGTCGTCGAAGACAGCCTTGACGCGGGGGTTGGCGGACTCATCGTCGACGAGAGGGAGAGTGGACGTGTATTCCATTGCGGCTCTTTCACCTGCTCACTGTTTGGGGACAAAGGCGAACACGCGGGTGGGGAAACCGGTTCCACCCGCGATCCGTGGCACCCCGACCACGATGACGCCGCCCGTGGCCGGGAGCTGTTCGAGGTTTATCAGGTTCTCCAGGTGCCACAACCCTGCGGGGTGGGAGACGGTTCTGTGCACCGGAAAATCGGGTTTGTCGCCAGGGTCGATGCCGAGGGTGTCGACACCCAGGCCGACGACTCCGCGATCCACGAGCATGCGGGCGGCCTCGACGCCGAAACCGGGGAACTTGAGGTCGGTGGTGCTCTCGGAGCCGATGTAGCTGAGCGCGCTGGACTTCCTCCGGGCCCACCCGGAGAGCATCAGTACCGCACTGCCGGCGGGAATGGCGCCGTGCTCCTTCTCGAAAGCAACCACGTCATCGGGTTCGACGACCGTGTTCGGGTTCGTTTCCGCCTTCTCGGAGATGTCGATGACCACGGCCGGTACCACGAGGTCATCGATCGAGATGCTCGCGGTGTCAGCGCCTCCTGGGACGAAGTGTTCGGGCGCGTCGAAGTGCGTTCCCGCGTGCTCGAAGGTGGTCAGGACGCGGGCGTGATAGCCGTGCGCGTCGTGGGTGACCGCATCGACGATCTCCAGGGGTGGGACCCCGGGCCACAGGATGGTCTCGGGCCCGAGGGCGTCGGTCAGGTCGATGAGCCGGAAACCCTCGCTCATCGCTGCGAATGCGGCGTCACGGGCGGCTATCACGGTGCTGGTTCTCTGGGCCATCCGGCCTCCTCATGTGCAGGACGTGGTTGGTTCCGTTGCTTCTCCCGCGGGGAGCCTACACCTGGCTGTTTTGGCCGGGTGAGTATGTCCATGCACGGAATTCAGGGGTTGCTCCCTTTAGACTTTCTGATCGTGGTGTGGGATCTGGAGATGCTGGCTCGGTGGGGGATATCTGTATCGGGAGTGATCGCGTTTGCGGCTTCCGGGGCGCTTGAGGCGAGACGACGGGACCTGGACGGTATCGGAGTCATCACGCTCGCCTGCTGCACCGCGGTTGGCGGTGGTATTCTCCGGGACCTCCTGATCGGTGCAGTGCCTGTGGCTGCCCTGGTCGATCTCTGGATGATCGGCCTGTCGATCGCGACCGCGGTGGTCGTGATGCCGCTGGTGCACACAGGGAGACGGCTTCGGATACCGCTGTTGGTGTGCGACGCGGTGGGGCTCGGTCTGTTCACCGTCGATGGAGCGCTGAAGGGCCTGGCCTTCGGGCTGCATCCCGCAGCAGCCGTACTGGCCGGAGTGGTCACCGGTGTCGGGGGCAGCATCCTCCGAGACGTTTTGGCCAGTGAGGTGCCACTTGTCTTCCGCCGTCGTTCTCCTTTCTACGTGGTGGCAGCGCTCCTGGGCAGTGGATTGATCGTCTGGCTCGCGTCCATGGGAGTCGCCGGGGGCATCGGGATGTTTGGCACCGCGACGCTGATCTTCCTCATTCGGATGGCGGGGCTTCGATACGGGTGGCACATACCCAACGGTCGCAACAGAAGTAGAGGTGTGTCGGATTCCCGAGGGCCGCAGGAAAACGTGTCGTGAATAAACCGTGGCGATGATGTGTGCAGGGGCTTCGGGGGGAGGCAGCTCCTCAGGGGCGTGGGGGATCGGTTGATTGCGCGGGTGCGCGATAGACTCGCCGTCTGAGATCAATTGGGAGGAACAATCTCGTGGCGAATTTGACCCCCTCTGGCGTTCCGGCCCCCTTCGAGACCTTGGGACTGACCTTCGATGACGTGTTGCTCCAACCCAACGAATCGGACGTCATCCCTTCGGAGGCGGCGACCGATACCTGGTTCAGCCGCAACATCCGGTTGAATGTTCCCTTGTCCTCGGCTGCCATGGACACCGTCACGGAGACCCGCATGGCCATCGCCATGGCTCGTGAAGGAGGCATCGGGATCCTGCACCGCAACCTGTCCATCGATGATCAGGCGCACATGGTGGATCAGGTGAAGCGCTCGGAGGCCGGGATGGTCACCCAACCCGTGACGATCGGGCCCGGGGCGAGCCTCCAGGAGGTGGACGATGCCTGTGCCCAGTACCGTGTCTCCGGGTTGCCCGTGGTGGACGACGACGGGATGCTGCTCGGAATCATCACCAACCGCGACCTGCGCTTCGAGGACGACGGTACCCGTCCGGTGAGTGAGGTCATGACGAGGATGCCCCTGGTCACCGCACCCGTCGGTATCTCCAACGACGACGCCCTGGCGTTGCTGGCGAAGAACAAGATCGAGAAGCTGCCCATCGTCGACTCGCGGGGCAAACTCAAGGGCTTGATCACTCTCAAGGACTTCGTGAAGGCCGACAAATACCCCAATGCCGCCAAGGACGATGCCGGCAGGCTCCGGGTGGGCGCGGCCGTCGGTTTCTTCGGTGACGCCTGGGAGCGGGCCATGGCTCTGGTGGAGCAGGGGGTGGACTGTGTCATCGTCGACACCGCTCACGGTCACTCCCGTGGCGTGGTCGACATGATCCGGCGCATCAAGGCCGACTCGGCTGCCGCCGGGGTGGACGTCATCGGCGGCAACGTCGCCACCTATGCCGGAGCCCGGGCGCTCGTCGAGGCGGGGGCCGACGGGGTGAAGGTCGGCGTCGGGCCGGGTTCGATCTGCACCACCCGGGTGGTGGCGGGGGTCGGGGTGCCGCAGGTCACCGCCATTCATGACGCGGCCCGTGCTGCCAGGCCTCATGGCGTTCCGGTGATCGGCGATGGTGGCCTCCAGTACTCCGGTGACATCGCCAAGGCCATCGTTGCGGGTGCCAACTCGGTGATGCTCGGGTCGCTGCTGGCCGGTTGCGAGGAGAGCCCCGGCGACCTGGTGTTCATCAACGGTAAACAGTTCAAGACCTATCGGGGCATGGGCTCCCTGGGTGCGATGGCCGCGCGCGGCCGCAAGGCCTCGTACTCGAAGGACCGCTACTTCCAGGGTGACGTCACCAGCGATGACAAGCTCATCCCCGAGGGCATTGAGGGACAGGTGGCCTACCGCGGTCCCTTGGCGGCGGTCGCTTATCAGCTGGTCGGCGGGCTTCGGCAGTCGATGTTCTACTCCGGTGCCCGCACGATCGATGAGCTGCAGGAACGCGGACGGTTTGTGCGAATCACCGCAGCGGGTCTGCGAGAATCACATCCGCACGACATCCAGCTCACCGCTGAGGCACCCAACTACTGGTCACGCTGACAGGAAAACGATGTACGAATTTGGCCGCTCCAAGAACGCCACCCGCGGGTATTCCTTCGACGATGTCGCCATCGCTCCCGCGCGGCGCACCCGCTCCGAGTCGGAGGTGGACCTCCACTGGCGCATCGACGCTGTCACCTTCGATGCCCCCATTGTCGCCGCTCCCATGGACTCGGTGATGTCTCCCGCTACCGCCATCGAGATGGGACGCCTGGGCGGGCTGGGAGTGCTCAACCTGGAGGGCCTGTGGACCCGCTACGAGGACCCCTCCCCGGCCTATGAACAGCTCACTGAACCCGCCGACCAGGTGACCACCACCCGCCGCCTGCAGCAGCTCTACGCTGAGCCCATCAAGGCCGAACTGATCGAGGCTCGGTTGGCCGAGATCCGCGCTGCCGGAGTACCGGTGGCGGGCGCGCTCTCGCCTGCCAGGACCCAGCAGTTCGCCGATGTCATCGAGCGGGCCGGGGTGGATTTCTTCGTGATCCGTGGCACGACGGTCTCCGCCGAGCACGTCGACGAGGCAGAGAACACTCTCAACTTGAAGGATTTCATCTACCGCTTCGACGTGCCGGTGCTGGTAGGGGGGTGCGCTACCTACCGGATGGCCCTGCACCTGATGCGTGCGGGTGCCGCCGGGGTACTCGTCGGATTCGGCGGCGGCGCCACCCACACCACCGCGTCGGTGCTGGGCATCGAGGTACCGATGGCCTCCGCCGTCGCTGATGTCGCGGAGGCGCGTCGTGACTACCTGGAGGAGTCGGGCGGGCGCTACGTGCACCTGATCGCCGACGGTGCAGTTGGGAGGTCCGGTGACATCGCCAAGGCCATCGCCTGCGGGGCCGATGCGGTGATGGTCGGTTCCCCGCTAGCACGTGCCGCTGAGGCCCCCGGTCGCGGCTGGCACTGGGGACCGGAGGCGTGGCATGCGACCCTGCCGCGGGGCGAGCGGGTGTTCTTCGAGCAGGTCGGTTCCCTGGCCGAGGTGGTCAACGGTCCCTCCCACCTTCCCGACGGCACCATGAACCTCGTCGGTGGGCTGCGCAAAGCCATGGCCTTCACCGGTTACACCGACATCAAGTCCTTCCAGCGTATCGATGTGATGGTGCATTGATGGGCACCGAGGACGCCCGCCGGGAACTGTTGAGGCTGCGGGGCAGCATCGACAACATGGACTCGATGCTGGTGCACCTGCTGGCCGAACGTTTCAAGATCACCCAGCAGGTAGGAAGGCTGAAGGCCACCGCGGGTCTTCCACCGGCGGACCCGGACCGGGAAGCCCAGCAGATCCAGCGGCTGCGTGCCCTGGCTGTCGAATCCGAATTGGACCCGGAGTTCGCGGAGAAGTTCATCACCTTCATCGTTCGTGAGGTGGTGCGGCACCACGAGCAGATCGCCGCGGGGGAAACCTCTTGATACCAGGGGGAGTGATTGATAGCCTTCTCGTGCATGATGAGGTTATCTTTAAAATTCCTCTGGATTGCATCTGTTCTGGCCTCTTTCTTCCTGCTTGCAGCAGCTCCCGCAGGCGCGACTGATGGCGTCCGAGTCCGGGAGGACGACTCGCAGGCGGTCCCCTCGACTCTCTCGGATGATGAGTGGATTCGTGTGGATGAGTCGGAAGCAAAAGCTCTCGAGCGCGGTGATGACTCGGTGATGGATAAATATTACGAGCAGCAAGATGGACAGGAGGCCGCGGGTGAAGCCGTGCCTCAAACAGTGGTGAAGAATCCTGACGGCTGCAGACTGAGGGTCGATGATGTCCACAGGCGAAAATCTTCTAGCAATATCGGGTACAAGGTGCATGTGAGGTGTCTCAAACAGCCTGTCGGGATCTCCTTGTCCAACGAGCTTCAGAAGCACATAGTGGCATTCTGGTGGAATACCGAATTCACCAAAAACTATATTCTCACCGAGGTGGACTTGCGTCAGTCAACTCGTCGGAAGGGCTTCAGGTACACGGATATCGACATGGTGTGCGGGAATCAAACCCCGTCTCGCTGGCGAGGGCAGACTTCCTCCACCATCAAAGCAAGTGATGGCTACACCTACTACGCCCGACAGCTCACTCGGGAGAAAGAGCTCGAAGACTGTGGGACGTGAGCGTTTCCCCCACCCGGTCCTCGCCATGCTTGCGGCCGAGGCGGCCGAGGAGGAGGTCCTCCACACCACGGGGCTGCGTGACTGGCAGTGCGTGCTGGGAGAATTCGTGATGAATGACCTCCCGCCGATGGGACCGGAGCCCTTCGACCCGTGGGCATGGCCGTCCCTCCAGGTCCGTGATGTGGTCCCCGAGAATGTGATTCAGGCATGGTCCCACCCTTTTCGGGTCGATGCCCAGGTGGAGATGATGACCGGGCGGGGCCAGTTTCGGCCGCCGCAGCGCTACCCCGTGGGACAGGACAGACCTCATGGCAGGTGGTGGACCCTGCCCGTGCAGCAGATTCCACAGGCGGAGTACGTGGGGAAACCTCCGCCTTACAGCATGTGCGTGCAGACCACGAGCGGACCATGGTTGGATGCGCCATCGGTGGAGCTGTGGGGTGCCGAGGACGCGTTCTTCGCTCCGTGGCATCTCCTGGAGCGGGAAGTGCTGTGGCGGCCGGTCGTTCCGAGGTTCACCCCGCGCGTCGCCGAGGTGACCTCCGCGCAGGACTGGGCGGCCCTCGTCGAGGCCTGGCCGTCGCATTTCCCGTCGAATGCCGGACGACAACAGAGCTTCCTGGGAGACTGGTTCGCTGGCCACCAGATCTTCGAGCCCGACTGGGCAGAAGTCGCGCAGCGGTACGACGTGGTCCACGTCACCCAGGTGGGGTACCTCGAATGCGCCTACGCACCCATCCCGTGCCTGGGCGGGGTGACAACCATGACCGGGTGGGGTCCCGATGTCGCGCTGTGGTTGAAGGACCCCCGCTGATGCCTCGGACTCACGTGGCTGCAGTGTCTCAATACGTATTCGGTTCACCGGCTCTGAGCGATGTGTTCCTGACCCAGCAGAGACAGCGCTCCTCGCGCTGTGGCCCGGATGGACCATTCGAAACGTTCTCGAGGGCTCAGCGTCGCGATTGACTCCGCCCCTGCGCGAACCGTCGGGGCGTCTGTGGGCAGGGGAGTGTGCCGGGCCTCGTCATCGTGGGACAGCGGATTGATCTCGGCCAGGGCGATCGCGTTTTCCGCGACCGTCGAGACCAGCAGGCTGGCCTCTGTCGGTGGGTAGCCGAAGCACGATGCGAAAGCCGCCTGTTGTTCCTCCGCCAGCCTGATCGTGAAGTCATGTCTGGGTGCGGCGAGCTTGGCCAGGTGCTGTCCGATGCCCGGATTGGCCATCACGAAGGCGCGGAGCGTGTGCGCCAGTTCGACGAGCGCGTCTTCCGGGTCCGTGGCTGTTGGTTCGGGGAAGACGTGCCCGGCGACGATGCCCTCGGCCACCATGGCCCTCAGTCCCTCGAGATCCCCGACGATCCGGTAGATCGACATCTCGCTGACGCCGAGTTCTTTCGCCACCCCCCTGATCGACAGGCGTGGAAGGGTGATGCGTTTTCCTGCCTCGATGATGCGTTCGGTGGTGATGAGGCGAGGCCGTCCGGGTGAGACCATGCCCCAATTCTTGCGTCTTTCGGTGAGGTTGGGCGTTCAGAGGCCGGAGGAACCGTTTCGGAGGGTGCGTGAGACACGTCTGGTCACTCGCCACATAATAAGTTAGTGTATCTAACATAAATGTTCCGCCAGCCGCTGGCCGAGTGGTCCCGAGCGGCTCTGAGCGAAGGTGTCGCCCAATATGTCCTTCCGGTTTCCTCTGCTGATCCGTCTGAGTGGCGTCCTGCTGGCCTTTTGCGCCCTCGCCGCCACGTCGTGTTCATCGGCATCCAACGGGGCTTCTGTGTCCTCACCAGCATCCGAAACGGCCGGTGCTCTCCTGCCGGCTGCCGAGGGAAAAACCGAGTACCCGCTGACACTTACCTCTCCCTACGGCGAATCGGTCATCGGCAAGCGGCCGACCCGTGTCGCCACCGTCGGCGCGAACGCCGTGGACACGGAACTCCTGCTGTCATTGGGAGGGGTCCCCGTGACCACCAATGGTCTCGGATTCAACAAGGCTCCCTGGCTGAAGGAGGCAGCGGCGGGTCGTATAGAACTGGTCTTCGAGACCGAGAGCTGGGACCAGTACCCCTACGAATCCATCGCGGCGGCCAAGCCCGACGTGATCGTGGTGTTCGGCTACGACCTGACCAACTCCTTCGCGAAACTCTCCGAGATCGCCCCGGTGATCACAAGTGACAAGCCGTGGACCGGCTATTTCAGCAACCCCTGGCAGAACAACATCCGTATCCTCGGCAAGGCGCTCGACCTGTCCGACGCAGCCGAAAAGGTGATCTCCGACTACGACTCCTACATCGCTGGCATCAAACAGGCCAACCCGGGTTTCGCGGGCAAGAGTCTCAGCTATACGGTCTGGTTCGGGACCCAGCGAGGTCTCAGCTACCAGAGCCTTCCCGGTTCGATCATCACCGAGGTGTTCACATCCATCGGTTTCACGCAGGCCCAGAATGCGGGTTCCTTCTCGGAGACCCAGACTGTCAGCCCCGAACTGATGGGATCGATCGACGCCGACGTGCTGATCGTCTCGGGCAGTGAGGGCGCCACCACGGTGACGCCTGATGCGATTCCCGGTCTGACCGACTCCACCGTCTTCCAAGGCCTCGAGGCGTGGAAGAACGGGCACACGGTCATCACCGAGAAGAAGTCCCCCGCAGGATGGGCGATGTCCACGGCCGGACCGATGGGCACCAAGGTGGCGCTCGACATCCTCACACCCAGGATTGCCGAGGCGATCGGATGACCCCGGACCCCTCCCGGGATCCGCTGACACCGCTGCGCGGAATCCATCATGATCCGCTCGTCCGTCCAGTACCGGGGTCCTGACGGGGCTCCCCGACGGCCGGTAACCGTGTTTGCCGGACTGGTCGTGATTCTCCTGCTGTCGGTCCTGGCCAGCACGATGACGGGAGCCAGGTTCCTCAGCCCCTCCGAGTGGTGGCGGGCGCTCGTCGCTCCCGGGGCTGATCCCGTCACCGCGATCGTGTGGGACATGCGTATCCCGCGCACGGCCGTCGGCCTGGTGGTCGGGGCCGCCTATGGCGTGGCGGGTGCCCTGATGCAGGCGCTGACCCGCAATCCTCTGGCGGATCCGGGAATCCTGGGTGTCAACTCCGGCGCCGGGCTCGCGGTGACGGTCGGCATCGGTCTGTTCGGCATCACGGGAGTGGAGGGCTACCAGTGGTTCGCCTTCGTGGGTGCCGCCGGGGTCACGGCTCTGGTCCTGCTTCTGGGGGCCACGGGCCGGGGCCCCACAGCGCCGGTCCAGCTGGTTCTCGGCGGGGTGGCCATGTCGGCCGTGCTGAGCGGGGTGAGCCAGTTTCTGTCCCTGCTGGATCCGGACACCTTCGCGGCGGTCCGCAACTGGGCGGTGGGATCGATCGGACGCACCCGGATCGCAGAACTTCTCCCGGTCCTGCCCCTCGTTGGCGTGGCCCTGATGCTTGCGTTCGCCCTGGGGCGTTCGCTGGACGCCATGGCCCTGGGTGATGACGTCGCATCCGGGCTGGGGGTCCGGGCCGGGCGGACCCGATTTCTGGCCGTGATCGCCATCACGCTCCTGGCGGGTCCCGCTACCGCGATCACGGGTGGAATCGCCTTCGTCGGACTGATGGTCCCGCACGTAGTGCGGTGGGGTGTCGGATCCGGCCAGCGGGTGATCCTCGCCGGATCCCTGCTGGTGGGTCCGGCCCTCGTGCTGGCGGCCGATGTGCTCGGCCGTGTGATCGCCATTCCCGGGGAGATCGAAGCGGGAATCCTCACCGCCGTGATTGGTGCGCCCCTGCTGGTGCTGCTGGCCCGCAGAGCGAGCACCACATGAGGCAACGAGTCGTCTTCGCGCACCGGATGCTCCGCCTGAGCGGGGCCCGGTTCGGCATTCGTATCGCCCTGCGCCCGCTGCTCCTCCAAGGGCTTCTGGGTCTCCTGGCGCTGGTCCTCGCAGGGGCCTGTCTCCTGGTCGGCGACTATTCCTTGACCCCGGGGCAGGTGCTCGACGTGTTCCTGGGCGGGCGATCTTTCGCCCGGGTGGTCGTTCTCGAATGGCGTCTGCCCGCCGCGGCTTCCGCGGTGGTTTTCGGCGCCCTGCTGGGGATCGGTGGTGGAATCTTCCAGTCGTTGACCCGCAATCCTCTGGGATCGCCGGACATCATCGGTTTCGACGCCGGGGCACACACCGCCGTCGTGGTGGGAATCCTGCTGTTCGGCGCCCGCGCGCAGGGAATCATCGCGGTGGCCGCCGTGGCCGGGGGACTGCTGGCCGCCTTCGTTGTGCACCTGCTCTCGGGGCGGACCACGACGGGGTTCCGTCTGATCGTGGTCGGGCTGGCCGTCTCCGCCGCGTTGGGCTCGATCAACGCGTATCTGGTCACCCGCGCCCGCGTCGAGGACGCCATGTTGGTCGGATTCTGGGGGGCTGGTTCCCTGACGCGTATTGAGGCCGGGTCGCTTCCGATGTGGCTGGGGGCAGCGGCCGTGCTCCTCGTGTCCGCGGTTCTGCTGGCCCCTTCCCTCGGGATCATCGAGCTGGGTGACCAGACCGCTGGCGCGCTCGGGATCCCGCTGGAACCCCGCAGGGCGCTTCTCGTCGTCGTCGGGGTGACGGCCTCCGCCGTCGTGACGGCCGCTGCCGGGCCCATCGGTTTTGTCGCGCTTGCGGCCCCACAGGTCGCGAGGCGACTCATGAGGATCCCCGGAACCTCCATCACGGGGGCGGCGGTGACGGGAGCGGTGCTGCTGTCGGCCGCCCAACTCTGCTCCGTGTTGGCCAGCAGCAGCAACCGTCCCGTGCCCGTGGGCCTGATCACGGTGTCCGTCGGCGGTCTGTATCTGATTTACCTCCTGGTACGTGAGGGAAGGAGATCCGCATGACACCCACTGGCCGGCTGCGGGTCGATGGGGCGAGGCTCGGCTACGGCAACCGCATCATCTCCAGCTGTCTGGACCTCACGATTCTCGATGCGGAGTTCACTGCTGTGGTGGGGCCGAACGGCTGTGGCAAGTCGACGCTGCTGAAGGCGCTGGCCCGGCTCCTGAAACCAACTGCCGGACGGGTGCTCCTCGACGGCCGCGACATCCACGACCAGCCCACGAGACAGGTCGCTAGAAGAATCGGCATCCTACCGCAGAGCTCGATGGTCCCTGACGGCATCACGGTCTCCGAGCTGGTGGCCCGGGGCAGGTTCCCCCACCAGGGCTTCGCCCGCCGGTGGACCCTGCGCGACGAGGAACTGGTCGCCCGTGCCATGGACGAGGCGAACGTTACCGCCCTGGCGACCAGACGGGTCGATGAACTGTCGGGTGGGCAGCGCCAACGGGCCTGGATCGCGATGGCGCTCGCCCAGGACACCCCCATACTGCTGCTCGACGAACCCACCACCTTCCTCGACATCCGTCACCAGGTGGAGCTGATGGAACTCCTGGTGGACCTGAACCGGAGGGGACGCTGCCTGGTGGCCGTGCTGCACGACCTCAATCAGGCAGCACGTTTCTCCACTCATCTGATAGCGATGCGGGCCGGCGAGATCGTCGCCCAGGGACCACCTGGTGAGGTGGTTACCCCTGGCCTCGTTGAAGAGGTCTTCGGACTGCCCTGCGTCGTGACCCCTGATCCTGTCACCGGATCCCCCCAGGTGACACCAAGTGGGCGCACCGCGCCCCTGAATCACGAAGGACCGACATGACCCTCAGCACAGGAATTGCTCTTTCCCCGATCTGGTTGCGCGGAGAAGCCTGGAGACGCGACGACAGTCGCGTCGAGGAGATGTTCTCCCTGAGCCCCTACGCCGAGCTCGCGCGGAAGGCCGAGGCCGCTGCGCTTGACTTCCTCTTCTGCCCCGAAGCGGGCTATCTCAGACCGGATTCCGTCGGCGGTGCACCGGGATTCACCACCCTCGACTCGTTCACCCTCGTCACGGCCCTGACGCCTCTCACGACGAGGATCGGCCTGGTCCCGACCGTCCAGACGGCCTACGCGCACCCGTTCCCCGTCGCCCGGGCGCTGGCCTCCCTGCAGCAGATCAGCGGGGGACGTGCCGGGTGGAACGTGGTCACCGCCCTGGGGGGTGAGGAGAACTACGGACTGGACACACCCCCTGGATCCGAGGAGCGATACTCCCGAGCCGGCGAGTTCGTCGAAGTCGTGAACGCGCTCTGGGACTCGTTCCCCGCCGAGGCATTCGTCGCGGACCGGGCCTCCGGGATTTTCTCCGATCCCGGGAAGGTGAAGGCCATCGACTTCGAGGGCGAACACTTCCGGGTGGCTGGGCCCATGGCCCTCCCATCGCATCCCGCAGGGCGATTGCCCGTCGTCCAGGCCGGGGCATCACCCACCGGGATCTCCTTCGCGGGTGCCGTGGCCGATGTCGTGTTCGGGGCGGTCCCTGACCTGGAGGACGCAGTCGCACAACGGGCTGCTCTGCGTGATGCGGCCGTCGCGGCGGGTCGCGAGGCCGACGACATCCGGTTCCTGCCCGGGCTCAACATGGTGTTGGCGGACAGCCGCGAGGAGGCCCATGCGGTGGCCGAGTCCAGTGGGGTGGATGCAACCCTGCACTGGACCGTCATCGGTACCCCGGAGGACGCGGCCGATGCGGTCGAGGCCCGGGCGGAAGCGGGGGCGATCGACGGTTTCATCGCACTGCCCGGCGGGTCGCGGAACTCCGTCGACCTGTTCCTGGATCAGGTGGTGCAGATACTCGGGCGACGCGGACTGTGCCGGGACGGATACCAGGGGAACACGCTTCGTGAACACCTGGGAATGAAGGGCTGAAGGCCCGCACGGACTGGTTGGAGGCGGGGCGTGGCGAAGGCTCACGGGTCCAATCCCCGTAGGATCGCCGGATGCGTTGTTTCATCGCCGTGACACCTCCCTCCGATGTTGTCGCCGACATCGACCGCTTCCTGGAACCGCGCCGCATCGCCACCGAGAAATCGCCGTGGCGCTGGAGCCGACCTGCGACCTACCACCTCACGCTGGCCTTCATGGCCGACCACCCCGGTCACCGAGTCGAGGAACTGGCGCAGGCGATTGATGAATGGGCCGGGCGTCATGCCCCGCTGGCGATGAGCATCGCAGGCGCAGGCGGGTTCCGTGGCCCGGAGCGCGCCAAGGTGTTGTACCTCGGCGTTCCGGGGGTCGCGGCGGTACAGCTGGGGGAGTGGTCCAGGCAGCTGCGGACTCTCGTCACCCACCACGGCGGCAGCCCCGACGGGACGGGCTTCAGGGCCCACATCACCATCGCCAGGGCCCAGCGCGCCCAGAAAGCAGGGCGTCTTCTCCAGGCCCTCGACACCTACGAGTCCCGGGAGTTCGTCGTCCCCGAGGTCGTCCTGGTGGAATCTCACCTGGCAAACCGGACCCACGAGGTGCTTCACCGCGCGATCCTGCGCGGGTGAGCCGCGACACGCCGAATCTGTACATCCGTACATGTACGCATGTACATTAGCGCCATGGCGAAACGGACGAGGGACCCGGAGGGGCGCAGGAAGAAGATCCTGCAGGCCGCCGGGGAGCTGATCAAGGAGATCGGGTTCAGCGCCGTCACCCACCGGAAGGTGGCCGAACGCGCCAGGGTGCCGCTCGGGTCGACCACCCAGTACTTCAAGTCCCTCACCGACATGCTGGCGGAGGCGCTCACGGGGCTGGAGGAGGAACGCGAGGAGAAACTGGCCGAGTCCACCTCCGAACTCAACGAGGTCGATGACCCCGTTGGCTTGGTCGCGGACATGGTGATGGAATCCCTGGCGGATCTGAAACGGACCCGCAACGAGATGTCCTTCGCCCTGCTCTACACGACTCACCCGAAGCTTCGGCGTTTCATCGTCCCCGGCGACGCGGCCCTGGTGGAGCGGTTGTCGCGGAACATCCCGGAGGCGACGGGGCGCGCCGTGCTCGCCTACTGCTACGGGGTCCTGTTCCAGGCCGTCGTCCGGGACACCGTTGCCCCGCGCGAGGAGATCGAGGAGGCGCTGCGCCGCCTCATCGGTGATTCCGCGGAACGGGGGGATCCATGAAAAACAAGAGTGCCGCGATCCGTAGGTGCATTGGAACGCGGCACTCCCGGACGGGTAGTCGTTGCAGCGACTCTCGCCCGATTCCACACCACGAGAAAGGGAATGCATGACCTTCATCACGGCGCAGGAACTGCGTAAAACGTATCAAACCAAGACCGGACCGGTGCGTGCCCTCGACGGGCTCAATCTCTCCGTCGAGCAGGGAACCGTCCGGGGACTGCTGGGCCCCAACGGTGCGGGGAAGACCACCGTCGTGAAGGTGCTCACCACCTTGCTGCGTCCGGAATCCGGGAGGGCGAGTGTCGCCGGGGTCGACGTGCTCGCCGATCCCGCGAAGGTGCGTCCGCTGATCGGCACATCCGGTCAGTACGCGGCCGTGGACGAGGTGCTGACCGCCCGGGAGAACCTGGTGCTGGTGGGCAGGCTGTACCGGATCGGAACCCGCCAGGCGAAACGGCGCGCGGAGGAGCTGCTCGAGGCCTTCGACCTGACCGAGGCCGCCGATCGGCCGTTGAAGGGATTCTCCGGCGGGATGCGGCGGCGCGTCGACCTGGCCGGGGCGCTCGTGATCAATCCTCCGGTGCTGTTCCTCGACGAACCGACCACCGGTCTCGACCCGCAGGCCCGGCTGGGGCTCTGGGAGGTCATCCGGGAGCGTGTGGGGGAGGGAACCACGGTCCTGCTGACCACTCAGTACCTGGAGGAGGCCGACCAGCTGGCAGACTCCATCTCCGTGATCGACCGCGGGCACGTCATCGCGGAGGGGACCGCCGACGAACTCAAGGCATCGGTGGGTGGCAAACGCATCGAACTGACCCTCGTCGACGAGGCGGACGCCGACCGGGCGCGGAGGATCGTCGCGTCCAGCACCGGAACCGAGGTGGCGGTCACGGGGCGGGTGCTCACGGCACAGGTGGGTGACCCCACCGCAGCGCTGATCGCGGTGCTGAAGGTCCTGGGTGAAGAGAGTGTCGAACTGCACGACGCCGGCATCCGCCGCCCGACCCTGGACGATGTCTTCCTGACCCTGACGGGTCACGTGGCCGAGGAGCAGGAGGTGGCGGCATGAGCTCGGTTCAGGCCCTGGGACGCGGACCAGTGGCTGGCTGGTTGGGCGACGTCCACGCCGTCCTGGTGCGCAACCTGCTCCAGTTGCGGCGCAGCCCCGAGATCATCGCCTTCTCGCTGACGCAGCCGATCATGTTCGTGTTGCTGTTCACCCAGGTCTACGGCGGCGCCGTGCACGTCCAGGGCAGCGACTACACGCAGTTCCTGATGGCCGGTGTCTTCGGGCAGACGATCGTGTTCGGGTCGATGATCTCCGGTATGTACATGGCCGAGGACCTCAAGGAGGGGATCATCGACCGGTTCCGCACCCTGCCCATGGCGCCCAGCGCGATCCTGATGGCCCGCACCCTCGCGGACCTGGCCGTTGCCGCCTGCTCCGTGATCGTGATGCTCATCGCCGGTTCCATCGTCGGCTGGCGCTTCCACGCCGGGCTGGGAAATTTTCTCCTCGGGGTGCTGCTCCTGCTTGTCACCGCGTGGTGCTTCAGTTGGGTGATGGTGCTGCTGGGAGTGACCGTCCCCAACCCCCAGTCCCTCCAGAGCATCTCCACGGTCGTGGTGCTGCCGGTCTCATTCGTCAGCAACGCCTTCGTGCCCTCGGAGACCCTGCCCGACTGGCTGCGGATGATCGCCGAGTGGAACCCGTTGTCGTCGCTGGTGCAGGCGGTGCGGACGCTGTTCGGGAACCTCGGCACGGCGCCGATTCCCGATGTGTGGCCGCTGCAGAATTCCGTGGCGGCCATCGTCATCGCGTGGGTGGTGCTGCTGGCGATCTTCCCGGCGCTGACCGCCGTGGTTTTCCGCAGGCGCGTCGCGCGCTGAAACCGCAAGGCTCCCCCACCACTCGATGGGTGGTGGGGGAGCCTGGTGTGCTGGTTGAGGCGGTTGCAGGGGCCCGCTTCTTCTTTACCCCGGCGATCAGGCGTCGAGGAGACCCTCGAACAGAACGGTGGACAGGTAGCGTTCACCGAAGTCGGGCAGTACTGCGACGATCGTCTTGCCGGCGTTCTCGGGGCGGTTGGCGACCTCGACGGCGGCGGATAGTGCGGCGCCGGAGGAGATACCGACCAGCAGACCCTCCTTGGTGGCGGCTGCCCGGGCGAACTCGAGGGACTGGTCGATGTTGCGGGTGATGACCTCGTCGATCGCGTTGCGGTCCAGGATCTCCGGGACGAAGTTCGCACCGAGGCCCTGGATCTTGTGTGGGCCGGGCTCGCCGCCGGACAGGATTGGCGACTCGGCGGGCTCGACGGCTATGACCTTCACCTCGGGTTTACGCTCCTTGAGCACCTGTCCGACGCCAGAGACCGTGCCGCCGGTGCCGACACCGGCCACCACGATGTCGACCTTGCCGTCGGTGTCGGCCCAGATCTCCTCGGCGGTGGTGCGGCGGTGCACGTCCAGGTTGGCGGGATTGGCGAACTGACGGGCCAGAACGCCGCCACGCTCTTCGGCGATCTCCTCGGCCTTCGCGACGGCGCCCTTCATGCCCAGAGGACCGGGGGTCAGTACCAGCTCAGCGCCGTAGGCGCGCAGCAGGGCCCTGCGCTCCAGAGACATGGTCTCGGGCATCGCCAGAACCACTGTGTATCCCTTTGCCGCGCCAACCATCGCTAGCGCGATACCGGTATTGCCGGATGTGCCCTCGACGATGATGCCGCCCGGCTTCAGCTCGCCGGAGGCCTCTGCTGCCTCGATGATGGCGGCTCCGATGCGATCTTTGACGGAATTGGCCGGATTGTAGAACTCGAGCTTCGCGGCGACGGTCGCGTTGTTCCCGGCGATGCGGTTCAGCTTGACGAGCGGGGTGCGTCCGATGAGCTCTGTGACATTGGAGTAAACGGTCATGTAAGGGACAACGGTGTCTGGATCGTCGCTATTCCCACTACGGCTCGTCGTATCACATATTGGACACTTGGTGCAGGTGCTTTGTGTTCTGGCTCAACGGGAACGGCTGGGCCTAGACTCTCGCTCATGACTTCCCAGCACGATCTGGTACTCGTGGTCGACTTCGGCGCCCAGTACGCGCAGCTCATCGCCAGGCGGGTCCGTGAAGCCCACGTCTACTCTGAGATCATCGGTTCCGAGGCCTCCGTGGAGGAGATCCTGGCCAGGCGGCCATCGGCCATCATCCTCTCGGGCGGGCCGTCGTCGGTCTACGCAGATGATGCACCGCGGGTCGATCCGGCACTGTTCGAGGCCGGGATCCCGGTTTTCGGTATCTGCTACGGCTTCCAGGCCATGGCCCAGGCTTTGGGAGGGGCGGTGGCTAAGACGGGGCAGCGCGAGTACGGTCGCACGCCCCTGTCCATCCAGAACAGCGGCAAACTCCTGGCGACCCTCCCGAACACGCTCAATGTATGGATGAGTCACGGGGATTCCGTTTCCCGCGCCCCGGAGGGTTTCCATGTGCTGGCGCGCACGGCGGGCGCTCCTGTCGCAGCCTTCGAGTGTCGGATGCGGAAACTGGCGGGGGTGCAGTGGCACCCGGAGGTCGCGCACACCCAGTGGGGGCAACAGGTGCTGGAGCACTTTCTGTTCCACATCGCAGGGCTGGCCCCCGACTGGACCCCCGAGAACATGGTCAACGAGGCCATCGCGGACATCCGCGCCCAGGTGGGGGACAGCCGGGTGCTTTGTGCGCTGTCCGGAGGTGTGGACTCTGCCGTCGCCGCGGCGCTGGTACAGCGGGCCATCGGGCCGCAACTGACCTGTGTCTTCGTCGACCACGGACTCCTGCGTGAGGGGGAGGCCAAACAGGTCAAGGAGGATTTCGTCGAGATCACCGGAGTGGACCTGGTGGTGGCTGACGAGTCCGAGCGTTTCCTCGGTGCTCTGGCTGGGGTCACGGAGCCGGAGGAGAAACGCAAGATCATTGGCCGCGAGTTCATCCGCACCTTTGAGGCGATGGCTGCCCGACTGGCGGGGGAACGCGGCATCGACTTCCTGGTGCAGGGAACCCTTTATCCCGACGTGGTGGAGTCTGGCGGGGGAGTGGGGACCGCAAACATCAAGTCGCATCATAACGTGGGCGGTTTGCCCGAGGACCTGCAGTTCACGTTGATCGAGCCGCTGCGCACAATGTTCAAGGACGAGGTGCGGGCCGTCGGTCTGCAGCTCGGATTGCCCGATTCGCTCGTGTGGCGGCATCCGTTCCCCGGCCCCGGCCTGGGGATCCGCATCATCGGTGAAGTGACTGCCGAGCGGCTGGCCGTGCTGCGTCGCGCCGATGCCATCGCCCGCCAGGAGTTGGCGAACGCCCGGAAGGAACGGGAGATCTGGCAATTCCCGGTGGTGCTGCTTGCCGATGTCCACTCCGTCGGAGTGCAGGGAGACGGACGCACCTATGGACACCCCATCGTGCTGCGTCCCGTCACCTCCGACGACGCCATGACTGCGGACTGGGCGAAGCTGCCGTGGGAGTTGCTGGAGAAGATCTCCACCCGGATCACCAACGAGTGCTCCGAGGTCAATCGCGTGGTCCTGGACATCACCAGCAAGCCGCCGGCCACCATCGAATGGGAATAGCTCCGGAGCGAGACATTTCGCAGTGCCCAGGGGCTGAACAAAACCTCCCGGCAAGCCACTCCAGGTCTGCTCGAAGCGCGAGTCGCATCTCCCGCATCGGTCATCATCCGAATGGTGTCGAACGCATCGATCATTCGCACCAGCGTGGTGATGCGGCCAGCGTCCACGGGGTCCGGTCGCAGGCGTACGCGATGAGTTTCAGGTCGCGGGTAATGACGAGACCGCCCACCTTGTGTTTGAAGGTTCTTGCCCGGCAACGGCTGGGGTCAGAGCGTTGGCAGCGGACTTTGGGAGGGTGCGGTGCGCGGAGGCAGTCGCGTGCAGAGTGTCGCCATCGAGATCGCCTCGGAGTTCTTGGCGTGGTTCCTCGATAAAGAGCAGCCGGGTCGGTTCCAGAGCATCGAGCAGGTCTTCGTCTCATGGGGATCGGCTGACGAACTCCCCGAGATGAGAGCGCTGATAAGGCCCTGGCTCCGGCCCGGCGACCCTGAAAGTCGGAATACGCCTCCCCGCTGGTTTCACGGACAAGGTGCCGACCGATGGGATGCTCGGAACCGGGGGTTCAGCGGCGACGTTCTTGGCGCCACCTGTTGATCTCCCGCAGCCCGTCCTCGGCCAGGGAACCACCCGTGGGACGTGGCATGATGGCCCACAAAATGCAATAGATCAGGAGCCCGGAACCGGCACACATCATGAGCAGAGCGAGCACCAGACGTACGGTCCTGGATTCGTAGCCGGTCGCTTCGGCGATGCCTCCGGCGACGCCTGCGATCCACTTGTCAGAGTCTGAACGAACTACTGTCATCATTTTTTCCTTTCGTTGGTTTTCCTGTTTCTGGGGGAACGTCCGAGGATGATCATCAACCCCAGCGACCCCGCCACCAGCAGCACGCCGGCGAACAACATCTTCATGGGGACGAAGAATCCTTGGCCGAGGGCGGCCCAGGCGGAGATTGCCGCGAAACCGATGACGATCACTCCCGTGACCATGGTCGGAACATCCAGCCGTTTCATGAGGGATACTCCACTTTCACGTCGGACAAGTACCCGTCTATGAGCAACTGGATTCCCCGGGTCTCGGGATCGCGCTCCCGGGCAGCGGTGCCCTCGGGCCAGGACACGTCGATTGCCCAGGCTCGCACGTAGCGGTGGGCCGGTGGCCTCGGCAGTATGATGCGAACCTGGCTCATGGCGGTTCGCACATGAACGAACGCGGGGCTGTCCGCGGGCAGGTGCCGGAGATCCACCACTGCTTCATCGGTCATCGTGAACTGATAGTCGAAACGCTCCTGGTCGGAACGGGCATCAACAGAGTTCGCGGCCACCTCCACCTCGACGGTGGCAAAAGCAGCGGTGGTGGCGGCGAACATGACTGCGAGCAGCAGCAATGCTGCAGGGAGGCGACGACTGCGCACCAGCAGCCCCCAGCCGAGGATCATGACGCCGACGACTCCGAGGACGATGGAGAAACCCAGGAGGGGATTGTCCAGCAGATCAAACACGACGACACCAGTGGCCGTGAGGTATCCGACGAACAGCACCAGCCCCGCGCCGAGCCAGGAACACTGTCCGCGTTCGGGGGGCTGGGGTTCAGGGGTCTCGGGGGCGTAGAGATCCACGACGGGGAGCTGGGGATCAGCCTCGGCAGCGGGCTGCTCCCGATCGGAGAGGGGGATGCTAGGGGAAACCGGGTGCTTGCGGGGCTCCCGCCAGCGGCGATACAGCACCAGGGCTAGCAACGGAAGCAACAACACGGAGGACAGTGAGGACAGCATCTGTGAGACCGCGGCCACCACCAGGGTGGAGCTCAGGACGATGATGGTCCATTGGGTCCGGAGGCTCCAGGTGCTGAACGCGGGAAGCAGCCGATGGATGAAAGCCTGACGTCCAGTGCGCGGGGTGAGCAGGACTCCCCAGCCGTATGCGATAACACCCACCCCGCTCAGTGCGGAGGTCAGGATGAAGAGGATGCGTATCAGCAGCGGATCAATCCCGAAACGAGAGCCGATGGCCCGGCAGAATCCGGGAGTGAGACCGCCGGCCGGGCGGTCCAGATGAGCGAGCCGTGGGTGCAGCGCTCCCAGATCCACCAGTTCGTTCATGTCTCCAGTCTTACCCCTGAAGCGGTGAGCGGCCATCAGGACTTCCCCTGAGGTTGTCCTTGAGGAGCCCCGAAACCCGGTGAGCGGGGTGGCGTGGTGATTCCCGGCGTGTCAACCTTGAAGGGTCATGACTTCCGACCCATCCATCGCGAACGATCCCCCACAGCTGCAACGTGACCTTTCCCAGAAGGCGATAGCCGGAGTGGCGAGTGGGATCGCTGCACATCTGCGGTTGCCCGTGCTCTGGTTCCGGGTGGCTTTTGTGCTGTTGGTGTTCTTCAACAGCTTGGGGATGTTTCTGTACGGGGTGTTGTGGGCCCTGGTGCCTGCGGGCGAGCGTGAGGAGGCGCCCGGACTCGCGGGGGCGACCCGGGCCAGTATGCGACCGCAGCGGGTCGAGCGGCGGATCGATGCAGGAATGCTCTTCTCCGCCGGGGCGCTGATAGCCGGGGTGTTGTGGGGGATGATCCCTGGCGAAGACACCGACACTGGTCGGGGGATGTCCCTGTTCTGGCCGTTTCTGCTGGCGGGCGTTGGCGTGGTCCTGATCTGGGTTCAGGCTGACGGGGGCGGTTTGAAGACAGGCTCCCTGGGTAAGCGATCCGGATCGCGAGTCAGGACGATTGCCAGCGTCGCACGGCTCGTCGGTGGATTGATTCTGGTGGGTTTTGGGACCAGCTGGCTTCTCGCATCCCAGTTCGGCTGGGAGGGCCTCCAGACGGTGGTTGCTGCAGCCGTCGCGCTTCTCGCGGGGGTGGCCGTCGTCATGGCTCCCTGGCTGCTTCGTCTCTGGTCGCGGGTCAGGACCGCGGATCGGGAGAGGTTGCGTGCCGAAGCACGGACCGACATGGCCGCCCATCTGCACGACTCCGTGTTGCAGACCTTGGCCTTGATCCAACGCCAGGCCGATGACCCTGTCCGGGTGGCCTCGCTGGCGCGTCGTCAAGAACGGGAGTTGCGCACCTGGCTCTATGGGGAGGAGACCCGGGCACAGGCCCTCAAGGGCGCCCTGGAGCAGCTGCGCATCGATGTCGAGGAGCGGTTTCCGATCGCGGTTGAGGTGATTTGCGTGAGCGACATGGATCTCGATGAGGCATCCATGGCGCTGGTGCAGGCCGCACGGGAAGCCGTCATGAACGCTGCCAAACATTCTGGCGCCTCCCGGGTCGACGTATTCGCCGAGGTCGAACCTGAAAAGGTTGAGCTGTTCATCCGGGATCGTGGCTGCGGATTTGATGAGGCGATGATCCGCCCGGACCGCCAAGGCGTGAAAGAATCAATCAGGGCGCGAATGGAGCGTCATGGAGGGACGGCCCGGATCCGAACGGCGCCGGGCGAAGGTACCGAGGTCAGGTTGGAGCTGATTCGATGAACCAGGAGCAGAGCAAACCGCTGGAAGAATTGCGTGTGGTGCTCGTGGATGATCACGCCATGTTTCGCGCCGGGGTGCGCCACGAGATCGGGAAAATGTGCCAGGTGGTGGGAGAGGGACACGACGTGGTGTCGTCGGTCACCTCGATCCTGGAGACGAAACCCGATGTGGTACTGCTCGACGTTCACCTGCCAGGTGGCGGCGGAGCCGAGGTGATCAAGCAGGTCACAGCGAAGGCGCCCGAAGTGAAATTCTTGGCACTGTCGGTCTCCGATGCCGCGGAGGATGTGATCGGCGTGATCCGGGCCGGTGCACGAGGATACGTGACGAAGTCGATCTCGTCGGAGGAACTTGTCGAGGGGATCCAGCGGGTGGCTTCCGGGGACGCGGTGTTCTCACCGCGACTGGCAGGATTCGTGCTCGATGCCTTTTCCGGAGCCGTCGACATCTCCAGCATTGATGAGGAACTGGACCGACTCAGCTCTCGGGAACGTGAGGTGCTGAAACTGATTGCCCGTGGCTATTCGTACCGTGAGGTGGCGCGGGAGCTGTTCATCTCAATAAAGACAGTGGAAACCCACGTGTCGTCAGTGCTGCGGAAACTCCAATTGAGCAACCGGCATCAACTCACCAAGTGGGCTACGGACCGGCATCTGGTGTGAATCGGAAATCTGCGGCTTTCGAGACGTGGTTCGCGGGATCCCCCTTCAGGGTGCTCCCGCGAACCACGTCTCCTAATATCAGGCCTTGCGTTTCTTGAGCCAGCCCTGTACCGCCAGGATGATGACGGCTCCAACCACGGAGAAGATCAGGCCGCGAATGGAGAAGATCCCGTGGTAGGAGGAATCGAAGATCAGTTGACCGAGCCAGCCGGCGAGCAGTGCGCCGAAGGCGCCGAGAGCGGTGGTGGCCACCCAGCCGCCGCCCTCCTCGCCGGGCATGATCGCCTTGGCGATGGTGCCGCCGATCAGACCGATGATGATGTATGCGATGAAAGTGAGCATGTGTCAAGCATGCCTTGTTGCAACGTCGTAGACCATCAGGTGATCCCCCGGTTCGTCCCTGCGTGTCGTTCAGAACAGCGGACGCCAAGGACTGAGCAGGGATTCTGCGAGTTTCTTCCACCAAGGGCGACGGTGCCATGCGTCAGCTGTCAATTCCACGGTGTTGTCCTCGTCTACGGCGAAGATGTGTTCCATGTGGGTGGCCACGTCGCGGTCGGTGATCTCGAGGTTCGCCTCGTAGTTGCCCCACAGGCTCAGGCGATCCAGGTTCGCGGTTCCGATGGTGGACCACGTGCCGTCGATCACCGCGGTTTTCGAATGCACCATCGCGCCCTGATAGAGGAACAACCGGATGCCAGAGTTCAACAAGTCGGTGTAGAAACCCCGCGACAGCCAGTCCGCTACGGCGTGATTGGAACGGTCGGGAACGATGATCCGGACGTCCACCCCACGTTTCACAGCGTCCCGGAGTGCGGCCACCAGATCGTCATCGGGGATGAGGTAGGCGTGGGTCAACCAGATGCGTTCGGTGGCGCGATCGATGGCCTCGAGGTACATGTTTCGGATCGGGTAGACCTGAATCCGTGGGACGTTCCGGTGCACTTTCAACGGAGAATTCCAGCGACGCTGCTGATCGTTGGGGAGGGTTGGTAGTCCCTGCCTGCTGGCGTTCTGGTTCCAGAAATCAACGAAGGCGTTCTCCAGTTCAGCAGCCCCGGGGCCAATCACGCGAACGTGGGTATCGCGCCACTGCTGCGCGTACAGCTTGCCGATGTTGTAGCCGCCGATGAATCCTTTTTCGTGGTCGACGATCAGCAGCTTGCGGTGGTCGCGTCCCCATGTTCTCGGCGACCAGGGTTTCGGGAAAGCCGGATGCCGGAGCGCGAGCACCCCCTCAGGCATGGTAAAGAAACGACGCGGCACCACAAGATTCGCGAAATCATCCCAGATGACGTTCACTTTGACGCCACGGGCAGCTGCTCTGCCAAGCGCATCCTTGAAAGCCTCTCCCACCTCGTCGGACTTCCAGATGTAGGTTTCGAAGTTCACCACATCCCGGGCGCCATCAATGGCGGCGAGCATGTCCCGGTAAAGTTCTTCACCGAAGGTATAGACGGTGATTTCATCCTGACCGACGGTCACCGGTGTGGCAGGGGAGTAAGGAAAACGTCGCAGCTTTCGGTGCTTCTTTCGCAACGACTCTCGACCGGTGATACCGATCATGAAGGCGATCTGCGCCAACAGCAGGCCGGCACTGATCCGTGGAATCGCGACACGGAGGAATCTCAGGACTCGCCTCATGACGGCCAAGCCTATTACGGTGATGACACGATGTCTGACTCCCTCTTCCCCGATCTTGCCGCCGTTTTCGCGCCCGACGAGGCGACCGTCGCCACACCTTCTCCGCGGGGGGCTGCGCGGGCTGTTGATGAGAAAGAACTGCTGGCGGGTTTGAATGAGCAACAGCGGGCGGCTGTCATTCACGCCGGTTCCCCGGTGCTGGTCGTGGCGGGTGCAGGTTCCGGCAAGACAAGGGTGCTGACCCGGCGGATCGCCCATCTGGTGGGGGTCCGGGGGGTACATCCCGGTGCGGTGTTGGCCATCACCTTCACCAACAAGGCAGCTGCCGAGATGCGAGAGCGGGTGGCGGAGCTGGTGGGCAATCGGGCCACATTGATGTGGGTTTCGACCTTCCACTCGGCCTGCGTGCGTATCCTGCGTTCCGAGATCGACCGCTTCGGCATCACCAAGTCCTTCTCCATCTATGACGACACCGACTCCAAGCGTCTGCTGTCTTTGGTGATGCGGGACCACCAACTCGATCCGAAACGATTTCCGGTGCGCGCAGTGATGAACGCCATCAGCGGTTGGAAGAACGATCTGGTGGATTTTGAGGCTGCGAAGGAACAGGCCGCCAGCCCGGTGGAGAAGACCAACGCCGAGGTCTATGAGGACTATCAGGAACGGCTGCGGGCCGCCAACGCCCTCGACTTCGATGACCTGATCATGACCACCGTGCACCTGTTCCAGGCGTTCCGTGAGGTCCGGGAGAAATACCGCCGAAGGTTTCGCCACGTGCTGGTGGACGAGTACCAGGACACCAACCACGCCCAGTATGCGCTGATCCGTGAACTCTGTGGACACACCACCCCGTCGGCCACGGGAACTTTGACGGTGGATCCGGCCGAGCTGATGGTGGTGGGCGACTCGGACCAGTCCATCTACGCCTTCCGGGGGGCCACGATCCGCAACATCCTCGATTTCGAGAATGATTTTTCGGGTGCCAGGACGATTGTGTTAGACCAGAATTACCGCTCCACCAACACTGTGCTGCAGGCCGCGAACGCGGTGATCGCCAGAAACCGAGGGCGCCAGGAGAAGGCGTTGTGGAGTGACCTGGGGGAGGGCGCCCCGATCGTCGGCTGGGTGGCTGATACCGAACACGATGAGGCACAGTTCGTGGCGGGGGAGATCGACCGGCTCGTCGATGATGGCCGTGCGCGCTACGGCGATGTCGCGGTGTTCTACCGGACCAATGCCCAATCGCGTGCGCTTGAGGAGGTTTTTATCCGCGTCGGGATGCCTTACCGGGTGGTCGGTGGGGTGCGGTTCTACGAGCGCAGGGAGATCCGCGACGCCATCGCCTACCTTCGAGCTATCGCCAACCCCGCCGACGACGTGTCGGTGCGGCGAATTCTCAACGTTCCCAAACGCGGCATTGGTGACCGGGCCGTGGCGGCGATCTCGTCGCTGGCCGGCGCGGAACGCATCTGCTTCTTCGAGGCCCTTTCGCGCAGCGAGGATGCACCAGGCCTTGCAACCCGTTCGATGAAACAGATCCGTGGTTTCGTGGACCTGATCGAACGGCACCGCGTGAAAATGGCCCAGGGCGATCCTGCCGACGAGATCCTCACCTCGGTGCTCAGTGACTCCGGGTACCTTGCAGAGTTGCAGAATTCCACCGATCCCCAGGACGAGACGCGTCTGGAGAACCTGGAGGAGCTGGTGAACGTGGCGGCAGAGTTTGTGGCGGCTACGACTGCTGTCGATCTCGACGAGGAGAGTGACTCCGGGCTGGCAGCGGGAATGCCCGAACCTGATGCCTCGTTGCCTGCCTTCCTGGAGCGAATCGCACTGGTGGCGGACTCCGACCAGGTTCCGGATGGGGAACAGGGGCAGGGAGTGGTGACCCTCATGACCCTGCACACCGCGAAAGGCCTGGAGTTCGACACCGTGTTCCTCACCGGTATGGAGGAGGGCGTGTTCCCCCACATGTGCGCCATGGAATCGCAGGACGAGCTGGAGGAGGAGCGCCGACTGGCCTATGTCGGCATCACGCGGGCTCGCACACTGTTGCACCTGTCTCGTTCCACAGTGCGGGTCACCTTCGGGCAACCGAGCTACAACCCACCCTCCCGTTTCCTGGAAGAGATCCCAGCAGGGCTGATGGACTGGCGTCGTCTCGGTGAGACCCCGACCACGTGGGCCGCCAGCAACGCGGAGCGCAGGTCACGCACCAGAGAAACAATGAGTTTCGGGACCGGAGGCGGGAAACGCCCGACGGTCAGTGACCTGGCGGTCGGAGACCGTGTAGCCCACACCGCTTTCGGGCTCGGAACGGTGCTGGCCGTCCATGGGGCCGGTCTGAAGCAACAGGTGGACGTGGATTTCGGGTCGGCAGGGAAGAAACGTCTCGCCATCAGTCACGCGCCCATGGAGAAACTGTAGGGAATCGAACAACGGGGTTCCGAGCTGATGCGCGGAACCCCGTGAACCGAGAAAGAACGCAGAACCGTCAGCGGATGGTGACGCCTTGGCTGCGAAGGAACTCCATGGGATCGGTGGCCTTGTAGACGTCACCAGGGGTGGTACCTGCCGGGTAGTACTCGAAGTGCAGGTGAGGTCCGAAAGAACGACCCGTCTGGCCAACGTACCCGATCAGATCGCCGGCCTTGACCGCCTGCCCTGGTTTCACCACAACTTGCGATTGGTGCGCGTACAGGGTCATGCCACCGTTCAGGTGCATGATCACCACGTTGTTACCCGCCCAGGAAGCAGCGGTGGGACTCAGCACGATTCCGGACGCGGCGGCGTAGATGGGGGTTCCCACCGGTGCCGGGAAGTCCTGCCCCGTGTGGTACCGGGCCCAGGCGCCGGTTTGCCCGAAGGTGGAGCCGATGGAGTAGTTCTCCTTGAGCGGCATGGAGCCGCCCCCGGCGGAGGCCGCTGCCAGATCTTCGGCGGAGATCTGAGATGTGTCGACCCCGGCCTTCTTCAGCGACTCGCGCGCCGCGTTGAGACGTTCCTCGGCCTGTTTCTTCTCAGCCTCGATCTTTTCCGCCTGCGCGGCAACAAGTTTGAGGTCGGACTCGATCAGCTGCTCGCGTTCAGCCGCGGTCTCATCCGCGCTGGTCTCCAAAGCATCGTCATGGGATGACTTGAGAGAGGCATCGTGTTCCTTGGCGTTCTCATCCGCGACGGCTGAATCCAGGTCGCCGCGCACCCCGGAGCGGGAGGAAGCGCCGGAGTTGCCAAAACCCTGTTCCACGGCCTGTGCGGCGGCCTCCGGAACGGCGGCGTCGCTGGCCACTTGATCGGAGACAGACTCGTTCCCCGATGTGCGGGAGTACCACGCCCAACCGAACAGGGTCCCGACTGCGAGCAAACCGGCAAGACCGGAGGCGATTGAGACCCTCCCGAAGCGCCGACGCCGTCTCGTCGGGGACGTCGTGGAGATCTCTATGACGTCGTTTGTGTCCGACTGCTCACCGGGAAAGTCGAAAGGATCGACCTCGACCATGGCCCTTTTTGGCGTACTGGCCTTTTCCGTGTGATTCAAGGCTGTGTCTCCGCTCTCGATGGACGTCCGAAACAAACCTTAGCAATTCTCAGTATGCTCTCAAAATCAAGTTTCGAGTCGGGTCAACGTACGACTCGACCGCGTGGCGATCGTGTTCCCATCCCTGCTTTCAGGTCTGGCTCGCTAGCCCTGTGCGGTGCGCTGGCCGAGCCGCGTAGCCAGGTTCGTGAGCTGTTCCGCAGTGAACTGGGTTTCCCCGACGCCGGTGAACAGCAGATAGCTGACGGCTGTGCCGGATCTAGCGACTATCAATTGATACGGTCGCTGGGTGCCGTCGTCGGCTATCTGTTGTTTCACGTCGAAGAGTCGAGCCGCTACGGCCGGTCCATCACTGCCGTCAGTGGTTACGGGGCTCAGCTCCGTGACCTTGGCCGCCGCGACCCTCTTGGCGCAGGAGGCTATGTTCTCCGAGAGCAGATCCCCAAAGGCGGTGGCCGCGGCCTCGTCAGCGAAGGTGAAACGGTACTGGGTGATGCCGAAAACCTTGAAGGCCTCGTCGGAGGAGCCGACCGTGTAGGAGCGTTGCTTGCGGTCGGTGGGGCCCTGCTCGCTGGTCAGATTCACGCCCTCGCAGCCCATCCCGGAGAGCTCCACCTCCCTCGGGCTGCTGCTTCCTTTCCAGTCCAGGTGCCCCGGGGCGATGATCGGGATGTCGTTGGAGATCAGCCAGCCCGGCGGGTTCGCGGCGGGTGGAGCGGCCGGCGTGACTGTGGGAGTGGTGGGGCAGGTACCGGCAGCGGCCTCGCAGGTGGCGGTCAGGGGGCGCTGCAGGGCGCTCGCCGCGCCTGTGGGGTCGACGGCGCTGTTATTGCGTGCCACGTCGAGCAGGTTGATCACCTTGCCCGTGCGCACCAGCAGAATCGTGTGATGTTGGGCGCTGCTCTCCTGAAGGACGCTCAGCTGCAGCATCTCGTCGCCGAGCCCGGCCACAGTGGAGGAGCCGGTGATCAGAGCAGGAGTCGCGGAGCAGGAGGCCAAGGATGTGGCGCGCTGCTCATAGATCTTCTTGGCGGTCTCCTCGTTGGCGTACGCGTCGATCTGGTGGATGAGGGCCAGCTTGTCCTCCTGCTGGGTCCCAAGGGCGCGTTGAAGGGCTGCAGTCGTGTTGATCTCCGCAGGGTCAGGCGCCAGACAGCTCACTTTCTTGCGAAGTGACTCTTTACCCTTCTCCGTGACTGTCTGGGTGATGCTCCAGCTGGCAGTTGGTTCGATGAGGCCTGCATCCGAGGGGTCGAGAAGCGAAGCCTCCGTGAGATTGACCGGGGTGCTGTCGGTTTCCGAGGAGCTGGGGTTGGCGTTGCTGGCGGCTGGACCGGGGGCATTCATGCGCGATAGCACGAAGATCCCGCCTGCCAGTAGGACGGCCGCGGCGATGGCCGTGACCACCCATGTGGTGAGCATGCGCTTGTGATGTGCGATCCAACCTTGTGAAGTAGCGGAGTCTTCGCTTCGTTCCTTCTGGGAATTTGCCTTCCAGGGCTTGTCCGTTTCCGGCTCGGGATCTGCGGCCCGGGCCGGGGAGCGATGCGTTGTGGTGCGGGGTTGCTCGGATGCCCGGGTTGGCGGGGAGAGTTGATCGGGCCAGCCTCCCCAGGAGGATTCCGGTTGTTGGCTCTGGTGTTGGAAATCCAGTTTGGAGGGTGCGTACCGGGTGGGCGGGGTCGTGGCATGCACTGTGGTGTCGGATACCGATTCCCGTCCTGCAGGAGTGGTTTCGTCATTGAGCCCATCCCACCGCATTGCTCTTCTGCCGGCCCCTGAACCCGGCATGGCGCGTCGTTCCGTTCCTGGGAGAACCGGTGCAGGAACGGCGCTTTCCTCGAAGGATGTGGCGGGGCGAGTGAACGGCGAGTCGATGTCGTCAGCGGCGCCGCGTCGGGCCCGGCCTGCATGTCCGCTACGTGTATCGTCGACGCCGTCCGGCTGGGCATTATCCGCCGAGAAGGCCCTGCGGGGACGTTGCTTGCCGGAGTCAGTCATGTTCACCTCCACGCGGATGACGAACCGCCACCAGGGCGGTATCTCACTGGTACAGGGTACCCATGACTTCGGTGATCTGTTGGATCAAGGAAGGAGGCTGGTGTGGCGGAACGCGGTTCTCGGCATCGGATGATAGCCGTGGATGTGGACGAGGCCGCACGCGTGGCGAGGCCCCAGGTGACCATTCCGTGGTTCGTGTTGGCCCCGGTGGGGGCGCTTGCGGTGGCGGCCGCGGGGTGGTTGCTGATGGCGGGTCCTGCCGCGCTCGGTTGGCTGACCTCCCCGGAATCGCAGCTGGCTGATGCGCTCGGGCTTGCCTCCCGGGTGTTGTTGCTCGCTAACGGGGCGGTGACCACGATCGGAGGGCAGTCAGTCAGCATCGCGCCGCTCGGTCTGGCCCTGGCACTGATTCTGCTCGGGGTCCCGGTCGCAGGGTTGGCAGCCCGCGCTGCCATCGACGAGACCGATGACCTGCGAGGACTGGTGCTGCGGGTCGGGGGCGCCTATGCGGGAACCTACATCGTATTCATCACCCTGATCGCGTTTTTCGTCCCGGAGACGTCAGTGATCCGGGCCTTCCTAGGGAGCGTGCTGATCGGGGGGATCTCCGGTTTCTGGGGAGTAACGCGTGCCGTCGGGTACGACCCCTGTGAACGATGGCCCGTGCGGGCGCGGTCGTTTCCGCGGGGGATCGGGGTGGCTGCCCTCATCTGTGTGGGAACCGGGGCAGCCCTGCTTTCGGTTGTGCTCATCCTGGGACGCGAGCGTATCGCCGCGATCGCCGACGGCCTAGGTGGCGATGGCACGGCGGGGATCCTGCTGATCGTCATCCAGCTGGCGTGGCTCCCGAACCTGGTCATCTGGGCCATGGCCTGGGCGCTGGGGGCGGGGGTCACCCTGGGAGAGGGGACGCTGCTCGACATGAACGGGACCAGTCTGGGGTTTCTGCCCTCGATTCCCGTGTTGGGAGCTGTCCCAGATCCGGGACCGGTGCCCGAGCTGGCCTGGCTGTGGTTGCTAGGCGGAGTGCTCGCAGGCGTCCTCGCGACCCTCGTCGTCACACTCAACCGCTCCTCCGAGCGGTTCTACGAGACCTCCATGACCGGTGGGATCGCGGGAATCCTCACGGGGGTGCTGCTGTTCGTGCTCGCATGGTTCGCTTCTGGCGGATTGGGGACGCAGCGCCTTGCCCACGTGGGGGTCCGACTTGGCGGTCTGGCGATCACCGCTCCCTGCATTCTCGGGCTGGTCGGGCTGGTGACAGGACTCGTGGTGGGGCTTGCCAGACGGGAGTGGCCGACGTGGCGTCGAAACTGTGCCGAGACCGGCCAGGACAGTTCCATGCAGCGGGGTGGGGAGGAGGAACAGACGCTACGCCGGTAGCTCTTCGTGAGGGCGCCGCGGCTCGTGGGAGCAGAAGGGCTCTTCCGCCAGAAAATCACCCGTCATCGCATAGGCGCGGGCTCGTGAGCCGCCGCAGAAGGAACGGTACGAGCAGATGCCGCACTTGCCCTTGAGCTGGCTGCGGTCACGCAGTGTCGTGAAAAGCGGAGAGTAGCGGTAAACCTCCTCGATGTCGTCGGTTCGGACGTTGCCCGCCTTGATGGGCAGGAAGCCCGAAGGGTAGATGTCTCCGATGTGGGAGATGAACATGAAGCCGTCACCGTCGTTGACGTTGCGGGCACGACCGATG
Organism: Arachnia propionica; assembly: GCF_037055325.1. NCBI lineage: Bacteria > Bacillati > Actinomycetota > Actinomycetes > Propionibacteriales > Propionibacteriaceae > Arachnia > Arachnia propionica. The sequence goes on along the minus strand of NZ_CP146373.1, from coordinate 2,123,203 downwards.
CCATCCTGCTGCGAGTAGTGCATCCCGGAGGTCAGTACGTCCATGTCGGTGTCCGCCCCGGCCCGTGCCTCGGCTCGTTTGCGCTGCATGACGACCCGCGAGTACTGGGGAGCGGCGGTCGCCTTGATGTCGAAGGAAGCGGTCTTGGACAAATCGTAGAGTTGGTTGAAAACGGCCTCGAATCCTTCGGCTGAGGCGACGTCCTCCTTCTTGGCCCGCCCCATCGGGACCAGGAAGAAAACTTCCCAGAAGACGATTCCCAACTCCGTCATGAGCCGGCACATGTCCTCCATGTCGTTGAGGTTGGCCTTGCGCACCACCGTGTTCACCTGGGTGGTCAGGCCGATCTCCTGGGCTTCGCGGAGGATGCGCAGGCCGTGGGCGAAACTGCCTTTCACGCGGCGGAACTCGTCGTGGATGGTCGCGTTGGAGCCGTCGAGGCTGACAGCCAGTCGGCTCAGGCCTGCGTCCTTGAGAGCCTGGAGCTGCTCGCGCGAGGCGAGCGACGTAGTGGCGGGGGTGATGGCCATGCGCAGCCCGATGTCGGCGCCGTGCCGCACCAGATCGATGATGTCTGGGCGTTTGAAGGCGTCCCCACCGGAGAAAACGAACACTACGCGCCCGAACTTTCGGACGTCGTCGAGGAGCTTCAACGCCTCCGCGGTGGTCAGTTCGTTTGGGTTGCGCAGTGGCTGTGCGGAGGCGCGGCAGTGGCGGCAGGCCAGATCGCAGGCCTGGGTGGTCTCCCAGATCACGATGAACGGGGCCTGGTCGAAGTCCAGGTTCGGGCGGGCGCCGAAAGGTTTCCCGTGAGGATGTCCGGGCCGGTGCGAATGGGGATGCGGCATACCTCGACGCTAGCGGATACTGTGTTGGCGTGTTTGCGGGACCGTGTGTCGCCAACCAGTCAATGGGTCTTGTCGGGGTGTGGCTTCACCGTGTGGGAAGAAGTCTGGTGAAACTTTCCTGGCCGGTTCTGGGCGGCATGAGACTCGGCGCTACGGTTGTCCGGTGACGACTCGTGTAGTGGTGCTGGTGTCTGGCTCAGGGACCCTGCTGCAGGCCCTTCTTGATGCAGTGACCGCGGGGGACGTGGATGCTCGGGTCGTGGCGGTGGTCTCTGACCAGCCCGCGGCCCACGCCCTGGAACGGGCCCGAGCCGCGGGGGTGCCTGCCGTTGCCCACCCTCTCGTCAAGGGTTTGGATCGTGATCAGTGGGATGCCGAGCTGACCGGGATCGTCGCAGGCTTTCAGCCCGACCTGGTGGCTTCTGCGGGATTCATGAAGCTGCTGGGGAAGAGTTTCCTCGCTCGTTTTGGGGGACGCACCATCAACACCCATCCGGCGCTTTTGCCCAGCTTCCCCGGGATGCACGGCCCGAGGGACGCCTTGAACCACGGGGTGAAGGTCTCCGGTGCAACGATCTTCCTCGTCGACTCCGGGGTGGATACCGGTAGGATCCTGGCCCAAGGGGCCGTTGACGTGTTGCCCGACGACACTGTCGAAACCCTTCACGAACGTATCAAGGTGGTGGAGCGCTGCCTACTGGTGGAGACCGTGCGTGCCTGGAATGAAGGAGAGACATGACCGACCGGATTCAGCTGCGCCGCGCGCTGCTCAGCGTCTACGACAAGGAAGGCCTGGAGGAGCTGGCTACCGCCCTCCACACCGCTGGAGTGGAACTGGTTTCCACCGGATCTACTGCGACCCGGATCGCTGCTGCAGGGATCCCCGTAACCCCTGTTGAGCAGCTGACGGGATTCCCCGAATGCCTCGACGGTCGCGTCAAGACTCTCCATCCACGAATCCATGCCGGTATCCTCGCTGACCGCCGCCTGCCCGCCCACGTCTCCCAGCTGGAGGAACTCGATGTCGCTCCCTTCGACCTGGTGGTGGTGAACCTCTACCCGTTTGAAGCCACCGTCGCATCCGGTGCTGGGGCTGACGAGTGTATTGAACAGATCGACATCGGTGGGCCCTCGATGGTGCGTGCCGCAGCGAAGAACCACCCGAGTGTCGCGGTGGTCACGTCCACATCGCAGTATCCTGCCGTCCTGGCTGCTCTCACCGACGGCGGTTTCACTCTCCAGCAGCGCCGCGACCTCGCCACCGAGGCTTTCCGTCACACCGCCTCCTACGACATCGCCGTCGCATCCTGGATGGGGGCCACCGTGGTCGCCTCCACCGGGGACGGGTTCCCAGACTGGCTGGGTGGAGTTTGGCTGAAGAAACAGGACCTGCGTTACGGCGAGAACTCCCACCAGGAAGCGGCCCTTTACATCTATCCGCCTGGACCGAAGGGAATCGCTCAGGCCGAGCTGTTGCACGGCAAACCCATGAGCTATAACAACTACACCGACGGCGAGGCTGCCTACCGCGCCGCGAGCGACTTCACTGAGCCGTGTGTCGCGATCATCAAACACGCCAATCCGTGCGGGATCGCGGTGGGGTCCGACATCGCGGAGGCCCACCGCAGAGCCCACGCCTGCGATCCGGTCTCCGCCTTTGGTGGGGTGATCGCCGCCAACCGCCCCGTTACCGCCGAACTGGCCGAACAGATCAAGGACATTTTCACCGAGGTCGTGATCGCCCCCGAGTTCGACCCGGAGGCCCTGGCGATCCTCACCACGAAGAAGAACCTGCGACTGCTGAAGGCCGTCCCCTACACACACCGGGAACGTGTCCTCCATCCCATCTCCGGAGGTGCCCTGCTTCAGCGACCCGACCGCCTCGACGCTCCCGGCGACGACCCCGCGAATTGGGAACTCAAAGCGGGCGAGGCGGCAGACGATGCGACCCTGGACGACCTGGCCTTTGCGTGGCGGGCCTGCCGCGCCGTGAAGTCCAACGCCATTCTCCTGGCCCACGACGGCGCCTCCGTTGGTGTTGGCATGGGCCAGGTGAACCGCGTCGACTCGTGCCGTCTGGCGATTGAACGCGCGGGGGAGCGGGCAGCCGGGTCGGTGGCCGCCTCCGATGCCTTCTTCCCCTTCGCCGACGGACCGCGGATCCTGATCGACGGCGGTGTCCGGGCCATCGTCCAGCCGGGCGGCTCTCTACGTGACCAGGAAACCATCGATCTGTGTGCCGAACACGGCGTTGCGTTGTACTTCACCGGCACCCGTCACTTCTCCCACTGAGGCAGGGACAATGACCGCAGGAATCCTTGACGGCAAAGCCACGGCTGCCGCCATCAAGACGGAACTGAAGCAGCGGGTGGGCCGACTCCGTGATGTGGGAGTGATACCCGGGCTGGCGACGGTGCTCGTCGGTGACGACCCGGCCAGCCAGAACTACGTGCGCATGAAACACCGCGACTGCGAGCAGGTGGGAATCGCTTCCATCCGGGTGGAGCTGCCCGCTGACGCCACCGCCGTGCAGCTGGAGGAGGCCGTCGCGGCGTTGAACGCCGACCCCGCCTGCACCGGCTACATCGTGCAGCTTCCCCTGCCGGGACATCTCGATGAGAACCGGGCGCTGAGGTTGATCGACCCGGACAAGGACGCCGACGGGTTGCACCCGATCAACCTGGGGAGGCTGGTGCTGAACGAACCCGCCCCCCTGCCCTGCACCCCCCGCGGCATCGTGGAGCTGGTGCGCCGCCACGGCATCGAATGGCGGGGGGCGGATGTGTGTGTGGTGGGTCGCGGTATCACGGTGGGGCGTCCCCTCGGGCTGATCCTGACCCGCCGCAGCGAGAACGCGACGGTAACCCTGTGTCACACCGGAACTCGCAACTTGGCCGAACACACCCGGCGGGCCGACATCGTGGTGGCGGCGGCGGGGAAGCCGGGCATGATTACCGCCGACATGATCCGTCAGGGAGCGGTGTGCATCGACGTCGGTGTCAGCCGGGTCGAGGGCAGGACCACCGGGGACCTGGCGCCGGATGTGTGGGACAAAGCGGCCTGGGTCACCCCGAATCCTGGCGGGGTGGGTCCCATGACCCGCGCCATGCTGCTCAGCAATGTCGTCGACCGTGCCGAGGTACTCCATGCCAACCCCAACAGTTAACCGACTCCCCACGAACCCGTGGCCGTTGGCAGCAGTGCTCGGCGTGTTCTCACTCGGCGTGTTGATCGCGGGGTTCGGGCACTGGCGCTACGGGGCGGTGGTGATGGCCGCGGCGACCCTGCTCGGGGGGATCGCCCGGATGCTTCTGCCGCGCCACGTCTCGGGGTTGCTGGTGGTCCGGCGACGCTGGATGGACATCACCATCCTCTTCAGTCTGGGCACCGCGATCGGCGTGTTGGCGCTGGTGGTTCCCCCCGGCACATGAGATGCGGAGATGGGCGATAGGCTCGGAGGTGGACATCACCGTCGAAAGAAAGGTCCGCACGATGAGCACTGAGGCTCCCGTCAAGATCGCAGTGACCGGCGCAGCCGGCCAGATCTGCTACAGCCTGCTGTTCCGGATAGCCAGCGGCTCCCTGCTGGGTGATCGGCCCATCGAGCTGCGTCTGCTGGAGATCACCCCGGCCCTGAAGGCCCTGGAGGGTGTCGTCATGGAACTCGACGACTGCGCCTTCCCGAACCTGAAGAACATCGTCATCGGCGATGACCCGAAGAAGGTCTTCGACGGCGTCAATCTGGCGATGCTGGTCGGCGCCATGCCCCGTAAGGCCGGCATGGAACGCGGCGACCTGCTGAGCGCCAACGGCGCCATCTTCACCGCCCAGGGCAAGGCCTTGAACGATGTGGCGGCGGACGACGTCCGTGTGCTGGTGACCGGTAACCCGGCCAACACCAATGCGCTGATCGCTTCCAGCAACGCTCCCGACATCCCGAAGGAACGTTTCAACGCCCTCACCCGTCTGGATCACAACCGTGCGAAGTCTCAGCTCGCCCAGAAACTCGGTCGTCCGGTCGAGGAGATCAAGAAGATGACCATCTGGGGTAACCACTCCTCCACCCAGTACCCCGACATCTTCCACGCCGAGGTGGGTGGGAAGAACGCCGCCGAACTGGTGAACGATGAGGCCTGGATTGAATCCACCTTCATCCCGACGGTCGCCAAGCGTGGCGCTGCCATCATCGAGGCCCGCGGGCTGTCCTCCGCTGCCTCTGCGGCGAACGCGACTGTCGAGCACATGCGTGACTGGGTGCTTGGCACTCCTGACGGCGACTGGGTTTCTATGGCGGTTCCCTCCGACGGCTCCTACGGGGTTGCTGAGGGCGTCATCTCCTCCTTCCCGTGTGTCATCAAGAACGGCGTGTACGAGATCGTTCAGGGCCTCGAGATCGATTCGTTCTCCCGCGCCAAGATTGACGCATCCGTCGCTGAGCTGCTCGATGAGCGCAAGGCGGTCAAGGAACTCGGTTTGATCTGATCCGGTAGGAAACGCACAGGTGCCCGGCGGTTCTCCGCCGGGCACCTGTCGTTGTTCTGATGGTATTGGCCCGGATCGCGACGAAAGCGACCCGGGCCAATTCAGTTCGTGGGATCAGAGCCCCAGTTCTCCGGCGAAGTCACCAGCTTCCAGCCGTGCCTTGATCAGGCTGAGGAAGTTGGCGGCCTTGGCGCCATCAATGAGTCGGTGATCGTAGGTGAGCGACAGGTACATCATGTCCCGGATGGCGATGGTGTCGCCGCCCAGGGCATCGGTGACCACCACGGGCCGCTTCACCAGTGCACCGGTACCGAGGATCGCCACCTGCGGCAGGTTGATGATCGGGGTGTCGAAAAGGGTCCCCGCCGAGCCGTAGTTGGTGATGGTGAAGGTGCCGCCGCTCAGTTCGTCGGGGCCGACCTTTCCAGCGCGGGTGCGCGCCGCCAGGTCACCGATGCGCTTGGCAAGCCCGGCCAGGTTCAGGTCCCCGGCGTCATGAATCACAGGCACCATCAGACCGCGATCGGTGTCCACGGCAATGCCGATGTTCTCCTGCGATGCATAGGTCACGGTACCCGCTTCGAAATCGGGTGAGGCGTTGAGCATGGGCATCGCCTTCAGGGCCTCGATCGTGGCTTTCGTGATGAACGGCAGATAGGACAGGGAGGCGCCCTCGCGTTTCTTGAACTCGTCCTTCGCAGCCTTGCGCAGCTTCGAGATGGCGGTCACGTCCACCTCGACCGTGGCGGTGAGCTGCGAGGCCACCCGCAGCGACTCCGTCATCCGCTCCGCGATCACCTTGCGCATCCGCGACAGCTTCTCCGTGGTGCCGCGCAGCTTCGCTGCTTCCTCCGAGACAGCGGCAACCTGGGGAGCCGCGGCAGCAGGCGCGCTCACCTCGGCAGCAGCGCTGGGAGCGGGCGCGGAAGAGGCCTTCTTGGCAGCTTCGGCGGCATCAAGGATGTCCTGTTTACGAATACGACCTCCGACGCCGGTACCCCGGACGGAGTTCAGGGCGATGCCGTGCTCGGCAGCGAGTTTGCGAACCAGAGGCGTGACGTAGACCCCTTCCTCGGAGGAAGCCCGGCGAGCGGTGGCCGGCGCGGCAGGAGCCGGGGAAGGGGGCGTGGCCGGCGCGGCAGGAGCCGGTGCGGCGGCAGAGGGTTGCGGAGCGGGCTCAGGGGCCGGTGCTGGCGTGGCAGCGGCAGCATCTCCGACCAACGCCAGAACGGCGCCAACTGCTGCGGTTTCGTCCTCTGCGACACGGATCTCCAGGAGGGTTCCCGCGGCGGGGGAGGGGATTTCGGTGTCTACCTTGTCCGTGGAGACCTCGAGGAGGGGCTCGTCCACCTCGACGGTCTCTCCGACGGCCTTCAGCCAGCGGGAGATGGTGCCCTCGGTCACCGACTCACCGAGCGCAGGCAAAACCACCTCGGTGGCGTCTCCGGTGGATGCGGCCTGCGGCGTTGCGGGCTCAGGTGTTGATGCAGGGGCAGGCTCCGCGACGGGCGTTGGCGCGGTTTCTGCAACGGGCTGGGGTTCTGGTGCTGCTGGCGGTGTAGGAGTTTCACTGGCTTCGCCGATCACCGCCAGGACGGCACCGACCTCCGCCACGTCGTCCTCGTTGAACCTGATCTCCAGTAGGGTCCCGGCCACAGGGGAGGGAATCTCGGTGTCTACCTTGTCCGTGGAGACCTCGAGGAGGGGCTCGTCCACCTCGACGATCTCTCCGACGGCCTTCAGCCAGCGGGAGATGGTGCCTTCGGTGACCGACTCGCCCAGTACCGGGAGTTTTACTTCAGTTGACATGTGAACATTGGCTCCTTTTGTGTCTGGCGCGTCGCTATCCGTCCCAAGCCTATCCTTCAATCAGGTGTGCATGTGCAGGGCTGACCCGGCGAGGGCGAGGTTTGCCTCCGCCAGCGCCTCACTGAGGCTCGGATGCGGGTGCATCAGGTCCTTCACGTCGTCAGGGGTGGCCTGCCAACCCACCATCAGTGTTCCTTCGGCTATCAGCTCAGCGATCTCATCGCCGACGGCATGAACACCTACGACCGGGCCGCCCGGACGCCGGACCACCCGCACCAGTCCCGCGTCGCGGTCCCCGGGAGCCAGCATCAGGGCGCGGGCATTGCCGCGCAGGTCGAAATCTGAGAACTCGCAGCCTCCGGTCGCTGCTGCCTGCTCCCGGGTCATACCTACCGATGCGAACTGCGGACTCGAATAGGTGATCCGCGGGATGTCACGGTCTTCGGGAGGACGAGGACGGATGGGACGCTCGCCCATCAGATGGGCCAGGTGCTCTGCCAGGAAGATGCCGTGCGCGTAGCCGCGGTGCGCCAGCTGCGGGCCCACGACCAGATCCCCAACCGCGAATACTCTCGCGATGGTGGTGGCGAGCTCCCGGGTGGTGCTCACATGCCCCGTGGACGTGAGGGCGACGCCTGCCTCCTCCAATCCAAGGCCACTAGTGAGGGGGCGGCGGCCCACCGCGATCAGTGCGACATCCGCGGTGATGATCTCCTCGGGCAGCTGCAGGCGCACCTGGTCGCCGTCACGGACGATCCCCTTGGCTTTCTCCCCGAGTCGCAGCTCGACGCCCCGGGCCCTCAGGCGTCGTTCCAGCACGGCGACGAGGTCCGGATCCTCGTTCGGGAGCAGGTGTGGCGCCGCCTCCACCAGGACCACATCGACTCCCAGGTCGCGCCAGAGAGATGCGAACTCAACCCCGATGACGCCGCCGCCCAGGATGACGGCCCGCCCGGGAAGCCGTTCTAGGCGCAGCGCGTGCTCGCTGGTGAGGATGCGTTCCCCATCGGTCGGCAGGCCCAGCGTCACGGGGGTCGATCCGGTTGCCAGGGCGATGTTGTGGGCGCGCAGCAGTTCTCCGTCGACGTCGAGGGCGGGTCCTTCGGCATCGACCACCAGTCGACCATGTCCCGGAATCACCCGGATGCCGCGGGAACGGATCAAACCGGTCAGCCCGCGGTGTAGCCCCGAGACCACGGAGTCCGCGAAACTTCGCACCTTGGCGGCGTCCACCCCGGTGAGGATGGCGCCGATTCCCACCCTGTCGGCCTTGGCGACGGCGGCACGGATCTTCGCGGCCTGCAGCCACGCCTTGGTGGGTACGCACCCCCGGTGCAGACAGGTGCCGCCCACCTCCTTCTCCTCCACCAGCACCACGTCCAGGCCGAGCTGCGTGGCCCGCAGCGCGGTCGCGTAACCGGCGGGACCACCGCCCAGAATGGCCAGGTCGTGAACTTGCGTCATGCGGGACAGTCTTCCATCCTCCCGGCATAATGTTCGGGTGGGTTGGTTCTCGAAGCGCAAGGTTGCTGCAAAGGTCGCCAAGGAGCAGAAGGAAGTGGACGGTGTGCTCCTCGACCATCTCGATGGCTTTGTGACCACCCGCCGGGGCGTCGAGGCCTGGCTGGAGCAACCCACCAGCTTCAACAAACCATCGATCCTGCTGGTGGCCGCCGATGGGGAATCAACCCGGCGTGCTATCCCTTCGATCGCCTTCGGCTATGACTTCGCCTCCCGCCACGACATTCCAGCCTATGACGCGGGAGTGGTGCCGTATCCGCAACGCATGCGCGAATACGGGGCGAGGAACAAGAAGATCTCTGGATGAAGTCGGCTCTACCACAGAGCCCGCGACTCAACTCAGCCGAGAATATGCTCCTCTAGTGCATCGCTGTCAGCGATTTTCTCGTCTGGTGAGCGGGCTGATTGTGCCGCAGATCAGGGCACCGGAATGCCGGGGGCGACCCGGGCGCTGCTGATTCCCCGGTTGCTCTTTCCCAGGCGGAAACGTACTCGTCCTTTCAGCACCGTTCCTGACGTAGCCTTTCCAGCCACCAAGGGCTCGGCAGGGAAAAGGGTGAACGTCCAGACGTCGTTGTAATCGCTGTCAGGTATCACCCCGACGGGTGATTGAAGCAGACGTGCTCCCCACAGCTGGCGGGTCATGGCGTCGCGGGTGTCGTGTCCCAGAACCTCGAAACGTCGCCGCTCCGCAGTTCGGACATCCATGTGGCTTCCTGCCGAGATGCCCTGGGGGCCGACGACCGAGATGAACGGTGTCCACGGGATTTCGGGGAGGGTGAGGTCAACGCCTTGTCCCAGCGCAGGGTCCACGAAATCCTCGCTGAGATCCGAATTCTGCTGTTTCCGAACCACAGGTGGAAGGTGGGAACGGGTATCGATTTTCTCCGGGGATGGGATCAGCAGCAAGCCGAAATCCGTCATCTCTCCGAAACGGAATGTCGCACAATGTTCCCGGAGCGCTGCTGCCGTGCGTTCGGCACGTTTCCACCAGTCGATGTCCTGGATGGCCTCGAGATGTTCTACCGGAGTGGGCATCCCGCGATCTGCGAGCAATTCCCGGACAGCAGGGGCCATCCAGCCCGACCGGGTCATACGGTCGAGTTCGGTTTCCCGGAATGTCATGTGCATGCGGGCTCCTGGATTTCGCCTCGACGGATCGGGCGCCTTCTCGAGTTGCTGGGATGGCGCCGAGTCTCGTGTCAAATTATCAGTCACGGGGTCTTTTCGTGGGAACGAGGTAGCGATGCCCAGGGATCTTTGTGTGGCGCCCCGAGTGCATGTCTGGGAATCAGCGCCGATCATCGAGGAAGCGAAGAATGACCTCGGCGCAGCGCCCTGCCCCGTCGATGTCTTGCGTCAGGGTAGCCAGCTCTCGTGCGCGTCGCCGCAGGGTGGGGTCGGTGAGTAGCTGCTCAACTAGGGAGGGGATCTTGTTTCGGTGGATGTCGCGCATGGTGAAGGCCAGTGCGTTGCCAAAGTTCACGCATTCTTCGATGTTGAGTTTCTGTTCCATCTGCATGCCGATGCCTGCGAAAGGGATACCCGAGGTGCAGGCCGTCTGTACCGTCCCCTCGCCCCCGTGGATGAGCGATGCGTCAATGAGCCCGCTCAACTTGTGGGTGGGGAGGAAATCGAAGACCAGAACCGAAGCGGGCAGCCCACTGCGGTCCTGTGGGGTGAGGTAGCGGCCCGCCGTGGAGATGACGTCCACTTTGAGGTCCCCGAGGGCAGTGAGCAGCGGAAGTGCCACCTCGCGGCGGGCGGAGGAACCCAGGCCCACATGGATGAGCGGACGGCTGTGTTCCCGGGTGAGTTCCTCCACTTCCGGGGGTAGGGCCCCGGCGGCGTGGGCGTAGATGGGGCCGACGGCTACTTCACCGGATACCAGGGGCCGCCCGTCCAGCAGAGGGAACAGGGATGCGATCGGTGCCAGGTCGGCGTCGAGCATTACCGCGGTGCGTCTGGGAAGCCGGAGACCGTGTTCGCGGGCCACCCGGCGGAAAGCTACTGGTTTCCACCGGAGATGTCTGGCGAGTTTCCCGGCCAGAAACCCGGCGAGGTGGTTGATGCAGCGAGAAGTGAGACCTGTGTGCACACGCAGCGGGAGGCTGGAGACCGAGGCCAGATGGCTTGCACTCAAAGGGTAGGGGCGCAGGTATATCAACGGCACTCCGGCGATCCTGGCCGACAACAGGAGGGTGAGAGTCGTCCCGATGATCACCGCGTCGGGTTGCCAGCGTGCGATCAGGTCCAGCTCGTTGCGCACGCGAGTGCGCACCATGTGGGTTGTAAACGGGAAATGTGGTGAACGCCCCTGCTCGAAGGCGAAGAACCTGGCGGCCAGGGCATCGTCCACTTCGGGGGTGAGGAGGTCGAGTTCGAAACCTGCCTCCCGGATGTAGGGAGCGTACGTGCGGGAATACCCCATGAAACGCACATCGTGCCCAGCCCCGGTGAGCGCTCGGGCCACCTCGACCCCGCGAGAGGTCTCACCCAGATTGAAGGTCTCGGGGGCGAAGAGGAAACGTCGCTTAGGCGTTCTAGTGCTCATGGGTTCCTCATGGCTGAGGGCGCGATGTGCCCGGTTTGCTGAGTGAAGAACTCATTGATCTTCTGGCTCTCGGCCCATTCCTCTCTGCGGTCCGCAGCATGCCGTGATCGATCTTTTGCGGATCGTTTTCGGCGACCGTGCAGGTGCAGTTCCGTGGGGAGACGGTCTCCCAGGTACCCGGTGATGTCCAGTGGGAGGGCATCCGGGGGGTTCACCGGTCCGCTGCCTTGAGCATCCGGGCCAGGAGTACGCCGGTGATCCGGGCGCTGTCGCCCGTGTGTTCCGGGTGGGTGGCGAACCACCGGTCCAGCGCCACCACCATGTTCCATGTGAGTTCCACGTGAAGGCCAGCCGGGAGATCCCGCTCGATCTTTCCGAGGGCACGACCGTGTTCCACCATGAGCGTGCACCACTGGTGGGCTGCTCGTTCGAACCGGTCCCGCGTTTCCGACTGCGGAGCGTCGCGCAAGTGGAAGATCACGGGAACGGCGGCCAGGTCCTCGTCGCGGCAGGCTTCGCTGAAGGTATTCACGAGGTCGAGAACTGTGGGCCAGTAATTCTCGGCGGTGAGGGCGCTGGGGTCGGCCACCTCGATGCGGGTCGCCAGCAGGGCCAGACCGTCGGCGAGCGCGGCGTCGAACAGCGCTTCTTTCTCCTGGAAGAAGTGGTAAAAGGAGCTGCGGGGAAAGTTGGCCTCCGAGAGGATCCGCTGCAGGGAAGCTCCGCGGTAACCGTGGCGGGCGAAGTGGGTGCGGGCGGCGCGCATCAGGCGAGCGCGGCGCTCGGGAGCAATGGGTTTTCGGGGGCGCGGCATCCTTGCTGCTCCTTACTCATTGGTCAGGGAATGGTGCGAGGATACCTATTTCTGGACCGAATTGTCCAGATATTCTGGCGCCATGAAATCGTTGAAACCACAGTCACTGGATTCCCTGAAGTCTCTGCTGGGCGTCGCCGATCGGGAAGCGGCAGTCCCTGTGCTTGGCGCCGCCTCTGTATCCGCTTTGGCCGTGGGGCTGAGCGCCGGGAGCCGCGACGGAGCGGTGAAGGGAGCGGTTGCGGCAGGACTCGCCTTCGATCTCGTCGGTGGCCTGGTGGCCCTTCACTGGCCGTCCAACCGACGTGCTTTCGCCCGGAAAGACATCCCGGAGCGCCTTCTCTTCACGGGAATCCACGTGCAGCCCTTCGTTCTTCCGGCAATCGGGCAGGGGACATGGAGCCATGCCACCCGTCGTTACCTGACGGCCCTCGGGGCATCGGCGGCTCTGGAACTATTCGTTCCCCGTTCTCGTCTGCGTCCTGCGATCGCGACTGCGGCGGCTGCTGTTCTCGCGGTGGAAGACTGGCGACGCGGTAGAGGGCGGCGAAACCGATGGTTGGGGCCGGTTCTTCTGCTCAAACTCATCAGCGGACATGCAGGAATCCGCAGGAGCGGAGGGGCGCCGAGCTCTCCTGGTGAGAGGTCACGTCCACAAGGCCGCCGCAAAGCTGGTGGAGCCGACCGGCGAGACCCATCAGGAGGTCATGCCGAAGCCAGCTCACGCATGTCCCGGGAACCTCTCGGCCGGCCAGGCCGTCGGGACCGGATGCGGTTTTGACACGGACTGTCCGCCCAGGGGCTCACGGTCCGGCTCAAACAGCTTGCGGGAGAGGCTTCCCAAGCGCTCCCGTGGGTGGGGAGTGGTGGGTGTGACGATCATGGGGCGCCGGCCTGTGGCCGGTGCCCCGCGAAGCCGTTGTGGCTGGGCTCTCAGCTGGCCAGCTGGGTTGCCAGAGCCACCAACGTGCGCACCGCGGCACCTGTGCCGCCCAGCGGTGTGCAGCCGTACGGGGATTCGTCGTTCCACGCCGGGCCGGCGATGTCCAGGTGCGCCCAGGAAATTCCCTCCGGGATGAAGTGCTGCAGGAAGGCAGCCGCGGTCAGGGCTCCTCCGTAGCGACTCTTGCCACCGGAACGCAGATCTGCGATGTCCGACTTCAGGCCCTCACGGATGTCGTCGGTAATCGGCAGGTGCCAGAAACCCTCCCCGGCGACTTCGGCTGCGTCGAGCAGACGATCAGCGGCGGCATCGTCGCTGGCCATGAGCCCGGCGGTACGTTTCCCGAGGGCCACCATGCAGGCACCCGTCAACGTGGCGACGTCCACGATGAGGTTCGGGGAGTCAGTGCCGGCTCTTCCCAGCGCGTCGGCCATCACGAGCCGGCCCTCGGCGTCGGTGTTGACGTTCTCGACGGTGGTTCCATCAAACATGGTGAGCACGTCACCAGAGCGATAGGCAGTACCGGAGGGCAGGTTCTCGGCCATAGCGGCGTAGGCGGTGACCTTGACTGACAACCCGAGCGCCGCGATGGCCCGGGTGGCGGTGATCACGGCAGCCGCCCCCGACATGTCGCAGGTCATGGAGGCCATTTGCCCGGCGGGTTTGATGTCCAGGCCGCCGGAGTCGAAAGTGATGCCCTTGCCCACCAGTGCCAGGTGGAATTTCGCGCCGCGCGGGGCCCAGGTGAGACGGAGCAGGCGTGGAGACCTCGACGAGCCGCCTCCCACCGCGAGGATGCCGCCGTAGCCGCCTTTGGCAAGGGCTTTCTCGTCGAGGATCTCGGTCCCGACTTTGAGATCCGAGACGTGAGCCTTGGCGGATTCTGCGAAGGTCTCGGGGTAGAGCAGGTTCGGAGGGGTGTTGATCCAGTCACGTGCTTTCACCACGGCGGCTGCGATGACTCCAGCCTCCTCGACAGATTCCTTGAGCTGGGCGCGCCCCGTCACGAGCGTAATGGTGGACACGGAGCTCTTCTTGGGCTTCTGAGTGACGCAGGGAATGCGGTAGGCGCCCAGAACGGCGCCCTCTGCGGCGGCCCGTGCCAGCTCGGGGTCGTGTAGTTCGAGGGAGATGGTGACGTTCAGGTTCTCAGCGTCCTTCGTGCCACTGATCTTCCGCAGGGCGTCCCCACATGCGTGCCTGAGGGCCGACGGGGTGACGTCGACGTCACCTAGACCGACCACGACGAGTTTCTGCGGAACGGGGGGCAGGGTGGCCAATGTGCCGAGCTCGCTGCGGGCGCCCAATGCGATAGCGACCTCCAGTAGTGATGACGGGAGCTGTTTGCTCCAGGCCTTCTCCAGGTCCGCCGGCACCCCGACGAGGGTCGGGGTCCCGCCGACGCTGGTGAGGCCGACCACGATGACGTCGGCGTCCCGGTCGATGCTCTTTGCGGTCTTCAGGGCGGGAATGTTGGTGCTCACCGGGCCAGCTTAGAGGCTTTCTGGCAGGAGTTAGGAAGCGAGCGGGGCTCATGCCTGATCCCGATGGGAACAAAGTATTTCGTGGCGACCTGTTTTCATGGCTACCGAGTCGCCTAGCATCGTCACCATGAAACTGACTCTCATCGGAGCCCCCACTGACATTGGTGCCAGTGTCGCGGGCTGTCGCCTCGGACCAGGGGCCTTGCGTGTCGCTGGCATTGAAAAGGCCTTGCGGGCCTTCGGAGTGGACGTTCGCGACGCTGGCGACGTCATCGGGCCGCCGAATCCCCAGAGCCCGCCGGTCGACGGTTATCGCCACCTGCCGGAAGTGATCGAGTGGAACCGGGCGGTGCGCGATGCGGTTGCCGCAGAACTGGCGGATGGGCGGATGCCGGTGCTGATGGGTGGCGACCACAGCCTGGCTATCGGCAGCATCAGTGCCATCGCCGCGCACTGTCGCAAGGTTGGCAAGAAGCTGCGTGTCATCTGGGTGGACGCCCACGCCGACATCAACACCAATGAGCTCACCCCCTCCGGGAACATCCACGGCATGCCGGTGGCCTGCCTGCTCGGTGACGGACCGGAGGAACTGACCGGCATGTCGGACCGGAAACCCGCCATTGGTGTGGATAACATCCGCCAGGTCGGGTTGCGCAGCGTAGATCCCGGCGAGAAACGGGTGCTCGTGGACAAGGGCCTCGAGGTGTTTGATATGCGTTTCCTCGACGAGGCCGGCATGCGTCACGCCATGGAACGTGCCCTCCATGACCTCGATGAGGACACTCACATTCATCTCAGCCTTGACCTCGATTTCGTGGATCCGCAGGTCGCACCCGGAGTGGGAACCCCTGTCGTCGGGGGACCGACCTACCGAGAGGTGCAGCTGGCCATGGAGATGATCGCTGATACTGGGAGACTGGGCTCCATCGACCTGGTGGAGATCAACCCGGCACTTGACATTCGCAACACCACCGCTGAACTTGCTGTCGACCTCGTCGAGAGTTTGTTCGGAAAGTCCACCCTGCTTCGTTTCACCGAAGCCTGAAAGCCCTTTGCCTCGGGGCAGGCAGGACGTGAAGCGCGCCGTTCCTCGCTGTGTTCGTGACGAAGAACCCCTTGTCACGAACACAGCGAGGAGGATTGCATGGAACGTGCCCTTGGGCGGAACGGTGGGAAGTCGGGCGGCTCAGGATGACAAGGGCATGGGCGGCTGGATCTGCTGGCCGTTGTTCCAGAGGGCTACCTCGGCCACACCAGCTTCCAGCAGATCGGACCAGTACAACCCGAGCCAGCCCTCGGCCTCCGGTTGGCTGCCGAATTCGGGCAACAGATCCTGCGACCTGAGATCATCCATGTCATAGGCTCCCGCGGTCGGGTGCCACTGGTAGGTCATATCGTCTCCCCACGATTGATCCGGGGCGTCGGCCGCCGGAAACGACGGATCATCAACGACCGGTTGAACATGTACATCAACAATCCTCGGAGATTCGCTCTGGGGACACGCTGCAGCAGGAGGCGTTTGAAACCCCGCCACATGAACCACGTGTTGATGAAACTCAGGATAAGCATCACCCACAGTCCGAGACCGATGGAGACGCTGATCAGCGGCCACTGTGCTGTGGCCATCGTTCCGGCCATGATCAGGATCATCGCGGGGAACATGAACTCGGTGATCGTCCACCGGGTGTCGACATAGTCGCGTGCCAGAACACGTTCCGGTGATGCCTCCACCTTGTCCCAGGCATCTATCCGGGCCTTGGCCTGGGCCTCGCGGTCGGCCTTGCGTTGTTCCTTCGGGGTCAGGTTCGGATGCAGGCGCTGCATCCTTGCGGCCTCGGCCTGTTTGCGGGTGAGGGTTGGTTCGGATTTGCGTACTGGCTGGCGTCGGGGCACCTTCACCTTGCTGGAACCGTGTGAGGACGTGTGGTGCGTCTCGGTCTTGGGGATCGACGTTTCCTGGGCTTCCGGGGACTTCTTCTCCTTTTCCGTGGGGGAGGCGGCGGTCTTTTTTCCGGTTTCCGGTACCAACCGGGTGCGCTGGTGAGACTCGCGTCCCGATTGTTCGGTCTTGCGCTCATAGGGGCGGAACAGTGCCACGGAATCTACCTTCAGGTGGAGGAGTGAGATCGAGTGGTCATTCTAACGGTCTGTCAACATCAGGGGCGGAATCAGGGTGGTACCGTCTCCACGCAGCCCTCCGGGACGGTACGGTTGACGGAGTAGACCAGCAGTGGAAGGACCCCAATGGCAGGCATCTTTGAGCGGATCGCCTTGATGTTCAAGACCAAGGCTCACAAAACACTAGACAAGTACGAGGACCCGCGCGAGACCTTGGACTACTCCTACGAACGCCAGCTCGAGTTGCTCCGCAAGGTGCGTAGAGGGGTGGCGGACGTGGCCACCAGTCGCAAACGTGTTGAGCTCCAGGCCCAGAAGATGAGCTCCGAGATCGATCGTTACACGGTCACCGCGCAGCGTGCCCTTGAATCCAATCGTGAGGATCTCGCCCGAGAGGCCCTGACGCGAAAAGCCGGTCTCACCACCCAGCTCCAGGACCTCCAGAACCAGCACTCGGCCCTTCAAGCGGAAGAGGAGAAGCTGGTGCGGGCCAGCACCCGGCTCCAGGCAAAGGTGGATGCTTTCCGCACCCGGAAGGAAACCATCAAAGCCACCTACTCGGCGGCCGAGGCGCAGACGCGGATCAACGAGGCCTTCACTGGCATCTCCGAGGAGATGAGCGATGTGGGCATGGCCATCCAGCGCGCCGAGGACAAGACCATGCAGCTGCAGGCCCGTGCCTCCGCCGTCGACGAACTGCTGGCCTCCGGTGCTCTTGAGGACGCCACTGGCTCCGTCGGGAGTGATCTCGACCGCGAACTTGACGCTCTGGCCTCCGGTTCTTCGGTCGAGAACGAACTGGCAGCCATGAAGGCGCAGCTCAGCGGTGGGTCTGCCGCCACACATCCCCAGATTTCCTCTGCTCCCGCCACATCCAGCATGCCGATGATCGAGAACACCAGGACCGCCAACACCGAGGGGCAAGCATGATTGTTCGTATCTTGGGGCTCGGGCAGTGGACCATGGAACCCGAGCAGCTTCTCGAACTCAACGACATCGACGAGGCGGTCGAGAAAGCGGTCGCGGAAGGTGACCGGGAACAGCTTCGAAAAGAACTGCAGCGTCTCGTCGATGCTGTCCGGAGCAACGGCCAGGAGGTTCCCGACGACCTGATCGTCGAGTCTGATCTCGTGTTGCCTGACGTGGATGCCACACTCGACGAGGTGAAGAAACTGCTCGAAAGCACCTCGGAGTATTACGGTCTCGTTCCGGACACGGAGGTGGATCTCGAATCCATCCAGAACGAGTGAGGGTTCTGGTTTCCTGCGACGGCATCGGACGTCTCGACGCGGTCGAGACGTCCGATGCCGTCGCGCAGGCATTCGCGGCGAGGGGGGCGCAGGTTGCCGTTGCGCCCGTGAGTGCGGGAGGGGAAGGGTTTGCCGAGATCGTGAGGTGTTTCTCTCCGGACGCACACGTATTGACTGCTCACACCCTGTCCCAAGCGTGTGACCTGCTGGCCGAGGGGGCCGATTACCTGGACGTCACCGCCGTCCCCGCTCCCGGGCTGGAGGAGCTACTGGCGTTGCCGGTATCACCCGTTCATGCGGGAACCACCGTGGTGGTGCCGCACCGAGAAGCGGGACGTACCCTGACGGGGCTGACGGGATCATTGGCAGAACGAGGCAGGGAAACCGGGGCTGACATCGCGGCGACGCTCGCAGAGGATTCACGCGCCACCGCGTGGCTGGAGCGACTCAAAGTCGTCGATGAGGCGCCCGCGGGAGCGCTCTGTGGGCTGGGCGCGTGGGCGCTGGGTTGTGGGGCTCGGGTGGTCTCGGGCATCAGGCTCTGTGTCGACGGCTATCGGATGCAGACCTTGGCCGCCAAGGCTGATGTGATCGTGACGGGAGCTGGTGAGCTGGACTTTCACCATCGCGGCGGGGACGTTGTGGTTGAACTGACGCGCCTGGCAGTCGAGGCGCTGAGGCCGGTGGTCGTGGTGGCCGGTCGGAACTTCATCTCCCCCCGGGAACTGCGTCTGGCCGGAATCGAGGAGGCGCACGCCGTGGCCCCGCCGGGAGTGGCGCAAATTGACATCACCACTGAGCAGTTGGGGGCCATGGCGCGGCGGGTGGCCGTCACCTGGACTTGGTGAGGTCGCGAAGAGAAGTAGACTCAGGTCTGTGAGTGAAACCCAGACTGTTCCCCAGGGCGTCGTGCTGACCGACGTCGCCGTCTCCAAGGTGCGTTCCCTGCTGGAGGCCGAGGGCCGCACTGACCTGAGCCTGCGCATCGCGGTGCAACCAGGTGGTTGTTCCGGGCTGCGTTACCAGCTGTATTTCGATGACCGCGAACTCGATGGAGACATCGCCACCGAGTACGGCGACGTGAAGGTCGTCACCGACAAGATGAGCGCCCCTTACCTCGGCGGGGCCTCCATCGACTTCGTTGACACGATCGAGAAGCAGGGCTTCACGATCGACAACCCAAACGCCACAGGTGCCTGCGCCTGTGGAGATTCCTTCCACTGAATACCCCAGGGGTGGTGCCCGGTCACCAGCTCGTAGTGATCGGGCGCCCCTCCTCAAAGCCGGACCTGGACTGCACCCCGACTACGGCACGGTCAGCGAATTCCATGAGCGTGCGGGCACCCGCATAGGTTGCTGAGCTGCGCACCCCGGAAGTGATCCAATCAAGCAGGTCCTCGACCCCGGGGCGCTGCGGATCCAGGTACATCCGCGACGACGAGATACCCTCCTCGAACAGGGCGGCGCGGGCCCGGTCGAAGGCTGACTGCTCCCGCGTGCGCTGCCTGACTGCACGGGCTGATGCCATTCCGAAACTCTCTTTGTAGGCCCGGCCCTCGTGATCGAACAGCTGATCACCGGTCGATTCGTGGGTGCCCGCGAACCAGGAACCGATCATCACGGAACCAGCTCCTGCGGCCAGCGCCAGTGCGACGTCGCGGGGATGCCTCACCCCGCCGTCGGCCCACACCGCACAACCGCTGCGGCGGGCCTGTTCCGAACATTCGAGGACAGCTGAGAATTGTGGCCTGCCGACACCGGTCTGCATGCGCGTGGTACACATCGCACCTGGCCCGACGCCCACCTTGATGATGTCCGCCCCGGCGTCGGCAAGGTCACGCACTCCGTCGGTGGTCACGACGTTTCCCGCGACGATCGGCACCCGCCGCCCGGTGTGTTCGGCAAACCGGTCACGTTCCCTGCGCGCCATGTCCAGTGCGGAGATCATCTTCTCCTGGTGGCCGTGGGCGGTATCGACCACCAGCACATCGGCCTGCGCCTCCAACACCGCCCGTACCTTGGCGATCACGTTTCCGTTGACTCCGATCGCGACCCCCGCGCGCAGTCGCCCCTGCTCGTCGAGCGCGGGGGTGTAGAGAGCTGAGCGCAGTGCCCCCCTGCTGGTCATGATTCCCACCAGCAGCCCCTCCGGGTCTACGGCCAGGGCCACCTTCTGGTGGCGCTCCGTGAGGGAGTCGAAGACCTGTTTCGGCGCTGTGTCCGGCGAGACGGCGATGATGTCGTTGGTCATCACGTCACGGGCCTGGGCGAAACGGTCGGCAGCTGCCGCATCCTGTGGGTGAACCAGCCCCGCGACCCGACCGGACTCCACCACCACGGCAACACCATGCGACCGTTTGGCCATCAGGCCGATGGTCTCCCCGACAGTGGTGTCGGGGGAGACCGTCACTGCGGTGTCGAAGATGGGGTGGGATTGCTTCACCTTCGTGATGGAACGTGCCACCACCTCCACTGGTATGTCCTGGGGAAAAATCGCGAGGCCGCCGCGGCGGGCCATGGTCTCGGCCATGCGCCTGCCCGAGACCGCCGTCATGTTCGCCGCCACCAGAGGCAGCGGCGTTGCCAGTCCGTCGGTGGAGGTCAGGTCAACGTCCAGCCGGGATGTGACGTCGGAGCGGTTTGGCACCATGAACACGTCGGAATAGGTGAGGTCCGTGGTGGGCCTCTCATTCAGGAAACGCACACGTGAAGCCTACGACTCGCCCACCCACGGGCATCACGGGAGGGCTACGATATTGCGAAGTCACACGTGGCTAAGGAGAGACTATGAGCGACGAAACCCTCAAGGTGCTGCTGTTTTCCAGTGACCGCACGGTGCGGGAGCAGGTGCGGTTCGCCCTCGGACGCAAGGTGGCCTCCGATCTGCCTCCCATCGATGTGGAGGAGGTGGCTACTGGGCAGGCCTTGCTGAAACGCTTGGATGCGGATCCTGGTTGCGCTCTCCTCATCCTGGACGGTGAGGCCCAGCCCGAGGGTGGTATCGGCCTGGCGCATCAGGTCAAGGAGGAATATGACCCGTGCCCACCGGTGCTGCTGCTGGTGGCCCGCGTGGCCGACGCATGGCTTGGAACGTGGTCGCGTGCCGAGGCGATCTCCGCCTACCCGATCGATCCGGTTAGGTTGCCTGCCCAGGTGGCCGAGCTGCTGAGGGAGAAAGTGGCATGACCTATACCTGGCCGGATATCCTGACCGGCCTGGTGCGCAGGGAGGGCCTGGAGACCGAGGCTGCGCAGTGGGCGCTCAACGAGATTCTCTCGGGCCGTGCCAGCGATGTGCAGCTTGCTGCGCTGCTGGTGGCGCTTCGGGCGAAGGGTGAGACGGCTGAGGAGCTTGAGGGCCTCAGCTCCGCGATGCTCGACAACGCGGTGCAGGTTACCCTCGATCGTGAGGCCGTGGACGTCGTGGGCACGGGAGGCGACCGGGCCAACACAGTCAACATCTCCACCATGGCAGCGCTGGTGGCGGCAGCGGCTGGCGCGAAGGTGGTCAAGCACGGTTCACGGGCGGCATCTTCGCAGGCCGGCACCGC
Source organism: Arachnia propionica (assembly GCF_037055325.1). Classification (NCBI taxonomy): domain Bacteria; kingdom Bacillati; phylum Actinomycetota; class Actinomycetes; order Propionibacteriales; family Propionibacteriaceae; genus Arachnia; species Arachnia propionica. The sequence goes on along the minus strand of NZ_CP146373.1, from coordinate 2,101,830 downwards.
CGACACCTTGGAGGCGCTCGGCGTGAACATCATGCTGGAACCGACAAAGCATGCCGCTGTCCTGGCGGAGGTGGGTATTACCTTCTTGTTCGCGCAGCTTCACCATCCCGCGATGAAGCACGTCGCGGGAGTGCGGAAGCAACTGGCCATTCAGACCACGTTCAATTTCCTCGGGCCCCTGTCCAATCCAGCCCGTCCCCAGGCGATGGCATTGGGGGTGGCCAACGACGACATCGCTCCCGTCGTGGCACGGGTGCTGGCGGGACGTGGAGTACGAGGCCTGGTTTTCCGGGGTTTCGACGGGCTCGATGAACTGACCACCACATCCCCCTCGGACGTGTGGCTGCTGGCTGACGGACGGGTGCACCGCACCACCCTGGATCCGGCGGAACTCGGGCTGCCGCCCGCAGCCCCCTCGGACCTCACGGGAAGGGACGCGCGGCACAACGCCCAGGTGGTGCGGGATCTAGTGGCGGGCAGGACCGGTCCGGTCCGCGACATCGTGGTCCTGAACGCGGCGGCCGCTCTTCTTGCCTACCGCGGGGTCAGTTCCGTGGTGCCGCTCGCTGAGCAACTGGCGACGACCTTGTCCGATGCCAATCGGGCCCTGGACGATGGCAGCGCCCAGCAGAAACTCGATGCCTGGATCGAGGCCACCGGGGCCTGGGACTCAGCCGCCCGTCAATGCGGCAGCGATGGGGCCCAGCCACAGTGCCGGGCCGTAGGGAAATGGCTCTGAGGTCCGCCCTCGCAGCATGTGGACGATTGCCCAGACCGCCCCGATGAGGGCTCCCGCCAGCAACGCTGTTGTCCATCCTTGGAGCCCCATCGACCCGGACACCGCACCCACCAGCAAACCGAGCCTGACATCACCGAAACCGAAGCTGCGGGAGAATCGCCACACCAACCACAACAGGCCCGAAGTCGCACACGCCCCTACCAAGGCTGGCGCGAGCACGTCCGGGGACCGGAAGGAGACCACCGCCAAGCCCGCCGCAACTTGGGCGGTGGCGATCCAGTGCAGGCGTTTCGGCAGCCATGTGGTTTTGAAATCAACCCATACCAGCGCTCCACCCGCGCCGAGATGACCGAACCACAACGGCAGCTGCGCGACGGGTACTCGCCAGAGGGCACAGGTACACCCGAGAACCACCAGACCTAGAGTGATGGCTTCCCGAGGTCTTGCCAAGGATCGGTAGTCGGGCGGGGGATCGTCCGGGTCGAGCGCAACACGAGGCAGCCGCGGCACCACCCAGATGAGGTGGGCCGCGGCTGCTGATGCGCTGGCGCAGGCCAGTAGGAGCAGGGGCAGGGTCAGCGTTGTGCCTTTGTGAACCCGGCCGCCTCAGCGGCCTCCTCCGAGTTGAACCAGACCTCGGCGATTGTCAGCTCGTAGCCGCGGGTGCCGGGAACGTGGTACTTCTTCGAACGTTCGTTGCCCTTGAAAATGTAGCCCTCCGGCGGGTTGGGGCCCACGTAGGATCCCTTGCCGAAGCTCTCCTTCGGAGCCTCCGGAGCGGGCGCGGCTTGGGGGGTGGGCGCGGCTGGCTCGTTGAACTTCGCTGCAGTGGCGAAGGTGTCGTTGTTGTTGACGTAGGCGCGTGACGGCTCATGAGCGGTCCAGCCGTCGTCCTTGGGCGTCAGGAAGTGCCTCACGGCTGCAACGGCGCCTGCGACGAGGGAACCGATGAACACGAATTTCGCGAACTTCTTGAACTTGCCGCCCTTGCGCTTCTTCTTCACCGGTGCGGGCTTGTGACCAGCAGCCTTGTGCAGGGCCTGCTGCAGGTTGGGTAGCAACGTGGCTGTGACCTTGTTGTGAGCCGCATCGACGGCCGGGGGAACCCGATCGAGTGCGCCACGGATGTGTGGTTCCCAGGTGTCGAGGCGTTTCGAGGCGAAATCTGCCGTGCGTTTCCCCGCCTCGCGTGCGAAAGGAGCGGCTCTGCGCTGGGCTTCCAGCAGGATCGCGGCGGCCTTCTCAGTGGCGTCTTCCCAAATGGTGCGGCCAGCTTCTGTTGCGGCGGCGGCGGATTCCGCGGCGGCCTTGGTCAGTCGTGACTTCTTCACTGCATTCCTCCAATGATTGGCTCGTGGTCGAGCACATCCAACGCTACCTGGTTCCGAGCGCAGGGGATGGTGAAATCTGGAAGAACGCTCCGGCTCTGGTGACACGACACGTCAGAATGCGCTCCGACGCTGCGAGGTCGTCACCTGTAGGTTTGGGTCCATGAGCACTGCTACTCTCCACACCACCAAGGGAGACATCGTCATTGAGCTCTTCGATGACGCGGCCCCCACCACGGTGGCGAACTTCGTTGGACTCGCGGGTGGGACCAAGGAATACCGCGACCCCACCACGGGCGAGAGCAAGACTGGAAAGTTCTATGACGGTCTCGGCTTCCATCGCGTCATCAACGGGTTCATGATCCAGGGCGGTTGTCCGCTGGGCACCGGAACTGGCGGGCCCGGGTACCGTTTCGCCGACGAATTCCACCCAGAACTTTCCTTCAACCGCCCTTACCTGCTGGCCATGGCCAACGCCGGGCCCGGCACCAACGGTTCGCAGTTTTTCATCACGGTGGCTCCCACCCCTCACCTCAACCGCCGCCACACCATCTTCGGCGAGGTCAAGGACCCTGCCAGCCAGGCCGTCGTGGATGCCATCGCCACCACGGAAACCGATCACCGGGACCGTCCCACCGTCCCTGTGGTGATCAACTCGGTGACCCTTTCCTGATCTAGCGCACAGTGCGCGGGCCAGGCCCAGTCGCCGACGGTGTCCAAGAACCTGACCCCGGGCGACTCCAGCCAGTCCGCGATGCGTTCAGCCTCCTCGAAGCTCCCGGCGGGAAGCCCGCCGGGAGCTTCTTGTATCGTCTCGGACAGGTCGCGGGTGGTCTCGGCGATCTCCGGGACCTGTGCGGTGCAGGCCCGGGCTGCCCCGGCGAGTTTCCCGAAGCGGATCACGTGAACGGCCCACTCGTCGTGCTCCGGGGCGGCCGCCACCAATTCGGGGCAACCGGCCAGGGACCGCACCCGGTGGAAACGTCTGGAGGTCTGGTGGGCGGCGAGAAGGCGATCAGTGAGCTCCCCGGCCTCCTCGAAACGTTCCTGCGCCACCAGCTCTGCCAATCGGGGGGAGGCCGAGGCCAGCAAGTCCCTGACATCACCGAGCCAGGTGTTGCGCAGGCGCTCCACCGACGTTTCGTATCCCTCCGGCGCCGGAACAGCCCACGATTCGCGCACTGAGCGGTGGTGTCTGCGTTCCAACATTCCGAAGGTGTCACGGAACACACGTGACGATTCCCGGGCAGCGGTCAGGCCTGGGAAAGGCCCCCAGAACAGATCATCCGGGGACGGGGTTCTCGTGGCGACCAGCCGGGGAAGGGAACCGCCGGTGAGTTTCAGCCACCACAGGCGGTGCTGGTTTTTGGAACGCCGGTTGTACCGTGGGGAGCGGGCGGCGATCATCCGCAGCTCCCGCACCTGTGCCTCCAAGTCCGTGGCGCACTCGATTCCCCTGACTCCGGTGGCCACCTGCACCATCTCGTGGATCCGAGCGCGCTGTTCCGAGGCGGAGAAGTAGGAGGCGACCCTTTTGCGCAGGTTACGTGACGTGCCGACGTAGAGCACCTCCGTGTGCGGAGTCCCGCTTGAGTCCCGGCTTTCGTGCTCGAACCAGTAGATTCCCGGGGCCTCCGGTAGCTGCTTGGCCCAGACCCTCTTGGCGCGGCGCTCCGAGGAGACGGGGGAGAGCAGCGCTCGCAGGTCTTCGACGGTGTCGATGCCGAGTCGCCCGGTTCGCTCCAGAAGGGCGTGCAGCACGTCGACGGTGGCGTGCGCATCACTCAGGGCACGATGGTCGGGTCGGGTGGTGGCGTGGAAATGGGCGGCGAGGGTTCCCAGCTTGCAGTTGCGCACCTCCCCTTTGGGCAGCACCCGCCGGGCCAGGGCCACTGTGTCCACCACGACGGGATTGGGCCACCGGATGCCGAGGTGCCTGCAGATACGTTTGAGGAAACCGACGTCGAACGGGGCGTTGTGGGCAACCAACACGCATCCGTCGGCGAACCGCATGAACTCCGGGACCACGTCCGTGGGGGAGGGGGCCGCGGCCACCATGGCGTCCGTGATCCCTGTGAGTACCTGGATCATTGCCGGAATGGGGCCCGAGGGGCGCACCAGGGTCTGGAACTCGCCGAGCGGTTCGCCGCCGCACACCTTGACCGCTCCGATCTCGGTGATCTCCGACTCGGGGCCAGCGCCCGTGGTCTCCAGGTCCACGACGCAGAAGGTGGTTGCGCGCAGGTGGCGTCCCAGATCCTCGAAGCTGGGCTGGAGCGACTCTGGAGCGTGGGGGGAGGTCATGCCGGGGACGTTACTCGACGGCGGCGACAAAATGACCATGGCCGAAGCGGGGTGCACGTCCTGCATGATGGGTGAACTTTGGGAAAGGCCTGAAGGTCGTTTAGGATTCTCTCAGCCTCGTCCCCGAGCGTCTGGAGTTTCGAGTGAAGTTGTTCCGCACAGGTTTGGTTGGCCTTCTCGTCGCAGCCAGTGTCGTTTTCGTGCCCACGGCATCCGCCGACCCCGATGCCGTCGCAGCCGCGAAGGACAAGTTGGACCGCATTCACGAGGAAGCCGCACAGCTGGATGCTCAGCTCATTGAGGCGATCACCCGTGCCGAGGAGTCGGAGAGCAAGCTCGAGGTCCTCAAACAGGATCTGTCCGCCCAGGAGGTGAGGGTTTCCCAGCTGGGAACCAACCTCGGCGACCTGGCGATGATGCAGCTCAACGGCGGCGGTCTCGGTGGTGGCGTGGACATCACCGGTCAGCTGCTCGGAAGCACCGATGACACCACCTTCCTGTCCGGGCTGAGCACCATCCAGAATGAGACCGACCGGAGCGTGGCCGATCTGCAGACCCTGCAGGTGGAGCAGGCTCGGTTGGATACGCTCCGCGGTGAGCAGGAAACCATCGACGCGTCGCTCAAGGCGGACCGAGCAGCCAAGGAGAAGCTCTCCAAGGAGTACGAGGCCAAGGAGGCGGAGGCCCAGCAGGTGTACGACCGCCTGAGCGCGGAGGAGCAGGAGCGTCTCAAGAAGCTGGAGGAACAGCGCCAGCAGGAGGAGGCCGCACGGGAGCAGGCAGCCCGCGAGAGCGCCAGCCCCAACCCCGCTCCGTCCACCGGAGCGGGCGACAAGTCCGATCCTCCCGCCACCTCCTCGGGAGGCGGTTCTGGACGTGCCCAGCAGGCCATCAGCTACGCCCTCGCTCAAGTCGGCAAGGGCTACGTCATGGGCACTGCCGGACCATCGACCTTCGACTGCTCCGGGCTGATGTACGCCGCCTACAAGCAGGTCGGCATCTCCCTGCCACGCACATCCCAGACCCAGATCTCGGCGGGCACCTCCGTTTCCAAGGGGGATCTGCAACCCGGAGACCTGGTCTTCTACTACAGCGGCATCACGCATGTCGGCATGTACATCGGCAATGGCCAGATCGTGCACGCTGCCAATCCGCGCAGCGGCGTGGTGACCGCTTCGGTGAATTCCATGCCCTTCGCAGGAGCGCGGCGCGTGGCCTGAGACCGCCTCATGTGGTACAGATTCTTCAAAATTTTCATCTTTCGTCCGCTGGTCAGGTTCGGTTTCCGCGCCCGTATCCACGGTGCCGAGAACGTCCCCACGCATGGTGGGGCGATACTGGTGAGCAATCACATCGCGACGATGGATCCCGTGATCATCCCCGCGATGCTGCCTCGGAAAGTCACCTTCCCCGCGAAGGCGGAGCTGTTCGACGGGAGCAAGAACCTCGGTCGCGCCATCGTGGCCTGGTTCCTGAAGGCCATCGGAATGGTTCCCATGGACCGCGGCGGTGGTCGGGCCTCGGCCGCCTCACTGCGTGCCATCTCCGACGTGCTCGACGCAGGCAAGGTGATCGGAATCTTCCCCGAGGGAACCCGCTCACCGGACGGCAGGCTCTACAAGGGCAAGACCGGGATGGCGCGCATGGTGCTCGCATCCGGGGCTCCGGTATTGCCCGTGGGGCTGATCGGTACCCAGACCGTCCGGGGTTTCCTCGGCATTCCCTGGGTGCGACGCCCCGTCGTCGTTGTCGGTGAACCGCTTGACTTCTCAGATCTGAAGGGGCGCGAATCCGAGACCCGTACCCTGCGCTGGGTCACCGAAGAGGTGCTGGCCGCCATCCAGCGCCTCACCGGGCAGGAATACGCCGATGTCTACGCTACGCGGGTCAAGTACGGCGATCTCAAGGATAAGGGTTCTGATGAGTTCCTGCGTCCCCGTCCCGGCGGTGGCCCCAAACCGGTGGCGAGCGAAGGGTGATTCCCGGGACACCCCCGACATCGGCGCGCCTGGGGTGGGTTCAGGCCGCTTCCTCTTGGTTCCGCAAGGACTATGACGTTCTGGGGCGGGTCTTCGTCGTTACCGCCACGGTGCGTGTGGTGCTGGCGATCCACACGGTGGTCGTCTCCTTCTGGTTCGTGTACCCGACTGCGAGGAACCGGATCGGTCTGCTGATATCCATGGCCGCGGTCCTGTTGTGGACGTTCTTTGTGACTTTCCTGCTGCGTCGCCCCAGCGACCGGAACCTGTGGGTGCATATGGCCGACGGGGCCGTGACGTGTTCCCTGATCTTCGCTACCCCGCTGGTGACGAATCAGCCGTATGGGCAGACCTCCCTGGCCGGGTATTGGATGGCGGGGTGCTGCTTGTACGCGGCGGTGCTTCGGGGAACAGCAGCCGGGATCACAGCCACTCTGGCCACAGCGATGGCCTTGCTGATGATTCCACCGCGGCTCACGATCTCTCGGATAGACGTCGTGCTTGCCATCTTGCTCATGAGTATCTGCGTCGGGGTGCTCATCACTCAGTTCAAGCACACCATCACGGAGCAGGAACGGGCTCGGATTCGTTCCGTTGCGCTGGGGGAGCGGGAACGTCTGGCGCGGATCGTGCACGACGGGGCCCTGCAGGTGTTGGCCCTCGTCGAGCGGGAGGGACCTGAGCTGGGGCCACGCGGGCTGCGCCTGGCAGAACTGGCCCATGAATCCGAGACCCAGCTGCGCAACCTCATCCGTGACAAGGAGATCCTCAACGAGAACGCCACCAGGCAGGTGGATCTGGCTGCTGCCCTCGACCGATTCCAGAGCACCAAAGTGGTTGTATCCACCATGGCCGGTCAAGTACTTGTTCCCAGGCTCATCGCGGAGGAGGTGGAGGCTGCGCTCGTTGAGGCGCTGAAGAACGTCGACAAACATGCGGGGCCGAGTGCGAAGGCCTGGGTACTGTTGGATCAGGAGGACGATTCCGAAGTAATCCTGTGGGTGCGAGACAATGGGGTCGGGATGGATCTTTCCGAGGCGGCGTCCGCCGGTGAACGGGGGCGGCTCGGTATTAGGGATTCGATCGTGGGCAGGATGGCGGCTCTTGGAGGAACTGCCGTGGTCAAGTCCACTCTGGGAGAAGGCACCGAATGGGAACTGCGTTTCCCGGTGAAGGTGGGAGAGGCGTGAATGACATCAGTCGAAACCGTGTGATGTTGGTGGATGACCACCCCATGTGGATCGAAGCCTTGAGTGAGGACCTCTCGGAGGAGGGTTTCGAGATAGTTGCGGTCGCCAAGAACGGGACGGAGTGCCTGCAGCGGGCGCGCGCCACCCGTCCCGACGTGGTGGTGATGGACCTGCAGATTCCCGCCCCGGACGGGGCGACCTGCACCGAATTGTTGGTGCAGGAATTTCCGGACATCCAGGTGCTGGTGATGTCGGCCAGCGGTGAACGCGAGGATGTGTTGCGGGCCATGAAGTCCGGTGCTCGAGGGTACTTGGTGAAATCGGCTTCGAAGGCCGAGTTGCTCGAGGGCGTGCGTCGCACTGCGGCGGGGGACGCGGTGTTCACTCCCGGCCTGGCCGGATTGGTGCTGGGAGAGTTCCGGCGCATGGTCAATGTCGCTCACAGCCACGACGATGACGGCCCGGTGTTGACCACTCGTGAGGTGGAGGTGCTGCGTCAGGTGGCGAAAGGGCTGGCCTACCGGGAGATCGCGGAGGCATTGTTCGTTTCCCATCGCACGGTTCAAAACCATGTGCAGAACGTGTTGCGCAAGCTTCAACTTCACAATCGTGTGGAGCTGACCCTCTATGCCATCGACCAGGGATTGCATGATCCGAACGAGTGATGTGGGCAAGTGGAGTAATCTTCCCGCCATGTCGATCATGTCCCGGGCCGAGCTGAGATCCCTGCCGATGCTTCAACAGCCCAGCTATCCGGATGAAGCCGCGCTGGACCGTGTCATTGACGCCGTGGAGAAGCTGCCACCGTTGGTGTTTGCGGGGGAGTGTGATGATCTTCGCACCAAACTCGCGGAGGTCGCAGAGGGCCGGGCCTTTCTGCTTCAGGGCGGGGATTGCGCCGAGTCCTTTGACGCGGTCACGGCGCAGCACATCAAGGACAAGCTGCTGGTGCAGCTGTCGATGGCCGTCGTGATGACCTACGCCGCCCAGGTCCCGGTGGTGAAGGTTGGGCGGATCGCCGGGCAGTACGCCAAACCTCGTAGCAAACCGACCGAGACCCGGGGAGAAACCACCCTGCCCAGCTATCGGGGTGATGCCATCAACGGCTTCGAGTTCACCGAACAATCCAGGGTCCACGACCCGGAACGCCTGGTTCGTCTCTACAACGCCTCCGCGGCCACCCTCAATCTGGTGCGTGCATTCGTGACGGGTGGTTTCGCGGATCTGCGCGGGGTGCACACCTGGAACCGTGATTTCGTCGGCAACCCTGAGGTGGAGGCGGCATATGAGGAATTGGCCGCGGAAATCGACCGGGCGCTGACGTTCATGGTTGCCTGCGGGGTGGACGACCGGGCGCTGTCGGTCATCGATTTCTACGCCTCGCACGAAGCGCTGCTGCTGGAGTATGAGCGGGCCATGACCCGAGTCGACTCCCGTTCGCAGCAGGTCTACGGCTGCTCAGGGCACATGCTGTGGATCGGGGAACGCACTCGCCAGCTCGACGGCGCTCATGTGGAGTTGCTGCGGCGAGTCCGCAACCCGCTGGGGGTCAAACTGGGTCCCACCACAACACCCCGGCAGGCCATCGAACTGGCCGATCGCCTCGACCCCGACCGGGAACCGGGCCGAATCACCTTCATCACCCGGATGGGCGCCAACCGGGTGCGCGAAGTGCTTCCACGGGTGATCGAAGGGGTGGAGGAGACCGGGCGCAAGGTCGCGTGGGTGTGCGACCCGATGCACGGCAACACCTTTGAGGCCGCCAACGGCTACAAAACTCGTTCCTTCAACGACGTGGTGGAAGAGGTTCGTGGTTTCTTTGATGTCCACGATTCCCTCGGCACCTGGCCGGGAGGCCTGCACGTCGAACTGACTGGCGGCGATGTCACAGAATGTGTCGGCGGTGCCCTGAAACTTGAGGAAACCGACCTGGCTGACCGCTACGAGACGGTGTGTGATCCCAGGCTGAACCGCAACCAGAGCCTGGAGCTGGCCTTCACCGTCGCCACCAGGCTCCGCAAGGGACGCCGGAACCGGGACAATCCGGTGCTGGATTTCCGGGCCAAGGAGCTGTGACGACTCCCCAGTGCATTCATCAGCGCCCCGGCAGCAGGGCGTTGATCTCCGGAACCGGCCTAGGCCAGATGCCGAGCTCGCGCCAGACGAAGTCCGGTATCCGGTCGAAGAAAGCGCGGAGGAGGAACAGCATCATCTCCAGCGGCCACTCGGGGTCGCGGGCGGTGATCACCCCGTTCTGATCGATGCCGAAGGACAGCGCCGGGAAACGCAGGAAGAACTCGAGCTGCCTCGGGTTGAACACGTCGGAGGCGAACCGGGGGCTCCGGCAGTGCACCGTGAAGCGTTCGTTGAAATCGATGGACTCGAAGCTCTGAACGTCACCGCTGCCTGCCATGTTCACCGATATGGGGATGAAGTTGAAATTGACCCAGAAACCGCAGAAATTCTCGATGCGGTTCTCAACGGTGGCGGTTTGCCCGATGTAAACCGCGGTCTGCCACTGGTGGGTGACCCGGATGAAGGAAATGGGGCCCCTGAGGCAACGCACTATGGTGAACACCTGGCCGCCCGGAGATGCTGGGCCAGCGAGTCGTCGCGTCCCACGAACTCCCAGTCGGGATGATTCGCGAAGGAGACGTACGGCAGCGGCGGTTCCCATTCGTGATTGACGGCGGGTGAACTGGTGATGGCCGCGTGAGCCGCGGCCAGCTGGAGCGTCTTTATCTCCTGGGTGACGTCCAGGAGCGCGAACTGGTTGTGGTCGATGGTCAGGCGGTTGTATCCGAGGGAGGGCAGTAGTGGGGCGAGGGCACCGATCATGGCGCGCCCGTAGGTTTCATCGTGGAAAACCGCCTTTATGGGTCCCCAGACATCCATGATCAGGCCCTGAACCCCGGGAATCGGGACTGATTCGTGGAAGAGGTGGAAGGGCGGCATCGAGTGCGGCAGCGGCATGCAGACGACCTGTTGCTCTCCGTCCTAGAAATCGCTGCTGTACCGGAGGCCTGGAAGGGGAGCCCGGACCGGGATCTTCCCATCACCTGCTGCTTCACATTCCGGTTCATCCCGATGCCGAACGGGGGGTAGGTTCAGCCCGGCCGTGATGCTCAGGTCAGGCTTGTCGTTCCAGAACCAGCCGAGTCGGTGAAGGGCGCTGTGACGAAGGTGCCGGGGAACCAGGATGAGGCCTGCGATGGCGGCGCCGATGAGCAGACAACAGAAAAGGAACAACGCCACCCCTCCAGTGTGGCAGGAAGTGGTGTTAATCGCCCGGTGAAATCGTCCCCGCCGACCGCCGGAAAACGTCGTTCTATACCATCCCCGGGAGGCCCGGTCCCAGCGCGGGGTTCTTCAGTCTTCTTGTTTCGGGATCGGCCGGGGCCAGACCCCTAGTTCCTTCCATACGAAATCCGGGACCTGGACGAAGAACTCGTGGAAGAAGCCGAGCATCACTTCGATCTGTGCCGGCAGCCATTCGCTCTCTGCGACTTGAATGGTGCCTCCCTGAGTGATCGCGAAACCTTCAGGAGAGGCGCTCAACAGGTGTTCGAGTTGGCGCTGGTGGAACACGTCGGAGGCAAACCGTGGGTTCGGGCAGCGTACCTTGAAACGTTTGTTGAACTCGATGGATTCAAATTTTTGGGGCTTTCCGCGCCCCATGTTCACGGATATGGGGACGAACTTGAAATTGATCCCGAAGCTGCAGAAATGTTCGGTGTGTTCCTTGACGCTGCTCCACTCGTTCTTCGCGTTCCGGGTCTTCCACTTGTGGGTGACGCGGATGAAGGAGATGTTGTTCCCGGTGGACTGTACGACATTGACCACCTCGTGATCGTAGCCGCTCGGCTCGAGAGGTAGACGGCTCAGTAACGAGTTGTCACGGTCCACGTACTCCCAATCGGGATGATTGGTGAAGGAGACGTGCAGGGGCGAACTTTCTCCCATGTGTTCCATCGCAGGGGATGCGATGATCGCCTTGCGTATCCGGGCCAGAAGTTCCACCGTGGCTTCCAGGGATTTTAGGTCCTTCTTGACGTTGAACATCACCAGCTGATCATGGTCAATGGTGAGTTGACGGGGGCCGAGTTCTGATAAGAGGGGAGCGAGGGCAGCTGACACCGCCCGGCCATAGTTCTCCTCCGGGAAGATCATCGTGTGCGTGTCGGTGGACAGGGACAGGCCACTGATCGCAGGTATGGGAGATTGCGTGGGGAACAGGTAGAAGGACGGCATCGGGTGGGGAAGAGACATGCACACGATGCGCCGGCGGTCGCTCCAGGATTCGCTGCTGTAACGAAAAGTCTGAAAAGGTGTTCCTTCGTGTGACTTGCCCACCAGCTGGTCCTTGACACACCTGTCTAGTCCGAGGCCAAAAGGCGGATGGTTCAGGCCGATCGTGATCCGGAGATCAGGATGCTTCACCCATTTCCAGTCGAGGCGTTTCAAGGTGAGATGACGAAGAATCCGAAGTGTCACGACGAAACCCAGGACGCCCACGACGACCAGCACCAGGAACAGGATTTGCAATTCCATAGGGAAAGTCTTGCAGTAGAAGCGGTTCAGCTTCCACGACGGGCGCGTCGTGAGCGTAGTTCTTCGACGAGTGCATCCACAAATGTGGCTTTACGCCCGGGCCACGCTGTCAGAAGGAGCGCCACCACCACGAGGCCGCCGCCCGTGAGCACCTGCCAGGTCAGCTCCTCCATGCCGGCCCAGATCGCGAATACGGCGGCCCACATCGGTTCCGAGCACATGATCACCGCCGAGGCGGTGGCGGGCACGTAGCTCTGCGCCCAGCTCTGGAGGAACAGCGTGACGGCACCGCAGAAGATACCGAGGTAGAGCACCGGCCACCACAGGTCCCAGCCGGATGGCAGTTGATAGTCCGCGAAGGGGAGGAAGCACAGCATCCCTACTGCTCCGGTCAGGGCCTGCATCAGGGTGAGTGACTGCACCGTCTCGGGTTTTACCCAGCGTCCCAGGAAAATGATGTGGAGGGCGAAGAGCACAGCTCCCAGCAGTGTGATAGCGGCGCCGAATCCGAAACCGACATCTCCTCCGCCATTCCCGAGGGCCAGGATGCCGATTCCCACCAGCGTCAGGGCCACCGCGATCCAGGTGCGCCCCGAGGTGGGTTGTTTCATGATCAAGGGGGTGAGGATCGCAGTGAAGACCACGTAGCTCGCCGTGATGAAGCCTGAGAGTGAAGGCGGGGTATATTCCAGTCCCACCATCTGGAGCACCAGACCTGTGTTGAAGATCAGACCCAAAATGATGCCCTGCACACAGGTTTCGCGTTTCATCCTGAGATGGGGCAGGAAAGCGGGCAGCAGGCACAGGGCGGTCAGGGTGAGCCGAGAGATCAGAAGGTGGGCGGGTGTCATGGAGGATTCGTAGGCGCCCTTGGCGACCACAACCGTTGACCCCCAGGCAGCTGCCGCCACCAGCAGGGCGACGGAGGGCAGAAACTGACGACTCGAAGTCACGCGAACAGCCTATGGGGACGTGAGGCCTCCGGCAATCATGTCACGTAGAGGATGACGGTGCTTCCTTTGGGAGCCGCTGAACCAGCTGCGGGGTTGGTTTCTGAGGCGAACCCTAATGGTGCGGGGAAGAAGGACTTGTTCTGAACCTCCACCTTGAACCCAGCAGCCTCCAGATCTCTTTGGGCATCATCGGTGCGTTTGCTCCTGACGTCCGGAACGGTCACCATTTCCGGACCAAGTGACTTGACCAGCTTCACGGTGTCACCGCGATGTCCGGTGCCATCGGCGGGGTCCTGGGAGATCACCTGCCCTGCGGGAATGCTGTCCGAGTGCGCCTCAGAGATTTCGACCGTGAAGCCCTGTTTCTTGAGTTCCTTGCTGGCCTGGTCGGCGTCGGTTCCCACGTAGTTCTTGATGGTGAGGGGCTGACGGCCCTTGCTCACCACCAGATCGATGCTGCTTCCGGGTGGCAGGAGGGCGCCGGCTGATTCGCTGGCCGAGATGATCGTGTCGGTTTCGACGGACTCTGACCAGTCCTCCTTGACCTGATCGACTGTCAGGTGTGCCGATTCGATGGCGGAACGGGCCTGCGAGAGTTTCTGCCCCACCACGTCGGGCATCATGTAACGCTCGGGTCCCTTGGAGATGACGACAGTGACTCTGGTTCCTCGAAGGGTCCGGGCGTTTCCCGCGGGATCGGTGCTGATGACCGATCCGACCGCGACATCCTCGGAGAACGCCTCCTGGGTGGTGTACTCGAGATCGCTGGCTTTGAGGCTCTGGAGCGCCTGTTCCTGGGGAATGTTGGTCACCTCGGGGGTGGTGGTGAACCGCCCCTCGGCCCACCACCACGAGACGGAGACAATTATTGCCGTGACGAGCAGCACCAGCACGATCAGCATAATGCCCCGGCGGCGTCGGTATACCGGTTCCTGGGAGAACTGTGGGAACAGTGGCGTGCGGTGTGAACTCGGGGGTCCTCCTCTGCTGGAGCCGGGAAGCGTGGCCCGGGGAGGTTCTCCCGTCGAAGAAGCGGACCTGACTGAGGAAACCGGGTGCGGTGAGGGCGTTGAGTTCGGAGACTTGAGGGACTGAGGCTCGACGATGGCGGTCACCGCGTCAGGGGAGACGGCCTCGGTCGGGGGAGCAGGGGTCCTGGCGGACCGAGGGCGAGCGGGAGCGGGAGGAAGTTCCTTCAGCGGGCGTGGTCGCGGCTCGGGGCGTGGGGATATCTGCTGGGTGACGGCATTGCCGTCGCCGGGCAGGGGCCGCAGCTGAGCGGCGAGTGTGGGATTGTGCTGGCCCGGGGAACTCAGCAGCTCGGAGCGGACCCGGCGCAGCGCATCCATGAGTTCGCGACCATCGGCGATGCGGGCCTCTGGGGCGCGTGCGGTGCAGGCCGCCACCAGAGCATCGAGGTAGTCCGGGATGAAACCTGGGAGCCCGAGTTCATGTAGTTTCGTGGAAGGAGCGGGGACATCGACGTTCACGTGCGCGTAGGCGATCTGGTAGTTGTTCTCGCCGACGTGTGGTTTTTTGCCGGTGAGTAGCTCGAATAAGACGATGCCTGTCGAGTAGATGTCGCTGCGTGAATCCGGGCGGGCATGGGTTACCAGCTCGGGGGGAAGATATGAGGCAGTACCGACCAGGACCCCGGTCGCGGTCATCTGCGGGGATTCGGTCTGGCGAGCCAGGCCGAAGTCCGCGACCTTGACATGGCCACGGGTCGAGATCATGACGTTCTCGGGTTTGATGTCGCGGTGGACGATTCCCGCATCGTGGGCGGCAGCCAGAGCTGAGGCGATGGGTTCCAGGTAATCCAGTGCTAGCACTGGTTCGAGTGGGGCGTCACGGGCGATGAGTCTGCGCAGGGTTTCGCCATCGATGAACTCCATGACGATGTACGGCTGTCCCTGGGACGTGCCCTGGTCAAATATGCTGACCACCGCTGGATGATTGATCAGGGCAGCGGAGCGGGCCTCTCGGTCAAACTTTGCCGCGAATTCGTCGTCCTCGGCCAGGTCGGTTCGCATGATCTTGACTGCGACGGTCCGCTGGAGACGAGCATCACGGGCCCGGTAGACCGTCGCCATTCCGCCCCGTGCGATCTTCGCAAGAATTTCGTAGCGACCATCCAGCACGCTTCCGACCATGGGGTCGTAGGTACTGCTTTTGTTCACCGCGGTCTCCTGGGGAAGATAGGGGATCTGGGCTGGGCGATGAGCTCTGCCGGTATCGAGTGTAGGCCGATCCCGGAACGGGAGAGTTCCGGGCGCGCCGCATAGGCTTCTCGTATGACGGTATTGCGCAGTCTACGTTCTCGGATACTACTAGCACGCGTGGCGGTGCAGCTTCCTCTCACTGAGGCCGGGGACCGATTGCCAGGGTTAGCCACGCGGGGGATCGACATGGCAGTGCTCACCACGAGGGGATCGGCGGAGCGTGCAGCAGGTCCGGAGATCCTGCGTGATCTTGAACGTCATTTCGGTCGGCGGGTGCTGCTGGCGATCGATACCCCGGAGATCGATGCGGACGTTCGGGTCCTTTTCCCGGGTGAGCGGGACCGATCGCGTCCGCATCAGTGGGCGCTCCTCGGACAGGTGGTCCAGGACCAGGGGCAGATCATCACACCGGACGGGGCCTTCCAGTTCTTGACGGTTCCCGGAACACCTCCCGGCTCGCCGCTGCTGCGGGCAGCGATGGCGAACCACCCTCCGTTGCGGCAAGATTCGGTTCCTTGGTTCGCTACGGCCGGACTCGACGCTGGAGCGGTTCAGGTCCTGGTGAACTCGGGGGTTCGGCGCGTCTGGCTCACCGGGAATGGGACCATGGAGGAACTAGAACGGATCGGTGAGATCCTGCGGCGGGCATGGCGTGAAGACCCGGACTATGAGGACTACCTGGGTTTCGCTGTCCAGGAGTGAAACCCCTCGGGTCGATCAGCTGCGAATTGGTACTGTGAGGCCTGCCTATCCTTACAGGTAAAGAGGTTTCATCACATGACAAATCCACTTCTCAACCCGATATCCAGGCGCACATTCTCCGGTTTGGTCCCGGTCCTGTTGACGCTGGGGCTCACCGGCTGCGGATCCGGGGGAACCTCCGGGGGAGGGGACGCCTCGTCTCCTGCAAGCGCCCGCACCGTCACCCACGACCTCGGCGAGACCGTCATCAACGGCACCCCGAAACGGATCGTGTCCACATCGGTGGTGTTGACCGGAACCCTCCTGGCCCTGGATGCGCCCGTGGTCGGTTCCGGGGCATCGAAGCCGGGCGCCGAAGGATTCGACGACATCGGTTTCTTCTCTCACTGGTCGGCCACCGCCAAGGAACGCGGTGTAAAAGCCCTGTACGCAAACAGCAAACTCGACATTGAGGCCGTGACCGCAGAAAAACCGGACCTGATCATCATTGCATCCACCGGAGGGGACAGCACCAAGGACGACTACGACTCACTGGCCAGGATCGCCCCGACCGTCGCCATCAACTACAACTCCGAGAGCTGGCAAACCGTCACCCGGAAGGTGGCCGAGGCCACCGGCACGCAGGCCAAGGCCGAGGAACTCACCAATACCTTCGATTCGAGGGTCACGGAACTCAAGGCCGGAATGAGCGGGATCCCCACCAACCCGGTGCAGGCCATCGTCTACACCCCGTCCAACGGCCTGTCCTTCGCGAAACCGGGCGGCCCCCACGACGAGATCTTCTCGGCTCTCGGTTTCAAGCTCGCCGAGGCGCCCGCCAGCAGCGGTGAAGAGGGAGCCAACCGCAAGGACTTCGTGTTCGCGACGGTGGAGCAGAGCGTGCAGGCCCTGACCTCCGACACCCTTCTGCTTGTCTCTGGAGACGACAAAACCGTCGAACAGCTGAAGGCAGACTCCAACTACAACACCACCCAAACCGTGAGCAACGGCAGGCTGGTGCCGCTGGGGATCTCCAGCTTCAAACTGGACTACTACAGCGCGCTCGCCATGGCCGAGACCTTGGCGGCCGCCTACTCGGGGTGAGCAGGCCTGCCTGGGTGCTGCTCGGGTTGGTGATCCTCCTACCCTGCCTGGCCATGGCATCGTTCCTGTTCGGGTCCGGCGAGGTGCCCGCCGAACAGGTGATGGCGGTGCTCTCCGGCAGCGGTACCGGGCAGCATCGCCTCATCGTGCTCGGGATGCGTGGCTCCCGGACCCTGATAGCGCTGGTCGCCGGCGCCGCTCTCGGGATCGCTGGGGTGCTGGTGCAGGCGCTGACCCGCAACCCGCTGGCTGAGCCGGGTCTGCTGGGGGTCAATGCGGGCGCCGCCTGCGCCGTGGCCATCGGCCTCGGTCTCGCCCGGTCCCTGCCGATCGCGATAATGATGCTGGTCTCCCTGGTCGGTGCGCTTGTCAGCGGACTGGTGGTGACCGGGGCAGCGGGGGCCTGGCGAGGACGTCACGACCCGATTCGTATCGTGCTGGTGGGGGCTGCCTGGAGTGCGGTCGTCTCGGCCATCACCACGGTCATGCTGCTCAGCGACCCAAGGATCTACGCAGAGTTCCGTTTCTGGGATGCAGGGGCCGTGATGCCGCGGCCACTGGACCTAGTGATCGCCGCGGCGGGAACGCTTGGGGCCGGGTTGCTGGCCGCGCTTCTGCTGGCGAGATCCATGGATGCCCTGGCCTTGGGGGAGGAATTCGCCAAAGGACTCGGCCTCGCGGCCGGGCGGGTCCGGATGCTGGTGGCCCTCACCTGCCTGGTGCTCTGCGCAGCGGCGACGGCCCTGGTGGGCCCGGTCTCCTTCCTCGGGTTGATCGCGCCCTTCGCAGCACGGCTGGCCGTCGGCCCGAGGCATCGCTCGCTGATCTGGTTCTCGGCCCTGCTGGGTGGGGCGACGTTGCTGGCCGCCGATGTGCTGGGCCGGGTGGTGAACCCGCCCGCCGAGGTGCAGGCCGCCCTGATGTGCGCCCTGCTTGGTGCGCCGTTGTTTATCGGGCTGGCGCGGGCGCGACGAGGAGTGCAGCTGTGAGCCTGCAGGTGCGGTCCGTGCGGCTCGGGCCCGTCAGTTTCCGTGCCCGCCCACGAACCTGGCTGGTCGCGACCCTGGCCTGGGGCATTGCCCTGGTCGGGGCGATCGCAGTGCTGTTCTCCGGTTCCGTGAACATGACCCCTGAACAGTTCTGGGCGGCCTTGGTCGGGGTGGGGGAACGCGCCGACATGCTCCTGCTGTGGGAGTTCCGGATGCCCAGGGCAGTCACCGGCCTGGTGGTCGGGGCATGTCTGGGCACGGCCGGCTGCCTGTTCCAGGCGTTGTCGCGCAACGCTCTGGGATCCCCGGAGATCATCGGTCTGACTGGTGGCGCCGCGCTGGGGGCCGTGGCCTCCGTCATAGTTTTCAGGTCCTTCGGGTGGGGCACGGCGGTCGGGGCGATCATCGGTTGCCTGGGGGCGGCCCTGCTCACCTGGGTGCTCTCGCCCAGGGGATTCGGTGGCGGCAATCGTCTCATCCTCATCGGTCTTGGGGTTGCGTCCCTGATCCAACCGGTGACGGTGCTGCTGCTCACCCGGGCCGACAGCGACTCCGCTACCTCGGCCCGGCTGTGGCTGACCGGCACCCTCAACGCCCGCAACTGGAGTCACGCCGTGGTCAGCGCCGTGCTGTTCGTGGTGATCCTGCCGTTCGCTCTGCTGATTTCGCGGCACCTCGACGCCGCCGCCCCGGGAGAGGACCTAGCCGCCGGGCTGGGGGTCTCCCGCCGCTTCACGCAGTGGACGGCGACCGGCGTCGGGGTCGCGCTGACCGCGGCTGCGGTCGCAGTTGCCGGACCCATCTCGTTCATCGCGCTCGCGGGTCCGCACGTGACCCGCCGGCTCCTGAAGGGACCAACCGCTCCTGCGGGTGTCGCGGCGGGCACGGGGGCGGCGCTGCTGGTGGCGGCGGACCTGGTGGGGGCGAACCTGCCGGGTGGTCTGCAGCTTCCGGTGGGGGTGACGGCCGGTCTGCTGGGTGGCGCCTATCTGCTGCTGCTCCTGAATGGACAGGAAAGGAAGAAATGACCGGAACCGCCCAGGAGTTCCCACTGAAGGCCTCGTCGGTGCGGCTCGGCTACGACCGGAAGATCGTGATCGAGGACATCACGCTGGAGGTGCCCGAGGGGGAGCTGACGATGCTCATCGGACCCAACGGATGCGGCAAGTCGACGCTGCTGAAGGCCCTGGCCCGGGTGCTCGCTCCCAAGGCCGGGTACGTGTACCTGGGGGGAACCGACATCCACCAGCTGCGGACCACCGCCGTCGCCCGCAGGCTCGGGTTCCTGCCGCAGCGCCAGTCGGTGCCGCCGGGCATCAAGGTGCTGGACATGGTGAGTCGGGGACGGTTCGCCCATCAGAGGTTCTGGTCCAGGTGGTCGCAGGAGGACGAGAAGGAAGTGGCCTCGGCGCTCGAGGTCACCGGACTGACTGATCTGCAGCGGGCCGACGTCGACGAACTCTCCGGCGGGCAGGTGCAGCGGGTGTGGCTGGCGACGGTGCTGGCCCAGGACACACCGCTGCTGCTGCTCGACGAACCCACCACCTTCCTGGATATCGCCCATCAGTACGAGGTCCTGAAACTGGTGCGCGGGTTCCGTGACGCAGGACGCACCGTCGTCGTGGTGGTGCACGATCTGAACCAGGCCGCCCGGTTCGCCACCAACCTGGTGGTCATGAAGGACGGGGCGGTCGTGGCCGCAGGGCCGCCCGCCGAGGTGCTGACCGCGGAACTGGTCGAGAGCGTCTTCGGACTCCCGGTGCTCGTCGTACCGGATCCAGTCACCGGGACCCCGATGGTGGTGCCGCGATGACCATGCACCTGCCACCCACGCCCCTGTCCGCCACGGGCGCCCCGCACCCTGCGGATCCGGTGCTGCCGGACCAGCTGGACCACTCCCCGATCATGGGGAAACGGTGTGTGATCGATGGCGTGGCGATGGTGGAGGTCACTTTCGTCGCCTACGAACCCCGGGGGCGTGAGGTGCTGGTTCACCTCAACAGCCTCACCGATGCGATCCGCACCCGGCTGGACCCCGCCGTCATGAACCCGGTCGGGGGCACTGCGTTCCAGGCCCTGTCCTGGTGGCTGCCCGCCGACGGCTGCTACTCCTATCGCTACTGGCGCAGCGACGAAATATCCCGCGACATCGGTGCAACCCGCGAGGGCTGGCTGCGGGTGCACCGAGAGGGTGAACCGGATCCGCTCAACCCCGAGACTCTGCCCGCCTTCGACCTGCGGGAACAGTCGGTGTGGCGCGGACCCGACTTCCATCCCGCCCCGTGGACCCCGGCTGGCGAGGCCGAGCAGCGGTGGCGGCTGCACGACGGCGGAAGATTCGCGGTGCTGCCCGGGGATGAGCGGACCCTGGTGCTGTTCGATGGGCTTCGCTGGCGCTTGGCGGGGGTGGCCTCCGCGTTGCGGGCCGCAGGGTTCGGGCACACCGTCGTCGCCGTCGATACCGAGGAGGGGGAACGGCGGGCCGCGTGGCTGACCACGGCGCGAGGCTGCGCCCCGCTGGTGGAACGCGCCCGGGAACTGGCCGGAATGGGCCGCAAGGTGATAGCCGCCGGGCAGTCGTTCGGGGGCCTGGCGTGCGTGGAGCTCGCGACCCACCGGCCGGATCTGGTCACCGCGGTGATTGCCCAGTCGGCGTCGCTGTGGTTCGCGGGCGATCCCGTTCCGGAGCCGGAGACGGAGGGCACCCTGCTGCGCGATCTCACCGCGGGCACGAGGACGCTGGGGGTGCCGGTGGTGGTGCAGGCCGGAAGTGATGAACGCGGCCTGATCCACGGCGCCCGGCGACTGGCCGGGATCGCGGAGAAAACCGGCCAGTTGGTGTCAACAGAGGAGTTCCGTGGCGGCCACGACCTTTCCTGGTGGCGGCACGGCCTGTTGTCGGGCCTGTCAGCCCTCGTCTGAACCCCGCCAGATGCGTGCCGACTCACCCCTGTGCTTGGCGGTCAACCACCACACGAGTTCCACCAGCCCGGCCCCGACTAGCCCAGCCACGACCCCGAACAGGATCGTCGACGGGTTGTCCAGGTCCAGCAGCAGCTGGCCCCGCAGCCACGCCCACGGAATCAGGAACATGGCCAGGTAGAAGGCGTAGGAGACGACCACCAGGCCAAGTCGCCACCACACCCACGGGCGCGCCACCACTGCCAGCACCCAGACGGAGGTGATGATCAGGGCAGCCAGGGTGGCCGTCGAGGCCTGCGCCTGCACGAGGGCCGAGACCGTCCCGAAACCGCGGGTGACAACGTAGGTGATGGTGGAAACCGCTCCGATGATCACGCCCGAAGGCACCGCCAGCGACAATACGCGGCGCACGAAACCCGGCCTGGCGCGTTCTTTGTTGGGGGGCAGCGACAGCAGGAAGGCGGGAATGCCAATGGTGAACCAGCCGACCACGGTCATCTGGAGCGGGATGAACGGGTTGGGCAGGCCCATCAACCCGATCACCAGGGCCAGGAAGACCGCGTAGACCGTTTTGCTGAGGAACAGTTTCGCGACCCGCTCGATGTTGCCGATCACCCGGCGGCCCTCCGCCACCACGTGCGGGAGAGTGGCGAACCGGTCGTCGAGCAGCACGATCTGCGCGACCGCCCGGGTTGCGGGGGAACCCGACCCCATCGCGACCCCCAGGTCGGCGTCCTTCAGGGCGAGCACGTCGTTGACGCCGTCACCGGTCATGGCGACGGTGTGGCCCCGGGACTGCAGGGCCGCGACCATGGCGCGTTTCTGTTGCGGGGTGACGCGCCCGAACACATCCGCTTCGGCGATTCTCTCCGTGAACTCCTCGCCCTCGGTGGGCAGGGTCCGGGCGTCCACGGCCTCGGCCACGGACACCCCCAGGGAACGGGTGACGGCACCCACGGAGGCCGCGTTGTCACCCGAGATCACCTTCACGGCCACGTGCTGGTCGTTGAAATAGGCGAGGGTGTCGGCGGCGTCGGGACGGACCAGCTGATCCAGCACCAGCAACGCGACCGGCGTGACCACCCCCGGCGCGCCGGGGGAGTCGACGGGCTCGGAGGCGCGACCCAGCAGCAGCACCCGGCGACCCGTGGAGCCGATCTCCTCCGCGCGGGCGGACACGTCGACCGGAGCCAGCACGTCGGGCGCGCCCAGTACCCAGTCGCCGCGTGCTCCGAAGGAAACCCCCGACCATTTCTTGGCCGAGGTGAACGGTGCCCGGGCGGTGACCTCCCACGGTGAGGAAGCCGCGGGGGTGGCCTCGGCGATTGCCGACATCGACGCGTTGGGCGCCGGGTCGGCTGCGACGAGCTGGGCCAGCACCTCGGTGACCTCGTCCGCATCGCCTTCCAGGGGGATCACCTCGCCGAGGGTCATGGCGTTCTGGGTCAGGGTGCCGGTCTTGTCCGCGCACACCACGCTCACCCGGGCCAGGCCCTCGATGGCCGGCAGTTCCTGCACCAGGCACTTGCGGCGCCCCAGCCGGATCACACCCAGCGCGAAAGCCATCGAGGTGAGCAGCACCAGACCCTCGGGGATCATCGGCACCAGGGCACCCACCATCCGCAGGGCCGATTCCTGCCAGGTGGTGCCCGGCTGGCGGAACTGCACCCAGATGGTGAGCAACCCCGCAGGGATCAGCAACCAGGTCACGAACTTCAGGATGCGGTCGATGCCCGCCCGCAACTCGGAATTGACCAGCGTGAACTTGGCAGCCTGCGCGGTCAGCTGCGCCGCATAGGCCTCGGCGCCGACCTTCGTGGCCCGGTAGACACCAGAACCGGAGACGACGAAGGCGCCCGACATGAGCTCGTCGCCCACGGATTTGGCCACCGGATCGGCCTCGCCGGTCAGCATCGACTCGTCGACCTCCAGATAGTCGGCAGCCACCACATCACCGTCAACGACCACCTGGTCGCCAGGGGACAGCGCGATGAGGTCGTCGGCCACCACCTGGTCCCGCGGCAGGGAGACTCGTTGCCCGTCGCGCAGCACGACGGGATGGGCCTCCCCGATCACGGCCAGGTTGTCGAGAGTGCGTTTGGCGCGCAGCTCCTGAACCATGCCGATGATCGAGTTGGCGACGATCAGGATCGCGAACGCCCCCTGCGCGAACTGCATGGTTGCGGCGACGATCACGAACAGCACCGCCAGCATCGCGTTCACACGTGTGAACACGTTGTCGCGGACGATCTGCCAAGTGGTGCGCCCCGAGCGTTCCGGCAGCGTGTTGATCTTTCCTTCTCTGACCCGCTCCGCCACCTGGTCGGTGGTCAGGCCCTGCAGCTCATCGATCACGATCGGTGGCCAGTCCTGCGAGTGCGATGAGGGCCGAGAGCCCCTCTGCGTCCATGTCGACTCCTTCCAGAGCGGTCAGGGCATCCCTGGTGGAACGTGCGATGAGTTCCTCGCACGAGTCCCGTGCCCCGGTGGTCTCGATGATCTCCCGGGCGGTCGTGAGATCCTCTTCGGTGAGCCCGGGAGCACCGAGGAGGGAAGTCAAGATCTCGCGCTGGTGGGTGTTGCCGTTCTCCAGGGCCGTCAGTACCAGCAGCGTGCGTTTGCCCTCCCGGATGTCGTCTCCCGCGGGTTTTCCCGTGACACTGGGATCCCCGAAAACCCCGAGGAGATCGTCGCGCAGTTGGAAGGCCCTTCCCACCAGGGAACCGTAGGTGCCCAAAGTCGCGAGCAGCCTCGGCGGGGCCTCGCCGAGTGTTGCCCCCAGCTCGGCGGGGCGCCGCACCGAGTAGCGGGCGGACTTGAACTCCAGCACCTTCTCGGCGGTGTCGGCCTGGGCCCGCGGGGTGGAGCGGTCGGTGGCTCCGAACGCGGCCGCAACGTCGAGGTACTGACCACACAGCACCTCGCTTCGCATCGTCGCGAGCACCGGAGCAGCGTCGCGAATGGCCTCCGGGGAAAGACCTGCGCTTTCGAACATCTCCGCACTCCAGGAGAACAGGACATCGCCCAGCAGGATCGCGGCTGCCTCCCCGAAACGGGTAGCCCGAGGGCCCGGAAGGAGAGCCTCGAAACGACGATGAGCCGATGGTGCACCCCGCCGGGTGTCGGAGCCGTCCAACAGGTCGTCGTGAACCAGGAGGGAAGCGTGTAGCAGGTCGAGGGAGGCAGCAGCGCGCAGCAGCGGATCCGGGTCGGCGGGGCGTCCGGCAGCTGCGACATACCCCCAGTAGCAGAAGGCAGGACGCAGCCGTTTCCCGCCTGCGATGCATGCCTGTGCCGCCTCCAGCAGGGGGAGCGCACCGATGCGGTCCGCACGTTCGCTCAATCCACCGAGAAAATCCATGAGTGCCTTCTCCACCGCCGAGACGAAAGCTGGGTTCGTCGGGTCGTGGGCGGGGGGAATCAGCATGCGATCCAGCTTAGAGGCCTCGTCAACAGGTGCCGGCTCAACCAGCTTGTTGGTCCGTTTCACGTCGTCTGACTTCTCGTATCCTTGTCCTCATGTCCCCGACCGTTGCCGAGCTTCTCCGCGACACCACGTCCCCGACGCTGAGCTTTGAGTTCTTTCCTCCCCGCAGTCCTGAGGAACAGCCGCGCTTTGACACATCCGTCGCGAAACTGAGCCGGTTCCACCCGGCTTTTCTGTCGGTCACCTATGGGGCCTCCGGTTCCACCCGTGATCGTACGGTGGCCGCGACCGCCGCTCTGGGGGCTGCCCAGCACGCCACCGTCGTCGGTCACCTGACCTGTGTTTCCCAGTCCACTGATGATCTGCTGCGCACCCTGGATGCCTTCGCCGAGGCCGGGGTACGCGACATCCTGGCCATCCGCGGGGACATGCCCGGCGGACCGCAGCAACCCTGGGAACAGCACCCCGAAGGGCTCGGCAACGCGACGGAACTGGTGCAGCTCATCAAGGGACACGGTGATTTCTGCGTTGGCGTGGCTGCCTTCCCGAACGTCCACCAACCGGACAACGATCCTGAACTGGACGCCCGGATCGTCGTGGAGAAGGCGGCGGCGGGTGCGGACTACGCCATCACGCAGCTGTTCTTCGAATCGCACCGCTACGTGGAGTTGGTGAACCGGGTCCGTGACCGCGGCAGCCAGATCCCCATCATCCCCGGCATTGCTCCGCTGACAGTGATCACCCAGATCGAAAGGTTCGCATCGCTGGCGGATTGTCCCCTTCCTGAGGACTTCGTTGCCGCGCTCCGGGCCGCCCGGAATCCCGCCGAGGTCCGTAGCATCGGACTGTCTCGTGCCATCAATCTGTGCCGAGAGCTCCTGGCGGCCGGGGCTCCCGGGCTCCAGTTCTTCACTCAGAACCGTTGGAAGGCCACCTCAGAGGTCCTCGAGGCGATCGGTTGGGGGGACCGGGTCAGCTGAGGGCGGTCCGCCAGACGGAGGTTCCGACGTCAAGGACAGCCATGCGTTGGGTGGCGCGGGTCAGGGCGACATACAGCACCCGCTCCGCGCCGGGAGCCTCCGTGACGATCTCGTCGGGGCAGACCACCAGAACGCCATCGTACTCCAGGCCCTTGGCCTGCAACGCGGTGACCACAATGAGGCGTTCCTCCAGGGCCGCCAGCCGCGGATCGGACATCGCCAGGCGGGTCGTGGCCCCCAGCCGTGAGGGCGGAACAATGATGCCCAACGTTCCGCTGACGTGTCCGGCCAGGCCGAGAGACAAGGTGATGATCGCCTCCGTCAGGCCGGCTTCATCGGTTTCGGCGAGCTTCGGCACCAGGCCGGTGTTACGCACCGCACGTGGCAGGCTGGCCTCGGGAAACACTCGGGTGATGACCTTTGCCGCCAGGTCGAAGATCTCGGAGGGGGAACGGTAGTTGGTGGACAGGGTGAAGCGACGCAGTGGGGCACGACCCACGAGGTCGTTGACCGCTCGCTCCAACTCGGCGGCGTCCGGGTAGGAGCTCTGCGCAGGGTCGCCGACGAGCGTCCACGACGCCTGCGGTCCCCGGCGTCGCAGCATCCGCCACTGCATGGGGGTGATGTCCTGGGACTCGTCGACGAGAATGTGGGTGTAGGTGGTCTGCGGGTCGTCGTCGGGGTCGACGGAGTGTTCGCGGCGCAGCAGGTCGGAGGTGGTGACCAGCTCCGAGACGTTCCCGAAGTCGATGAAAACCGGATCTTCGTGTGACTCGACAGGTACAGGCCCCAGCATCTCCAGCAGCTCGTCCAGCAGCGTCATGTCGGCTACCGACCAGCCGGTGATCTCGAGGGCATCGGTTTGCAGCCACTGGTAGGACTCCGCCAGGTGGTCGCGCTCCTCGGTCGTGAGGTGTGGTGCCAGCTCGTCGAGCAGCTCCCGATCTGCCAAGCGAGCAAGCGCGGTAGGGGCATCGAGCATCGGCCACCAGGATTCCATGAACTCCCTGAAACGCTGGTGCTCGCGGATGTGCTCATCGATCTCCTGGGGGTTGAGTCCCACGTCGACCGTCAGTTTCCCGGCGAGCGCCCGAGCCACTGACGTCGTGGCTGCAGCGCGACCGCGGTTCATCTTGTAGTTGGACAGTGTCGACTCCCGGATCCCGGCCAGTTCCACCGCGTCCAGTGTCAGAACCTCACCCTTGACGCTGATCCGCACTTCCTCCACGGCAGAGTTCGGGGGGCGGCGAACCAGTCGGCGAAGCACCTTTAGCATTCGCAGCGAGCCCTTCAGGGTGGCTGCTGGTGCGACGTCGATCCGCTCCGAGACCATTCCTAGCGTGTCGCCGGCCACGGCTCCGATCGCGCGCAGCGTCACGGATTCCTCGCCGAGGCTCGGCAGCACCCGCTCGATGTAGTTCATGAACACCGAGCTGGGGCCCACGACGAGAACCCCACCCTTCTCGAGGCGGGCCCGGTTGGTATACAGCAGATAGGCGGCGCGGTGCAGAGCCACCACGGTTTTGCCGGTGCCGGGGCCACCACCGATGATCGTCACCCCCTGGTAGGGGGCGCGGATGGCTTCGTCCTGTTCCGCCTGGATGGTGGCGACGATGTCGCGCATGGTACGTCCCCGGGCCCGGGTCAGCGCCGCCATCAACGCTCCCTCCCCGAGGATCGGCAGGTCGGTGTCAGCGCTGGTATCCAGCAGGTCGTCCTCCAAACCAATGACGTGATCGTTACGGCAACGCAGCACGCGACGCCGGATCACGTTCATAGGAGACGCCTGGGTGGCGCGATAGAAGGGCTCGGCCGCGGGGGCCCGCCAGTCGATGACCAAGGGCTCGTATTCGGCGTCGCGGACACCGAGCCGACCGATGTAACGGGTCTCGGGGAAGTTCAGGTCGAGCCGACCGAAAACCAATCCCTCGTGTTCCGCATCGAGAATCGCCAGACGTTTTGCCGCCTGGTAGGCAAAAGCGTCGCGTTCGAACAGGGCGGTCCCGGACTCCTCACGTAGGTAGTCATCCCTGTCCGTTGTGTAGATCTCCGCGCTGCTGCGGGCGAGTGTCCGGGCGCTGGCCGTGGAGGCCGCGAGGTTTTCGTATACCCGGTCAACATGTTCCTGCTCCAGCGCGATTTCGCGCCGGAGGTCGCCTCGGGAAGTGCTCAAGGGCAGTAATCCTCACTCCTGGGATAGAAGACATACTCTACTTGGTTCGGAGACAGGGATCCGTCAAACGTTCACTTGGGATCCTTGATCCATGCACCGTAGGATGCTGCATCTGCAAGAGCAGAGAATGTGAGGGGGACGGTGATGAGTGCCAAACAGCAGCCGAAATCGGAGAAACCGGATCCGGCGCGTCCGTGGAAGATAGCGACAGGAGCACTGATTGTTGCGCTCGTGTTCTGTGTGGGGATGTTGAGCCAGACCATGCAAAACGGTGCGTCACAGGGCGGCACCTCCGGGACTTCTTCGACCGCTGCAACGGCGACAGGAGCCACCACCCAGCAGGCGACGGACCCGTCGCAGAAGGCTGAGCAGGAGGCCGGGATCGCGAAACTCGCCAGGCGTCAGGAAAACGACCCGATGGCGAAGGGCCGAGTTGACGCCCCTGTGGTGATGATCGAGTACGCCGATTACCGATGCCCGTTCTGCGCCGTGTTTGCTGAGGACACGCTCCCGAAGCTGCAACCGTTGATTGATGACGGAACCTTGCGGGTCGAATTCCGCGACCTCGCAGTCTTCGGCGATGACTCCATCGCTGCCGCGGCGGCGGCCAGAGCGGCAGGGAAACAGGGCTTGTTCTGGGAATTCCAGGATGCCCTCCACAGGAGGCTTCCCAACCAGGGACATCCCGATGTCAAAGACGATCTCGTCATGGAGGTTGCAACACAGATCGGGGTGCCGGACATGGCGGCCTTCGAGGCCGACTATCGCTCCGAGGAGACCCGGGCCGCTGTTAAGACCGAAACCGCCGAGGGACGTCAGATGGGCGTCAACGGGACGCCTTTCTTCTTCGTCGGAACCCGTCCGGTCTCCGGTGCCCAGCCTTTGGAGATCTTCCAGCAGATCATCGCTCAGGAGAAAGAGAAGATTGGCTGATGGGGATCGGCTTCGCAGGTTCCTTTCTCGGGGGGCTCGCAGCTCTGCTGAGCCCGTGTGCGGCGATGCTGTTGCCGTCGTTCTTCGCCTATGCTTTCGGCGATGTGAAGGGCCGGCTCGTGGCCCGAACCGGAGCTTTTTACCTGGGGATGCTGCTAACTCTCGTGCCCATGGGTCTGGGGGCCGGGGCGTTGGGGGCGCTGTTGATCACGCACCGTCAGAGCCTGGCCCCTGGAGGTGGGGTGGTATTGATCCTGCTCGGGCTGGTGACTGCTCTCGGCATCCGGATTCCCATGCCCGGGCTGCGCAGTTCTGGTGGCACCAGCCTTTTGGCGGTCATTGCGATGGGCGCGGTCTACGGTTTGGCCGGGGCCTGCACCGGTCCGCTGCTGGGTGCCGTCCTCACCATGGCGGCGGTTGGTGGGTCACCGCTCTATGGTGCTCTGCTGCTGGCCTGTTTCGCAGCAGGCATGGTTGTCCCGCTGCTCGTGTTGGCCTGGTTGTGGGAAGGGTTCGATATCGCGCGCTTGCTGCGGCCGCGCGAACTCCGGATCGGGTCACTGCACACCACGTGGTGGGCCCTGTTGAGCGGATTGTTGATAGCCGGGATCGGGGTTCTCTTTCTGGTCACCGACGCCACGTCGGCCATTGGCGGGCTGCTTGATGCCCGGCAACAGTCTGAACTCGAGGGCCTGCTGCGCGTGTGGGGGGCGGGTGTCCCGGACCTGGTGGTGATGGTTGTGGTCGCAGCTGTCGTCGGCGTGTTGATCTGGTGGGCCGGGCGTCGTCGGTCGGAGTGAACGCGGATGGTCGCGTCGCGACTTTCTTCTTCATGGGCGCCCAGGTGGTTTCCGGAGCCCAGCCCTGGAGACCTTCCAGCAGATCATCGCGCAGGAGAAGGTGAAGGCCGACTGAGGTGCGGCCTCAGACGGGGGGCTCGTAGGGGGTCGTCGTGTTGCACATGCGTCAAGACTAGGTTTGTTTCCCCGCATCCGGGGACCATCCGCGTTGGGTGGCTCTGGCGATGGCCTCGAAGTCGTCATCGGATCCTGTGATCACGCCCGCGACCTCGAGAGCGGTGTAGCCGTGCACCGTAGCCCACAGCGACAGCACGACCTGTTCCAGGGGGCCTGACAGGGCGCCTTTGTCCAGTGCCCTTCTGACGCGGTCCTCGACGGGGACCGCGTGGCCCACCACCCCCGCGACGGCCTCCTGGCTCGGGGTGATCCGTTCCACCAGGACAAGGAACTGTTTTCTGTTCTCAAGGGCCCAGCGCCGGTAGGCGCGGGCCAGTTCCAGGAGGTCCTCAGTCGAGTCCTCGTGCATCGGGGCGTCGGCCTGGGCGCGATTGAACTCCTCCAGGACCTTCAGGTAGACCGCGTCCAACAGCGCCGCTCGGCTACCGAAGAGCTGGTAAACCGCGCTGGTCGAGGTGCCGGCGTCCGTGGCGAGGGTACGTAGAGAGAGACCCTCGACGCCGGTGCGGGCAATCGTTTCGGTCGCGATGCCGAGCAGCTGCTCGCGCAGATGGTCGTCGTGGGGCCGTGGTCGTGGCATGGAAGAAGCGTAACGATAGATCTGCTATAACAATGTTGTATAACATCGTTATACAACATTTGGAGGCGGATCGGTGACCGAGGAACAGAACCAGAACCCGCTGAGCGGGGCCCCGGGAGCGGCGGCTGTCGCGTCACCTAGGCGATGGTGGATCCTGGTGGCACTGTCGTTGGCGACGACCATCATTCAGTTCGACCAGTCCGGCATGACGCTGGCCTTGCCACATGTCCAAGCAGAACTCGAGGCCACCACCCAGCAGCTGCAGTGGGTAATGGACGCCTACTCGCTGGCGCTGGCCTCGGTGGTGCTCACCGCGGGGGCGGTCTCGGACCGCTACGGGCGCCGTAAGGTGTTCCTGCTCGGGATCGTGGTACTCGCGGTAGGTTCCCTGATCGGGGCGTTCGCTCCCGATGCGAACGTCGTCATTGCTGGTCGGGCCGTCATGGGAATCGGCGGGGCGATGTTCATGCCCGGCACCCTCTCGATCATCACCCACGTCTTCGACCGCGACACCCGCCCGACCGCGATCGGGATCTGGGGCGCCGTGACATCCCTCGGGGTGATCATCGGGCCACTGATCTCCGGGGTCGTGTTGCAGATCTGGCACTGGCGCGGAATCTTCATCCTGAACGCGGTGATGGCAGCCATCGCCTTCACCGGAGCGGCGGCACTGGTGCCGGAGTCGCGCGACCCACACCCGCGCCGCCTGGACATTCCTGGGGCTCTTCTCGCGGGTGTCGGTCTTTTCGGGGTCAGTTACGCCGTCATTCACTCCTCCTCCGACGGTGTCACCGACACCGTGGTGCTGGCCGCGGCGGGTATCGGTGCCGCGGCGCTGGTGCTGTTCTGGTTGCGTTCGAGCAGGGGAGAGGTGAGCATGTTCGATCTCGATGTTGCGAGGAACCCCGCGTTTCTGGGGGCGGCCCTCGCTGCGGCGGCCACCATGTTCACGATGGCTGGTCTGCTGTTCATGATCACCCAGCAGCTCCAGCTCGTCGATGGTTTGGCGGCGTTGCTGGCCGGGGTTGCGGTGCTACCGATGGCGGGTGGCGCCGTGATCGCTTCCTTGTTGGTCCCGCTGCTCGTGAAACGTCTTGAGGTGCGTACCGTCGTCCTGCTCGGCCTGGCGCTGATGGGTGCGGCCGCCGCCGCGTACGGCCTGGCGCAGCCCATCCGCGGCTACCTGCCGTCCCTGATCGTCCTGATCCTGCTCGGTATGGGCAACGGGGGCGTGATGGTCGTGTCCAACGACCTGCTCATGTCGTCGGGTCCCACGAGCCGGTCTGGGTTGATCTCCTCTATGAATGACACGGTCCAGGAGATCGGAACCGCCCTCGGGATCGCTGTGCTGGGGGCCGTGTTGGCGAGCCAGTATGCCGAGTCCCTTCGTCGTTCGATGCCCGGGGTGGCTGATGGCTCATTCACCGCAACCCTTTCCGACGCAGGGACGGATTCCTCGGTGCGAGAGGCGGCGTTGGCGGCCTTCGGGGACGCGTCCCGGATGGCGGGGCTGACGGCGGCCGGGATTGTGGTGCTGGCCGTCATGGTGATCGCCTTCACTCTCAGAAAAGTGGTGGCTGCAAAGTCCGGACAGGACGAGGAGGACTGAGTCCTTGAGCGACTAACCTGCTCCTCATGACTCTGATTCACAACGATTGCCGAGGCTTGTGCGACTGGCGTGATGCGAGGGAGTTCCACGATGGGCTGCCGTTGTTCCGATGCAATGGTTGCCGTTCTGAGTGGACCCCTGCCGAACGTTGGACCCCGGTCAATGCAGACGGTGAGATGTCCGAGGGGGTACGGGACGCAAGAGCCATGCCCAAGGTGTGCAGGGACCGATGAATCAAAAAAAGCCTGTTCAACTCTGCGAACAGGTCTCATGAAAATGTGTCCGAGAGAGGACTTGAACCTCCACGCCCTAAAACGGGCACTAGCACCTCAAGCTAGCGCGTCTACCTATTCCGCCACCCGGACCCGGGCTGCCCCCACATCAGTGGGCGCGGGGAAAAACGATAGCAGTCGGCAGGCGGGAGTCGCAACCATGATTGGGCTCAGCCTGCGGTCCGGAACTGGTTCGGGCCGCCGGAGATGTCGTCGAGGGCCGCGATGATGGGCGGGACCAGCTGTTTGGTCTCGGCGTCGATGAGCTCTGCCAGGTGTTCCGGGGTCCTGGGGCCGACCAGGGCGCTCGCCACCTGGGGAGCGTCCCGAACCCATATCAACGCCACCTGCGCGGGGGTGAGCACCAGGCCGTCGGCGGCCTTGGCAACGGCGTCAATTACGGCCCGGCTCCGTGGTTGGAGATACGGCTCCAGGAACCAGCCGAAATGCTCGGATGCGGCCCGTGAATCCCTCGGAATTCCACGGCGGTATCGGCCCGTCAACGCGCCCCGGCCCATTGCCGACCACGCCAACAGGCCAAGGTTGTGGTATTGCGCGGCGCCGATCACCTCCACCTCAGCGCGGCGGGCCAGCAGTGAGTACTCCACCTGAACCGATGCCAGCTTCGTGCGTCCCGCCATCGCCTCCTGCCAGGTGGCGGCTGTTGCGGTCTGCCACCCCACGAAGTTGCTCACACCGACGTAACGGGCCAAGCCGCGTGAGACGGCGGAATCGAGCGCGGACAGGGTTTCCTCGATGGGTGCCCCACCCCAGGCGTGCACCTGCCACAAGTCGACGTGATCGGTGCGGAGCCTGCGCAGTGATCCCTCGAGGTCGTTCAGCAGTGCCGCACGGGAGGTGTCGATGATCCTTCGTCCGTTCCGGATAATGAAACCAGCCTTGGTTGCGATGACCAAGGAGTCGCGCGGGATGCCCGCTGCCAACAGCTTCCCGATCATCTGCTCGGCCACCCCGCCGCCGTAGGCGGGGGCTGTGTCGATGAGGTTTCCGCCGTCCTCAACGAAGTCGTGGACCAGTTCCCGGACGACCGGCCACTCGACATCCCTTCCCCAGGCCATCGTTCCCAGCCCGATCCTGGAGACGTGCAGCCCAGATCCGCCGAGTGCCCGATATTCCATTCGGGCAGTGTAAAGCGCGGCTTCCTTGGGTTGCTTGAAGCACGCCGGTGAGCGATGGAGCTGCGGCGATCGCGATGATACCCACACCGAAGAAATCCGGACCATTCCGAGCCGCTGGTGCGTACGGGGGTGCGTCCCCGTAGGGTGGGGTGAATGATGTACGAATTTCCTCACCCTGACCGTGTGGTCGTCGGTGCCCTCGGTCCGGTGGGGGAACGGATCTTCGTCATCCAGATCCGCCAAGGGGAGCACCTGGTTGCCGTCAATGTGCGGCGGGAGGCGGCACTGTCCATCGCGCGGCGCATCGATTCCTTGCTGCAGGAGGCGACGGCCCTCGGATGGTTGGGTGAGGCGCCAGAGGTCGAGCCAGAACTCGGACCGCTGGACGCCCCCGTCGACGTTCTGTTCAACGTTGGGGCCATCGGCTGGGCTCTCGACACCAAGAGGGGGGCCATCCAGCTCGAGTTCTACCCGGACGACCAGGACGTGCAGGAGGTGGCGGCCATGATCCAGGTGTGGCTGTATCCCACTGTTGCCAGGCAGTTCGCCGCGCGCGCCCGGATCATCGTCGCGACCGCCGATCCCAGCTGCCCGTTCTGCGCCCAGCCGGTGCACGCCGCTGGGCACATTTGCCCCCGCAGCAACGGGTATCGTGCGCCACTGTTCTGACCCGATATTCCGTAGTTTCCGGTGTTGATTCCGGGAGGGGCGCCGAAAGGCAGTAGCTTTGTGGCATGTACTCGTGGGCTCCAGTCGAGATTCCCAGCATTCCAGCGTCACAGGACGTGCCCAGGCGGCTCAGGTTGCACGATTCCTCCTCAGCTCGGACCATTCCCGTCGATCCCACGGAAGGCGAGGCCCGGATATACGTGTGCGGAATCACCCCCTATGACGCCACGCATCTGGGGCACGCCAGCACCTACCTCACCTTCGACCTGGTGAACCGGGTCTGGCGGGACCTCGGCCTGAAAGTTAACTACGTCCAGAACGTCACGGATGTGGACGATCCGCTGTTGGAACGTGCCGCCGCAACGGGCCAGGACTGGGAGGAACTGGCAGAGGACCAGACCGAACTGTTCCGCTCCGACATGACCGCTCTACGCATCATCCCGCCCGACCACTACGTTGGGGCCGTTGAATCCATCCCATGCGTGGTGGAACTGATCGAGAAGCTGTTGTCCACAGGGCTGGTCTATCAGGTGGAGGATCCCGAGCACCCCGACTGGTACTTCAACACGGCGGGCGCGCCCGGTTTCGGGGAGATCAGCCACTACGACGAGGAACGCATGCTCAAGGTCTTCGCCGAACGCGGTGGGGATCCTGACAGGCCCGGGAAGCGGCACCCGTTGGACTGCCTGCTGTGGCGCTTCGCACGTCCGGGTGAGCCGAGCTGGACCTCGGCGCTGGGTGATGGCCGACCTGGCTGGCACATCGAATGCACCGCCATCTCCCTGCATCATCTTGGCCCTTGCTTCGACGTGCAGGGCGGCGGAACCGATCTGGTCTTCCCGCACCACGAGATGTGTGCTGCCGAGGCGCGGGCAGTGACCGGGGTGCCGATGGCCGGGGCCTACGTCCACTCTGGAATGGTCGCCCTGGATGGCGAGAAGATGAGCAAGTCGAGGGGCAACCTGGAACTGGTGAGCAGGCTCAGGCAACGCGGGGCCGATCCCATGGCGATTCGGCTGGCGCTGCTCGGACAGCACTACCGAAGCGACTGGGAATGGGATTCGCAGCTGCTGGAGCGAGCCACGAGGCGCCTCAGCGCATGGCGCGCTCTTCGCAACATCCCGGCCACCCGGCCCACGGAAGAGATCATCGCCGAGATGCGGCGAGCCTTGCGCAACGACCTGGATGCGCCGTTGGCGCTCGACATCGTCGATGAATGGGCGGCGGCGAGCATTGAATCCGGCGGGAAGGAGACCGATGGGTACACCAAGATCTCCTCCGCCGTGGATGCGTTGCTCGGGGTGAAGTTGTGACCCACTAGGGTGTCGGTTCGTGAAGTCCTTTGAACAGCTCTTCGAACAGCTCCGAGAAACCGCCCAGACTCGACCTGAGGGATCGTCGACAGTGGCTCGCCTGGACGCAGGGGTGCACCACATCGGCAAGAAAGTGGTGGAGGAGGCGGCCGAGGTGTGGATGGCCGCTGAACACGAGACAACCGACGACGCCGCACTGGAGATCAGCCAGTTGCTGTACCACCTCCAGGTGATGATGATCGCGCTGGACCTGGACCTCGAGGATGTGTACCGGCACTTGTAAGCCGGGGGAGTGAAAATGCTGAAGATCGCCGTACCCAACAAAGGTTCCTTGGCTGAAAGGGCCACCGCCATGCTCCGGGCCGCCGGATACCGGCAGCGCACCGACCCCAAGGACCTGACTCTGGCGGACTCTGCTCACGATGTCGAGTTCTACTACCTGCGCCCCCGCGACATCGCCGTGTACGTGGGGGAAGGACACCTGGACGTCGGGATCACTGGCCGGGACATGCTCCTCGACTCGGGGGCCCGCGCCACGGAGGTCCTGCCCCTCGGGTTTGGTGACAGTCGGTTCCGATTCGCGGCGCCATCCGACCGGTCCTATGACGTTGCAGACCTGGCGGGCAAGCGCATCGCGACCTCCTACCCCGGGCTTCTGGGACTCTGGCTGGAAGAACAGGGCATCGAGGCCAACCTCGTAAAGCTCGACGGCGCCGTGGAATCTGCCATCAGGTTGGGAGTGGCCGACGTGGTGGCCGATGTCGTTGACACCGGGACCACGCTTCGCAGAGCCGGGCTCCAGGTCTTCGGGGAACCCATCTGCACATCCGAGGCGATCCTCATCCGACGCGACGAGGATGTTGAACCGGAAGGACTTACCTCGTTGCGTACCCGGCTCGAGTCAGTGCTGGTGGCGCAGAACTACCTGATGATGGACTACAACGTCGCAGAGACCGATCTTGAGGCCACGACCGCTCTGGCCTCCGGAGTGAACGGTCCGACGGTTTCCCGATTGGCTGAGCCCGGGTGGATGGCAGTGAGAGTTCTCGTACCGCGGCGCGGAGCGCACCTGCTGATGGATCGGCTGTTCGAGGCCGGGGCACGAGGCATCATCCTGACCGAGCTGAGTGCGGTCAGACTCTGAACTGGTCCCTGGTCCGGGCCGGGAAAGCCGGTCAGACTATCCCTCGTTTCTTTAGGAGCGCTTCGATCTCGTCGAGATCATCTTCGCCTGCCTCGGCGGCACCCTTCTGGGGAGCGGTTCCGGATTGCGGGCCTGGGTGGGAGGACTGGGCAGTGTGCTGAGGACCTTTCTCGACCGCAGGCTTGGTCGTGGACTGCTTACCGACGGGACGTTTGCGTGTAGCGCTGTCGCCTCGTTCCTCACGTGGTTTCGGTCCCGGCAGGAATCGAGCCACGACGAGGAACAAGATTCCCAGGCCACCGATGCCGGCACCCCAGCTCATCGTGTTCGTCCACCCGGTGCGGTCCACCCAGGCGATCAGGCTCTCGATGCCGCTCACCAGTAGATCCGACATGCCCGTCAGGAAGAGCCCCAGCGGCAGCAGTGCGAAACCGATTCCGGCGAGCAGGGCCCGCGAGCTGCGACCGCGGGCGAACAATCCAGCTGTGATGGCCACGATGACGGTCATGACTGCGATGGTGACAAACAGCGACGTACCCATGCGCTCAAGCATTCCACACGCCCTGCCGCGGTAGTGAACAGACTTGTAAAACCTGTGTCGCGGAGTTTAATGTTTTCTCGGCGGTGCGGTCCACGCCCCGCCGGGTTGGTGGCCTTCAACAAGGCGCAGGGGAACCCGGTCGAATCCCGGGACTGACGCGCAACGGTGGGTGGCCATCTCATGATGAGGTGGAACCACGAGTCCGAGCACCTGGCCAACCCTCGTGAGAGCCTCGCGCCCAGGTTCGACAGGAGTCCTGTGACCACGTCCATCACCCGCCCATACAGCCAGGTCAGCGCCAAGGAATCAATGGTTGGTGAGACCGGGGAGAGAACCGATGTGAGGGAGCCCGGATCTTCCGGGCGAGGCGGCAGACGACGTGGCTCGTTGGCGATGCTGGCAGTTCTGCCGGTGCCGCTGCGGCTGGTTATCGTCACCCAGTTCGCCTTCAATGTCGGTTTCTACCTGGTGGTTCCCTTCATCGCGACCCACCTTGCCAAGGATCTCCTACTCGCCGAGTGGATCATCGGCCTGTTGTTGGGGCTGAGAACGTTCTCCCAGCAGGGCATGTTCTTCCTGGGAGGTGCGCTCGCCGACCGTTTCGGTATAAAAAACACCATCCTCGTCGGATGCGTCATTCGTATCTGTGGATTCCTGACCCTTGCCGTCGCTGATGAAGTCTTCGGGGTGATGATGGGTGTGATCCTGATCGGTTTCGCAGCGGCACTGTTCTCGCCCGCGGTGGAATCGGCGATCGTCGCCTGGGCCGGTGATGTCGCGGCAGGCGACGCGACGGTTTCCCGGGAAGAGGTCATAGGGCTCGAGATGATGGCTTCCCAGCTGGGCTCTGTTATCGGGCCCGTCCTGGGTGGTGTTCTCCTGGTCATCCCGTTCCGGTTGACCTGCCTGCTGGCTGCAGGTGTCTTTGCGGTCATCATGTTTGCCCAGGTCATCTGGTTGCCGCGGAGAAGCTGCATCGGGCAGGCCACAACGGTGCGGGAGTCCGTGGGGCATGTGCTCACCAACCGCAGATTCCTGATGTTCGCGCTGATCCACTGCACCTGCCTGGTCGTCTACAACCAGTTCTACCTGGCCATCCCCGTGGAACTGGACCGAATCGGCGTCCCGGGGGCTGATATCACCTGGTTGTTCGGCATGGCCGCCGTGCTCACCGTCGCGCTGCAACTGCCCGTCACGCGCCTGGTTGCCCACTGGTCCACTGCCCGCATCCTGGGATGGGGATACGCCCTGATGGCTGCAGGACTCCTGGGGGTGGCCGCGTTCGCTGCCCTGCCGCCCCTGCCTGGGGTGCTCGCCTTCCTACCCTCGGTGTTGTTCGTGATCGGACTCCACGTCGGGCAGGTCCTCGTCATGCCTGCTGCCCGGGGCATTGTCGCGGACTTGTCCGGAGGGCAAGGGCTGGGAACTCATCTCGGGATGCTTGCATCCGTCGGCGGTCTGGCCGTGCTGTTGGGGAGCACTGGAATTGGCCTCCTCCTGCCTTTGGCGGAAACCCCGCAACTGCTCGCACCCGTGCCCTGGATCGTTCTGGCAGGCCTCCCCGTGGCCTCCTGCGTCGCCGCGGTTGTTTTCTGTCGGCGGGGCCTCCAATCTCCGAGGCAGCCCGAGAAGCCGGTGCGGCGTCTCGCGATGATGTGAGGAAATCGTTCAGGGTGGCCGACCGCTGAGTGACTCAGGATAAGTGTTCAAAAATTGAATCAATACTGCCGATGTGAACTTTTAGCCACCCCTTGTCGATAAACTGGCGGGATGGGAATCTTGAACGGACTGTTCGGCCGGGAGTCGACGACTGGCCACACAGCTGAGACCGGAGCTGAGGACAGCCCCGGATGGGAAGCCATCACGGAGGCCTGCGAACGGATCTACCCGGATCAGGTCGCTCCCTTTCACGTCAGCACCTTGGTTCCCAGTTTCTTGAGCAATGACGATTCAGATGATCCGCTGGACGGTATCTCCGTCTACCGTGCGACGCAACCTCGCCCGCACTGGCACTACGTCACCTACGGGCTGAGTGATCTCTACGGTGAACAGGAAGGATCCGGGGATGGGGTGTCCGGATACGGTTTCGAGCTGACCTTCCGGCTCGTCGACGACGGGGCCTTGAAGGCTAAGGAGCCGCCTACCTGGCCGCTGAGTCTGCTTCAGAACCTGGCGCGCTATGTCTTTCGTACCGGAAACGGTTTCGCGCCCAACCATCACATCGATGCCAACGGCCCGATTTCCCTGGAGGAAGAAACCACTCAGACGGCATTAGGTTTCATTGAGGACCCGGATCTGGGCAGTGTCGAGACCCCCAGTGGCTCCGTGCAGTTCGTGCAGCTTGTCGGGCTGACGGCCGAGGACCTCGATGACGTCAACAATTGGGACGCGGAGAAATTTTTCGCTCTCCTGACCGGTTCCCGACCGAAAGGCATCACCGAACTGCGAGGAGATCCGCTGCGAGCCGATCCGGAGATCGCGACACGGATCGCGGAGGGGCGGAAGAAGGATGGATCGCAGATGGGGCAGGTCTTCATCGACGTGCTCAGGATCACAGCCGAGGCCGGCATGCCGATGCTGACCATCGGGGCTCGCGTTGCCGGGGTTCTGGGGGAGAGGCTCAACAGTCGCCTGCCGCATGGTCGCGAGTTCCTTCTTCACAGTCCCGACGCGGAACTGCTCTTTCTGCCTGGTGGTCGCACCGGGATCCAGCTGGGGGACAAGGAGGCCACCTTGACCCTCGATCCCGCTGATCTCTCCCGGCTGGCCGCCACTCTCAAGGCCCGTGCCGGTCAGTACATGGCGCCCGACGGGGTGATCTGGAACGTGGAGCGCACTGAGATCACCGACAGCGAGGGCAACGTGATCGAAACCATTGGCTGAGAAGCATTTGTTTCCCGGGGGGTTGGCGAGGTATTGTTGCTGGCCGTTGACAGCGGCGCGGAAGCGTTCGCCCATGAAGCGGAGGCCTGACCTCCCACCCAGGTTGCAGTGGCGGCCGGGTCGGAACACACGCCACGGTGTGTCGTCAGGTCTTCGCGCGTGCGCGAAGGCCTTTCTCGTCGTTGAGGCCAGATAACGACAATCCTGGAGGAACTCATCAGCACTGAACCGCGGATCAACGAACGCATCCGAGTACCCGAAGTCCGGCTCGTGGGCCCGAAAGGCGAGCAGGTCGGCATCGTGCGTCTCGAGGACGCCCTTCGCCTCGCAGTTGAGAGCGACCTCGATCTCGTCGAGGTGGCGCCCCAGGCGCGCCCCCCGGTTGCAAAGCTGATGGATTACGGCAAGTTCAAGTATGAGGCCGCGCAGAAGGCGCGGGATGCCCGTCGGAACCAGTCGAACACCATCACCAAGGAAATGAAGCTTCGTCTCAAGATCGACAACCACGATTACGAGACCAAGAAGGGCCATGTCGTCCGGTTCCTGAAGGCCGGCGACAAGGTGAAGATCACCATCATGTTCCGTGGACGCGAGCAGTCCCGTCCGGAACTGGGCATCGACCTGCTGAAACGGCTCGCCGACGACGTCGCCGAGCACGGTTTCGTCGAATCCGCGCCCAGACAAGACGGTCGGAACATGCTGATGGTCCTCGGCCCCACCAAGAAGAAGACCGAGGCCCGGGCCGAACAGGCCGAGGAACGGGACCGTCGCATGGAGCAGCGCCGGGCGAACGCCGAGGCGGAGAAGGCCGAGGAGGCCCGGCTCAGGGCCGCAGCCCGGCCGTCCAGGAAGAAGCGCGGCCCCGCCGACAACATGGACCCCGACATCGAGCTGTGACGCGGGCCATTCACCAATCAGAAAGCGAGCCAACCATGCCGAAGATGAAATCGCATTCGGGAACCAAGAAACGTGTCAAGGTGACCGGATCGGGCAAACTGATGCACCGTCAGGCGAACCTGGGGCACCTCAACGCCCACAAATCCTCCAAGCGGCTGCGTCGCCTCAAGGGCAACACCGAGATGGCCGGCTCCGACCTCAAGCAGGCCAAGGCGCTCCTCGCCGGCCACTCAGGCCGCTGAGCTCCACCCGAACCCCAGTACACCCGTGGGCCGGGAGTGACCGGCCGAAGAGCAAGGAGTAACCATGGCACGCGTCAAGCGTTCTGTGAATGCGAAGAAGAAGCGCCGCGAAGTGCTGGAGCTTGCCTCCGGCTACCGTGGGCAGCGCTCACGTTTGTACCGCAAGGCGAAGGAGCAGATCCTCCACTCCGCCACCTACGCCTACCGTGACCGCAGGGCCAGGAAGGGCGATTTCCGTGCCCTGTGGATCCAGCGCATCAACGCAGCCGCCCGTGCGGAGGGCCTGACCTACAACCGTTTCATCAACGGTCTGAAGAACGCCGGAGTGGAGGTGGATCGCAAGATCCTCGCCGACTTGGCCGTCACCGACACCGAGGCGTTCAACGCCCTGGTCGCAGTCGCCCGCGAGAACCAGACTCCGGCTGCCGCCTGAGCGTGGCTCCGGAACACAACTCGAACGCAGCACGTGAGCTTCCCGGCTCCGTGCTGCGTTCAGTTCGTCGACTGAGGAACCGACGCGGTCGCGAACTGGCAGGGGAGTTTCTTGCCGAAGGCCGCCAGGCGGTGCGGGAAGCGCTTGCCACGGACGGCCTCGTCACGGGTGTGATCGTCGCTGATCCTGAGCGTCATGCCGATCTCGTTGAAGATCTTGATATTCCCGTGTGGTGGGGTTCTGAGGCGGTTGTACGGCAGTTGTCCGATACGGTCACCCCGCAAGGGGTTGTTGCGGTGTGCCGGCAGCCCCGGTTCGATTGGGAGGACGTTGAAGGTGCGCGCCTGCTGGTGATCTGTGCCCAGGTCCGTGATCCAGGGAATGCGGGAACCGTGATCCGCTGCGCCGATGCCTTCGGGGCGGATGGCGTCATTCTCACCTCGGGATCGGTGGAGGTGTGGAACCCCAAAACGGTGCGCTCATCAGTGGGATCGTTGTTCCACCTTCCGATCCTCACCGGAATCGACCTTGCTGAGGCTGTTTCCCGTGTGCGTTCCCGGGGCATGCAGGTGCTCGCGGCCGACGGCGATGGTGAACCGCTGGACCTGCTCGCTGCCTCCGGTGGTTTGGCGAAACCGTCGGCCTGGTTGATGGGCAACGAAGCCTGGGGGCTGCCTGCTGGGGATGCGGCCTTGGCCGACCGGATAGTCGCCGTCCCGATGTGGGGTGCGGCAGAGAGTCTCAACCTGTCTTCAGCCGCAGCCATCTGCCTGTATCAGACGGCTTCTGCCCAGCGCCGCAAGAACTGATCCGTGTCGGGTCCTCCTGTCAGTTCTCGCCGCGCGGTTCACAAGACAATACGGTGAATGATCTGAAAGAGCTGAAAGTCCAGCTGTGAATCGTCTCGGACAGCTCATCGGTGTGGCTGCTAACGTGCGGGGAAGTTTCTGCCGAGGGCATCAGGCGGTGCGATTGTTCCTGCCACTAGACGGTCTTCTAGACTCGGCTGCTGTAATTGGAAGGGGAAATCCATGGCAGGCCCTAATGACAATGCGAGTCCACAGCAGACAGTGGCTCTTGATGCGGCTTCCGTCGAGGAATACGTGAACTCTGCCTTGGCCGCTGTCGCGGCGGCCACCAGCACGACCGAGCTGAAGCAGGTACGCATCGATCACACGGGTGAGCGTTCCCCGCTTGCCCTGGCCAACCGAGGAATCGGCGCGCTGCCGCAGACAGAGCGCAAAGAAGCCGGGAGTCGTGTCGGTAGGGCGCGAGGTCAGGTCAACCAGGCCCTCGCGGAGCGGCAGGAGGAGCTGGCTGCCGAGGAGTTGACTCGGGCCCTCGTCGCTGAGCGTGTCGACATGACCCTGCCAGTGGGGCTGGCCCCCCGAGGTGCTCTGCACCCGATCACGACCCTGATCGACGATATGTGTGATGTGTTCGTCGCCATGGGCTGGGAGGTGGCCGAGGGTCCTGAACTGGAGGCAGAGTGGTACAACTTTGACGCCCTCAATCTGGGTGTGGACCATCCTGCCCGCGGTGAACAAGACACCCTCTGGGTGGAACCCGCGACTGCCGGCAAGCTGCTGCGCACCCAGACTTCCCCCGTGCAGGTTCGCGCCATGCTGGAACGCGACCTGCCCCTCTACGTCGTCAGTCCCGGCAAGGTGTTCCGCGCCGACGAGTACGACGCCACTCACCTGCCGGTCTTCCACCAGCTCGAGGGGCTCGTGGTGGACAAGGGAATCTCCATGGCCGATCTGCGCGGTGTCCTCGACCACTTCGCTCGAGCCATGTTCGGTGATGTCACCACGAGGATGCGCCCCCACTACTTCCCATTCACCGAGCCCTCGGCTGAGGTCGACATCCAGTGTGTCGTCTGCCACGGCGAATCCGTCGGCAACCCCGATCGCCCCTGCCGGACTTGCCGTTCCGAGGGGTGGATCGAATGGTGCGGCTGCGGGGTCGTCAACCCGCGGGTGCTGCGGGCCTGCGGGATCGATTCCGAGACCTATTCCGGTTTCGCCTTCGGCATGGGAGTTGACCGTACCGTCATGTTCCGCACCGGGGCTCCTGACCTGCGTGACTTCGTCGAGGGCGATGTCCGTTTCTCCCTTCTTGCTGATGGAGGTGTCCGATGAAAGCCCCGATCTCGTGGCTGCGTGAGCTGGTGAGCCTGCCCGAAGAGGCCGGAACCAAGGAGATCGCCGACGCCTTCACCCGCCTCGGGCTGACCGTCGAGCACATTGAGTCGACCGGCTCGCAGGTGACGGGTCCGCTCGTGATCGGTCGTGTCCTCAGCTTCACCGAGGAACCGCAAAAGAACGGCAAGACCATCCGGTACTGCCGCGTCGACGTCGGGTCCCACAACGACCCCGCCGACGAGCAGTACCCCGCATCCCGGGGCATCGTGTGCGGCGCCTCGAACTTCGCCGTCGACGACCTCGTGGTCGTGGCGCTCCCCGGAGCTGTTCTTCCGGGTGACTTCCAGATCTCTGCTCGTAAGACCTACGGGCACATCTCCGACGGCATGATCTGCGCCGAGGACGAGATCGGTCTTGGTGAGGATCACGCCGGGATCATCGTGCTCCCCGAGTCGTCGGGTCTGCACCCCGGGGACGACGCTCTGACAGCCTTGTGGACGCGCGACGAGGTACTGGACATCGACGTGACCCCTGATCTGTCCCACGGCCTGTCACTGCGGGGACTGGGCCGCGAACTTGCTGTTGTCCACGGGGTTCCGTTCAGTGACCCCTACGACCTGCCGCTGCCCGCCCCGATTTCCGACGGCT
Source organism: Arachnia propionica (assembly GCF_037055325.1). Taxonomy (NCBI): domain Bacteria; kingdom Bacillati; phylum Actinomycetota; class Actinomycetes; order Propionibacteriales; family Propionibacteriaceae; genus Arachnia; species Arachnia propionica. Next base: position 2,057,864 of record NZ_CP146373.1, on the reverse strand, counting down.
ATCCCGTTGTCCTGGAGTCGGAGCGTTGCAGTGTGTTCGTCGCCTTCACGATTGAGGGCTTCGATCCGGCTGCCCCGACACCCAGGTTCATGGCGGACCGGTTGCGGGCCTGCGGGGTGCGTTCCATTTCCCTTCCGGTGGACGTCACCAACTACGTGATGCTCGAGTCCGGGCAGCCGCTGCACGCCTACGACGCCGCCAAACTGCAGGGGCCGATCCGGGTGCGGCTCGCCACCGAAGGGGAGGAGATCACCACCCTCGACGGCATCCGCCGCACTCTCTCCACCGATGACCTGCTGATCACCGATGACTCCGGTCCGATCGGAATCGCCGGTGTCATGGGAGGGGAAACCACCGAGGTCTCTGCCGAGACCACGGCCATCGTGTTGGAGGCCGCAGCATTCACCCCGGCCAGTGTCTCCCACACCTTCCGGCGGCACGGATTGCCATCAGAGGCGTCCAAACGTTTTGAACGCACCGTCGACCCGGGGCTCGCCTACGCTGCTGCCCGCCGCGCCGCCGAGCTGCTCGTGGAACACGGTGGTGGTCAGGTCCGCGGTGACGTCACGGTCGTCGGGCAGGCACCGGCGCAGGTCAGGATCGATCTGCGAGCCGGACTGATTAGCGCGATCCTGGGCACCGAGGTGGAGCTTGAGGAGATCCTCCGCGTGCTGGAGGCCGGCGGTTGCCGGGTGACCGCCCTCGGCGACTCCCTGACCGTCGAAGCCCCAACCTGGCGTCCCGATTTGCGCGACCCCTACGACATCGTCGAGGAGGTTGGGCGCAAGATCGGCTACCACCGTATCGGGAGTCGTCTCCCGGTCGCTCCCGCTGGCAGGGGGTTGACGAGAGCCCAGCGCGCCCGCCGCGCCGCCATGCGGGCCGCGGCCGCAACCGGTTTCACCGAGGTGCTCAGCCTGCCGTTCGTCTCTGAATCGGACCTGGACCGGATGGGCTTGGTCGCTGAGGATCCGCGGCGGGCCGTGGTGCGACTGGCCAATCCGCTTGCTGAGACCAGCCCTTACCTGCGCACCACGCTGCTCCCGGGCCTTTTCGCTGCGGTGGCCAGGAACACCTCCCGCTCTCTCACGGACCTGGCGATCTTCGAACGCGGCTTGGTCTACCTTGACGGGAACACCCCCGCGGCTCCGCGCCCCGGGGTGGAGGGACGTCCCAGCGACGAGGAGATCGCTGCCTTGCAGGCCGCCCTTCCAGAGCAGCCCGAGCTGCTGGCCGGAGTGGTGACCGGGGCGTGGCGACCAGCCGGCTGGGATACCCCGGCGGTGGCCGCCGACTGGCGTCACGTCGTCGCGCTCGCCGAAGCCGTGGCCCGGGCCACCGGGCACGCGCTCGAACGCCGCAACGCGGAAGCCGCGCCCTGGCATCCCGGTCGCTGTGCCGAGCTCCTACTCGCGGAACGAACGGTCGGGTACGCCGGTGAACTGCACCCCGAGGTGATTCGGGCGTTCGGGTTGCCCTCCCGGACCTGCGCAGTGGAACTCGAGCTGGGGGCCCTGCTGGAGGCCGAAGCAGGAACCCCTCGCATCGGATTGCTTACGGGTTTCCCCCTCGCCAAGGAGGACGTCGCCCTGATTGTTGACGAGAACACGCCTGCGGAGGGCGTGCGGAAGGCTCTCATCGAGGGGGCGGGTGAGCTGCTGGAGAGCGTCACCCTGTTTGACATCTACCATGGAGATCAAGTGCCTGAGGGGAGGAAGTCCCTGGCCTTCGGACTGCGATTCCGGGCCGACCGGACACTGACCGACGCCGAGGCGGCGGCGGCTCGTGACGCGGCGGTCGCGGTAGCGGTCGAGCGGTTTGGCGCCACGCAACGAACCTGACCCGACGTGAAGGAGGAAAGATGACCACCTCGCAGTCCGCTGGAGGGTGTCCGGTCCGGCGTGAAGCGGGATATCTGAGGGTGGCGGGACACTCGGAGGTGGTCGCAATTGTGACCGACCCCGAGACCTTCTCGAGTGGGGTCTCCCGTTTCCTGCAGGTTCCGAACGGTCTCGACGGTGAGGAACACGCCGCCTTTCGCGCCGTGATTGACAGGTTCTTCACCGCCGAGGCACTCGCCGAGCTGGAACCACGCCTGCGGGACGTGGCTCGCCGGATCGTGGCGGGACTTCCCCGCGGCGAGGTGATCGACGTGGTCGGGGGCATGGGTACCCGCTATGCGGTCCAGGCGATGCTTGCCTGGCTGGGCTGGGAACCGGACCTGGAGGAGGAACTCGTCGAATGGGTCGCCGACAACGTAGCCGCGACCCGGTCCGGTGAGATCGAACGCACCCGCGCCGTCGCGGAACACTTCGACGAGATCATCGTCGGTGTGCTCCGGCCCCGCCTGGAGCGTCTCGATGAACCCGCCCGGGACGTCACCGACCAGCTGTTGCGGCAGCAGGTGCAGGGGCGAGGTCTCCAACACCCCGAGCTGGTCTCAATCCTGCGGAACTGGACCGGAGGCGACCTCGGATCGCTCGCCCTGTGCATCGGGGTGATCATCCATCAATTGGCGGCGTTTCCCGCGTTGCTTCGGGATCTGCGCAGTCGGTTGGGCGACGCCGAGGCGACCAACCGTGCCATCGACGAGTTCCTGCGCATCGACGACCCCTTCGTCTCCAATCGACGGATCGCCGCCCGCGAGACCGAACTGGCGGGAGAGAACATCGAGGCCGGGCAGCGTCTCGTGGTGGACTGGACCCGCGCCAACCGTGACCCTGCGGTGTTCCCGGATCCCGACGCCTTCCGGCCCGAGGAGAACGCCCCCGAGAATCTCGTCTACGGAAGGGGTCCGCACGTCTGCCCGGGACGCGGGCTGGCGACTCTGGAGCTGCGTGTTCTGCTGGAGGAACTCTTGGCAGTGATCTCCGGGATCGAGCTGCCGGAGGAACCACGGGCGGTCCGGGCCGAGTTCCCGCTAGGGGGTTGGGCCAGCTGCCCCGTGGTCCTCCGCTGAGGTTCGTGCAGGCTCGCTCGGTTAGTTCTTGGCTGTGGTGGTCAGCTCACCTTTCCTGAAGTTGGTCACTAGAGCCACCGCCTCGTCGAACTCAGCTTTCACGCCCGGAGCAATATCAGTGCTCAGGGAAACGACGATGGTCACGATCAGGTTCGCCACGAACCCGGGAAGCAACTCGTAGAGGTCGAAGATGCCCCCGGACAGGTTCGCCCAGACTGCCGCCACGACAGCACCGGTCGTCATGCCCGCTAGCGCGCCCCAGCGGGTTAGCCGTCGCCAGAAGAGGGCCAGCAGTACCACGGGGCCAAAGGAGGCTCCGAAACCGGCCCAGGCGAACGAGACCAGGTTGAGAATGCTGTCGTTGGCCTGCCACGCCATGATGGCTGCGACCACGGAGACCAGCATCACCGCCACCCGGCCCAGCAGAACGGAGCGTTTCTCGCCCAGCTCCCTGCGGTTGAAGGCGTGATAGAGATCCTCCACGAGGGCGGAGGAGGAGACCAGCAGCTGGGAGCTGATGGTGGACATGATCGCGGCAAGGATCGCCGCCAGCATGAATCCCGCAACGAACGGGTGGAACAGCAACTGTCCCAGCGAAATGAACACGGTCTCAGGATCGGGTAGTTTCCCGGTGTCGCGGCGGTAGGTGGCGATGCCGACCAGCGCGGTGGCGGCGGCGCCCAGACAGGCCAGCGCCATCCACCCGATGCCGATGCGCCGTCCCGCCTTTGCCTGCTGTGGGGTTTCCAGGGCCATGAAACGCACGATGATGTGTGGCTGCCCGAAATACCCAAGCCCCCAAGCGGCTGCTGAGACGATGCTCATCAGTGAGGTGGAGGCACCCCACAGTGCCCACGTTTTCGGATCTAGTTCGTCGATGGTCGAGATCAGTGGTCCGAAACCGCCCAACTGGAGCAGACCGGCCACCGGGACCGCTACAAGGGCGGTCACCATCATGAGCCCCTGCACCACGTCGGTGTAGGCGACCGCGAGGAAGCCACCGACCAAGGTGTAGAGCACCGTGGTGCCTGCCACCAGGATCATGCCCAGGCGGTAGTCCGTCCCGAAGGAAGCCTCGAAGAACCTGCCGCCCGCCACCATGCCGCTGGAGACGTAGAAGGTGAAGAACACCAGGATGATTACGCCCGCGCCGATCTGGATCAGCCGTGAGCTGTCGTGCAGTCGGGCGCTCAGGAAGGTGGGGATGGTCAGTGAGTTGTTCGCCACCTCCGTGTAGGTTCGTAGCCGCGGTGCGGTGTACCTCCAGTTCAGCCAGGCGCCCACGGTCAACCCTATGGGGAGCCACATCGCGGACATCCCCGACAGGTAGAAGGCGCCGGGAAGGCCCATGAGCAGCCAGCCGGACATGTCGGAGGCGCCGGCGGACAGGGCTGTGGAGAGAGGACCGAGGTTTCTCCCGGCCAGCATGTAGTCATCCATATCGTCGGTGCGTTGATAGGCCCAGAGACCTATGACGATCATCGCGACGAAGTAGATGATCATCGAGATTGCCTGATAGGTCTGCTCGTTCATCGGTACCTCCGTTCGAAGAAGCAACCTAACCTAATCGACTCTGAGGTCATCGTGGTGGGGATTCCGAATACCGGCTGTACCATTCACACCGTGCTGACCAGAGGGCGGATAGTCGAAGCGGGACTGCGGATCCTGGATTCCTGGGGGCTCGGGGATCTCTCCATGCGGCGCATCGCTGACGAACTCGGAGTCAAGGCCGGGGCGCTGTACTACCACGTGCCGAACAAGCAGTCGCTGCTGGCCGGGATCGCCGACGTGATACTGGCCCCCGTCGCCATTCCTGATTCGAGGGCGACAGGGGAGTGGTTGAGGGACTGGTCCCACAACCTGCGGGGGGCGCTGCTGGCCCACCGCGATGGCGCCGAGCTGGTCGCCTCGACGACAGCGCTGGGCATGGGCACCGTGGACGCGACTGCGGCGGCCCGCGGCCTGCTGGCCGAGCGGAACTGTTCCGAACCGGCGGCCACGGCGACCGCTTTCCTGCACTTCATCCTGGGCCATGTCATGTCGGAGCAGACCCGCACTCAGCTGGTCGCCCTGGGGGTCCTCGAAACCTTTGACGCGGAAGCCTCCAGGGCGGATTTCAGTCACGGCGTGGAGTTGCTGGTTCGTGGGATCTCGTGTTGTGATCCATGCGTGACCACGCAATGACGCTGGTTCCCGGCCACAGGGGCTGGCGAACCGCACAGGTTTCCGTGACTCCCCGTGGCTTCAGGCCGGGACGACGTTGACCAGTTTGGGGGCCTTGACGATCACCTTGCGCACGCCGTTGGGGATCTCCTTGACGATGCGTGGATGGGCCAGGGCCAGTTCGCGCAGCTCATCCTCGGTGATCGAGGTGGGCACCTCCAGCTGGGCGCGCAGTTTGCCACGAACCTGCACGACGGCAGTGATGGTGTCCTCGGTCACCAGCTCGGGATCCGCCACGGGGAAGGGCTCGTGGGCCAGCGACTGCTCGTGCCCCAGCCGGTGCCACAGCTCCTCCGCGATGTGCGGGGCCAGGGGCGCGACCATCAGCACCAGCGGCTCCACCGCGGCCCTGGGCACCACCTTGAGGGCGGTCAGGACGGTGTTGTACTCCGTGAGCCGCGCGATGGCGGTGTTGAACGACAACCCCTCGTAGTCCTTGGTGACGGCGTCGATGGTTTTGTGCAGGGCATGGAGGGTGTCGTCGTCGATATCGGTATCACGGGTGATCAGATCGCCCGTCTCCTCCTCGACGACGTTGCGCCACAGCCGCTGCAGGAATCGCTGCGCCCCGACCACAGCGCGGGTCTCCCACGGCTTCGACTGGGCCAGCGGGCCCATACCCATTTCGTAGAGACGGAAGGTGTCGGCGCCGTAGGTCTCGTACATCTCGTCCGGGGAGACGACGTTCTTCAGCGACTTGCCCATCTTCCCGTACTCGCGTTTGACCGGCTGGCCCTGCCAGGTCCAGGTCGTTTTCTCGCCCTCCCCGTGTGCCTCCGTCTCGGCGGCGGGCACGGTCTGGCCGCGGGAATCGCGGTAGGCGTAGGCCTGGATGTAGCCCTGATTGAACAAGCGACGGAACGGCTCGGCGGATGAGACGTGTCCCAGATCGAACAGCACCTTGTGCCAGAACCGTGCGTAGAGCAGGTGCAGCACGGCGTGTTCGACCCCACCGACGTACAGGTCCACCCCGCCGACATCACCCTCACCGCGGGGTCCCATCCAGTAGCGTTCCACTTCCTCGCCGACGAAGCGGTCGTGGTTGGCGGGGTCCAGGTAGCGCATCTCGTACCAACAGGAGCCGGCCCACTGCGGCATCACGTTCAGCTCGCGACGGTAGACCTTCGTGCCGTCGCCCAGGTCCACTTCGACGCTGGCCCAGTCGGTGGCGCGGGCCAGCGGCGGTACCGGATCGGAGTTCCGGTCCTCCGGATCCAGGGCCTTCGGGGAGTAGTCGGTGACCTCGGGCAGCTCGATGGGCAGCATCTCTTCGGGCAGCGCGATGGGCAGGCCGGTCTCGTCATAGACGATCGGGAAGGGCTCGCCCCAGTAGCGCTGACGGCTGAACAGCCAGTCCCGCAGCCGGTAGTTCACGGTGGCCTCGCCCAGTCCCTTGGCCTCCAACCACTCGGTGATGGCGGTCTTGGCGTCGGCGACGGTCATGCCGTTCAGGGAGATCTCGGAGTTGGCGGAGTTGATTACCTCGCCGTCACCCGTCCACGCTGAAGTGCCGTCATGGTCGGATTCGGGGATCACGGTTTCGACGATCGGCAGGTTGTGAGCCTTGGCGAACTCCCAGTCGCGCTGGTCGCCCGAGGGGACCGCCATGACCGCTCCCGTGCCGTAACCCAGGGTGACGTAATCGGCGATGAAGATCGGGACGCGCTGGCCGTTGACGGGGTTAACGGCGAAGCGCCCGGTGAACAGGCCCGTCTTCTCTTTGTCCTCGACGCGGTGGTCCGCATCGGTTTTGCGTTCCGCCTCAGCGCGGTAGGCAGCGACCGCCTCGGCAGGGGAGACGTGGCCTCTGGTCCAGGCGGGGTCGGTGCCCTCAGGCCACTCGGAGGCAGCGTCGTCGGCCAGGTGGTGTTCGGGTGCCAACACCATGAAGGTGGCGCCGAACAAGGTGTCCGGGCGGGTGGTGAACACCTCGATCTGTTCGCCGCTGGCGGCCTCGGTGAAGAACACCCGGGCCCCCTCGGAACGACCGATCCAGTTGCGCTGCATGGCCTTGACCTTGTCAGGCCAGTCCAGCTTGTCCAGGTCCGCCAGGAGGCGTTCCGCGTAGGCGGTGATGCGCAGCATCCACTGGCTCATGTTGCGCTTGAAAACCGGGAAGTTGCCAATCTCGGAGCGTCCCTCGTTGGTGACCTCCTCATTGGCCAGCACAGTGCCCAGGCCCGGGCACCAGTTCACGGGCGCATCGGACAGGTAAGCCAGCCGGTGCAAGTCGATGATTTGGCGCTGCTCCTGCGCTGACAGCTCTCCCCACGGTTGTCCTGAGGGGGTGGAGCGCTTCCCGGATGTGAACTCCTCGAGCAGCTCATCGATGTGGCGGGCCTTGTTCGCTTTCTCATCGAACCAGGCATTGAAGATCTGCAGGAAGATCCACTGAGTCCAGCGATAGAACTCGACATCGATGGTCGCCACGCTGCGGCGGGGATCGTGGGCCAGGCCCAGGCGCCGTAGCTGGCGGCGCATGATGGCGATGTTGTGCTCGGTGGTGACCCGGGGATGCTGCCCTGACTGCACCGCATACTGCTCAGCAGGCAAACCGAAGGCGTCATAGCCGAGGGCATGCAGCACGTTGCGACCTTTCATGCGGTTGAAACGCGCGAAGGTGTCGGTGGCGATGTAGCCGAGGGGATGTCCGACATGCAGGCCTGCGCCACTCGGGTAGGGAAACATGTCAAGGACGAAGAGCTTCTCGTCGAAGGAATCGATCTTCTCGGGCTCAGCCCAGGGCCCGGCAGGATTCGGGGCGTGGAACGTGCCCTCGGTCTCCCAGCGATCCTGCCAGTGCGCCTCGATCTCACCGGCCAGCTTTGCGGTGTACCGGTACGACGGCTCGCTCATCAGCGTTTCTCCTTACAACATGCAACTGCGGGATCGAGACTATCCCGCCGCGGCCTGCCCGGTCGACTGGGCCCGAGAAAATTTGGAATACTTATTCTTTTCTATGGCATAATTTCCGCTATGAGTTTCAAGGTTGCCGTCGCAGGATGCACGGGATACGCGGGAGGTGAGGTGCTGCGACTGCTCCTGCAACACCCCGAGACTGAGATTGGTGCCCTGGCAGGCAACTCATCAGTGGGCGACCGGCTGCGAGACCACCAGCCCCACCTGGCGCCCCTCGCTGACCGGGAAATAGTCGCCACTGCCGCCGAGAATCTCGCCGGCCACGATGTCGTCTTCCTGGCCCTGCCTCACGGGGCGAGCGCCGGGATCGCCGGGCTGCTCGGAGCGGAGACGCTGGTCATCGATGCCGGGGCCGATTTCCGGCTGCGCGATCCCGGGCAGTGGAGGCGTTTCTATGGAAGCGAGCATGCGGGCACCTGGCCCTACGGTCTGCCCGAGCTGCCCGGCTGTCGGGATGCCCTGCGCGACACCGGACGAATAGCGGTGCCCGGCTGCTACCCAACGGCGGCCACACTTGCTCTGTTCCCTGCCGTTCAGGCAGGTCTGATCGACCCTGCGGGAATCGTCATCGTCGCCGCATCCGGGACATCCGGGGCGGGGAAGGCCGCCAAACCGCATCTCCTCGGCTCGGAGGTCATGGGTAGCGCCTCGGTCTACGGGGTCGGAGGGGTGCACCGGCACATTCCCGAGATCATCCAGAATCTCTCCTCGGTGACAGGTGAACGGGTCGGTGTCTCGTTCACCCCCATGTTGGTGCCGATGCCCCGGGGCATCCTCGCGACCTGCTCCGCCCCCAGGGTCGGTGACGTCGCGGAAGACGAGGTGCGGAGATCCTACGAGGCTGCCTATGCGGACGAACCATTCGTTGACCTGCTGCCCGAAGGTGTGTGGCCCACGACCGCGGGTGTCCTCGGGTCCAACCGGGTCACGGTGCAGGTCGCCGTCGATGAGGCTGCGGACCGGGTTGTGGTGGTTTCGGCCATCGACAACCTCACCAAGGGCACCGCCGGCGGTGCCGTCCAGTCCATGAACATCGCCCTCGGTCTCGACGAGACCACCGGCCTGAGCATGATCGGAGTGGCACCGTGAGCGTCACGACCCCTACAGGATTCGTCGCCGCTGGAATCGCAGCCGGCATCAAGACCGGCGATCGCCTCGACCTGGCCGTCGTTTCCAACCTCGGGCCACGGTTTGCTGCGGCCGGGGTGTTCACCCGCAACCGAGTCTTCGCAGCGCCCGTCGACTGGTCCCGGCGGGTCGTCGCCGATGGCCAGCTGCGCGCGGTGGTCCTGAACTCCGGCGGGGCGAACGCCTGCACCGGCCGGCCGGGATTCGAGGACGCTGGGGTCATGGCCGAGGCGACGGCCACCGGACTCGGGGTGAGGGCGGGAGAGGTTGCCGTCTGCTCCACCGGACTGATCGGTGTCCGGCTGCCCATGGCAGAGGTCACCTCCGGCATCGAACGGGCCTGCTCGCGGCTGTCCCGGGAGGGGGGAGAGGATGCCGCGACCGCGATCATGACCACCGACACCGTCAGTAAGCAGGCCGTTCACCACGGCGAGGGCTGGAGCATCGGAGGCATGGCCAAGGGGGCCGGGATGCTCGCGCCCGGCCTTGCGACGATGCTCGTGGTGCTGACCACCGATGCCGACCTGGAGGCACCGGCTCTGGACGCGGCACTCCGCGAGGCGAGCCGCGTCAGTTTCGACAGGGCCGATGCGGACGGCTGCATGTCCACCAACGACACCGTGCTGTTGCTTGCTTCTGGGGCCAGCGGTGTCACGCCGGACGGGCGGGAGTTCACCGCTGCGCTGAGCGAACTCTGCCAGGATCTCGCGCGCCAGCTGATTGCCGACGCCGAGGGTGCTAGGCACGAGGTAGCCATTGAGGTCGTCGGTGCCGCATCCGAGCGTGACGCGGAGACGGTGGGCCGTGAGGTGGCGCGCAGCAACCTGTTCAAGTGTGCGATCTTCGGGGGCGACCCGAACTGGGGGCGCGTGCTGTCAGCCATTGGTGTCACCGACGCCGTTTTTGAAGCTGACCGGCTGGACGTCTTCTTCAACGGCATCCAGGTCTGCCGCGATGGCGGGATCGGTGACCCTCGCGAACTGGTCGACCTGTCCGGTCGCAGGGTCCACGTCCTGATCGATCTGCACGCGGGTGATGCGACGGCCACCATCCTCACCACCGACCTCACGTACGAATACGTGAAGGAGAATGCGGAGTACTCCTCATGACCCTCCGATACACCCATCCCGACCACAACCTGCTTCTGACCAAGGCCAACACCCTCATCGAGGCCTTGCCATGGATCGGCCAATTCGCGGGCGAGACTGTCGTCGTCAAATACGGCGGAAACGCCATGATCGACGACGACCTCAAACGCGCTTTCGCCGAGGACATCGTGTTCCTGCGCCGCGTCGGCCTGAAACCGGTGGTCGTTCACGGCGGCGGACCCCAGATCAGTTCCATGTTGGAGCGGCTCGGCATCACCTCGGAGTTCCGCGGCGGTCTCAGAGTGACAACGTCCGAAGCCATGGATGTGGTGCGCATGGTGCTGGTGGGACAGGTTGGCAGGGAACTGGTGGGTCTCATCAACGCCCACGCGCCATTCGCTGTCGGCTTATCTGGTGAGGACGGCGGACTGCTGCGGGCTCGGCGCCGTGGTCTGGTCGAGGACGGAGAGGAGATCGACCTGGGTTTTGTCGGTGACGTCGATTCCGTCGATTCCTCCGCGCTGTTCGACCTGATCGAGGCGGGCCGCATTCCGGTGGTCGCAACCGTCGCGCCCGGACCTGATGGTCAGATCTACAACGTCAATGCCGATACCGCAGCCTCGGCCCTGGCCATTGCGCTCGGGGCAAAACGCCTGGTCATGCTCACCGACGTGGCGGGGCTGTACGCGAACTATCCCGACGAGTCGACCATCATCTCCTCCATCACTCCCGAGGAGGTGCGCCAGTTGATGCCCGGCCTCACTTCGGGGATGGTCCCGAAGATGGAGGCGTGCGCGCGGGCCGTGGAGGGCGGGGTGCGCTCCGCCACCATCATCGACGGCCGCGTGCCGCACTGCCTGCTGCTGGAGATCTTCACCGACGACGGGGTGGGAACCATGGTCTGCGAGGAGACGGCATGAGTCACGAAACCGAACTCGGGAGCCGCTACGGGGCGGTCATGATGAACGCCTTTGGGGCGCCTCGAAGGATCTTCGCCCGCGGCGAGGGCATCCACCTGTGGGACGTTGATGGAACCCGCTACGTCGACCTGCTGGCGGGAATTGCCGTCAACGCCCTGGGACACGCGCATCCCGCCGTCGTGGAGGCCGTCACCAGGCAGCTGAAAACCCTCGGGCACATCTCAAACTTCTTCGCCTCCGAGCCGCAGATCCGGCTGGCAGAACGCCTCTCGGAAGCGGCTGGTGGGGGCAGGGTTTTCCTTGCCAACTCGGGGGCTGAGGCCAACGAGGCCGCATTCAAGGTGAGTCGCCTGACCGGTCGGACCCGTCTCGTGGCGATGGAGGGATCTTTCCACGGTCGGACCATGGGGGCGCTGGCCGTCACGCACACCGAGAAGTACCGGGAACCCTTCGAACCGCTTCCCGGGGAGGTCACGTTCGTTCCCTTTGGTGACGCTGGAGCTCTTGAAGCGGTCGTGGATGAAACGGTGGCCGCGGTGGTCATCGAACCTGTCCAGGGGGAGTCCGGGGTGATCCCGGCCCCGGAGGGATACCTGGCTGCTGCCCGGGAGATCGCCTCCCGTACCGGGACTCTGCTGTGGATCGACGAGGTCCAAACCGGCATTGGTCGTTGTGGCGAACTGCTGCTGAGTCGTGCCCAGGGGGTGACAGCGGATCTGGTGACGGTGGCCAAGGGCCTCGGGAATGGGTTCCCCATCGGGGCCTGCATCGCCACGGGGCGCGCCGCGGACCTGCTGACCCCCGGCGGGCATGGCAGCACTTTTGGGGGCAACCCCGTCGCGGCGGCGGCTGGCAATGCCGTCCTGGACGTGGTGGGCAGCGGCCTGCTCGAGGATGTCCGTCGCGTCGGCGACTGGTTCGCTTCAAAGATCATGGGCCTGGGATGCCCGGAGATCGTAGGGGTGCGCGGGGCGGGCCTGCTACGGGGTATCGTGCTCACCCGGGAGGCGGCTCCGCGGGTGGTGGAGCTGGCCCTGTCGGAGGGATGGTTGCTGAACGCTCCGCGCCCCGATGTGCTGCGGGTTGCTCCGCCGCTGATCATCACGGAGGCCGACCTGGCCCCCTTCGTGACCGCCCTGCCCGGATGGTTGGAGAGATGTAATGCCTGAGATGAAACGGTCCGCCCGCCTCGCCCTGTTGCGGAGTCTGCTGGAGGAAGGGGAGTTCGCCTCGCAGCAGGAGTTGAGTGCTGCGTTGGGGGAACGAGACGTGGAGGTGAGTCAGTCCACCCTGAGTAAGGACCTCCTGGCTCTCGGTGCGGTGAAACGCCGCACTCCCGAGGGGAGTCTCGTCTACGCCGTCGGTGATGAAGCGGAGGGCGGTGGAGTGGCGGCGGAGAAACTGGCCCGCCGCTGCGTGGAACTGCTGCAGTCGATACAGCATGCAGCAAACCAGATCGTCATCAAGACCCCGCCCGGCGCCGCTCAGTTCCTGGGGGCGCACGTGGATAGAACACGACTGCCCGGGGTGATGGGCACCATCGCAGGCGACGACACCCTGCTGTTGGTCACCACGGACCCAGAAGCCGCGGCACGCACCGCCGGCATCATCGCTCACATGACACGCACCGGGAAGCCGACGAGGCTCCGGGACCTGGAGAAGGAGGGACAGTGACCGAGGGAAGGCTCTGGGGGGGACGGTTTGCCGGGGGACCTGCCGACGCGATGTTCGAGCTGAGTCGCTCCACCCAGTTCGATTGGCGTCTGGCCCCCCATGACATTGCCGGATCGCGGGCCCATGCCAAGGCCCTCCACGCGGCTGGGCTGCTGACTGATGACGAGGCTGCTGCTATGGATGCTGGGCTCGCGGAGCTACTGCGTCGAGTGAACGCAGGGGAGTTCTCCCCGGCCCCCGCTGATGAGGACGTCCACGGCGCGCTGGAAAGGGGTCTCAAGGAGATCGTCGGCCCTGAACTCGGTGGCCGGTTGCGGGCGGGGCGCTCTCGTAATGACCAGATCGCCACTCTGATCCGCAGCTACCTGCGCGATGAGGTGCGCGTGCTGGTGGCGGAGGTTCTGGATGTTGTCGAGGCCCTGGCCGGGCAGGCGAAAAAGAACCTGGGTGCCGTGATGCCAGGACGCACCCACCTGCAATCTGCCCAGCCGGTGCTGTTGAGCCACCACCTATTGGCGCACGCCTGGCCGCTGTTGCGCGACGTCTCCCGCCTGAGGGACCTCGATACCCGCCTGGCTGTCAGCCCCTACGGTTCGGCCGCCCTTGCCGGGACCTCGCTCGGTCTGGACCCGGGCTTGGTGGCCCGTGAGCTAGGCTTCACGTCGTCGGTGCCGAACTCCATCGACGGCACTGCTGCTCGTGACCTGGTGGCCGAGATCGCATGGATCCTGGCGCAGATTGGGGTGGATCTGTCTCGTCTCAGTGAGGATGTGATCCTCTGGTGCACCGCGGAGTTCGGTTTCGCGAAACTGGCTGATGAGTGGTCCACGGGCAGTTCGATCATGCCCCAGAAGAAGAACCCCGACGTGGCTGAGTTGGCCCGCGGCAAGGCGGGACGGCTCATCGGGAATCTAGCGGGTCTCCTTGCGACGCTCAAGGGAATGCCGCTGGCCTACAACCGAGATCTCCAGGAGGACAAAGAACCGGTATTCGACGGACTGGACCAGTTGAGAATCCTGCTGCCCGCAGTCGCCGGGATGATCGCCACCCTGACCTTCGACCGCGAACGCATGGCCGCGGTGGCTCCCGCAGGTTTCTCTTTGGCCACCGACGTCGCTGACCACTTGGTGAGAATGCGTGTGCCTTTTGCCGTCGCACATGAGGTAGCGGGAGAGACGGTGCGCTACTGCGAGAACCGAGGAATCACCCTCCAGGACCTCACTGAGGCCGACCTGCCCGGCATCAGTGAGCATCTCGACCTCGGAGTGCTCGAGGTGCTGACGGTAGAGGGGTCGGTGAACGCCCGCAACGGGCGTGGCGGCACCGCGACTGCCCGCGTGGCGGAACAACTGGAGGAGGTTTTCGCGCTCCTCGAGGAGAACAGGGCCTGGAGCTAAGCAGGTGGATTCATCTAGGCCACTGTGTCGAGACCATGTTTGGCCCGCTGACCGGCCATGGAGCGGCATTGAAGAAATACATGTGCAAAAACTTCTGGGGCCCCCGAACCGGTTCGGGGGCCCCAGAAGTTTTTGCACTCAGGCTGCGTGACGGCAGGTCGGGCAGGTGCAGTCCTTGCAGACGCAGGAGGCGCAGGATGCGCAGCTGCAGGACCCGCAGGAGCAGGTGTTGTGAGAGCAGTTTTCGCAGGTGCAGTTTTCGCAGGTGCAGGTGGCACAGGTGTCGGAGCAGTTTCCGCAGGTGCAGGTGGTGCACTCGTCGTAGTGGCCATCGTGCTCGCGGTGCGCGTGACCGTCGTGGATATAGTCGACGTGATCGAAGTGGATCACGGCCTCGTGACCGCAGTTCGGGCCGTGGGTGTGCTTGTGGGCCTCGGCGGCGATGTGTTCAGTGGTCGTGGTCATGTTTCCCCTCCTGGGTGTGTTTCATCGCGTCGCCCAGGATGTGAGCGACGTGCTGATCGCAGATGCTGTACCAAACTCCCTGCCCCTGCCTGCGGGTGGCGACCACGCGGGCGCCTCGCAGTATCCGCAGGTGCTGGGAGACCAGCGGTTGGGGCAGCCCGAGGTCTTCGACGAGCTGTCCCACGGTGTGCTCTCGGATGGAGAGCAGGTGCACGATGGCAGCACGCACCGGATTCGCCAGCGCCTTGAAGAGGCTGCTGACCGGCTCGTACTCGGCGACCTCCGTGCCTGACATGCCTCCATTCTTATATGCGAATATCTGCATTGCAAATCCTGGGGAGGGTGGGATGAATCCGCGCGAGCGCGTGAGTAGGCTGCCTTCGTGAACGCATTGCTCGACGACCTCTGCTGGCGTGGGTTGATTGCCCACTCGACCGACCTGGAAGCCCTCGGGGCCCACATGGACGAGGGGCCTGTCAAGTTCTACGTGGGTTTCGACCCGACGGCGCCGAGTCTGCACATGGGAAATCTTGTGCAACTCCTGTTCGCCCGTCGTCTGCAGCAGGCCGGACACAAACCGCACTTGTTGGTGGGTGGTGCCACGGGGCAGATTGGTGATCCCAAGGAGACGGGGGAGCGGGTGATGAACTCCAAGGAGGTCGTCGCCGGATGGGTGGAGCGGATTCGTGCCCAGGCTGAGCGTTTCGTTTCCTTCGAGGGGGGCAACGCCGCGGTGATGGTCAACAATCTCGACTGGACCGCAGGGATGTCGGTTCTCGATTTCTTGCGCGATGTCGGGAAGCACTTTCCCGTGAATCGGATGCTCGCTCGCGACGTGGTGGCGCGTCGGCTGGATTCTGGGATCAGCTACACGGAGTTCTCTTACGTACTTCTCCAGTCGATGGACTACCGGGAGTTGTACCGCCGGTACGGAGTCACCCTGCAACATGGCGGTTCGGACCAGTGGGGGAATATTACTGCGGGAGTTGAACTACTTCGTCGGTCCGATCAGGTGCGGGCGCATGCTCTGGCCACACCTCTGCTGACCAAGGCTGATGGCACGAAGTTCGGCAAGACCGAGTCCGGTACCGTCTGGCTTGACCGTGAGCTGACTAGCCCCTATGCCTTCCATCAGTTCTTCCTCAACGCGGAGGACGTGAAGGTGGTTGATTACCTGAAAGTATTCAGTTTCCGAACTCGTGAGGAGATCGAGGAACTGGAGAAGGCCACTGAGAACGAACCTCACAAGCGGCTGGCTCAGAAGGCTCTCGCTGATGACGTCACCGACATCGTGCATGGAGTCGAGGAACGGAAGGGAGCGGTGGCTGCTGCCGCGGCTCTGTTTGGTCGAGGTGAGCTATCCGGGTTGTCGGAGGAAACTCTCCGGGGAATCATGCGTGAGCTCAAGGCTCCGGAGGTGAAGCTCCCTATTCCTTTGGCGGATGCCTTCCTGATTGCTGGGATCGTTGAGTCGAAGGCTGCGGCAAGACGTGCTGTCCTCGAGGGGGGCGCGTACGTGAATAACGAGAAGATCACCGATCCCGAGTTCAGTCTGACGGAGACCGATCTCCTAGGCGGTTGCTGCGCGATCGTGCGCAGGGGGCGGCGGACCGTCGGTGGGATCCAGATCGGAGTGGACTGATGTGGCTTTCGTGCCCGCTAGGCGGGGCTAGAAGAGCCGCCCCTGGCGTGGAGTTGCGCGATCCGTTCTAGGCGTGTAATCTACCTCAGGCTCTCGGGGCGAACTTATTGGGAACCCCGATTCCGATCGTCTGATTTTGAGGCGAGTGTGGTCGCATGGATCCCACTCAGGGTCGCGAAAGAAGATGAAGATCCGGTTGACGGATTGAGGAAATGGGTCTAAGATGAATGAGCTTCGGTCAGGCCGAAGCAAACTCAGGACAACTTAATCAGGGCTTGATTTGACTATCAAAATGAGTCCGGGTAAAGTTGATCGAGTCGCCAGCCGCATGGATGGCTTCCGAAGTTTGAGAACTCAACAGCGTGCTTTAAGTCAATGCCATTTTTTGGGGATGGATCAGGGATTTTTTGTTCTTGGTTTGTTTCTTGTTTTTTCCTTTGATTGATGGCTCCTGTGGCATGCATGTTTGTGTGTGTTGTGGGGGTTTGTCGGTGATTGGGTTCTGTGTTGAATTTTTGGATGTGCCTGTGTCTGCATTGTTGTGTGGGTGTGGGTGTGTTTGATTTTTTCGATGGAGAGTTTGATCCTGGCTCAGGACGAACGCTGGCGGTGTGCTTAACACATGCAAGTCGAACGGTAAGGCCCTTTCGGGGGTACACGAGTGGCGAACGGGTGAGTAACACGTGAGTAACCTGCCCTCATCTCTGGGATAACAGTCGGAAACGGTTGCTAATACTGGATATGAGCTTGCAAGGCATCTTGTGGGTTGGAAAGATTTTTTGGTTGGGGATGGACTCGCGGCCTATCAGCTTGTTGGTGAGGTAGTGGCTCACCAAGGCTTCGACGGGTAGCCGGCCTGAGAGGGCGACCGGCCACATTGGGACTGAGATACGGCCCAAACTCCTACGGGAGGCAGCAGTGGGGAATATTGCACAATGGACGGAAGTCTGATGCAGCAACGCCGCGTGCGGGATGACGGCCTTCGGGTTGTAAACCGCTTTCAATTGTGACGAAGCTTTTTGTGACGGTAGCAGTAGAAGAAGCACCGGCTAACTACGTGCCAGCAGCCGCGGTGATACGTAGGGTGCGAGCGTTGTCCGGATTTATTGGGCGTAAAGAGCTTGTAGGTGGTTTGTCGCGTCGGGAGTGAAAACTCAGGGCTTAACTCTGAGCTTGCTTTCGATACGGGCTGACTTGAGGGAGGTAGGGGAGAATGGAATTCCTGGTGGAGCGGTGGAATGCGCAGATATCAGGAGGAACACCGGTGGCGAAGGCGGTTCTCTGGACCTTTCCTGACGCTGAGAAGCGAAAGCGTGGGGAGCGAACAGGCTTAGATACCCTGGTAGTCCACGCTGTAAACGGTGGGTACTAGGTGTGGGGGACATTCCACGTTCTCCGTGCCGTAGCTAACGCATTAAGTACCCCGCCTGGGGAGTACGGCCGCAAGGCTAAAACTCAAAGGAATTGACGGGGCCCCGCACAAGCGGCGGAGCATGCGGATTAATTCGATGCAACGCGAAGAACCTTACCTGGGTTTGACATATGCCGGAAGCGTTCAGAGATGGGCGTGCTTTTTTGGTCGGTTTACAGGTGGTGCATGGCTGTCGTCAGCTCGTGTCGTGAGATGTTGGGTTAAGTCCCGCAACGAGCGCAACCCTCGTCCAATGTTGCCAGCGGGTTATGCCGGGGACTCATTGGAGACCGCCGGGGTCAACTCGGAGGAAGGTGGGGATGACGTCAAGTCATCATGCCCCTTATGTCCAGGGCTTCACGCATGCTACAATGGCCGGTACAGTGAGCTGCGAGCCTGTGAGGGTGAGCGAATCTCTAAAAGCCGGTCTCAGTTCGGATTGGGGTCTGCAACTCGACCCCATGAAGTCGGAGTCGCTAGTAATCGCAGATCAGCAACGCTGCGGTGAATACGTTCCCGGGGCTTGTACACACCGCCCGTCAAGTCATGAAAGTCGGTAACACCCGAAGCCGGTGGCCTAACCCGTTTGGGAGGGAGCTGTCGAAGGTGGGACTGGTGATTAGGACTAAGTCGTAACAAGGTAGCCGTACCGGAAGGTGCGGCTGGATCACCTCCTTTCTAAGGAGCCAATTTTTTGTGTGTGGCTGGTTTGTTCCTGGATGTTTTTCTGGGGGCTGGTCATGTTTTTGGTTTCTGGGTGGAACGTTGGCTTGTACCATGTTTGTGGTGGCGCGCTGTTGGGTTTTGAGAGGTCGGTGGTCTTTGTGTGGCTGCGGTTTCTCTGTGGCTCCTAGGGGTCTCCCGGTTGTGTCGGGGGGTTTTTGGGGGTGTGTGTTTTGAGAACTTTATAGTGGACGCGAGCATCTTTGTAGATTTTGTTGTTGTTTTTTGGCAAGCTACTAAGTGCGATCGGTGGATGCCTTGGCACCAAGAGCCGATGAAGGACGTTGTAACCTGCGATAAGCCCAGGGGAGTTGGTAAACGAGCTGTGATCCTGGGATGTCCGAATGGGGAAACCTTGAATTTCCGGAGTTGTGTCCGGTGACCTCTGTCTGAATGTATAGGGCAGTTGGAGGGAACGCGGGGAAGTGAAACATCTCAGTACCCGTAGGAAGAGAAAACAATAGTGATTCCGTGAGTAGTGGCGAGCGAAAGCGGAGGAGGCTAAACCCGTGCCGTGTGATAGCTGACAGGTGTTGCGGTATGGGGGTTGTGGGGTGCGATGTGGTCTGGCTGTTGACGGGCCGGCGAGTTATAAATGATGGATGAAGTTGAACTGGTTGGAAAGCTGGAGCGTAGAGGGTGATACTCCCGTAGGCGTATGTCTGTCACTCGTTGTCGTTTTTCCCAAGTAGCACGGAACTCGTGGAATTTCGTGTGAATCTGGCAGGACCATCTGCTAAGCCTAAATACTCCTTGGTGACCGATAGTGTATTAGTACCGTGAGGGAATGGTGAAAAGTACCCCGGGAGGGGAGTGAAATAGTACCTGAAACCGATCGCATACAATCCGTCGGAGCTTAAAATTTTTTGTTTTGGGTGACGGCGTGCCTTTTGAAGAATGAGCCTGCGAGTTAGTGGTGCGTGGCGAGGTTAACCTGTGTGGGGTAGCCGTAGTGAAAGCGAGTCCTAATAGGGCGTTGTAGTCGCGTGCTCTAGACCCGAAGCGGGGTGATCTATCCATGGCCAGGGTGAAGCGAAGGTAAGACTTCGTGGAGGCCCGAACTCACTTGGGTTGAAAACCGAGGAGATGAGCTGTGGATAGGGGTGAAAGGCCAATCAAACTCCGTGATAGCTGGTTCTCCCCGAAATGCATTTAGGTGCAGCGTTGCGTGTTTCTTGCCGGAGGTAGAGCACTGGATGGTCTAGGGGGCCCACAAGCTTACCGAAATCAGCCAAACTCCGAATGCCGGTAAGTGAGAGCGTGGCAGTGAGACTGTGGGGGATAAGCTTCATAGTCGAGAGGGAAACAGCCCAGATCATCAGCTAAGGCCCCTAAGCGGTAACTAAGTGGAAAAGGATGTGGAGTTGCGTTGACAACCAGGAGGTTGGCTTGGAAGCAGCCATCCTTGAAAGAGTGCGTAATAGCTCACTGGTCAAGTGATTCTGCGCCGACAATTTAGCGGGGCTCAAGTTATCCGCCGAAGCTGTGGCATTCACATGTGTGACCGGAAGGTTGTGTGGATGGGTAGGGGAGCGTCGTGTGCGTGTTGAAGCGGTGGGGTGACCTGATCGTGGAGTGCATACGAGTGAGAATGCAGGCATGAGTAGCGAATGACGGGTGAGAAACCCGTCCGCCGATTATCCAAGGGTTCCAGGGTCAAGTTAATCTGCCCTGGGTTAGTCGGGACCTAAGGCGAGGCCGACAGGCGTAGTCGATGGACAACGGGTTGATATTCCCGTACCGGCGAAACAACGCCCGTGCTGAGGCGCGCGATGCTAAGCATGCGAGACTGTCTGTTGCCTTTCGGGGTGGCGGGTGGTTGAGTCTGTGACCCGAGTGTGTAGTAGGCAAGCTGCGGAGGGACGCAGGAAGGTAGCTCATCCTCACGCGTTGGTTGTTCTGAGGCTAAGTGTGTAGGGTGGGATGTAGGTAAATCCGCATTCCGTGATGCCTGAGACATGATGGGCCCGTACCTTTTGGTTCGGGTTGAGTGATCCTATGCTGCCTAGAAAAGCTTCGTTAGCGAGTTGTTAGCCGCCCGTACCCTAAACCGACACAGGTGGATAGGTAGAGTATACCGAGGCGATCGGGATAATCGTGGTGAAGGAACTCGGCAAAATACCCCCGTAACTTCGGGATAAGGGGGACCTGCGACGTGTTAGAACTTGCTTCGAGAGCGTCAAGGGTCGCAGAGACCAGGCCCAAGCGACTGTTTACTAAAAACACAGGTCCGTGCCAACTCGTAAGAGGACGTATACGGACTGACTCCTGCCCGGTGCTGGAAGGTTAAGGGGAACTGTCAGCCATTTTGTGTGGTGAAGCGGTGAACTTAAGCCCCAGTAAACGGCGGTGGTAACTATAACCATCCTAAGGTAGCGAAATTCCTTGTCGGGTAAGTTCCGACCTGCACGAATGGAGTAACGATTTGGGCGCTGTCTCCACCACGAACCCGGTGAAATTGCATTACGAGTAAAGATGCTCGTTACGCGCAGCAGGACGGAAAGACCCCGGGACCTTTACTATAGTTTGGTATTGGTGATCGGTGTGACTTGTGTAGGATAGGTGGGAGACTGTGAAGCCGGGACGCTAGTTTCGGTGGAGTCGTCGTTGAAATACCACTCTGGTCACTCTGGTTATCTAACCTAGGACCGTTATCCGGTTCAGGGACAGTGCCTGATGGGTAGTTTGACTGGGGCGGTCGCCTCCTAAAAGGTAACGGAGGCGCCCAAAGGTTCCCTCAGCCTGGTTGGCAATCAGGTAGCGAGTGTAAGTGCACAAGGGAGCTTGACTGCGAGACTGACGGGTCGAGCAGGGACGAAAGTCGGGACTAGTGATCTTCTGGTAGCGAATGGAAGCGCCAGGACTCAACGGATAAAAGGTACCCCGGGGATAACAGGCTGATCTTGCCCGAGCGTCCATAGCGACGGCATGGTTTGGCACCTCGATGTCGGCTCGTCGCATCCTGGGGCTGGAGTCGGTCCCAAGGGTTGGGCTGTTCGCCCATTAAAGCGGCACGCGAGCTGGGTTTAGAACGTCGTGAGACAGTTCGGTCCCTATCCGCTGCGCGCGTAGGAGTCTTGAGAAGGGCTGTCCTTAGTACGAGAGGACCGGGACGGACCAACCTCTGGTGTGCCAGTTGTTCCGCCAGGAGCACGGCTGGTTGGCTACGTTGGGAAGTGATAACCGCTGAAAGCATCTAAGCGGGAAGCACGCTTCAAGATGAGGACTCCCACACCATCAAGGTGGTAAGGCCCCCTGCAGACCACAGGGTCGATAGGTCGGACGTGGAAGCACAGTAATGTGTGAAGCTGACCGATACTAATAGGCCGAGGGCTTGCCACAACAACAACACCTACTCGCGTCCACTATGAGGTATCCCAAAACACACACAACACCACAACAAACAAAAACATATTCTTTTGTGTCACGGACTTGTTCCGGTGGCCATAGCGAGAGGGAAACACCCGGTCCCATCCCGAACCCGGAAGTTAAGCCTCCCAGCGCTGATGGTACTGCACACGCGAGTGTGTGGGAGAGTAAGACGCCGCCGGACACACAAACCCACAACTGCCCCCACACCCCAAACACGTGTGGGAGCACAACCACACCCACGTGGGCACGCAGACGTGCCCGTCATCATGGGCTGGTTTCCTGCGGTATTGCCTGTAAACTTGAGGCCCGGGTGCCCGATCCCGGGCGTCACACAGGCAAGGGAGCCTCGAAATGGAACGGATGTCTGGCCTTGGCAGATGCGACGCGGCGCACATGTCATGCATCGGGAGCCTGCTTGGTGAGGTGAGGTTATGAGTTTCCACAAGAGCGGTAGCCCGGCGGCCATCGCGACGGAGGTTACGAGTCTTTTCTGGCTAGCCGATGCGACGGGCGGCGCGGCTGTGGCTGAAGTGGTGGATCGTGGGCAGTCGTGGCTGGAGACCCGCCGTCTCACCCACGGAACCCCGAGCTCTGAAGACGCTGCCAGGTTCGGGAGGCGCCTCGCGCGGACCCATGCGGCTGGCGCGTCACACTGGGGTGCGCCACCACCGGGTTTGCGCGAGACCGATGCGCGGTTGGCGGAGCTGCCGGCTCCCGTCAGTCGTGCCCCCAGATGGAACGGGTGGGGCGAGTTCTATGCCGAGGCGCGGTTGCGTCCCTACTTGAGGCTGGCGGAGGTTCCCCGGGAAGCCAGGTTGGTGCTGCATCGAGCCATTGACTTGGTGGCGGAGGGGCGTTTCGATGCGCCCCAGCCCGCACTGGTCGGGGATGTCGCGAGGATCCACGGCGATCTCTGGGCCGGGAACGTGATGTGGGCCGTCACGCCTGGTGCTGAGGGAACAACTGGTACGTTGCTCGACCCGTCGGCCCATGGCGGGCACGCCGAGACAGATTTGGCGGAGCTGGCGCTTTTCCGGGCCCCGCATCTGGATTCCATCATCGCCGGCTACCAGGAGGTCAGTCCATTGGCGGATGGGTGGCAGCACCGGGTGTCTGTGCACCAATTCCACATGGTTCTCGTGCATGCTGCTCTCTACTCCGGGAATTACATTCCCCAAGCCCTCACCCTGGCCCGACGGCTCAGGGGTGATGCGGAGCGGAGCAGGCAGCTGGTCAGGCTCGGTACCGCTGACCTTGCCAGTTGATCACCGGGCCCGGGGGTAGTCCTCGGGCGGGATACCGACCCCGACGGGGAACTCTTCCTCGGGGGCATCCATGACCTCGATCTCCTCGTCGATGGGATCGGCGAGGGTGTAGTCCTCCTCGAGGCTGATCGAGATCTGTTGTCCCTTCCGCTCAAGTGGGCTTCGCAGGATGCCGTCGTGTTCCTTGGTCATGCTGAACTGGGGAGCGATGATGTGTCCCGCGTTGACTCGCGGATCCGCGGCTGGTTCCGGCTCGGCGAGCCCGGCGGTGACGGGAACCTCGTCGACCTCGGTTTCATCGATCAACAGGTCGCTTTTTGATGGTGTTGCGTCGTGCCGTGAGTCGGGGGTGGCATCGTCTTGCTTGGCTTCGAAGGGCTGGGCGATCGGTGCGGTGATCCTTGGGATGTCGGGGATGGTCGCGGCGTCGTGGTGTGCCGTGACGGGGTAGGCCGGCGTCGAGGGGGTGAGGTATTCCGTTCCGGGGATGTCCAAGGGAGCGGTGAAGGAAGGGGCTTCCGGTGCTGGGCCGGTTGCGATGAGCCGGGCGAAACTTCCGGTGTCGGTGAGAGCCTCCAGATCGTCTTTCCCGTTGGGTCGGGGAGCTGGTTCTTCATCCTTGATGACGGGGATCAGGCGGGTCGCTGTGACTGCCTCCACGTCCTCCGGCTCGGGCCACGCCGTGGTGTGGCTGGTGCTCTGCGGCTTCTCCTCGGACTTGACGGTCTCCCGCTCCTTCCAGGCGGCGGTGAGTTCGTCGAAATTGGTGAAGGTGGGCTCTGGAATCAGCGGCATCAGGCGAGTTTCGGTGGCCTCTTCGTCCGGTTCGGGTTCTTCGCCTTCAGCGGATTCCTCGGTGGCGGATTCCTCGGCGGTGGGCTGTTGTTCTTCGTTCTCTTCGGTCCCGTCGGTTTTCTCGTCCACCGGATCGGTATCCACCGGCTCCGCAGGGGCGTCCTCTTCAGGGGTGTCTTCTACGGGTGCGTCCTCTGCGGTCACGCTGGTCGGTTCGGGTTCCTCGGTTGCAGCGGCCTTGGTGTCTGCTGTTTCTTCGGCTGGCTCGAGGTCTGCTGGTTCCTCGTCGTGTGCGTCGTGGTCCGGGATTTCCACCTCGTGTTCGACGACGGCTGTGGGGGCGAGCTGCTCGTGGGAGTGAACGTCTGGTTCTTCGCCTTCAGCGGATTCCTCGGTGGCGGATTCCTCGGCGGTGGGCTGTTGTTCTTCGTTCTCTTCGGTCCCGTCGGTTTTCTCGTCCACCGGATCGGTATCCACCGGCTCCGCAGGAGCATCCTCTGCGGTCACGCTGGTCGGTTCGGGTTCTTCGGTTGCATCGGCCTTGGTGTCTGCCGTTTCTTCGGTGTCTGCCGCTTCCTCGGCGTCTGCTGTTTCCTCTGCTGACTCGAGGTCTTCCGGTTCCTCGTTCTCGCCCTCGTCCTCCGTGGCGGGTTGCATGCTGGGGAGGGCGCTGGATGCGAACGTGATCGGGGTTTCCTGTGCGGCTCCGGTGCCAGGACCGATTGTCTGCCAGGAATCTTCCTTGATGACTTCGGTCTGCCCGGTGGCCTCGTCGACGATGTCCTCGTGGACGGGTTCGGCTTCCGATGCTTCTTCTTCGGTATCGGCCTCGGGAGCCGGGGTGGGGGTGGCCTGGTCACGTTCGGAGGCGAGCATGGCCTGGAGTTCCGCGGCTTCGCGGCGGGCATGGGAGAGATCGTCTTCCAGGGACTCGATTCGTTCGATGAGGGTAGGCATCGTCTTGTCCCAGGCGGTGGTGGCGCGGTTCTCCAGCCGGGCCATGTCGATTTCCTGTTTGTTGATCCGTTCCTCCAGCTCGACCACCTGGCGACGGGCCTGTTCGGCGTCGTTGATGTGCTGGTTGGCCTCCTGCACGCGGGTTTCCGCTTCGGCGGCACGGGTCTCGGCGGCGCGGGCCATCTGGTCGGCCTCCTGGGCCTTGGCCTCGGCCTCGGAAACGCGTTGATCGGCCTGCGTGATCTGCTGACCGGCCTCCTCAACCTTCGCCTCAGCCGCTTCGACTTTTGCTTCAGCTTCCTGGGCCTTGGCCTCGGCCTCA
The DNA here is from genome assembly GCF_037055325.1 of Arachnia propionica. Classification (NCBI taxonomy): domain Bacteria; kingdom Bacillati; phylum Actinomycetota; class Actinomycetes; order Propionibacteriales; family Propionibacteriaceae; genus Arachnia; species Arachnia propionica. The sequence goes on along the minus strand of NZ_CP146373.1, from coordinate 2,032,604 downwards.
CGGGCACGCTGATTGGCCTCCTCGATCCTGACTTCGGCTTCGCGGGCCTTGGTCTCGGCGTCACGGGCCTTGCTCTCGGCCTCGTTGGCGCGGGCTTCCGCATCCAGAAGTCGCGGATCGGAAGCCTCGGGCTCGGGGGCGGGGGACGTGGTCTGGTCGGCGATCCGGGGGATCAGGTGGGTGTCGACGGCGGAGTCGTCGGAGATGGTGTGGTCGTTGAGGGGATCGGGCCGAGCAGTCCCCGTCTCGGCGGGGGCTGCGTTACCCGTGGGCGACGGGCTGGGCGCAAAGGGCGATGGGCTCGACACCGGCTGCTGTGGATCGGATGCGGAAGCCACGATCGGGGAGGGGGACTGCGTGGTGACAGGTGATGTCTGTGCGGTCACGGGAACTGCACGGGAAGTGAGAGGGGTGGGTTCCTTCTTCTCCTCGACCCTGGAGGTCTTCAACGCATCCGTCGCTGGTGTCTGTGACGAATCCTGTTCGGCGGCCAGTTTCGCGCGGGCGGAACGTTTTCCGAGTACCCATCCCAGGAACAACGCCAAACCGACGCACACGACAAGAATTGCCGCCAGTTCGATGGCCAGCAGAAGATATCCGTTCATGATCTACCTTTCCCCTCGTTGCACGAACGTCACTCGCCGGTTCGCTGCTTGGCCCTCCGGAGTCGAATTCGATTCCGCGGGTTCTGTGTCGGCTTTTCCGACTGCCACCAGTTGATCGCGATTCGCCCCTGCCGCAACGAGGGCGTCGACCACGCGCTGTGCGCGTTTCTCCGACAGTTCCCGCCGGAAATCAGAAGAACGCCCGTTGTCCGTGTGCCCGGCGACTTCGACGGTGACATCTGGATTGGCCTGGAGCCAGACCGCCAGTTCAACGATCTTGGTCCGTTCGCTGGACGAGACTTCTGACTCCCCACCCTCGAACTTCACCACCGACTTCGGCATCTCCTTGGGAGTCGGGCTGGGCGACGGACTGGGGGATGGCGTCGGTTCGGAGGGGCTGGGTGTGGGTGTGGGAGAGGGACTCGGGGTGGGCGTCGCGGGCTTCGTGGCCTGTGACGTGGATGCGGCGGGCAGCGAGGAACGATCGGCTTCGGCGCGGATCACCCCCGGGATGTCCAGCACCAGTTTCATCGCCGTCGGCAGTTGGTCTGGATCGGCGGCGGAGACGGTGGCGGTCAACCCGGAGAAGGCGACGTGGGCGTCAAGTCCCTGGGCTGCGAGCGAGCGGGTCGCCTCCTCGGTGAGTGTCCGTTCCACGAGCAGCGCACCACCTGCCGCCCCGACGGCCACGAGTGCGACCAACCCGGCGACCCCGGCCACCATGGTTCCCTTCACGGCACCTCCATACTCTTGTGAACCGACCTTATATCCCGACTTGCTGCATCCGGGTATCCGATCCAGTTTCACTGAACGTTTTTGCGTTCACATCCTAACTTTCGTCTGGAATCATCTAGTATTCCACTTCGGGGGAAGACCTACAAAAAGGGGATAACATGTCCGCGAGTGTCCTCAGGAGGTGTCCCGGCACTGAGGCACTGTGGGGTGACATATCCAACGAGGGCGGAAGGAAGCGCAATGGATGGAAAATTCGGCAGCAGCAAGCACAGTGATCTCAAGCTTGTTCTCAGTGCCATCAGGCGGGCCATACCGGAGCTTCATGGCGTCATGATCGCTTCTCAGGACGGCCTGGCCATTGCTCACGACTTCCCGGAAGCGGATGCAGAACGCATCGCCGCGATGGCCGCCACCGCCCTGGGAATTGGGAAACGTATCTCCGAGCGCACCAACATGGGTGACTTGTCGGAGTCCGTCATCCATGGCAGGAACGGATACCTGGTCGTCTACGGGGCCGGCGAGGACGCAGTGCTGGTGATGCAAGGACCGATTGAATCCAACCTTGGCCTGATGCGGATAGAGGCCCGCGTCGCGGCCGTGGAGATCAAACAGCTACTCACGAGGGCCTGATCATGGAGACATTGCACGTGATGGTGCGGGAGGCGGTCGGGCAGATTCCCCCGCAGCGACTCCTGCGCGACGAGGACCGCGACGCCATTCGACGCCACCAGGAGCGGTTGCTGGCCCTCGGGCCCGAGGTCGCGCAGGGCCTGGAAGAGGTCCTGTACTCCCGGTTGCCCGAGGGTGCTGAGCCGTCGCGGGAGGACCTGGAGCGCTGGTGGGGGCGGACGGTGACCGGGCCGTGGGATGACGACTACCTGGTCTGGATGGCCTTCATCGGGCTGGTGCACGTCACCAAGGGCGCCGCGAACCCCATGATGTTGGCAGCCTCGGACCACGTGGTGCAGCTGGTGGTGGACGCGCTGGTCCGCTCCGAGATCCCCGACGAGGAGCGGTGGGCGCTGCTAGATGCCGTCGGTAGGCTCGCCGGCACCGTACGGGTGGTCATCGCGTGGAGCCACGAGCGTGCGGTCAGCACTGCCCTGTACGAGGCGGCTGGGATGCCGGAGGGCCTGCTGGCAAGGCTGCGCGACCAAGAGGTTGGCGCATTTCTCGGACGGGCTCGCGCTGAGCTGAGCCTGTAGCGTGACGTCATGATGCGACTGCGAAGTGATGTGCATGCCTGGCTGACCGACATGGATGGGGTCCTGGTGCACGAGGAACAGGCGCTTCCCGGGGCCCAGGAGCTGATCGAACAGTGGACCCGCACGGAAACGCCGTTCCTGGTGCTGACGAACAACTCGATCTTCACCCCCCGCGACCTCTCGGCGCGGCTGCGTGACTCTGGGCTGGAAGTTCCCGAGGACCACATCTGGACCTCGGCCCTGGCCACCGCCACCTTCCTGGAGCAGCAGCAGCCGGGGGCCTCGGTGTATGTGATTGGCGAGGCGGGCACCATAACCGCCCTTCACGAGGCCGGTTTCGTGCTTACCGACCGCAATCCGGATTTCGTGGTCATAGGGGAAACTCGAACGTATTCATTTGAATCAATCACTCGTGCAATTCGATTGATCGAATCCGGTTCGCGTTTCATCGTCACAAATCCTGATGCCACAGGGCCCAGCAACGATGGGATATTGCCCGCCACCGGAGCAATTGCTGCTCTTGTGAGTGAGGCGACACAGAAGAAACCTTATGTGGTCGGGAAACCGAATCCGATGATGTTCCGTTCTGCGCTGAATCGGATAGGCGCACACAGTGAACACACGGGAATGATCGGTGACCGAATGGACACCGACATCGTCGCCGGAATGGAGGCCGGTCTCCATACCGTTCTGGTGCTCACCGGGATCACCACCCGTGAATCTGCCAAGAGATTCCCTTTCCGCCCGAGCGAGATAGTCGAGGGTGTGCACGAACTCGTCGAAAAGGATTCAACCGGCGGCGACGGCGAGGAGCGGTAGGGCGGCTGATACCAGGGCCAGGAGGGTGTCGCGCCAGGTCCAGTGGAGGTCGTGCAGGCGGGTCGGGTGACGGGTGATGCCGTAGCCGCGGGAGATCATCGCCGCTGCCAGGTCCTCCGACATGCGAATTCCGCTGGTCAGCAGCGGCACCATGATGGTGGCGTGGGCCAGGACGCGACGCACCGGGCCGCGTGAGTCGATGTGAGCTCCCCGGACCCGCTGGGCCTCGGTGATCTGGCGGGAACGCCGCCGCAGGGTGGGGATGAAACGCAGCGCGGTCGTGCACACGAACACCAGCGGATTCGGCAGCCGGAGGGTGCGCATCAGGGTGGTGAATCGTTCGGCGGGGGTGGTGGCCAGCAGCGCTGCCGTCGAGCACAGCATCGTCACCAGCCGCAACACCAGGGTGGAGGCGTACCCGATTCCGCCCGGGGTGAAGGCGGCGAAACCGAAGACCAGGGCCAGTACGGGGAGCATCGGGGCCAAGAGCCCCCAGAGCCCACGCATCCCGCGTACCCGCACCAGGGCTCCGGCGGTGAGCGCGGCCAGCCCGAGGTAGACCAAGGGAGCGGAGGCAAGGAAGGTCGCGGCGACGACGGCTGTCAGCGCCATGAGCTTTGAACGCACATCGAGACCGTTCCCGCGTGCGGTCGCATTCCCGGGATCCTTCGGGGCTATCTCTGGGACGGGAGCGGGCAGCGTCACGGTGTGGGAGGCGTGACGGGCCGCCAGGGGCAGGTCGTGGGTGATCATGACGATCGTGGTGCCGTCGCGATTCAGGTCCGTCAGCAATCCCATGAGCGCCTCGGCGCCCCGCCAGTCCAAGCCGCTGGTGGGTTCGTCGAGAATGAGGACGTCGGGGTTCATCACCAGGGCAGAGGCCACCGCCAGTCGCTGCCGGTCCCCGCGTCCGAGCCGCAGCGGATGCAGTCCTGCGACATCCCCCAGCCCCACCCGTTTCAGGGCCCGACCGGCCCGTTCCGCCCCCTCCGGGTCCGGCAGTCCCGCGTTGCGCGGCCCGAAGGCGACCTCGTCGAGGACGGTGTTCGCGAAGATCTGATGGTCGGGGTTCTGGAAGACGAACCCCACCCGCTCGGCGTGGCTGCGGACCGTCCCGGAGGTTGGTTCCAGCAGCCCGGCGAAATGCTTTGCCAGGGTGGTCTTGCCCGCTCCGTTGCCGCCCAACAGCGCGACGAACTCGCCGCGGTGGATGGTGACGTCGACCCCGTCAAGGGCCAGCACCCCCGACGGGTAGCGGTGGGTCAGGTCGATGGCCTCCAGGACGGGGGGAGTCTGTGGTTCGGGTCGCTCCGGCACACCGCCGCGGCACCGGTGGCGGGGGCGGATACCCGCCGCCGCGACCCGCCGCTCGTCGTCGAGGAACGCGCCAGGTGCGCCGAAATACGCGAGTTTCCCCTCCTCCAGCACCAGGAGCAGATCCGCCCAGACGGCCACGGCATCCGGGTCGTGATCCACCATGACCACGGTGCGTCCCGCAGCGCTGAGGTCCGCGACGATGCGCCGCACCGTCGCCGCCCCCTCCGGGTCGAGGGCCGAGGTGGGTTCGTCGAGGACCAGGATCTGCGGTTCCATCGCGAGCGCCCCGGCGATCGCGAGTCGCTGGAGCTGCCCGCCGGACAACGTGGCCGTTTCACGATCCGCCAGGCCCGCCAGCCCGACCTCTTCCAGGGCGCGCCGGGCCCTGAAAAGCACCTCGTCGCGGTCCAGCCCTAGGTTCGCGGGACCGGTGGCGACGTCGTCGATCACCAGGCGCTCCATCACCTGGGCTTCCGGGTTCTGCGAGACCAGGCCGACGACGCGCACCAGGCGGGGCGGGGTCGTCTCGTGGGTGGCGATGCCCGCGACCCGCAGCTGCCCGTAGAGGTCGCCGGGGTGGTGGTGGGGGACCAGGCCGTTCAGGGTCATCGCGAATGTCGACATGCCTGCACCCGCGGCGCCCATCACCGCGACGCGGCTTCCTGCGGGGATGTCGCAGGTGATGTCGGCTAGCTGCCGGGTTCCGGTGCCGCGGTGGGAGAAACCGAGCCCTCGGGCCTCGATCACCGGTGCGTCGGTTTCGCTGTCAGTTCCGCCACCGGATGCCACGGGACGTGTCCGGGAACCGCATTCCGCAGGTCGGCGACGGAGGCCGGGTCGCAGGCGAGGAGCACGCAGCTGGCAGGCCCACCCGAGACGTCGAGGGGGAGGGGGTGGGGCAGCCACGTGAGAGCGCATCCGCTGGATTCGGCGAGCTGCCCGGCCTCGTAACTGATGCCCCGCGACCCGACCGGCAGGGCGTCGTGGACCGCTCCGGTGGTGACGAGGGTCTGCACGGTAGACAGCGGCACGATGTCCGGATGGCCGATGAAAACCTCGTCGTGCGGGGCGGAACGCGGCCAGCCGACACAGATCACCACGTCGCCCGGGCGGCCCCCACCGGTGAGCAGGTCACCTGCCAGGGTGCCGATCACCGTCACCCCGACCCCCGTCGCGGGTGAGGGCACGTTCTCCTCCGTGCTGCCCGTCACCGCGTCGCCTCGGATGCCGACCTCCGAGGCGACCGCGCGGAACGTGTCGATGAAGACGGTGGCCTCGGCCATGTCGTGGCAGAGGGTGTTGACCAACGCGACGGGTTGCGCCCCGGAGCACAGCACCTCCAGCAGCGGCACCCGGGCCGCGAAGTGCGCCACCACGTCGGCGGACACCCGCACCAGATCGGCGGGTCGCGGTCCAATACCGCCCACCGAGTCGCAGGCGATCACCAGAGGCGGGGAGCCGTCGACGATCAGGAGGTCGCGGACGGGACGAACCGGGTCCGTCACGATGTGCTGCGGCCCATGAGTCGTACGGAACGTTCGGCGAGCCCAGCCGCCGCCAGGGCGATCCCCGCGATCACGGCCACGACGACATTGATGGCGGAACCCACCAGCAGCGGCACCACCTGCGCGGCATACATTCCGAGCCCGCCGATGGGAAGCAGGACCGCGGGGGCCAGCAGACCGTTGAGAAGCACCGCCACCGCAGCGGCCACCACGGCGCCCAGGGGCCGGGCCAGCACGCCGAGGACCCAGGCGAACACGAACATTTCCGCCGCGATGATCAGGTGGATCGGCAGGCCCAGCGGGAAACCGGCGGTCGCGGCGGAGATCAGGTGTCCGAGCGCCCCCACGACACCACCCTCCAGCGGGGAGAAGGCGACCGCGGCCAGATATCCGGGGGCCGCGTCGAGAGCGACGGTGCCCGTCGGGCTCGGGATCTTGATGAACGCCCCCACCCCCGACAGCGCCACCAGGATCGCGACCCGCGCCACCCGTCGCGGTGAGAGAAACCCGTTCGAACCGGATGTGGACACGGTGGGTTGTTCGCTCATGGGACCTTCCTCGTGACGGACGTAAACCGGTCCTGAACATAGCGGAGCCGAGAGCGTGATCTCGACAGGGGTCGCTTCTTTGGCGCAGTGTGGTGGGATGAGTGCATGACCACTCAAGTTGATTTCTGGTTCGACCCGACATGCCCGTGGGCGTGGATGACCTCCCGCTGGATCCTGGAGGTGGAGAAGGTTCGCGACGTGAAGGTCACCTTCCACACCATGAGCCTCTACATCCTCAACGAGGGACGCGACCTCGACCCCGGCTACCGGGAACGCATCGACGCCACCCTCGTCGCTTCGCGTGCGGCAGCCGCGGTGCAGAAACTCCACGGCCACGACGTCCTGCGCGACTTCTACACCGCGCTCGGCACCCGTTTCCATCCCGGAGGTGAGCCGGTCGACGTCGAGACCGTCGCCGCGGCCCTCGCCGACTGCGGCCTGGAGGCCGACATCGCTGAACGCGTCACCACCGACGAATTCGACACCGACCTGCGCGCCTACCAGAAGGTGGCCCAGGACCTCGTCGGAACGGACGTCGGCACCCCGGTCATCCGCGTCAACGGCATGGCGCTGTTCGGTCCCGTCATCTCGCCCGCCCCGAAGGGCGAGGCCGCGGGTGAGCTGTTCGACGGTTTCGTGAAAGTCACCGCCTACCCGGGATTCTTCGAGCTCAAGCGGTCCCGCGACGTCGGTCCGATCTTCGACTGAGAAAGTAGCGACGCCGGTTGTTCACAGCTTGTGGCGTGAAGCCACGGGCAGGGCAACCGGCGTCGTCCGGGAAAAGGGTCAGCTGCGGATCTGGCTCGCCATCTGGGAGTCGGTCTCGCGCATGGCGTTTGCCATGAACGCAGACCGTTGGCGATTCCGTCGAGGGACGAGATGGTGTTGCTGGCCGAGGTCGTGAAATTCTGGTACATCTCGTTGAACGCACCAGAGGCCTGGTCGGTCACGAAACCATTGGACACCAGGTTGTCGATGCGGGTTTTCAGGGCACTCAGCTTCTGGGTGATCTCTTCTTTACCGCTGACCAGTGCAGAAGCCTCGCTCTCCATCGCTTCGTAGGAGACATTGAGATTCGCTGCCATGAGTCGTCCTTCCTTTCTTGCGTGGGGATGTTGCTATAGGTTGGCGGCGGTTCCCCACCGTGCCTCCGCCAAGTCTTGTGTCAGGCGTTCTCGCCGAGCTGAATGAGCTGAGGCAGGAGGTCGCCGACGAGGAACGAGGTCAGCGGCCAGAACGCGGTGGTCAGGTTGCCGATCTCGCTGCCGGTGAAGTAGAGACACACGTCGCGTTCAACGCCGTTCACCGGACGAGTGCCCGCCAAGGCGCCCCGGAGGAACAATTTGTTCTCCCCGTTCTCGAACGAGGACACCACCCGTGACGCCTGGAAAACCCGGATGCCGAGCGCATCCACCGTCTCGTCGGCACGTTTGATGACAGTGTCTCCCGGGGTGTCGTCGACAAGCAGGCTGGGCAGCATCGCTGTCTCGCCGGCATCCGGTGAGGCGAACACCGCGACCAACAGCGGCATGGTGTCGGGAAGCAGCAGGGCGCAGCACGCTACCGCAGGCTCGGGGATACCAAACGCCGTCATTTCCAGGAGCACGGCTGCCGTGCCCTCGGGATCCGTGACGATACCGGTCCGCATCAGATCGGGGAACACCTCATTCAGCCACGCCGGTGCCTGCTCCTGCGGCATGTTGGGCGGCAGCGGCAGCACCACGGGTGTCGGTTCACTCATCGGGCTTCTCCTCCTCGGCGGACTCGTCCGGGTCATCCTCGTCGACCCAGCTCACGGCAGTCACCCAGGCGTCGAAGAACTCCTCCACCCCGTCGAGGGCCGTGGAGGCCTCCTCGGCCAGCATGCAGCTGACGGATGCCTCGATCGCCATCCAGCGGTCCGGTCTGAGGGGTCGCCGATGATGTACTGGACGCGGCGCGACAACCGGGTGGTCTCGGCAGCCGCCGCCAGCAGCTCGTCGCGGATGGTCAACTCGAGGATGTCCTCGGGAACCTCGGCGAGCGAATCGAGCAGGGCCTTCTCCGGATCCTCCGGCATCCGGATCTTCAAACCCACCATGTTCTGGGGCTCGATCGTCGAGAACTCCCCGTCCGAGTCCGCGGCCAACGCGACGAGTACCTCCATGGGATCGGAATCCGTGGTTGTCATGTCGAAGGGGCGGGTCACGATCATGGGCCGTACCGGGGAGAGCCGGGGATCCTCGGCAGGCAGGTAGGCCGCCCAGGCTCCCTGGCTCGAGATCTCCTCGAGCTGGGTCGTCATCCGGCTAGTGACCCAGCCGGAGACGCGGACGCGCGTCACCTCGTCATCGATGTCCGCGAACATCCGATCAGTCAACTGTTTGACCGACGAACGATCCAGTGGATCCAGTCGCACCTGGACCCAGTCATCCGGGAGAAGATAGTTGTATGTCACCATGAGGCTTATTCACAGAATCCCAAAGATGATTCCTGTGATGGCGTTGACTGTGGTTTGGAATGTCGAGTATGGGCGGCGATAGATGGTGTGGAGGATGCGCCAGGTTTTGAGGTGCGCGATGGCACGTTCGATGGGCCATCTGATGTGGTTGATTCGTTGGTTATAGTCTTTTTCCAGCCCGGTTAGTTTTCGTCCGGGTTGGGTTCTGGCCGGAGTGTGGAGTCCGCGGCCGATGTAGCCTTTGTCAGCGATGATGTTTCTAGCTTTTAGGTGCCTCAGGATTTCGTGGGTATCGAATGCTTTAACGTCATGGATACTCCCTTCGAGGATGGGTGAGATCCACTGGAGGTTTCCGTGGGTGTCAGTGACGGCTCTGGACGTTGACGCCACTGTGGCGGTGCTTGCCTGAGAAGATGGTCTTCTCGGCTTTCCATCTCCAGCAGGGCAGGAGCGTACCGTCGATCAGGAGGGCGGTGTCCTTGGGTACCTGTCGAGTGCCCCTATGATACCTAGAACTGTCGGAATCTGCACCGGTTTTTCTGTCTTGTTTAAGACTGTTGCGTATTGCCGCCTTGAGGCACTCGTAGAGGGCGTTGAACTGATCGTCAACTAGGCCTGTGCTATTATACATTCAGCGGCTCGTTTCGTTAATGTTTTATTCAACACCTATTCTATCTGAAACGAACCGTCCAATCTATTTATTCAGGATGCGTCTCTGGTGGTGGCTGGCCGTTCTGTGAATAAGCCTCCTGGACTTTGACGACGTTGCCGGCGCTCACCCAGAAACCGCGGCCCGGCGGGAAATCAGCGGCTCGGGATCGGGGCAGGGCGGCCTTCAAGATGTCGCCGTCCGTGGTTTCGGGTTGCAGCAACATACCTTGGCGGGCTCCCTTGAGCTCCGGGATGCTGGAGTTGAAACCCGAGAACGAGGCCGTCTCCCCGGCCCCCGCCATCAGGTGCCCGTTGCGGCGTGCCAGTTTCAACGCCTCCGCCAACGTCGCGTCCGCGAGCGAACCGGCCAGCTCCGAGAACTGCTCCACGAACACTGCGACCCGCGGCTGTCGCGGCTCGGCCTCGGTGGTGAGGTAGGGCTTCAACTGGTTGTTGATGTAGTCCTGCACCCGGTCGGGTCCCGTGATCACCGCCGTCCACAGGGGCAGTTTGGCGAGCGGCGAGGGCCGGGCCGTGAGCAGAATCCTCGGCACCTGCGGGTGGGCGTTCGCCATCGACTGTGCAAGCCACCGTACTAGCGACGACACCCCGGACTTCGGCGGCCCGGCCAGCAGGTACACCCCCTGCGGTTCGAAACCGATCGGTCCGAGACTCTGATCCTCCAGACCCAGCGTCGGGAGGCCACCCACCGTACTGGGAGCTCGTCGGCCGATACCTGTGCGGGCAACCGCCTCACCGGCTCGGGACGGGTGCGCTGGAACTGTGCGATGCTCTGGGCCAACAGCTCGATCTCCCGGGCCTGGGCCGGCGGCGACGGGTCGCTGCCAAGCACCGCCAGCTGCATCTCGTTGCCGTTGCGGCTGTTCATGCAACGTCCCGGAGGACTGGCGTTGTTCAGCACGTCCTTCGGGACGTTGAGGGTCAGGTACTGATCCGTGTCACTCATCCGCAACACGATCCGTTCCTGGAAGGAACCCTGCATGGCCGAAGGAATCGCGGCCCCACGATCTGCGGTGACCGCCACGTGGATCCCGACGGCACGGCCCTCCGCCAGCAACCTGTGGAACTGGGAGTAGGTCTTCGCCCGCTGCAACCCCGAGTCGTACTCGGTGCGGAAACTCTGGAAACCGTCGAGCAGGATCAGGATACGAGGTTCATCCTGTTTGCCCGGCTGCTGCCGGTACTTGCTGAGGACGTCGGCCGCCACTGCGTTGAAAGCCGCTGCTCGTTCGTCCAGTTTCTTGGTCAGCATCTCCATCAGCCGTGACACCCGTTCGTCGTCGTCGCCCGAGATGATGACACCCACGTTCGGCAGCGGCTCGAGCATGTTGAGACCACCACCCGCGAAATCCAGGCCGTAGATGTGAACAGGGCCGGACCGCGGCGTGATGGAGGCTGCGATCGCCAGCGACCGCAGCGCCGTGGTCTTGCCCGACCCGCCGGCCCCGTAATAGACGATGTTCCCGGTCTCGTCCGGATGGAAAGCGTCCGGGTACTGGCTCTGGTTGTCCGGGTCGTCCACGACACCCAGCATGAGGGTGGAATCGCGCTGCTGTTTCAATGTCAGAAGGTCGTAGGACTCGCTGAGAGTGTCCAGCCAGGGTCGACGGGGAGTCGGGATTCGTCCCAGCGTCGAGGCCTGTGACACCGTGCGCACCACCCGCTCGATGTCCTTCTCCACCTGGTCGCCGGAGGTGGAGACGCGGGGAATCTTCCACCGCGTCACCATTCCGAAGTCCAGCTCGTCGACGTCGATGGGAGGAGCGGGGGGCTCCGCGGGGGTGCGGGCACCCGGGAATGCCGATTGGAACGGGATCAGCCGTCCCGGTCCCATCTTCGCGACCCCCCTGCCCGGGTTCGCTGGGTCGATGGAGGCCGCGACGGGGCTGCCCAACACGTCGGTGGAGTCGTGCTCGTCGTTCATGCGCAGCGCCACGCGGAGGTTCGTGTTCGCCCGCAGATTGTTTTTGATCACATCGGCTGGGCGCTGCGTCGCGAGTACCAGGTGCAGTCCGAGCGAACGACCACGCTGTGCCACGTCCACCACGCCGTCGATGAATTCCGGTACTTCACCGACCAGGGCCGCGAACTCGTCGACGATGATGATCAGGCCCGGCGGGCACTCCGGGTCGCCGCGTTTCTCGAACTCGATGAGATCCTTGACGCCCTTGGCGTTGAACAGGTGCTCGCGGTAGCGGATCTCTGCCCTCAGGCTCCGCAGCGCGCGCCGTACCAGGTAGGACGACAGGTCGGTCACGATCCCGACGCAGTGCGGCAGCTCCACGCACTTGGCGAAGGCCGCACCGCCCTTGTAGTTGACGAACAGGAAGGTCACCCGGTCCGGGCTGTGGGCGTGGGCCATACTGAGCACCCAGGCCTGGAGAAACTCGGACTTGCCGGCTCCCGTGGTGCCACCCACCAGGGCGTGCGGCCCCTGGGAGCGTAGGTCGATGGTGAACGGTTCCAGACCGGCGTGCCCGACGGTGGCACGCAGATCCCCGGCGCGTTCCCGGGGCACGGCAGGGGCCGACCGGTTCACGTAGGAGCCGTTGTCCTGCCACCGCGACAGCACCTGCTCGGGGTCGTCCACCGACGACCCCAACAGACCGACCACGGACACCATGCGTGGCAGGTCGGATTCGTCCTCGACCGGCGAGGAGGCGTCCACTAGCGGCGACATGGTCCTGGCTAGGGCATGGGCCGTCTCCAGGTCGACGGCCTCGGTCGAGACGGACGCGAACACCCGTTCGGAACGCACCATGCCGATGAGCGCCAGCAACGGGAATCGTGCGCGGGTCGGGGGTTCGGGAACGTCCGGTAGTTCCAGTTCCATGGACACGGGCCGGGACAGCACCCGAGGGGGACGCATGTAGGCCACCTCGACGCTGGCACCGCCGCGCGCACCTGCCATGGCGTCGATGCGCAGCTGGGTTTTGCCGAGCACCGCGATGTCACCGGCTCCCAGCGTGGCCCGGTTGATCCGCTGGTTTCCGACCAGCACTCCGTTGGCGGAGTTGTCGTCGATGATGTCGATGGTGGTGCCCACAAGAACCCGGGCGTGGAGTTTCGACACCTTCGGGTCGCTCAGCCGGACGTCGGCGCTGTGGGAACGCCCAATCCTCGAGGCCCCTATTCGCAGCGGCACCTCGAGCCCCGTGTCCGGGCCGTCCAACACCCGCAGCACGGCGCCGACCGTTTCACTGCCCGCATGGTTCTCGGGCTCAGGAACCACCCGGATCATGCTTCCAGAATGCACCCCGGACTCTGCCACCGCGGCATCGGGAGACAGCACCGCGACGTGCCCAAGGGGGTCCTGGACCTGCAGGGTTGGGCGTGGCCCCGAGGTTTCGAGCGGCTCGGACAATCCTTCACTGAGAATGGCGGTGGCCACATCGGTGGCGGTGGCGTCGGCGGTGATGAGCACGTTGTGGAAGGAATCTCCTCTGCTGAGAGTGACCCGGAGCTGCATCAGTCCTCCATCATCGTGCGGTTTTGTGCTGCCTCGATGTCCAGTACGGGCAGGTGCTCGGTGGTCACGAGGCGGGATGACACCGCCCAGTCCACGAGGTTGGCGCGACGACTGCTGACCAAGGACCCCACCCCGCCGTGCAGCCCCTTCACCCCGGCCTTGTCGAGCTTGTCGCACACGTTGTCGAGTTTCCGGTTGAAGCGGGTCTGGGCCCATCCCAGGCGTGCCGCAGCCTCACCGGCCGACGGAATCTGCCAGCTTCCCACTCCGGCTCGGCTCAGCACGGGCTCCGCGAGGGCCAGGATCGCCAGCAGCTGTGAATGGGTGAAGCGGGTTTCCCCATGGTGGTGTCCCCCAGGTCCTCCTCCGGTAGCACCACCATCTGGAACACCGAGGAGGCCAGTGACAGCTCGATTTCGTAACCGACCTGCCCGGCGTTGAAGGTCAGCAGCATCGACTCGAACACCAGCGACAGACCTGCACCGGGTGGAAGGGTGCTGGTGGTGAAGCAGTTGATGTCTGATAGGCGGGCCGGGATGCGGCTGCCCACGTTGTGCACCCACCACATCTGTCTGTCGTGGCGGATGGACAGGAACTGACGGTGCAGGTATGGGTTGTCCTCGATGGCGAGATCGCCGGTGCGCCCGATGACGAACTCCTGCCCCGGCTCCACCTGGTACACCTCGCCGGCGAAGTCGATCTGCAGAGTACTCATGCCGCGCACACTTTGGCCGGTTCGGAACTCCGACCGTTCCTGCGGGTCAACGCCACCTCCAGGCACGTGTCACCCGGAAGTTTCGATACGGTGACGGTGGTTTCGCTGGTTGCCTCGTAGGCGGTTCCATTGCGGGGATCTAACAGCGTGTAGCGGAACTGATCCCCCGGTTCGGGAGCTGGGTTGGTCCACGTGAACGTCGCCTTGTCGCCGTCGATGTGTCCCGTCAGGTCCGTGACCTTGGGAACTATGACGAGGGGATCCGCCGGACGGCCGCTGCGGCTCGTGCTGGCGGTGACATCTGGGGTGGTGGCTCCCTGCCCCCGGTTGAGCGTGAACACCAAAACCGCTCCGATGACCACGGCCAAGGCGACAGCCACGGATGCGATCAATTTCCAGGGGGGACGTCGACTGACGGGGGTTTCGGGGGCCGGGGGTGCGGAACGCAGCACATCGACGGGCTCTGTCGGCAGCTGCTCCGGAGGTTCGCCCGTGAAGGTGAAATCTCGCAGACCGGGAGCGGCGACGCCGCGGCCGTGTTGCAGCACGGCCGCTGGAATTACAGGTGTTGAACCGTACCCGCCACCGGTGGAGTCCCGTCCCTCCAGCGTCGTCGAACCGGAGGTGGGGCCGGTGGCACTGCTGGTCTGGTCAACCTGGTCGGGGTCGATCAACTGGAACCCTGAGATCCGGGTTCCCTCGTCGAGCAGCTCCTCCTCGTCGTAGTGTTCCTGTCCGGGTTCGGTGAACACGTCAATGGACGTGACGGGCTGGTTGATCACACCTTGGACACTCTGCAACGCTCGCGCGAATTCGATGGCGGTCTGGAAGCGTGCGTGCGCATCCTTGGCCATGCCCACAGCAAGCACCCGTTCCAGTTCCTCGGGCACATCGGGACGCAAGGTCCGGGGCACCTGCATGGTCCTGATCCGCGCTTCTAGGTTTAGCCGGTCGTTCGACTCGCCCGGGAGGTACATGGGGCTGTGACCCACCATCAGTGCCCAGACCGTCGCTGACAAGGAGTAGACGTCGCTCCACGGGCCAATGCTTCCCGCCGAGCTTCCGAATTGCTCCGGCGGCGCCCACAGGGGGCTCATGGCCAGTTGGGCCGATGCCCCCTGATCCAAGGAAATCGAGATGCCGAAGTCGGTCAGGGCGGGCCGGCCGAAGGCCGTGAACATGATGTTGGAGGGTTTGATGTCGCGGTGAAGAATTCCCAGCCGGTGGGCGGTCTCGACCGCACCTGCGATCTGGATTCCCAGTTCCATCGCCTTCGCGGGGCTGTAGGGTCTGCGGGAACTGGTGTCTCCCAGGTGTTGAGTCGCGCACATTTCCATCACCAGGAAAGGACGACCGTCGCCGGCCACCCCCATTTGGAAGACGCTGACGATGTTGGGGTGGCTGCTGAGCTTGGCCATGAGGCTGGCCTCGGTGCGGAAAGCCTGACGCGCCTTGTCGGTGCTTCCGCCGCGATGCAGAACCTTGATGGCCACCTCGCGATCGAGGCTGTGGTCGTGGTACCGGAAAACGTCGGCGAAACCGCCGCCGCCCAGCCAGTCGATCAACGTGAATCCGGGAATTTCCGGGGCGGGTTTGCGTGGTGGCATGTCAGGGAATCCGATCCAGGTTGATGAACACCCCGTGTCCCAGGTCTATTACGTCTCCGGGTACCAGGAGGGTGTCGTTCTCCGGTAGGCGGACGGGCGGGTTGCCGTGGCGTCGCAGGTAGGAGCCGTTGCTGGATCCCAGATCACGAGCCAGCACTGACCAGCCTTCCAGGATGAAGGCGATGTGGTTGCTGGAAATGTGACGGTGGGGCAGAGCTATCAAACGTGGTGGCTCCGGTGATGAGAAAGCCGTGCTCCTGGGGTTGCGTCCCGCGACCACGGGGCCGTGCAACGGCACCGTCTCGCCTCCGGTGATGCGAAGCCAGCCCAATTGTGGCCGTTCCACTAACTGGGGTTGGCCGCTGACAGGAGCATCGCACTCGTAGCACTGGACCCGCTGCGGGGGATTGGGGTGTCCGGCGGCGCAGAAGGATGCCAGTACCTGCGGGCCGCGAGTACTGGGGAACGAGGCGATCGGGATCTCGTCGTTCGCCGCAACGGTCAATCCGTCGCGCAATTCGCCGGCCGTGGTTCTGGTGCTGGGCTGTGCATTCGGTTCACCCGGTTTCGCCTCGATGTTCTCCCCGCCGCTCATCCCAGGATCCGCCACCTCTGCCGAGTCGTCCCACAGGTGAGCATAGGGGCTGTCGGGGACGACCGAGTCCGGATCGACGGGCACAACCAGGGTGGTCTGTCCTCTGGAATCCTGAGGATTTCCCGGATCTGGAAGTTTCCTCTTCGGAACCGTGAGCATTACGCCCGCATCCCCGGTGTCCTGGCCGGGTTCTTGTGTGTGTTCTGGTGTTTTGGGTTGGTCGTCCTGGTGGCTGCGGTCGTCTTCCCCGGTGTCGTGGCGGGGTTCTTGTGTGTGTTCTGGTGTTTTGGGTTGGTCGTCCTGGTGGCTGCGGTCGTCCTTCGGGATCATGGTTGGGACGTGATCGACCAAAGTCTCTGCTCGCTGCTCACCCGGGGATCTCACCTCGGCCGCCACCTCCACCGGGGCCGTCAGGGTTGACGGGAACGGTGATTCATCCCCCCAGGACCACAGCACGCGACCGGCGTCGACGATTCCACCCGTGAGCGGCAGGTTCCGGTCGTGGCTGCCGGATGTCTGGAGTTCCACTGCGACGGCGCCCGCCACCAGCTTCTCCTCCCACGTGGTGATGTTCTCGCCGTTGAGCCTGATGTCCTGATCGACGGTGCGCACCGAAACGAGCCATCCTCCACGAACAGCCACGTGGGCTCCGCGTTCGTCCAGGATTGCCACGGCGAAGGGCGGAATGCTCAACAACCCTGCGCCCGTGGCTTCCATCAGGGCCTGCAGGAAGGTTGCGAGCTTCGCCTCGTGTTGCACGGTTGTCCAGAGTTTCTCGGCCTGTTCGTCACTGATCTCGCTGTCCAGCAGTGCTACGCCCTGTTCCCAGGCCAGTAGTTTGCAGGCTCCGGGGGCCCATCGTTTGGTCATGGGACCAGTTCCTCCTCCTGAGCTGTCTCGGTCTCGTCATCGCGCACCGTGGCCTCGTTGATTCTCATGGCCGCCCCGGACACCGGGGCGACGTCATCGGCGACCACGACCACGGCTGTTGCATTGTCCCGTCCCCCGGCTGCGTTGGCAGCATCGACCAGGGCCTCGGCCTTTCGCTGGGGATTGCCGTCCCCCAGCAGGATCGCCGTCATCAACTGCTGTGTCAGGTCGATGTAGAGCCCGTCGGAGCAGATCAGTAGTTGGTCGTGCGGCAGGGCGGGAATCAGCCACTGGTCGGGTTGCAGCGGCTGTGTCAGTCCGCCCCCCAGCGCACGGGTGATGACGTTGCGGCTGATGCTGTCGGGTCCTTCGTGACGGATGGAATGGTCGGCGGTGATCTGGGTCAGCAGTCCGCGGCGCAGCAGATACACCCGGGAATCACCGATGTTGAACACCAGCCAGCAGGGATGACCGGATTGGATACTGAGCCCGACCCCTGCGATGGTGCTGCCCGGGGGGCGGCCTGTGCCGGGGAGTCTCCGGATCGCCGCAGCTGCCTTGCTGATTCCGCCAATGACCCCCTCGGATGTGGCCCACATCAGATCATTCCGGGGTCGGAACGTCTCCACGGCTGTCTGGGAAGCATCCTGACCATTGGAATGCCCACCCATGCCGTCCGCGACGATGAAATACGGGGCGGCTGTCAGGAACGAATCCTCGTTGCGCTTTCGCACCTGCCCCCGGTCGGAGCAGCCCCCGTGACGTACCGTGAACCTCGGCTGGTCCGTGCCGACTCGTGTCCTGTCGGTCATCATGACACCACCTGGAAGGATCGGCCGCCGAAATGCACCGTCGCCTGGTCGGGAAGATCGATCACCTGCTGCGGGGGGATCCGCACTTTCGTTCCGTCCAGTTCGAGGACGACCCCGTTGCGGGCACCGACGTCCATGATCTTCACCTTTTTCGCCTCGGGAATGATCACGACGTGTGTTTTCGACATCTGCATCGACGGGTCCGGCAGGTCGACCAAGCGGGCGTCCGAGAAACCATCGGGTGTGATGGGGTTGCGTCCGAGAACCATGGTGGTCTCCAGCAGCAGGGATGTTCCGTCGTCGAAACGGATCGTGATTCCGGTCGGGACGGCGAGGTTCGCATCCAGTTCGGTCTCGTCCACGGGTGGCGCCTTGCCCGGTGCCTGTGATGAAGGGATGGGCGATGGCGTCGCAGGGGCCGCCTGGGATGTGGGGAAACCCGGCAGGTTCCTGAGGGCGCTGGGCTGCCCGGCAGCTTCCTGGGGTGGGGCGAAGGGCGCAGCGGTGAACACTGCAGGGGCCGGGGCGGGGTGCTGGGGGCCCGGAGGAGCAACGGGCGGGGAGTACAGAGGGGGGGAGGAGGTCATTCCGGGCATGGTTACCTGCTGTACACGTGCCGGAGGAGTCGGGGGGACCAGCGCAGCCGGGTCGAAGACGTCGCGGATTCGTTTCGGATGTATCGCCACCAGCCCGAGCCAGCGATCCACCACTGACTGTCCGTTCCGATAGGTGGCAGCCATCAGGATCCCCATGACCCCGAGGGTCGCGTAGAACAGCAGGGCCGTGAGCAGCCGCCCCAGAAAGGCCTTGCCGCCGGCACGCTGGCCGGTTTCCACCGATCTGTACTCGAATCCCAGCATCAGTGCAGGGATGGTTCGCGACTGGAACAGCAGGATCACAGTGTTGATCAGCAGCCACACTCCGAAGGCCACGGAACAGAGCACCACCCACACGGCGTCGATCTTTATGTGAAGCTTGCCGGCCCACAGCTGGAGTCCGATCACGACCCCCGCCAGGAGGACTTCCAGCAAGGCCAGCAGTAAACGAGCCGAAGCGCGTCGGATGGCGGTCACCGTGGCCCCTGTGAATTTTTCGGGGATCTGCTGCTTACGTGCCATCAGGTTCCTCCTGGGGCGTGGTGCTGGGTTCCACCTTTGTCCGGCGCAGTGAACGCAGCGACAGCGCCACCAGGGCCCGGCGATACCACGGAAGGTCCTTGACCAACTCGTGTGTGATGCCGTCGGTCACCCGCCAGGCCGTCTCGGCCACCGGGGCCTCGGGTGGGACGGGTCCGTACACGGCCGTGTTGATCCTTTCCGCTGTCTCGGCGAAGGCAATCCCGGGGTGGAGGCGCTGCAACTCGGAGGCGGTCTCACGACGGGTCCTGCTCTGCGCGGGCTGGAATCCAAGATCCCGCGCCCGGTCCACGATCTCGTCCCAGGCTCCCACCAGGCGCTCTTGGGCAGTGGCGGCGTTGCGACGACGTCCGGTCCTGCGAATCTTCAATCCCAGCACCACCAGGAACGGGGACGAAATCACCCCGATTCCTCCCACCGCACCAAGTGCCGCAAAAATCAGCCCCCAGTCGATTTTCCAGTCGTCGTCGCCGTCCCGGTCGTCGGCCTCCCGGTCCGGGATCACCGGTTCCTCCGGGACCTTCTCCGGCGGGTTCGGCGGTGGATCGACCTGCGGTTTGGGTTTGGGTTTGGGTTTGGGCACCTCGGTGTTGGGCTGCTTGTCCCGGTCGGGGGTGGGGTTGAAACTCACCCACCCGACATCGGCGAAGTTGGCCTCCACCCAGACGTGGGCCTGGGTGCCCTTCACGTCCCACACCTCACCCGGGTTCTCCTCGGGGTAGAAACCGAGCACCACCCGAGCGGGAATTCCCAGCTGGTTCGCCATGATGGCCATCGCAGTGGCGTACTGCTCGTCATCACCCACCAGGATCGGACTTTGGAACATCGTGGACAGGCGCTCCGTCGTGTGCCCGGGACGGGAGCGGTTGCTGTCCTTGGAGCCATCCGAGTAGTAGCCGTCGGTCCTGAGCTTGGTCTCGATGGCCACCATCTGCTCGAAGGCGGTGGACTTGCCCTCGGCGTACTCGACGGCCAGTGACGACATGATCTCGGGGACCCGTTCCAATTTGGCCAGCGGGGCATTCCCCGGGATTGTGGCACCCAGTTCCGCTCGCTGCTCCTCGGTGGGTTCCGTGGTCGTGGAGGACTCCAGCCGGTAGATGTCCCCCGATTCCGTTCCGGCTGTCGCGAGAACCTGTTGAGCGCTCTGGTTGAAGTAGGTGCCGTCGGCCATCAGATCGGCCCGGTTCCCGGAGAACTCCAGCCAGCGCGGCGATCCGGCCAGTGGCACCCAGATCCCGTTGTACTCGCCGATTGAGACCTGCAGGGTCGTGCTGGCCTCGATGTCCTGGGTGATGCTGCGACCCGTGCGTAGGTAGTGGTTGGCGTCTTGGGACACGTTGAACACGTTGCCGTCGTAGGTGTCCATGACCGCCAGTCGCAACCGGCTCCCAGCGGGCATGCCGGTGACCGTGAACAGGGTCGTGTCCTTCTGCTCCACCTCGTAGCGGCGGTAGCTCATCAGGGGAGAGGGGTAGTTGCGCAGGTTCAGCGGGGGAGCGATGTGGTCGCGCAACACGTCGCGGTGAGTGTTGCTTCCGGTGATTCCCGTGGCCATGACTGTTGCCGAGACCCCGACACCGAGCAGTGCCGCCGCCGCCATCGCCCGGCGGAGAGTCTGGGACGACTCGGCCTGGTTGTTCACCAGGATGTCAGCGTTGTCGGCGCGCTGGGTCATTGTCTGGTGAACCCACACCCACACCAGCATGCCCGCGCCGAGAGCTGCCCCGAGCCACGTCGCGGTCGGTGCGGTGCGCACCCCCATGGTGATGCTCACGATCAACAGCACCAGGGACGGTAGCAGCGGCCAGAACACGGCGCGGGTGCGGGCCGCCAGCGTCGCGGCGACCACGCCTCCCAGCAGCCCCAGCAGCCACGGCACCACGGCGGGGCCGGTGAAATCGTCGGCCGGGGTAGCCACCGTCAGCAGGTCACGCCAGCTCTGGACGCTGAGCAACACCAGACGACGAACGGTGTCCAGGGTCGGAACGAACCCGGCGATGGTGGTGCGTGGCAGGGCGAACGCGCCGCCGAACAGTAGATAGGTGACCAGTGTTGCCAGGACGGTCAACAGCAGCGACAGCCTGAACCGGGCCGTCAGGTAGCCGACCAGCACACCAAGGGTGATCCCGGCCATTCCGGGCAGGAAACCGGGCCAGCCTCCGAAAGCCGGTTGGAGTGCCACCACCGACGGGATCAGCAGCAGCCAGACCCCGATGCACCGCAGTCCGACGCCCTTCACGACAGCCCCCGCATCACCAGGGGCAGCTGATCGAGCACCGGCAGGTCCAGAACCGTCAGATCGCCGAGCTGACGGTGTGCCATCTCCAGGTCCGAGCTGACGCGCAGCGCGAACGTCATGACCTGGGGTGGCAGCACCAGCTGTGCGGCACGCAGCTGTGCAGGGTCGGTGCCGCCGGTGACGAAAGCCGCCACCGATGCCCCCGGGGTGTCGTGTCCCGCCCGGAGCGCCACCTGGCTGAGGTCGGGACCCTTGTCGATCTGCGTCACCCGACACAGCTCGTCGAGCGCGCCCATCGCGTTCGGGAAGGCCACCGGCCCCTCGAAGGTGTACAGGCTGACCTGTCGTTCCTCCCGCAACGCCGCGACGGCCAGTGACGCGGTCACGCTGACCGCGGTTTCGAAGTCGTCCTCGCTCGCGTAATCGTCACGCAGGGTGGACAGCATCAGCAGGAGATGGGCACGCATCGTCTCCTCGAACTGACGCACCATGAGGCGTCCCGTACGGGCCGTGGTGCGCCAGTGCACGGCCCTCCGGTCGTCGCCGGGGACGTAGTCGCGCAGGGCGTGGAAGCTGACGTCAGAGCTTGACAGGTTCGCGGTCGTGATGCCCTCCACGTCCTTGAGAAAACCGACGGTCGCCAGTTCCAGCGGCACCATCCGGGGATGGACGAACAGTTCCATCGGCTCGCTGAACACTTTCGTGCGGCGGATCAGACCCACCGGATCGGCCTGCACCGCACGTACCGGGCCGACGGGAATGACGCCCCGGCGTCGGGTCGGGATGCTGAAGAGCTCTTCGTGTTCGTCGTTCTCACCCAACGACGCCACCCGAAATCGCGCCACCGCCTTGCCCACCGGCAGTTCGATGGTGGCGGCGGGCGTGCCGCCGGGACGCCCGCGCAGCAGCACCCGGCCCAGGCCGGGTTCCCCGGCAGGGACCCGCGGCTGGTGCAGCTCCAGCAGTACGTCGTGGGCGGGGCGCCGCAGCGTCAGCAGTACCGCGACGACGAACAGCACCAGCGCCAGGAAGGTGAGTCCGCGGAATTCCAACCAGCCGCGCGACCACCCGATGATCGCGGAAACCCCACCGATGACCAGCGTCGCCCATCCCAGTGGCGTGACAATGGCGACGAACCCGATGCTGCGGACACGCTGCCACAGCGTCAGGATCTGCTTGAGTAACGCTTTGAGGGAACTCACGATCCGCTCTGTGCCCGGCTTGCGGGGGCGGTCACGGAGTTCAGTGCCCGGGTGATCACCCGGGACGCGGTGGAACCGGCGAACTCGGCGGTGGGTGCCATGATGATGCGATGCGTCCACACCGGGGCGGCGAGATCCTTCACGTCGTCGGGCATGACGAAATTGCGACCGTGGGCCGCCGCCCAGACGCGGACGGCACGCACCATGGCGATCGCGCCCCGCGTGGACACGCCGATCGCGGTGTCCTTGTCCTGACGGGTGGCCTCAGCCAGGTCCTGGATGTAGTCAACGATGGTGGGGTCGATGTAGTTCTCCTTGACCAGGTCGCTCATCTCGCTGACGGCTTGCTGGGAGATCACCGCCGTCAATGACTTCGACCGATCTGGTTGTGCTGCGCCCAGCAGGATCTGCGACGCGGCGGCACGGTCGGGATAGCCGACGCTGGTCTTCATCAGGAAACGATCCAGCTGGGCCTCCGGCAATTTGTAGGTGCCGGCCTGCTCGATGGGGTTCTGGGTGGCGATCACCATGAAGGGACGACCGGCAGGGTGACGCACCCCGTCGACGGTGACCATGGCCTCTTCCATCACCTCGAGCAGTGCGGACTGGGTTTTTGGCGAGGCGCGGTTGATCTCGTCGGCCAGGACGATGCTGGCGAAGACGGGGCCCTTGTGGAACTCCCACTGACGCGTCGACTGGTCGTACATGGTGACGCCGGTGATGTCGGAGGGCAGCAGGTCGGGCGTGAACTGGATGCGATTGTGGCTGCCCTGGACCGTGGCGGCGATGGCCCGCGCGAGGGCAGTCTTGCCCGTTCCGGGGGAGTCCTCCAGCAGGAGGTGCCCTTCGGCCAACATGCAGGTCAGGGCCAGTCTGATCACGGATGCCTTGCCCAGTAGCGCCTGCCCCACGTTGTCGGTGAGTTTGGTGAAGGTGTCCGCGAACCAGGCGGCGTGCTCGGGGGTTACTGTCATGACTGCTCCTTCTCGCCGCTCACTGTTGTGTGCAGTATTCGGTGACGTTACCGGCGATTTCCTGGGTGCCGATCCGCCAGGTGTCCTTGTATCGGGCCCAGCCCCAGGAGCCGTTGGCATCCACCCGGATGTCGACGTTGCCGTCCTCACCCGTGGTGCTGGGGATGTTGCAGTGCACCGTGCTGTTGGGCTTCCAACGCTGGAGCCGGACCTCGTAGGCGTCGCACCTGCCCCAGCCTGCGGGGCATCCGGTGGCCTCAGCACCCCTGCGGTCGTTGGTCTCGGGGGCCTGCCAGCTGGTGCCACACGCCTGGTTGCTGGCCTGTTGGCCCTCTGAGTTCGTGACGGTGATCGTCGCGCACGACTGGCTGTTGGCGCCCAGACCGTCGCGGGTGGTGCTGCCGCTGGCGGCCACCTGCTGGTTGTCGATGGTGACCGTGGAGCTGCGGCCCCCGCTGTTGACGTCGGCGCTCCAGGTGTAGGTCACCGACTGGTAGCCACCGGAAGCGGAGATGCTGGGTGCCGACGGAGGACCGTAGGCGTTCACGGAGGCCGAGGCCGACTCTCCCTCGGCGGTTTCCCCCTTGACGTTGGCCACGGGGGTGAGGGTGACCTGGACGTCACGACCGTTGGCGAAGGCCCCGTTGGTGAGCGTCTGGCCGTTGGAGACGGTGCCGCTGGCGCCGTTGGCATTCCACCGGTAGCTGATCTCGTCAGCCCGGACGCCGTTCCCGGAACTGGCGTTGAAGGAGAAGGTCACCTGGTTGGGAACCCCGGTGGGTTTCACCGAGAAACCGGTGGGGGCGGAGGGCGGCTGGTAGAAACGCACCGCGTTCGAGGCGGGGGAAGGGTCGCTCCACTTCTTGGACTTGTTGGTGGAACGCACGGTGAAGGTTCTGTCGGACGCGTCGGTGCCCATACTGACCGTGGTCTGGGTGTCCTGCCCGGTGTAGACGACCTGTCCCGAGCTGTTCTCGGTCACCTCGTAGGTGAGGTTGTCGTCGCCGTTGATGTTGGCGGGTTTACCCCAGGACAGCGACGCCCGCGGCGTCACCCCGGCGGCAGCCCTGCTCATGCTCACTGTCGGTGCGCCCTGTCCTGTCGGTGCGCCGGCGGGGATCTCGGCGACGGACCAGTCGCTCCACAGGTAGTCGGCCTCGCGGGCCACGTTGTTTTCTGCGTAGCGGTTGACGGCCTGGATGCGGAACCGGTAGGCGGTGCCGTTGGTCAGTCCCGTGAAGTTGTATGAGGTGTCGCTGGTCAAGAACGTCGTCTGCCCACCGATCCCGGGCGAGACCTGGATGTTGTACTTCTCCACCGGTGAACCCCCGTCGGGCACCTGGGTGGCGGGCCAGGTGAGTGCGATCTCCCGGTCGCCGGAGGTGGCGGTAGGTGTCGACGGCTGGTTCGGGCGCACGTCGGGATGAGCCTGGGCGGGGTTCGAGGGCTCGGAGGTTCCGACATCGGTGACCTGGGCGACCGTGAAGGTGTAGTCGGTGTTGTTGGTGAGCCCGGTGATGCGGCAGTTGGTAACAGTTCCGCAGTCCTGGCTGCCCCCGTTCCACGAGACCTGGAAGTGGTCCAGGGTCCCGCCCTGCAGATCGCCCTGGGTCCAGGCCAGCTCCACGGTGCGGGAGACGTCCGATCGGGCGGTCAGGCCCGTCGGTGCCAGCGGGGTGCCCTTGACCATCAACGTGACCTGCCCCGTGACCTGTCGGGCCGCGTCCCCCGTGGCGTCGGATGCGGTGTAGTTGACCACGACGGTTCCGATCTCGGTGGGTGTCACGGACAGGTCGGTGCCGCTGACCGAGACCTCGGCCTTTCCCTGCCGTGTGGCAGCGCCGCTGATCGTGATGGCCCCGCCCTGGTCGGCGAACGGGTTCGTGATGGCGGTGGAGAGGTCGAAGACTTTCGCCTGGCCGACACGCCCATCGGACTCGGTGAGTTCCGTCGTGGTCATGAGGGGCCGCGTGGTGCCCACCACGGTGACGGGAATCTTCATCTCCAGGGGGTCGGTTTTCCCGTCGTGCACCCGGACCACGACCTCTCCCGCAGCGCCGAGTGGGGCCTCGGAGGTGGCGGAAATCCGCATCTCCTGCCCGGAGACCTCCACGTTCAGCGTTCCTGGAGCGGAGACCAGCGAATAGGCCATCGCCTCCTCGTCTCCGGGGTCGGGGTCCTTGACCATGTCGCGCAGCTTGACGGGGGTGGCCTGCTCCCCTTTGGCCACCTCAACCGGTGAGGGACGTAGCTCCGGGGGAACCATGCCAGAGGCCTCCACCTCGACGGGCAGGGAGAGGGTGGATTGCAGACCGTTCGGGTCATCGAGGCTCTCGCCGTCGTGCACCCCGAAGGCGAGGGTCGTCGGGCCGTAGAAGGAGGCATCGGGGGTGAACTCAAACACCGTGTCGCTGACCATGGTGATCGCCTGGTCGCTGGATGCTCCCGTCCCGGCCTTCAGCGACTCCCTCGACGTGAGTTTCGGCGAGTGGCCGCGGCGGGCCAACACGTAATCGGACAGGTCGACGCGCAGGGGCTGGCCGGCCTTCACCTTGGCAGGAGCCTTCTCGGGGTTGAGGGTGGGAGGCACGTTCGCGACGCCGGGAACGAAGATGGCGGCGCGGGCAGTGCCGCCATCCTTGTCGGTGATGGTGTAGAGCAGCACCTGGGGGTCGTCGGAAACCGGTACCCGGACCTGTCCCGATTCGACGAGTCCCGGGGACTCGACCTCGATCCGCAGGTCGTCCTGGCTGCCGTCGGGGTCGTTGTCGTTCTTGAGCACCGGGACCTCGACCTCGGCCTTGCCCAGGACCGCGGAGACTGGAAGCCGGTCGTCCACCGCCACCGGTGGTATGAGCTGGGCCTGTTCGTCGACGATCAGAGTGCCGTAGCCGGTCACGGAAGCTCCGCCGCGGTCGGTGATGTCGTAGCTGAACTTGTAGTTGCCCGGCCTGTTGGGGGCCACCACTTTCACGTCCTGTCCGACGATCTCGAGATCGGCCTCCCAGGGGGCCTGGGCCTTCGCGCTGTTCGCGACGATGCTGATCTCGTCGCCGTCGGGATCCACGTCGTTCTTCGTGACGGGGATCTGCACGGTTCGCCCGGGACGCACCGTCACCTGGTCGGGCACCGCGATGGGAAGCTGGTTGGTGGTCGGCGGCGGCACGACGCCCACCTGGATGCTCGCTTCGCCGACGGCACCGAACCGGTCCCGCACCTGGTAGGTGAACGAATCCGTGCCGCTGGAGTCGTGCGCGGCTTTGTAGGTCAGGTAGCCCCCCTCGATCTTGACGTTGCCCAGTTTGGGGCTCTGCGAGGAACCCTCCACGAGTTCCACGGAGTCGCCGTCGGGGTCCACCCCGCTCAAGGACACCGCCACTGTGGTCTCCGCGCCCGCGAAGACGCGCCCCGTCACCGGGTGGGGGGTTGGTTTCTGGTTTGCGCTGTCTTGTCCGCGCACCGCGATGTCGATCTTGCCGCTGGTCCGGTTCCCCGCATTGTCGTGCGCGGTGTAGACCAGTGTGGTGTTGCCCGTGGCGCTCCCGGCACGGAAACGCACCAGGTCACCAGAGACGAAGGCTTCTCCCAGGGTGGAGTCGCCGCGCACCTCCACCTCGGGATAGACACTCAATTCCATGCCGGTGGGTGAGTAGTCGTTCGACAGCACGGGAATCGCCACGATGTCGCCGGTTCGCACCACGGCGGTGTCGTCGAGGACCACGGGGGGTTGGTTGTTCAGGCGGGGCTGTTGCGGCAGCACCACCACCCGGGCGGTCGCCGACTCGCGACCGTTGGAGACGGTGTAGGAGAAGGTGCGGGGACCGCTCAACTCGTTGGATGCCGAGATGCGCAGCGTCGAGTGGTCTTTCACCTCGACGGTGATGCCGAGCCCTGCGTCGACGGAGATCGACTGGACCGCCAACACTCCGCCGAGCGGGTCGGTGTCGTTGTCCAGGACGTTTACCAGCACCGGCGCGTCGGGGGGCAGCAGGGCGAGGTCGTCCTGGGCGCTGGGTTTCGGATCGATGGCTGCTGGATCCTGCACGTCGACGCGGATCTTGCCACCGGACGCGTTCGGGCCGTCGGAGACGACGTAGGTGAGTTCGTGGGAACCGACCCGGGTCGAGGAGAACAGTGCGTTGGCTTTCTCGTAGTCCGTCTCGAGGGTTTCGTCCGCTGCCGGTTCGCCCATCTCCGAGAGGACGAGGGTTTCACCATTGGGGTCGGAGTCGTTGCTGAGGGGACGCAGCAACACTCGCTCCCCCACGTTGACCACGTAATGGTCGGCGTTGGCCACTGGTGGCAGGTTCGTGGATCCGGAGGAGACCTGGACGGGAATTGTCGCGGGGGTCTCTGCGGTGCCATCCGAGACGGTGACGGTCAGTTCCCGGGTGCCGGGCCCCTCGGTGCCCAGGTCGCGCACCGAGATGAAACCGTCCTGACGGAAGGTGACGGCCATGCCCTCGCTGCCCGTGGCGTTGACCAGGTAGAGCGGGTCGCCGTCGGGGTCGGTCCAGTCGGGCAGGGTCGAGTACTCCACCGTCGCCTGTTCGGTCATGGTGACGGTGTTCTTGCGGGCCAGCTGGGGTTCCCCGTTGTCCGATGTGGGGGTCACCGTCACGGTGGCGGTGTTGGACAGGTCCTCTCCGTCGAAGGCTTGATAGGTGAACGTCACGGGGTTCGTGGTGTCGGGGGGCAGGAGGATCTGGGCCGAGCGACCGTTCCTGGCGAGTGAGACCTGCACGTTTTCGGGGACGTTGCCGAGTTTGACTGTCAGCACGTCGCCGTCGGGATCGATGTCGTTGAGCAGTACCGGCAGCGTGGTGCTGATCCCGGGCCGAGCGCCCAGCTGGTCATCGGTCGCGACGGGGGGTTCCTGTTTGGCGTTGTTGTCGTTGGTTCGCTCGCGCTGGTTCTCGTCGGTTTCTTGCTCGTCGGTCTGGTTCTGGTCCTCGATCTGGGATTTCACGTTGTCCCAGTCGTTGACGATGGCCATGTTGTCGTTCGGAAGATAGATGTTGCCCGCCGCGTCATTGATGACGATGATGTCGCGGCTGACACGGAAAAGCGGGCTGGTGCTGGCGGCGAGGGTGTCGTTGGTGTCGTTGACGTCGTCGGATTCACCGGGACAGTCGCGCACGTGGGCGCCGGAACCGGACCAGGCCCCGTAGACGCATCCCGCCACGTCGACCGGCGCTGCCGGTTTCCCGGATGGCACCTCGACGCGCTGCGGATCGCCGCCGCCCAATGGGATGGTGAGCAGCGCGTCAGCGGCGGCGACGGTGACGTGGCCGCGTTCCAGACTCGGCTGCTGGGCCAGGGACGTCGCGGTGATCCCGGAAACCTCGGTGCTGGAACCGGCTGTCCGGACCCGTCCCTCGTCGACGGCCACGAGCTGGTCTCCCGCGATCGTCAGTTGGGTGCTGCTCGTGATGCCGTCTGGGAGTGCGCCGACGGAGTCGGTCCGAAAGCGTTCGTCGGAGCCGGTGACCTTGGTGATGGCCCCGGATGCGTCGACCACGAAACCGGTGCCGTCGCGTCCCACGACGACGTGGGGGGAGTCGACGTCCTCCAGCAGCGGGACGGCGTTGGAGGAGAAATCGGTGAACCGTTCCAGGCTGGTGGCCCAGACCTTGCCCTCTCCTGTGTCCGCGATCAGCACAGTGTTCGCGCCGTGGCTGTATTCCAGGTTCCCGGTGGTGACCCGGTTTCCCATCGTCAGGGTCGCGGTGTCGATAGGCCTGGCTGCCTTGTCCGTTTTGTCCTGCAGCAGGACCTGATTGCCTTCCTGGGAGATGTCGAAATCACGTGTCGGTGCATTGAGACCACCGTCGATGATGCGCGACTGGTAATTGAGGTGCCCGGTCATTCCCAAAGCGGTATTGGTCACCCACACTCCGCCGTCGTTGAGGTCCACTTCCTCGGCCGGAACCCCCTGGTGTGCGAATGCAAACCCACCCAAGGTGAGAATAAGCAGTGCAGTGACTCCGCTTTCCACCTTACGGCGAATAGTTGATTGCACAACTACCCCCCTGAGATAAATTCAGACGAACTCGTTCAGCATAGCTGGGAGGAGAGTCCAGGCTCCATACCTGCAGCGGAATACCTGCAGCGGAGCAATTTTGTGCTCAGTCTCCGAGGCCCGTCCCCACGTCGCGGGCGGTCCGGATCCACGGATGGTCCGGTGGGACCAGCGCCAGATTGCCCGCGACCTTCTTCAGGTCGACGGGCTCGGTACCGTCGCCCCTGCTCGCGACCATCACCCCACTGACCCCGTCGGCGATGAGGTCGGCGGCGGCGGTGCCGATCCGCGACCCCAACAGCCTATCCTCCGCGCATGGCGTCCCGCCGCGCTGCACGTAGCCGAGGATGGTGACGCGGGTCTCCAGGCCCGTCGCGTCTTCCAAGGCGCGGGCCAGCCGGAAGGTGTGTTCGCGGTGGTCGTCGAGGACCCGGGCCAGATGCGACTTCGCGGCTGCCTTCTCCTGTGGGGTTCCGGCGGCCTTCTTCAGCGATTCGGCGGCGGCGATGGCCTGAGCGGCCGCGACGTCATTGGCTCCCTCGGCCACCGCGATCACGCTGAAGTTGGTGCCGCGTGCCTGGCGCGCCCGGATGGTCTCGGCGATGGCGTCGACGGAGTAGGGGATCTCGGGGATCAAGATGACGTCCGCCCCGCCCGCGATGCCTGCGCCCAGGGCCAGCCAGCCCGCCTTGTGTCCCATGATCTCGGCCAGGATCACCCGGTGGTGGCTGTGGGCGGTGGAGTGGAGCCGGTCGATGGCGTCGGTGGCGATCTCCAGGGCAGTGGAGAACCCGAAGGTGTTGTCGGTGTGGGCGACGTCGCGGTCGATGGTCTTGGGCAGGTGCATCACCGGGATGCCCGCCTCCGACAGGCGTAGCGCGTTCTTCGCGGTGCCGCCGCCCAGCATCACCAGGCAGTCGAGATCAGCCTGCTCCACGACGTCCTTGATGGTGGGAATGGCGTCGACGACCTCGCCACCCATGCGCATGCGGTGCACCTTGTCGCGGCTGGTCCCGAGGATGGTGCCGCCGATGGTGAGGATCCCCGACAGCGCTTCCGGGCCGAGCTGGAAACACCTGTTCTCGGCCAGGCCGCGCACCCCGTCGCGGAAACCGATCAGTTCCATGCCGTGTCTGCCGATCACTGCCTTGCCCAGTCCGCGGATGGCCGCGTTCAGGCCGGGGGAGTCGCCGCCCGCGGTTAGGACACCGATGCGTTTCGCGCTGCTCATGAGAACCTCCTCGTTCACGCCGAGCCTACTCCGAAGCGGAGATGTGCTGCAGGGTACTAGCTTTGACCCATGCAGCGAGTACTGGTGGGATATGCGACCCGTGCGGGTTCCACGGCTGAAGTGGCCGGGTTCATCGCTGACGAACTGCGCGCCCGGGGTATCGACGTCGTGGTGGCGGATCTGCGCGACGACCCCGACCCGGCAGGCTTCGACGGGTTCGTGCTGGGCAGTGCCACCCAGGCGTTGACGTGGCTGCCGGAGTCGCTGACATGGCTGCGCAAACACGGGGAGGATGTGGGGCGGGCCGCGTTGTTCAACGTCTCCATCACTGCCGTCGACCCCGCCAAGCAGGACGTCGCGCTCGGCCACAACAAGGCCGCGGTGGAGCTGGTCGAGGCCACCTCACAGGCGGCCTTCGCGGGTCGTTACGCCCCCGAGAAGGTCGGGTTGTTCAAGAAGCTGCTGTTCTGGATTCTTGCGAAGAAACCCGCCGACCACGTCGATCCACCGACGATCCGCGCCTGGGCCCGGGAGCTCAAGTTCACGAGGACGAGCGAAGCGTCGTGAGGAAACGGGACGCCGATGCCTGGCGTTCCTCGTGTTCGACCTTGGCCTTCTCGTATGTGTCGGCAGTGGTTTTGGTGGCGTCCTCGACGCGCCTGGTCAAGGAGTCCTTGCTGGCCTCCAGTGCGTTGCGCCGCTCCACGGCGGTCTCGTTCAGCTTGTAGCCGAGTACCGCTGCGACGATTCCTGCGAGGCCGAGCAGCAGGAACCAGTTCGAGCGTGTTACCAGGAGCAGCGCGACGGAGGCGGCCGTCAAGGCGGCCCCCGCCCACATGATTTCCCTGCCGCGAAGGATGAGGCCTGTGGGCTGCTGGGAGTCGTAGCGGCGCATCAGGGTTCGCATCGCTGTCTGGTCGTGGATGCCCTGAGGGCCGACGGTGAGGCTCTCGTAACCGGAGACCTTCTCCTCCGGGAGTCGCGGTTCCGGTTCCTTCTGCCATTCCCGCGCGACCGGTGTGAAGGCCTCGGCGATCAGCAACCACAGGCTGCGGCGGTTCTTCCGGCCGGCGTGGTCGTCGAGGGCTGTCTGCCGCAGGGCGTCGATGACGATGTGACGTTTTTCGGGCACCTCGTCGGGGAGTTTGCTGGCGCCGAGGGGATTGGTGAACTGTTCTTCCAGGAGTTCCGCGCGGGCCAGCAGCTCGTGTTCACTCTCGCTACCGCCGTTGATGTGGACCTGCAGCACCCGGACGAGCATGGCCCGGGTGGATTCCCAGGCATTCTCCTCAGGCGAGGTCTCCTCCGCGGTCATGGGGGTTTCCTCCGGTTCCAGCTCCAGTTCCAGTTCCGGTTCTGGTTCCAGTTCCGGTTCTGGTTCCAGTTCCGGTTCTGGTTCCAGCTCCAGTTCTGGCCTGCTCGAGGTGTCCCGGAAGCGTCCGGAACCTCGGATCACGAAATCGGGGCGGCCCGTTCTGGTGGCGGTCCGGCCGGTTTCCTGCTTGGGAGTGGGCCGTGGGGTGAATTCCTCGAGCTGCGACGCCACCCAGTCCAGTGCTGTGGTGTCGTTGGTGTCGGCCTGGGCTCTCGCCCACACCAGCCAGTCGTCGGCGCTGGTGATCAGCGGTCGGAAGGTTGCGGTGAGCGTTGTCAGGGCCGCCGGGCCGAAGGCCCCGCGCAACGTGGCGTCCCACAGCAGCAGCTGCCAATCGGCCCAGGTGCCCTGGTCGTCGGGGGTCAGGAGCTTCGGCAGCTCCGCGACCACGGCCTCACCCGCGCCGAATGCGGCCTGCGCGGTCGCGAGGAAGACCGGTGCCGTGTGGGGGTCGCGTTGCCGGGCGAGTGCGGCCTGCTCCGGGTCAACGGAACCGTCGGGACGCAGGGCGGCCATCGCGGGTGGCAGCCAGTAGCCGTCGACATCCGGTCGCTGCGGGGGAATACCGCCGTCGAGCAGCACTTGGAGGTCCTGGAAGGCGTAGCGTCGCGCCTCGGTGTGCTGCGGGAAGGCCGTCAGCTGTTTGCGGATTCCGTCGAGCTCCACGAAAGCGACGAAGGCGTTGGTGAGCGCCTCCAGCGAGCCCTGCATGGTGCGCAGCTCGGAACGTAGTTTCGAGGTGTCGCGCTGCTGTCGTTTCCTGCTGGTGGCCAGGGCCTCTGTCTGGGCTTCCAGCTCCTTGCGCAACAGTTGGTCGCGCCCGTACTCGTTGGCCCAGGACCACTCTTTGTCGTTCACCATCCCACCATGATGCCTGCGGGCGGGGGCAGTCCTTCGTCACCTGGGAACCTTATTCACCGTGACGGCGGGCCAGCCATAAAGTGTGGGTCCTGATGGATAGCCTCTCGTGCGACCAAGAATTTTTCCCGTTGCCGGATGCTTTCTTTCCACAGATGGTGCAGCGCGTCAGATGGTTATCGCCCCCGGATTCTGACCAGCCGCCGTGTGTGTCGGTGGTTTTCTTGTGGGAAGCGTCTCTTCGCGCGGCGATTCCCGCTTTTGATTCCGTCTTCGCGGTGGAGCAGGAATGTGATGTCAACGTGGAGCCGGAACCTGAGGGATGGGAATTTCCCTGCGGTTATCGGGTGTGAGCCCGTATTCCCGGCGTCCGCGGGCCCCGGGCCCCTGATGTGTGACCTCCACCGCTGCCTCTCCCGGTGTTATCCTGCCTGCGGAAAGAAGCTGACAACGAGAGTTCTCACCATGTCCCATTCACCCGCAACCAGTTCCATCAAGGAACTGACGATTCGCGGCATAATTATCGGCGGCATCATCACCGTCGTCTTCACGGCGGCGAACGTCTATCTGGGGCTCAAGGTGGGGATCACCTTCGCCACATCCATCCCGGCCGCGGTCATCTCCATGGCAATCCTGCGGCGTTTCGCCGATCACACGGTCCAGGAGAACAACATCGTTCAGACGATCGCTTCGGCAGCCGGCACCCTGTCGTCGATCATCTTCGTCCTGCCGGGACTCATCATCATCGGCTGGTGGTCGGGTTTTCCCTACTGGACGACGGTCTTCATCATCATTCTTGGCGGCATCCTCGGGGTCACCTACTCCATTCCGCTGCGGCGGGCCCTGGTCACCCATTCCGATCTGCCGTATCCCGAGGGAGTGGCGGGGGCCGAGGTGCTTCGCGTCGGCGACACCACCGAGGGGGCCGAGGAGTCCCAGCAGGGATTCAGGATGATTCTGCGGGGCTCGCTGGCTTCCGCGGGGCTGTCCCTCCTGTCGTCTCTCAAGGCCATCGGGGTGGAGATTTCCAGCGTCTTCAAGGTCGGAGCGGGCGCCACCATGTTCAGCACGTCGCTGTCCACGGCCCTCATCGGCGTGGGGCATCTGGTCGGCATCGCCGTCGGTGTTGCCATGATCCTGGGGCTGGTCATCTCCTACGGCGTCATGCTGCCCATCCGCACCTGGGGGCAGGTGGAGGGTGTCGATGAGCTGCAGGGCGTGATCAGCAAGATCTTCTCCACGGACGTGCGGTTCATCGGTGCCGGTGCCATCGCGATTGCCGCGATCTGGACCTTCGTGAAGATCCTCGGTCCCATCGTCAAGGGCATCGGTGAATCTCTCGCCAAGGGACGCGGGAGGGTCACCGACAGCGACGTCCCCCTCACGGAGCGCGACCTGTCCATGAAGGTGGTCGTGGGCGTCACTCTGGGATCCATGCTTCCCATCGGTGTGTTGATGTGGCTTTTCCTCAAGGACACCGGTGTGGCGAACCACGCGTGGGGGCTGATCCTGGTCTCGATCCTGTTCATCCTGATCACGGGCCTGGCGGTGGCCTCGGTGTGCGGCTACATGGCCGGGCTCATCGGATCTTCCAACTCGCCGATCTCGGGTGTTGGCATTCTCGCGGCGCTCGCTGCCGCCGTGCTCGTCAAGGCCGTCGCCAGCTCGGCATCCGGTGACGAGACCAGCGCCTTGGTGGCCTACACCCTGTTCACGAGCGCGGTGGTTTTCAGCATCGCGTCGATCTCCAACGACAACCTGCAGGATCTCAAGACCGGGCAGCTGGTGGACTCCACCCCGTGGAAACAGCAGGTCGCGTTGATCATCGGTGTGGTCTTCGGGGCGATCGTCATCCCGCCGGTTTTGAGTCTCATGCAGACCGCTTTCGGTTTCGCCGGGGCTCCTGGCGCCGGTGAGAACGCCTTGGCGGCTCCCCAGGCCTCCCTGATCTCCTCCCTGGTATCCGGGGTGTTTGGTGGCTCCATCAACTGGGGCCTGCTGGGTCTCGGCGCCGGCATCGGAGTCGTTGCCATCGTCATTGACGAGGTCCTGAAACGCGCGACGCCGAAGCTCTCCCTGCCGCCGCTGGCCGTGGGCATGGGGATGTACCTTCCCGCCGCCGTCACCATCATGATCCCCGTCGGCGCGGGCCTGGGTGCGCTCTACAACCGCTGGGCGCAGCGTTCTACCAATCCGGAGAAGGCGACGCGCCTGGGGACGCTCATGGCCACGAGCCTCATCGTGGGCGAGAGCCTTTACGGCGTGATCTTCGCCGGCATCGTCGGTTTCAGCGGCAAGGAGGATCCGTTGGCGATTGTGCCCAAGGGGTTTGGTGGCGTCACCACGGTGGTGGGGGTTGTGCTGTTTGTGGTGGTTGTTCGGGCGTTGTACCGGATGGCGGGTCGTGAGGGGACGCGTTCCTGAGGGTTGCGTCTTATGTCGTTTCGTCGTGTTTCGTTACTTCGGTTTCGAAGGCGGTGAGCCAGTCGTAGGTGTGGCGTATCGATGACAGGCCGTAGTGGAGGGCGGCTTGGTTGAAGCGGCCCACGTCGCGGTAGGTGTCGGGTACTTCTTGTCCGGAGATTTGTTGTTCCACAGACTCCAGTCGTTCGAGTTCCGCGGTGATGCATTCCCGGAGCCTCGCGATGATCGGTGGGCGGTCGGCTGGAGGGATGAGTCCCAGGAAATAGATTCGGGCGACCCCTGTGGCGTCGAAGTTTCCTTGGACTTCGGCATGCATCCATGTCGTGAATTTCTGTCTGCCCAGGGGTGTGAGTCCGTATTCCCGGCGTCCGCGGGCTCCGGGTTCCTGATGGGTGACCTCCACCGCTCCCTCCGCCAGGAGTTTGTCGAGGGAACGTTTGATGCTTCCGGCGCTGGAGCCGTAGAAGAGCGACGCCCCGGCCTCGAAGGCCTTCATGAGGTCGTACAGGCTCATGCGGGCGATGTGCAGCAGCCCGAGGATCACGTAGCTCACGGGTGTCACGGTAGTGCACTTGCCCCACGAGAATGTATCTGTTAGATATATATCTATGAGATATAGATGCGGGTGTGTAGGACTCAGGAGGTCAGGACATGGCACTGATTGAGGTCGATCACGTCTCCAAGACGTACGGGACCCGGGACGGTGGGGTGGTGGCGAATGACGACGTCACCCTGCACGTCGAGGAAGGGTCGGTGTTCGGGCTGTTCGGGCACAACGGGGCCGGCAAGACGACGCTGGTGAACCAGCTGCTGGGACTGCTCCGCCCGGATGCGGGCTCGATCGTGGTGGCCGGTGAGGACATCGTCCGGAATCGGCGGCGGGGACGCTATCTGTGCTCGGTGCAGCCGCAGGCGTCCGTTCCCCTGGGGGAGCTGACCCCGCGCGCCATCACGAGCCTGATGGCCAGGATGCGCGGAGCCGGCGATGAGGAGATCACGCGCAGGGTCGGTGAACTGTTCGAACAGCTGGACATTGCCGAGTGGGCGGATCAGCCCGGCAATAAGTTGTCCGGGGGTGTGCTGCGGTTGACCTGTTTCTGCATGGCGGCGATCCGACCGGGACGTGTGGTGGTGCTCGATGAGCCCACGAACGACGTCGATCCGGTGCGGCGCAGGTACCTGTGGGGTTCGATCCGCGAGCTGACCGGGGACGGCACGGCGGTGTTGCTGGTGACCCACAACATCGGCGAGGCCGAGGGGGCCGTGGATGAGATGGCGATCCTGGATCACGGCAGGGTGTTGGCTCGGGGGAATGCGTCGCGCATCAAGGCCTCAACGGTCGGGGACGACATGAAGCTGCAGGCATTCACCACGGCCTCGCGCGAGGCCTTCGGGCAGCCGGACTGGGCCGGGAACATCGAGGTCAGAAACGGCGAGGTGGTCGTCTCATTCCCGAGGGATCGGGCGGTTGACGCCCTGACGTGGGCCGCGGAGCTGCGGGGCCGCCGGTTGGTGGGCGACTACTCGCTGCGCGAGATGTCCCTGGAGGACACCTACGTTCAGCTGGTGGGGAGCAAGGAGGCGGGCACCGATGCGCACTGAAACGGAACTGGGGCATGTGTTCAGGCTTCAGGCCCAGAAACTGGGCGGCCACCTGGTGGCCTACGGCATATTTTTCACGGTTATAGCGCTCGGCGTGATCATCGGGTTTTCGTTCCTGGTGCCCTCTTCGTCTGCGGGAAACGAGATGCTGTACCTGGCCACGGGGGCGCCGACGATCGTTCTGATCATGACCGCGCTCGTCGTCGTCCCCATGCAGAACGCGACCGCGCGGGTAGCCGGGTACATCGACTTCATCAAGTCGCTGCCCGTGAGTCGCAAGAACTTCCTGTTCGCCGACTGCACGGTCTGGCTGCTCGTGACGGTGCCGGCGATCGTCATCGCCGTCGTGACCGCGCATTTCATGTTCCAGCCCGGGTTCTCGGTTTTGTGGACGATCATCCCCGCCTACGTGCTGGTGGTGACGGCCTGTTTCGGCATCGGCTACGGCTACTCGTATGCGATGCCGGCTGAGCTCGCGATGGGGCTGTCGCAGATTATTGCGTTCGTTACCCTCATGTTCACACCGATCAGTTTCCCGATGGACCGTCTGCCCGAGTGGCTGCAGTTCGTGCACCTGCTGTTGCCGCTCCATCACATGGCCCAGGTGATGAGGGCCTCCCTGGCACACGAGACCTTTCAGGCCGGAATCATCAGCTACGTGGTGCTCGCCGTCTGGTCGGTGCTCGGTTTCCTCGCGGCCATCCGGATCCTCGAGCGGACCTGACCGGCTGACCACCCTCCCCGTGCTGATGCGGGGAGGGTGGCTGGCAGGATGAGGCCATGTTTCCGACCTACACTCCCGATCCCGACCGCTACGACGGTCGTATGCCCTACCGTCGCTGTGGACGTTCTGGGCTGCTGCTTCCGACGATGTCGTTGGGGTTGTGGCAAAATTTCGGCGACGACAAACCCCTCGGAGTGCAGCGGGCTATCATTCGTCGCGCTTTCGACGCCGGCATCACTCATTTCGATCTCGCCAACAATTATGGTCCGCCCTATGGGCAGGCGGAGATCAATTTCGGCACCATTTTCCGGCAGGATCTCGCGCCGTTTCGTGACGAGTTGATCATCTCCACCAAGGCGGGCTATGACATGTGGCCGGGTCCTTATGGGCAGGGCGGTGGGTCGCGCAAGTACGTGCTGGCCTCCCTCGATCAGTCGCTGGAGCGCATGGGCCTGGATTATGTCGACATTTTCTATTCGCATCGTTTCGACCCCGATACCCCCGTCGAGGAGACCATGACGGCCCTCGACCGGGCAGTGCGTTCCGGTCGGGCTCTGTATGTCGGGATTTCGTCGTACTCGGCCACCAGGACCCAGGAGGCGGCCCGCATCGCCCGTGAACTCGGCACCCCGCTGTTGATCCACCAGCCCAGCTACAACATGCTCAACCGCTGGATCGAATCCGACCTGATCGATGCCTGCGAGAACCAGGGCATGGGCATCATCGCCTTCACCGCCCTGGCGCAGGGGCTGCTCACCGACCGCTATCTCAGTGGCGTTCCGGAGGACTCCCGTGCGGCGCGTGGCGGGTCGCTGACCCGCGAACAGCTCAGCGACGACGTCCTCACCCATGTTCGCGCCCTCCACGAGATTGCCCGTGAGCGTGGGCAGTCGTTGGCGCAGATGGCGCTCGCCTGGGTGCTGCGCGACCCACGGGTCACGTCGACGCTGATCGGTGTGTCGTCGCTGCGACAGCTGGAATCCAACCTGGGGGCCTTGGAGAACATGGTCTTCACCGACGACGAGCTGGCCGCCATCGATGAGCACGCCGTCGAGTCGGGGATCAATCTCTGGGTCAGTCAAACCGAGGACTGAGAGGCGCCCAGCACGCACATTCCGCTTCGTGTCGGGTGGGTGGGCGTTAACCGTGTGTTATGCCGGAGGAGTTTCCGGGTGTCGTCCGTTTGGTGGACATGGTGGCGTGTTGTGGGGTGTTGTCGCTTGTCGGGGGCGTGTGGGGTGGATCGGCGGCAGGCGGGTTGTATTTGATGTTTAAAGGGTGGTTGTGGGGTGGTGGTGGGGTGGGTGAGGGTATGGGGACCTCAAATTTTTTGTGTGTGAGGAATTGTTTTTTCGGGAAGGGGTGTTTCGCGTGAAGTTCGCGATGGAGAGTGACACGTTGGTGGTGTTGGGGCAGCGGTCTCAGACGGAGTCTGAGGATTTGGGGGTGTTGGTGAGGCGGTTGTTTGAGGCTGCTGAGCCGTTGTCGGGTCAGGTGAATGGTCCGGCGAGGGCTGCGTTTGACAAGTTCAAGGTGAGTGTGGATGAGATTTCTGCGTCGTTGAATTCTGCGTTGGCTGGGATTGTGGGTTCGATTTCGGGGCAGAATCGGGCGTTTGTGACGGCGGCTGAGGATGGTGCGTCGGTGCATGCGTCGGCGGAGGGTGCTGCTGATTTCAGTGCTGAGGGGTTTTTGTCGCGTATCGGTCCGCAGTAGTTTCTGCTGGGATTGTTGCTTGTGGGGGGTGTTTGTTTATTTCTGGTTTGTTGTGTTGGGAGTGTGTGTGATGTCTGGTAATCAGATGGATCGTAATGATTACAGTGTGGGTGCGTCTCAGGCTGTGCAGGGGAATTTTGAGGCGGTGGCTTCGGAGTTGGAGGCTGCGTTGGATCGTCGGGATGCTGATGTGAAGCAGGCGATGAGTGCGTATCAGGCTGATGGGGTCTCGGATGAGTATGCGCATCTGGAGCAGCAGTGGAACATGGCGGGTCGTCAGGTACGTGAGGTGATTGGAGCGATCCGTCAATCGTTGGCGGAGAACGATGACGTGGCCGCCAGGGCCCTATCAACCGCACGCTCGGCCATCCCCGAGTAAGGGGGATCCGCAGACCGGCATGTGAGAGTGGTGAACTCACGTGTCGCCTGCAACCGTGGGCAGGGCGACATGGCCGGCGAGTTCCAACGCCAGATGACAGCATCGGCGTCGAGCGGCGACTTCTCCTATTTCGAAACCCACGGCTACAAAGATGACCAGTAAATTCCAAAGCAAGAAGAAAGTGGTGTGTGATGGGTGAGCAGCCGCAGTCGGGTGATGGGTTAGTGATGCCGGAGGCGTTTCCGTGTAAGAGTAAGGATATTAATGCGGAGAATGTGAGGGCCGCGTCCGGGAAACTGAAGTCCATGGGACAAACGATTGATTCCCGGATGGATGCGATTGTTGGGTTGTGGAATGGTTTACCGGCTGTGTATGTGGCTCCGGAAGCGGAGCAGGCGTATGGGTTGATGGCTCCGGCGGCGACGGCGTCGGAGACGATTAAAACGAAGTTTGAGAAGGCTTCTAGTGCGTTGGATGATTTCGCTGGTGCGATAGAACCGGTCAAGAGTGAGCTTGCAACATTGGAGCAGGAGGCTGCTTCGTTTCGTAGCGCCACGTTGTCGGAGTATGGGGACAAGTGGCGGGATCATCAGGAGGTAGTGGATCGTAACAACGCGTTGTTGGGGCGTTACGCGAAGGTGGTGGAGACTCTCACCACAGCGGCTGCTGCGTGCGCGAACTCGATTAATGGGTTGCTGGATGGGGTAGAGCTGCCCGCGGTGGAGGGAATCTCGGCGGATGCGCTTATGCAGTCTGGGGAGATGATGCCCTGGGGCGCGCCGGTGGAGAAGAACCGCAACTGCGGCGAGTCCGTTGTACACGGGGCGGGAAACTTTCTCCAGGGCACCTGGGATGGCGCCAAGGCCATGTTCGGTTTCGCTCCGGATGGGTCATGGTCGTTGGCGAATGCTGGTAACACCTGGTTGGGAGTAGTTGATTTCATCGGGTCGACGGCTCTGTTGGCCTTGGATGTAAGTGACACGATCAAGTTCTTCGGTAACGATGATGTGGACGCATGGGTGGATGCCCGCCATGATGTCGCCGCGACCGCATGGACCGGCATGATCGGTTTCGACTACGCAGCTCACAA
Source organism: Arachnia propionica (assembly GCF_037055325.1). NCBI lineage: Bacteria > Bacillati > Actinomycetota > Actinomycetes > Propionibacteriales > Propionibacteriaceae > Arachnia > Arachnia propionica. The sequence continues at coordinate 1,991,715 of NZ_CP146373.1, read as the reverse complement.
GGCCGGTAAGGACGGCTGGCACAAATGGGCGGAGGACCCGGTTGCTGCGGCCACCGAGTCGGCGTTGAACATCGGATCGAACTTCATTCCTGGCGCCGGTGCGGCCAAGGGCGTCATAGGTGGCACCAAGGTGGGTGCTGCAGCACTCAAAACGGTGAACATGGCCACGCGGGTGGCAGACTTCGCGGTTCCCGGCGGTGGGTGGCTGATCCGGGGCGGGGTCAAGGCTATTGATCTGGGTTTGGAACAGATCCAGAAACTTCGTTCCAAAACCCCTGTCGATCTCACCGATGCGGCAGGGCCCACCAAATCAGGGCCGCTCACCCCCAGCGGGCACAACCCGAGCGGCCACGGCGGCGCTTCCCCACACGCCACCAGTGGGGGTGGTGTGTCAAGGTCCTCGGGGCCGGGTCCTGATTTCGAGGCCCCGGCCAACCCGGGTGGGCCGAAACTCACGTCGAACCCGGTGGATTCTCCCGGCAAAGTCCCGTCGCGTCCCGGTATGGATGCTCCCGAGGTGCGTGAGCCGGCCTTGGCCGGAACGGGCGGAGGTCGCTCCATGGAGGTGGGCGGGTCGACGTCCCATGGTCATTCCCCGGAGCCGGGTCACACATCGGCTGGTGGTCGTGGCGAAGGCCCGAGCGCGCATCATGGTGCTGGCGGGGCAGGTCATGGTGGTGGTTCCTCGCATGGTGGGGGATCGGCGAGTGCTCATCTTGGAAACAACGGCGGTGCCACTCCGCATACCGGCGGTGGCGGGGCCGGGCATGGGGGTGGAACCTCGCATGGCGGGTCGTCGGGGCATCATGGCGGCGCGCCGAGCCACCACGGTGGTGCGCCCCATGCGCCGGAGCCGGAGGTTCCATCGCGACCGAGGCGTTCTCCGGATGAGAACAACGTGCCGGATGATCATGCTCCCAGGACGCGTAACCGTGGAGGGGAGCCGGGAAGTGATGTTCCTGATGCTCCTCGGAAGAAACCGGATGCTGATCTCGCGGATTCGCCTGACCAGCGTCCCGGCGACAGGACGCGTCCAGAGGGGCGTGGGGACGATGTCGAGCGGCCCCGTACTGACACCGGCGATCCTGCCAAACCCAGAACCGACATCACACCCGACAACCATCCGAGTCGGGACAAGCATTCCGGTCCGGATGAGCATTCGGGTCGGGATAGGCGTCCTGATGTGGATGAGCATTCGGGTCGGGATAGGCGTCCTGATGTGGATGAGCATTCGGGTCGGGATAGGCGTCCTGATGTGGATGAGCATTCGGGTCGGGATAGGCGTCCTGATGTGGATGAGCATTCGGGTCGGGATAGGCATCCTGACGTGGATGAAAATCCTGGCCGGGGTGAGCATCCCGGTGATGGACGTGGTGACGGGGTTGATGGTGCGGATGATCATCGTCACCCGGATGAGGGTTCTGGTTCTGGCGGTGATGGATCGGATCATGGAGGGTCGGGTTCAGGAAACGATCCGATAGATGATCTTCCCCGCTACGACGAGAAGGGGAATCCTCTCTACGATGACCATGGCGATCCGGTGGAGGTCGATCGTGGTGATGGTCGGAAACATTACGCTTCTGATCCGGAAGGGACTTTCAGGAGTCAGGACAATAGGCTGCGGCATTCCGATAATGGGCAGTTCGCGGAGGATCCGTATGCTCACAGACCGAAGGGCATCAAGTACTACGCCCGGAAGATCCTGTTGGGTGATCATGACTGGAACAATCCCGCGCTGGCTGAACGCACTAAGGCTGATACGCGTATCTGGGATGAGGCTCGCACCAAAGCACGCACGGATCGTCGTGCGGCCACTCAGGCGATCAATGACATCGAAACCCTGAAAACTCGGGACGGCAAGAAACTACAACTCGACACCACCGACAAGTCCTACGCGAAACTCGCAGAAGAAATCAAAAATAACCTTGATGCCTTGGATCCTGAATCGCAGGCCAAAGCGAAACAGATCAGGAAAGACCTTCGTGCTGCTACAAGGTCTGCGTCTGATCTGCGGAAGGTGTCGGAGTGGGCGGGGGATCGTGCGGGGCATCACTTCACTCTCGACCACTCCCCGGATGCGGGTGGTGCAGGGCGCAAACATTTGCTGGGTGAACCTGCCGATACCCCGGATGGGGCGAAACCCACTGGTGCGGGGAGGGGGGACCGGTTTAGCACCGAGGGTGATTCGCGGCTGGTTTTCGGGGAGAACAAGGGCGGCGACAGCCCTGGACTCGGCAGCCGGGAGACTGCCGCGGGTTCCAGGGCGCAGCAGGGAACCGCGGAGTACGTGATGGACCTGTTGAGCGGGAAGAACCAGGACCCGAGACTCCTCGAGGCCCTGACCTCTTTGGAGCACTCGCCAGAGCACGCCGGTTTCTACCAGAAACTGAAAACCGAAGGCGTCGAGGTCGTCTACGAAATGGTCAATGCCCGAACCGACGGCACCGTCAAGGTGGGACAGTTTGATCTCGGTGGTAAAGTCATTCTCAAACTCAAGGACGGACAACTCATCACCGAATTCATCAAGAAAGAAACACCATGATCATATTCCCCCCACAGGAATTCATCACCTGGGCCAATACACTCGTGCAGTTTCCGTGGCCCATCCAAGTCGACGACTTCGCTCCCTATGCAGAGAAATTGGGCTGGAAACCCACCTCGCTGCCGGATGAGTTCAGCGTACGTGCCGGTAATAACGGCGGGCGTGCGATTCTTGGTGACGACGAAGCTGGGGATGTGTACGAACTGTTTTTGCGCATGGCGTCGAATGAGGCTGAGGACGCTGAGGGTGCTGTTGGGTTGAATGATCATTTTGTGTCCTGTGTTGCTGCTGGGAGGGAGGCGTGGGGGGATCCTTTCCTGCTGGAGGCTGGGGATGGGCCTGGTGTGACGTGGAGGTTCCCCGGAGACATGTTCACTCAAGTGACAAGAGGGAGCAGGGCTGTTCTGTTTAATTTCTTCACGCCCCAAGGGAAATACCAGTTCGTCTAGAAGACTCGATTTTCGCAAGAAGTGAAAGTGGGTGTGGTTTGGGTGGAATCGGTGGCGGGTCCTGTGGGGGAGGCTGTTTTGTGTTTTGGTGTGGTCCTATGTGTAAAGGAGTTTTGTGTATATGTCGTGGGATGATTTTGAGAAGAGGTTGTTTTCGACTGTTATGGCGTTTCCGTCGCACACGATTTTGATTGTTGGTGTGCCGGATCAGGCCGGGAAGACGGGGACGCCGTTTGTGCAGTTTGGTGGGATCTATGCGTTTGGTCATAACACCACGATGACTGCTGAGTTGTCCTTGTTGAATGTCGGGAATCAGCGGGTCACCTTCACTGATGCGCAGCAGGCGGAGTTCCGGGAGTTGGGGTTTGCTCCTGATGAGGATGGTTTCACGTGGAAGCAGGAGCTTCCCTGGCCCACACCCAGCGCTACCATCAGGAATGTTGTTCGGGCGTGTGTTATTCGGCTTCGGGACATCGGTGATGTTGATTCTCCGGAGCGGCTCGTCTACAAGGCGTGGAGCTACCCCGACTACCGCGACGAAATCCCCGAGGAGGAGCGTAGTGTCGGGACTGATGAACTCGACCTTCCGTCCCTTGGTCTCCAGCGGGAGCGTGCCTGACAGCCAGCGCGTAGGGATCTATCCGCAAACCACCCACATCCAGGGTGGTTGCGGATAGGTCCCTTTCTGTTATCACACCGCACCCAGGGAATGCGAATATCCACCACACTCGAACCCAAGGACGGACAACTCGTCACCGATTTCATCAAGAAAGAAACACCATGATCATATTCCCCCCGCAAGATTTCATCACCTGGACCAACACGCTCGTGCAGTTCCCATGGCCCATCCAACTCAACGACTTCACCCCCTACGCCGAAAAACTGGGCTGGAAGCCTACCTCGCTGCCGGATGAATTCAGCGTACTTCCTGACAATGATGATGAGATCACGATTCTCAGTAGTGACAGGGATGGGAATGTGCGTAATCTGTTTTTGTATATGGCGTCGAATGAGGCTGAGGATGATGAGGGTGCTGCTGAGTTGAATGATCATTTTGTGTCCTGTGTGGCTGCTGGAAAGAAGGCGTGGGGGAATCCGTTCCTGCTGGAAGCTGGGGGTGGTCCTGGTGTGACGTGGAGGTTCCCTGGGGACATGTTCGCTCAGGTGACAGGAGGGAGTAGGGCTGTTCTGTTTAATTTCTTCACACCCCAAGGGAAATACCAGTTCCTCTAGAAGACTCGGGTTTCACAAGGGCGTGAAGGTGGATGGTCCGATTATTCTCAAGCTCAGGGCTGGGCTGCTCGTCGCTGGTTTCATCAAAAAGGAGGCAACATGATTATATTTGCCCCGCAAGAATTCATCATGTGGACTAACACACTCATACAGTTTCCGTGGCCCATCCGACTCAACGACTTCCTTCCCTATGCTGAACAATTGGGCTGGAAGCCCACTTCGTTGCCAAATGAATTCACTGTATTCCCTGACAATGATTATGAGTTCACGACTCTCAGTAGCAGTGAAACAGGGGATGTGTATAAACTTTTTTTGTACATGGCGGTGAACGACATGAAGAATGATGAGGGTGCTGTTGAGTTGAATGATCATTTTGTGTCTTGTGTGGCTGCTGGGAGGAAGGCGTGGGGGGAGCCGTTTCTGCTGGAGGCTGGGGATGATCCCACTGCTACCTGGAGGTTCCCTGGGGACATGTTCGCTCAAGTGACAGGGGGATTCATGGCTGTTCTGTTTCGGTTCTTCACGCCGGAGGGGCGGTGGTATTTTCTCTAGAGAATTCGGGTTTTATAAGGGGTAAGGGTGGATTGCGAGGTTTATTCACAGCCTTCCTGAAGTGCGCCCTGACTAGGGGTTTTACTGGCCGCCACGCTGTCTGTGAATAAGCCTCTGTGTTTGGCTCGGATGGTAAGGACATTGTCAAGCTTAAAGACAGATAACTCATCACCGCATTTATCAAGAAAGCAATATCATGATCATATTCCCCCCGCAAGATTTCATCACCTGGGCCAACATGCTTGTGCAGTTTCCATGGCCTATCCAGCTCAACGACTTCCCTCCCTACGCCGAACAGCTGGGCTGGAAACCTACTTCGCGACCGACGTGGTTCAACGTGGTCCCTGACAAAAATGATGAGATCACGATCCTCAGCAGTAGTGAGGCAGGGGACGTGTATAAGCTTTTTTTGCACATGGCGATAAATGACGCTGATGATGTCGAGGGTGCTGCTGAGTTGAATGATCATCTCGTGTCCTGTGTTGCTGCTGGGAGGAAGGAGTGGGGGGAGCCTTTCCTGCTGGAAGCTGGGGATGATCCCACTGCTACCTGGAGGTTCCCTGGTGACATGTTCGCTCAGGTAACAGGGGGATCCACGGCTGTTCTGTTTCGGTTCTTCACGCCGGAGGGGCGGTGGTATTTTCTCTAGAAGGTTCGGGTTTCACAAGGGCGTGAAGGTGGATGGTTTGATTATTCTCAAGTTCAGGGCTGGAGTGCTCGTCGCTGGTTTCATTAAAAAGGAGACATGATGATTATATTTGCCCCGCAAGAATTCATCACGTGGAGCAACGCGCTCATGCATTTCCCATGGCCCATCCAGGTCAACAACTTCCCTCCCTACGCCGAGAGGCTGGGTTGGAAGCCCACCTCGCTGCCGGATGAGTTCAGTGTATGTTCTGATAATGATGATGAGATCACGATTCTCAGTAGTGACAGGGATGGGAATGTGCGTAATCTGTTTTTGCGAGCTGCGCTGAATAAGGCAAGGAATGACGAGGGTGCTGCTGAGTTGAATGATCATTTTGTGTCGTGTGCGGCTGCTGGGAGGGAGGCGTGGGGGGAGCCGTTCCTGCTGGAGGCCGGAGATGGGCCTGGTGTGACGTGGAGGTTCCCTGGGGACATGTTCACTCAGGTGACAAGAGGGCGCAGGACTGTCATGTTTCGGTTCTTCACTCCCCAAGGAAGGCGGCAGTTCCTCTAGAAGGTTCGGGTTGTACAAGGATGCGAGAGCTGATGGTATGCGATCTGGGTGATAGGGTCATTCTCGAGCCCAGTGAGGGAGGCTTATTCACAGGCGACGTGTCAACCAGTGAAACCCCTAGTCAGAGCGCGTTTGAGGATGGCTGTGAATAAGCCTCAGGGATAACTCGTCGCCGAATTCATCAAGAAAGAAAAACCATGATCATATTCCCCCCACGAGATTTCATCACGTGGACCAACAGGCTCATGCAGTTTCCGTGGCCCATCCAACTCAACGACTTCCCTCCCTACGCCGAGCAAATGGGCTGGAAACCCACTCTGCGACCGAGTTGTTTCAATGTATATGACGACGAAATTGGGAATGCAACTCTCAGGGCGGACAAATCGGGCAGTATCTGTCGAGTTTCACTCGTCACGGCAAATAATGAAACAGGGGATGCTGAGGGGGCCGCGGAGCTGAACGACCTTTTCGCATCCTATGCGACTGCTGGGAGAAGGGCTTGGGGGGAAGCATTCTTTCTAGGGACTGGTGATGATCCTGTCGTCGTTTGGAAATTCTCAAACGAATCATTTGCAGAGATCACCGGAGGCTCTGATGCGCTGCTTTTCTGGTTTACCACGCCGCAGGGGCAGTGGCATTTTACCTAAACAGCTAACCCTAAAAGACGGCGGCCCTTAGGGCTGATGTGGATAATCTTAGGGCATCTAAAACGATAGGATGTTTCATTTTTGACCCTAAAAGCTGCCCGTGTTGTGGTGTTGTCTATGTGTAAAGGAGTTTTGTATACACGACGCGGGATGATTTTGAGAAGAAGCTGTTTTCGACCATTGCTGTGCTCCCCGCGCGCGTGACGAGATTCCTGAGGGGACGTGTCGTGTCGGGACCGATGAATTCGCGCACCCGACCCATGACTTCTGACGACAACACACGTGAGCCCCGACATCGGCAGTTGATCCAGACCAGACACCGTGCTCCATGCAGCAAATCCTTCGACCCTCCCTCGCCTCTCGACTATGTGAGTCCAGGCAGGGAGGGTCGAAGGCGTGGGATCACACCCGCAGGTCGCGTCTGGTGAACAGCGGGAAGGATGCTGCCAGCAACACCGCCGACCCCACCAGCAGGATCGCGACGTGCCCCCAGTTGGCGCCGTTCTCCAAGGGATTGGTGGCCCCGTACCAGTGGAACGGGGAGATGCGGGCCCAATC